>JBBRRC010000003.1:0-187394 GCA_038225385.1 Sphingomonadales bacterium | reverse complement strand
ATCGGTTGAGTAGCCATGATGAGTTCCTCTCGTTGAAGGAACTCCATCGTCCGCCATCGTCACCGCAGGGCCAAACTTCAGCTCAGGCGCGCTACCTCACCGCTGGCACCCCTGCCGCGCAGCGGCTTCGTGCATTGGGGCAGTAGCTGCCGGGTAGCATTGGCGCGATCCTGGGCACGATGCCCCAAGACGCCAGCAATTGCGGCCGCCGTATCACCCTGATAACACACCCGCGTTAGCGGTCGACTCGCAGGAGAGTTTTTCATGTCATTTCATCGTTCCGCGCTTTGCGCGTCGGTTGCGTTCGTGCTGTTTGCGGGGCCTGCTCTGGCGGCCCCGGCCAAGCCCGTGTTCGGCAGATGGGGCGTGCGCGTCGAGGATGGCGACCGGACCGTGAAGCCGGGCGACGATTTCTTTCAGTACGTCAACGGCAGCTGGTACAAAAACACCGCGATCGCGCCTGACCGCACGTTCGTCGGCATCGATTCGGTCCTGAACGACGAGACCGATCGCAACGTCCGCGCGATCATCGAGGACATGGCGAAGAACCCGGCCCAGAACGGCCGGATCGGCCAGCAGATCGGCGATTTCTATGCGAGCTGGATCGATGAGGCCGGGATCGAGGCGCGGGGCGCGGCGCCGCTGAAACCCTGGCTGGCGCGGGTCGCCGCGGTGACGGACCGGGCGGGTCTGATCAAGCTGTTCGCGACGCAGGATTATACCGCGCCGATCGCCATCGGCATCACGCCCGATTTCGCCGACCCGACTCATTACGTCGCGTATGCCTCGCAGGCCGGGCTGGGCCTGCCCAACCGCGATTATTATCTGCTGACCGGCGAGAAGTACGACGCCTATCGCAAGGCTTACCGGGACTATGTGATCAGGATTCAGACGCTCGCCGGGATCGACGACGCCGCGGCGAAGGCCGACCGGATCATCGCGCTGGAAACGGCGCTGGCGAAGGAGCAGTGGATTCCGGAGCGCAGCCGCGACATCAAGCAGATCTATAACCCGATGACGCGCGCGCAGATGACCGCGCTGGCCCCGCAATTCGACTGGGACACGATGCTGACGGAGGCCGGGCTGGCCAAGGTACCGACGGTGATCGTTGCCGAGACGACGGCAATCCAGGCGGCGGGCAAGATGCTCGACACGGTGCCGCTGGCGACGTGGAAGGACTATGTCGCGTACCATTTCGTCCGGACCCACGCGACGTTCCTGTCGAAGGGGTTCGACCAGGCGAATTTCGACTTTTTTCTGAAGACGCTGAACGATGTGCCGGCACAGCGCGAGCGGTGGAAGCGCGGCGTCGACCTGGTCAATGGCGCGCTGGGCGAGGCCGTCGGGCAAATCTATGTGCAGCGTCACTATCCGCCGGCCAGCGACGCGCAGATGGGTGAACTGATCGACAATCTGCGCGGGGCGCTGGGCGAGCGCATCGCCAAGAACGGCTGGATGGACGATGCGACCCGCAAGGAAGCACTGGCCAAGCTCGCCAGTTTTGACCCGCGCGTCGGGCATCCGAAGAAATACATCGATTATTCGTCGCTGGTCGTGACCCGCGGCGATCTGCTCGGCAACGCGGTCGCGGCGCAGAATTTCGAATGGCAGCTGCAACTGTCGCGCCTGCCCAAGCCCGTCGACCGGTCGCTGTGGGGCATGACGCCGCAGACCAACAATGCCTATTACGACCCGACGCAGAACCAGATCACCTTTCCCGCCGCGATCCTGCAGCCGCCCTATTTCGATCCCAATGCGGACCCGGCCGCCAATTACGGTAGCATCGGCGCGACCATCGGGCATGAGATCGGCCACGGCTTCGACGACCAGGGGCGACAGTTCGATGCGTCAGGCAAGCTGCGCGACTGGTGGACGGCAGACGCAGCGAAAAAGTTCAGCGACCGCACCGCCGTGCTGGTCAAGCAATATGACGGCTATGAACCGGTGCCCGGCGTCCACATCAAGGGACAGCTGACGCTGGGCGAGAACATCGGCGACCTGGGCGGGCTCGAAATGGCCTATTCTGCGTATCGCCGTTATGTCGCGGCCCACGGCGAGCCGCGGGTGATCGACGGGCTGACCGGGGACCAGCGCTTTTTCATTGCCTATGGGTATTCGTGGCAGACCAAGCAGCGCGAGGGGGCATTGCGCGAGCAGCTGCTGACCAACGAACACTCGCCCGCGATCTTCCGCGTCAATGGCGTCGTCCGCAATGTCGATGCCTGGTACACCGCGTTCAACGTGAAGCCGGGCGACAAAATGTATCTGGCCCCGGAGCAGCGCGTGCACATCTGGTAGCATCGCCTTTTTTAGGTTGCGGCCGCCGATCGGGTTAGCGGCGGCAGATCAGGGGGCCGGCACCCAGCGCATGACGTCGCTGGCGAAGGGCGTCCACCAGCCCATTCGCACACCCGCCGCGCGCAGGGCATTGCCGGTCCAGACGTTGCAGGTGTTGAGTGCGCTGTAGCGGCCGCGGGCGGCGTAAAAGCTGTCGTCGGGCGTGTAGCCGGGCGCGACGGCCGGATGCGGGGCAAAGGTCGCGCCGATGAAGGCAGCGAGGCGGCGATATTCGGCCGGGCGCAGGCGCAGCGGACGCCAGTTTTCATCGGCGATAAAATCGCCGAGGCGGTCGACGTGAACCACGGTGGGTCCGCCGCCGGTCAACGCGGTCATGATCGTGCCGAGCCGCGCCTCCCGCCAGGTCGGCGTGTCGATGTAGAAACCGCGGTCGCCCCAGCCATAGGCCCGCCAGCGATGCGGTCCGGCGGGCAGGACGATGCCAGTGTGAACGCCGTTGGTCTGGACGAAGATGGTGATGCCGCGGTCGGGCTCATGCCAGGCGGCATTGGCCGGAAGGTGACCGAGAATCAGGGCCGCCGCGAGATAGGTGCCGAGCGGGACGAGCAGCAAGATCGCCAGCGCACGGAAGAAACGGAGGAGCAGTCGGCTTTGCGCAGGCATGGCATGTGTGTAGAGTGATCACATGGACAATGCGACCCTCGACCGCCCGCCCGCTGCCGCCGACGACTGGACGATTCCCCAGGAGTGGAGCCGGTATTCCGCCGAGGATCATGCCGTCTGGGACACCCTGTTCGCGCGGCAGACAGCCATGTTGCCGGGACGCGCGTCGGAGTCGTTTTTGCGCGGGGTCGACGTGCTGCGCTTGTCCAAGCCCGGCATTCCCGATTTCGATGAGCTGTCGGAACGACTGATGGCGACGACGGGCTGGCGCGTCGTTGCGGTGCCGGGGCTGGTGCCTGACGCGGTGTTTTTCGACCATCTCGCCAATCGCACATTCGTCGCGGGCAATTTCATCCGCCGCGCCGACCAGCTCGACTACCTACAGGAACCCGATGTGTTCCACGATGTGTTCGGCCATGTGCCGATGCTCGCCGACCCGGTGTTCGCCGATTACATGGCGGCCTATGGTCGCGGCGGGCAGCGGGCTGGGTCGCTCGGGGCGTTGAAGCGGCTGGCGCGGCTGTACTGGTACACGGTCGAATTCGGCCTGGTCGAGGAGGGCGGAGCGCTGCGCATCTATGGCTCGGGCATCGTGTCGAGCCGGGGCGAAAGCCTGTTCGCGCTCGACAGCGACAGCCCGAACCGCATCGCCTTCGATTTGCGCCGGGTCATGCGCACCGATTACCGGATCGACGATTTCCAGCAGAGCTATTTCGTGATCCCGAGCTTTGCCGAATTGTTGCGCGTGACCGTCGAAACCGATTTCGCGCCCCTCTATACCGAGCTCGAGGGGCAGGGCGAACTGGGCGTCGCCGATATCGCGCCCGGGGACCGGGTGATCACGCAGGGTACGCAGCTTCACGTGGCCGGCGGGTAAGGTGCCCTGGGCCCGCGTGCCTGAATTCGGCATCGGCGCCACGCTCATCGTCCTGATCCACGGCGTCGCCGGCGGCAAGAACCCGGGGACTTGAAAGCGTCCCGCCCGGCCACACATTGTGACCAATGAGCAACACCTCCTCCGCCATGCCGGTCTGGCACGGCACCACCATCGTTTCCGTCCGCAAGCCAGGGAAAGTCGTGATCGCCGGGGACGGCCAGGTCTCGATGGGTCAGACCGTGATGAAACCCAACGCCCGCAAGGTGCGCCGCCTGCATGACGGGTCGGTCATCGCGGGGTTCGCGGGGGCAACGGCCGACGCATTCACGCTGTTCGAGCGGCTCGAGAAGAAGCTGGAGACGCATAACGGCCAGCTGATGCGGGCAGCGGTCGAGCTGGCGAAGGACTGGCGGACCGACAAATATCTGCGCAACCTGGAGGCGATGATGATCGTCGCCGACAAGGACGTTACGCTGATCCTTACCGGCAATGGCGACGTGCTCGAACCCGAGGAAGGGATCGCCGCAATCGGGTCGGGCGGGAATTACGCGCTGGCGGCGGCCAAGGCGCTGGCCGAATATGAATCCGACGCCGAGACGCTGGCAAGGCGCGCGATGAAGATCGCGGCCGAAATATGCGTCTACACCAATGACCGGCTCACCATCGAAACGCTCGACGCGGCAGCCTAACCGAGAAATATCATGAACGACGCCCTGACCCCCAAAGCCATTTGCCGCGCGCTCGACGAACATATCGTGGGGCAGTCGGATGCCAAGCGCGCGGTCGCTGTCGCGCTGCGCAATCGCTGGCGTCGACAGCAGTTGCCTGCCGACCTGCGTGACGAGGTCAGCCCGAAGAACATCCTGATGATCGGGCCAACGGGGTGCGGCAAGACCGAGATTTCGCGGCGGCTGGCGAAACTCGCCGATGCGCCGTTCGTGAAGGTCGAGGCGACCAAATTCACCGAGGTCGGCTATGTCGGGCGCGACGTCGAACAGATCGCGCGTGACCTGGTGGAGGAGGCGATCAGGCTGGAGAAAGAGCGTCGCCGCGCTGCCGTCAGGGACAAGGCCGAGGAAGCAGCGATGGGCCGCCTGCTCGACGCGCTGACGGGCAAGGGCGCGAGCGAGGCGACGCGCGCGTCGTTTCGCCAGCGCTTCGAAGAGGGTGCGCTCAACGACAAGGAAGTAGAGATCGAGGTCGAGCAGGCCCCGCAAATGCCGTTCGATATTCCCGGCGGCGGCAATGTCGGCATGATCAACCTGTCTGAAATGATGTCAAAGGCAATGGGCGGCGCACCGCTGAAACGGCGCAAGCTGTCGGTGCCCGCCGCCTGGACCAAGCTGGTCGACGAGGAAGCTGACAAGCGGCTCGACCAGGACGAGGTCAGCCGGATGGCGCTGGCCGACGCCGAAGCGAACGGGATCGTGTTCCTCGACGAGATCGACAAGATCGCGGTCAGCGACGTGCGCGGCGGATCGGTCAGCCGAGAGGGCGTGCAGCGTGATCTGCTGCCGCTGATCGAGGGGACGACGGTTGCGACCAAATATGGGCCGATGAAGACCGATCATATCTTATTCATCGCATCGGGCGCGTTTCACGTCGCGAAGCCGAGCGATCTGCTGCCCGAGCTGCAGGGTCGCCTGCCGATCCGGGTCGAGCTGAAGGCCCTGACCGAGGCCGATTTCGTGCGCATTCTGAACGAGACGCGCGCCAGCCTGACGACGCAGTACAGCGCGCTGCTGAAGACCGAGGGTGTTACCGTCACCTTTACCGACGACGGGATCGCCGCGGTCGCGCGGATCGCGGCGGAAGTGAATGCCGCGCTTGAAAACATCGGCGCACGGCGGCTGTCGACGGTGATGGAGAAGCTGCTCGAGGATGTCAGTTTCGACGCCGAGGACCGGCAGGGGACGACGCTGACCGTCGACGCAGCCTATGTCGACCAGCAACTGGCGAGCGTGGCGCGCAACACCGATCTGTCGAAGTACGTGTTGTAGGGCAATGGCGGCGCTGAGTGCTGGACGGGGATGAGCGCCGCCGCGGTCATTTTTTCTTCGGCACCACCACCATCGCAAAGCTTTTTTCAGGAACCAGCCAGCGTTTCGCCGTTGCTTGGAGTTCGGCCGGGGTGATCCGCGCATAGTCGCTGGACAGCGTCGAGAGCGCGGACAGGCGGCGGGGCTCGGTCGTCGCGCCCGACAATTGCGACAACCAGAAGCTGTTGCCGCTCGATGCGCGGGCGATCGTCTGTTTCATCGGGCCGACCGAGCGGGCGAGTTCGTCGGCGGTGACCGGCGTCGATGCGAGATCGGCGGCAATCTTGCGCGCGAGGCGGAAAAAATTGTCCTCACCACCCGGCTTCAGCTGCGACGTCACGACGAAGCTGCCGCCACCGGGCATGAACGGTGGCCAGCTGCTCGATACATTGGGGCTGTAGCTTGCCCCTTCCGCCTCACGCAGTTCGTCGAACAGCCGGTCGTTGAAGATCGCGGCGAGGATGTCGAGCTTGCGGCTTTCGTAGATATCGGTGGAACCGCCGTCCGTCGGCCAGGCCAGGACCGCGGCGGCCTGGTCCGGCGGACCGCTGTGCGTGCGCACGATCGGCTGGGCGGTCGGTGCCACGCCCCGCGATACGGCGCTGCGCGGATCGACCGGCGCGCCGGCGCGTGGCGGCAGGGCACCGAAAGTTGCGGCAACTGCAGCGATTGCCTTATCCGCATCGACGTCACCGAAGATCGAGACTTCGACCGGCCCGGTCTGCAGCAGCGGCTCCCATAGCGCCCGGAACGAGGCCGGGGTCATCGCCTTTGCCTGCGCCAGCGTCGGGAAGGTCCAGCGCGGATCGCCGCCGTGGAGCAACCCCTTCAGCTCGCGGTCGAGGATGTCGTCGGGTGAAGTCTGTGCCGCCGAATATCCGACGATCATGGCGGCGCGCGCGCGCAGGACGGGAGCGGGGTCCCAGGCGGGATAGGCGAGCTTTGCCGCCATCAGCCGCAGTTCGTCGTTGAGGTCGGAGGCGCGCGTCGTGCCCGACAGGACGAAGGCGTCGTCGGCAATGCTGAAACCCATGTTGATCCGCCGGGCACTCGCCAGCCGGTCGAGATCGTCCTGGCGAAGGTCGCCGATCCCGCTGGCAACGAGTGCGGGACCCGCCGCCCAGGCGTCGGTCGGCCGGTCGCTCGGCAAGGCCTTCATGCCGCGACCAAAGCGCACGCTGACGTAGACGCGACCGGCCTCCGCGTTGTTCGCGAACAACAGCAGGCGGACGTTGTTGGAGAGGCTGGCGAACTGCAGTCCGGTCGAGTCGGGACCGAGTCGTGTTGCAATGGTCGCTGGCGGCCCAAATGCGGGCAGGCGGTCGATGCCGAGTGGCGCGCGGCGCGCTTGCTGAACCCCCGGCTTCACTTCGGCGGTCAGCGCCCTGAGCAGCTTTTCGTCGGCATGCGGCATCGCCCGGGGCAGGGTAAGCAGCGCGCGCATCGGTGTTCCGGCAAACATTCGGTTGGTAGCGGCGAGCAGATTGGCCGGGGTCAGCCGGTCTTTCATGTTGGCAAAGACGTCGCGCGCCACCTCTGGGCTGGCGACGGTTTCGCGGATGTTGACCGCCTCGATCAGATTGTCGGCAAGCTCTCCGCCGTTCTGGCTGCGCGCCTGTTCGACCGAGGCCTCCAGCCCGAGCGCGAATTCCTGCGCCTCGCGGTCGATGTCGGCCTGGGCCGGAGGATTGGCGAGCGCGTCGGCGATGACGGTGCGGACGTCGCGCACCGCCGCCTGCCAGTCGTCACCAAGCGGCGTGATCTGGATGAACGTGCCGTCGACCGAGCGCGAGACATCGTCCTGACCGACATCGGCGTCGAGGAAGCTGCCCCCGGCGCGCGCACTTTGTTCGAGCCGGCGGCTGATGATGCGCAGGGCGAGCGTCTCGATGAGCTTGCCGCGATTATATTCGATCGTATCGAACTTCGGACGCCAGGGGCGCAGGACGGCGAGGCTGACCAGCATCGGCAGTCCGGGCTCGACGATCACCCTGGTGCGCGGCGCTGTCATGTCGGGCTTGCCGAAGTCGGAATCGGCTGGCGATGCGCCCTTGCCCTGCCACGCGGTAAAATATTTCCGGATCAGCGCCTCGAACTGCGCGGGGCTGCCGTCGCCCGAAATGACGAGCACGGCGCGTTCGGGCCGGTACCAGCGGTCGTGGAAGGCACGCAGCGTTTCCGGCGTCGCCGCCAGCAACGTGGTGGTATCGCCGATCGGGGCATGGCTGCCGAGTGCCTGGCCGGCAAAGAATAATTGCCGCGAGGCATCGCCGACGCGCTGACCCGGCCCCGACCCTTCGCGCAGTTCGGCGAGCACCGTGCGACGTTCGGCGTCGACCTCCGCCTGAGTGATTTCAGGGGCGGCCATCATGCCCGAGAGGATCTTGATGCTCTCGTCGAGGCCGAGTGTCGTCGCCGCCGGCAGGTTGAGTTTGTAGATCGTCTGCGTCGGCGTGGTCGAGGCGTTGGTATCGGAGCCAAAGGTCGCGCCCAAACGCTGCCACAGGCGCTTGGCCTCGCCATCGGGCACGTAGCGCGAGCCGCGAAAGCTGAGATGTTCGTTGAAATGGGCATAGCCGGCCTCACCCGGCAGCTCGTTGAGCGACCCCGCGTCGATTGCGAGCCGGATCGAGACCTGCCCCGGCGGGACGCCGTTGTGCCGGACGGCGTAACGCAAGCCGTTGGGCAGTTCGCCGAACAGCCATTCACGGTCGGGCGGGATGTCGCTGCCGCGGTAGAGCCACGGGACGGTATCGGCTTTTGTCGCGGGGGTATCGGGCGCGCGCCCCGTCGCGGGTGCGACGAGCAGGAGGCCGACAATTAGGGCAAAGGGGCGCGCGAGGCGCTGGATCAGCGAGAGCATTACGCCGCTGTATCGAGCGCCGGAGATGTGCGCCAGATGAATGGCGTGTTCACCCTAGCGATGCGACACGGCAGTGATCGTTGCGCTGGTCGTGGCGGCCTGGCTGATCCGCAGGCGGGCGTCCCGGTAACTTGTCAAGCTACCGGGGCGGGTGCCTCGTTACCGGCCGCGATTGCCGCCGCCACTGCGGCTGACGGCGCTCTTGTGGGTGCCAACGCCGGCCGGGCGGCGCGGGGCGTAGCGCGCGCGCGGACCGGTCGGTCCCTCTTCGCGGCGACGACCCTGGGGTTCGCGGACAATCGTGACCTTGGGCAGCTGCGCCGCCTTGGTGGCGAAATCGGTCGGCAGGGGTGCAGGCGTGAGCTTGACCCCGGTCAGCTTTTCGATGTCGCGCAGCCAGCCCTTTTCCTCGCCCGCCACAAACGACACGGCAATGCCCGAGGCACCGGCGCGCGCGGTACGGCCGATCCGGTGGACATATTGTTCGGGCACGTTGGGCAGATCGAAGTTGAAGACATGGCTAACCCCCGAAACGTCGATGCCGCGCGCCGCGATATCGGTTGCGACGAGGATGCGGATGTCACCCCGCTTGAATGCATCGAGCGCGTCGGTGCGGGCGTTCTGGCTCTTGTTGCCGTGGATCGCGGCCGACCGGACCCCCGCCGCCGCGAGATGCTTCACGATGCGGTCGCAGCCATGCTTGGTCCGGCTGAACACCAGCGCACGGTCGATCGGCTCGTTTTTCAGCACGATCGACAACAGCGCCTGTTTTTCGGGCTGGTTGACGAAAGTGACATATTGATCGACGCGCTCCGCCGTCGAGGCGATGGGCGTGACCGACACGCGGACCGGATCGTTGAGGAAGCGCGCACCGAGTTCGGCGATCGATTTGGGCATAGTCGCCGAGAAGAACAGCGACTGGCGCACCTTGGGCAGCAGCTTGTCGATCGCCTTCAGCGCGTGGATGAAGCCCAGATCGAGCATCTGGTCGGCCTCATCGAGGACGAAGATTTCGACGTGCCGCAAGTTGAGGGCGCGCTGTTCGATGAGGTCCATCAAGCGACCGGGTGTCGCAACGAGGATGTCGAGCCCCGCACCGCACATGCGGATTTGCTTGTTGATCGGCATGCCGCCGAAGACGACGCCGACGGACAGCCGCAGCCCCTTGCCATAGTCTTCGAAAGATTTGGCGATCTGGGCGGCAAGTTCGCGCGTCGGCGAAAGGACGAGCATCCGGCAGCTGCCCGGCGGGCGCGGCTTTGCATCGGCGGCGAGGCGCATCAGGCTGGGCAGGGCAAAGGCTGCGGTCTTGCCCGTGCCGGTCTGCGCGATGCCGCACAGGTCGCGGCCCTCGAGCAGCGGCGGGATCGACTGGACCTGAATGGGGGTTGGCGTGTCGTAGTTCTTGGCCGCGAGCGCCGAGAGAATTTGCGGCGACAGGCCGAGATCGGAAAATTTGGTCATGGAAAGTTGGACTCGTATTCGAGCAGGCGCCTCCGACATTTTTCGGCGACGCATGCGGGCTGATGACAACCCGCGTGAAGTGGGTAGCCGTTGGGCTGGAGCGTCAGCTAGGTCCGGCCTGTCCCCGTCTGACGAGGCAATCACGCTGGCCGACCGGCACGACGACAATCGTCATGCTGAGCTGCCGCACTCTATTGCCGCAAAATTGCGAAATTGCAAGCGTTAGTCGGGGCAGGGCCGTTTTGGCGTTGAACCTGTCACCCACGAGCGTAGGTTTGCGCGATGCCAACGAGAGGGAAAAAGCATGATCGTTTACGGAAGCAGCCTGTCGCCGTTCGTCCGCAAGGTGCTGGTCTTTGCCGCGGAAAAGGGGATCGCGATCGATAACCAGCCGACCGGCATCGGCCCCAAGACTCCGGAATTCCTCGAGATGAGCCCCTTCGGCAAAATTCCGGCGTTCGAAGACGGCGATTACAAGCTGTGCGACAGTTCGGCGATCGTCCAGTATCTCGAGGCGCTGCACCCCGAGCCGTCGCTGATCCCCGCCGAGGCCCGGGCACGCGGCCGCACGATCTGGTTCGACGAATATGCCGACACGATCATGTTTGCGGCCTATGCGCCAGTGTTTTTCAACCGCATCGTCGCGCCGCTGATGGGGCGCGAGCCCGATCTGGTCGCCGCCGACAAGGCGCTGGCCGAGCTGGTGCCGCCGGTGCTCGATTACCTCGAGAGGATGATCCCGGCGAGCGGCTATCTTGTCGAGGACCGGCTAACGCTGGCCGACATTGCGGTGTGTTCGCCGCTGGTGAACGCGCACCACGCCGACGCCGCAGTCGATGCCGCGAAATACCCCCGAATTGCGGCCTATGCAGGCAAGATCCAGGCGCGGGCAAGCTATGCCGCGGCCATTGCCAAGGACAATAAAATTCTGCAGAGATAACCAAAAAGGCAAAATGTACTTGACAGCGTCACGCTGTTCTGGCACATATTGCGACATTGGAAAAACCGACTCGGGGCCGGGACGCTCCTCCCAAAAGGGGGGTGTCGCGGCCCTTGGTCGTCAGCGCAGGGAGGACAGGGTGGCGGGCAAGCAGGCAAAGCCGAAGCGGATCATCGCCAAGGCGGTGCCGATCGCGGAACGCTGGACAGTCGACAAGCGCGCGGCTTTTTTGGCCGCGCTGACCGAGCTGGCCAATGTCGCGGCGGCGGCGCGCGTTGCCGGTGTGCCCGAGCATAGCCCCTATCAGCTTAAGGCGAGCGATGCAGGCTTTGCCGAGGCGTGGGAGGCCGCAATCGACGAGGGCTATGCCCGGCTGGAATTGCTGCTGTTGCGCCGGGCCACGTTCGGGGAGCATGCCGACGGCGAGGATGCGCCGCAGATTTCGACGGCGCTGGCCCTTGGGCTGCTCAAATCGCGTCAGGCGATCGCGCGGCGCGGCCCACCGCGCCTGCCGGCCCCCGTGCGCGGGGCCAAATTGCGTGATCGGCTGGAGGCAAAGCTCGGCGAGCTGAACCGACGCCTGGTGACCGATGGCTGACGCGCTGATCGAGCGGATAGCCCGCTGTGACGAAGCGCGCCGGCGGACGATCGTGGCCAGCGTGCGCGACGAAGAATTCGAAGCGCTGTTCGAAAGCTGGGCCATCTGGGCACGACATGAGCAACTGCCGCCGCCGTGGTTCTGGAACATATGGCTGATCGTCGCCGGGCGGGGATTTGGCAAGACGCGCGCGGGGGCCGAATGGGTCAACGCCAAAGCGGAAGTCGCGGGCACCCGCATCGCCGTGGTGGGACCAACGGAGGACGAGGCAAGGCGGGTGATGGTCGAGGGGTCATCGGGCCTGCTGGCGTGTGCCGCGGCGGCGGCCCGGCCAGTGTGGGAGCCATCACGCGGGCAGCTGAGCTGGCCCAACGGGTCGACCGGCCATGTCTATTCAGGGGCCAACGCCGACAGCCTGCGTGGCCCCGAGCATGATTTCGCATGGGGCGACGAGATCGCCAAATGGGCACAGATGGAGGCGGCGTGGAGCAATTTGCGACTGGGTCTGCGGCGGGGCGTGCTGCCCCAGGCGCTGCTGACGACGACGCCGCGGCCGCTGCCATTGCTGAGGGCGCTGCTGGCCAGCGCCGAGGTGGCGGTAACGCGGGGGCGCACCGCCGATAACCCGCATTTACCGCAGGGGTTTGTTAAGGCGATGACCGCCGAATATGCCGGGACGCGACTGGGGCGGCAGGAACTCGACGGCGAATTGATCGACGAGGCGCAGGGCGCGCTGTGGACGCGCGCGATGATCGAGGCGGTCCGGGAGCGCGCGCTGCCGAAACTGCAGCGGGTCGTGGTCGGCGTCGATCCCCCGGCGAGCGTGGGCGGCGACGCCTGCGGGATTATCGTTGCTGCGCTGGGCAGTGACGGCTGCGGTCATGTGATCGAGGATGCCAGCGCGGCGGGCCTGTCGCCCGAAGGCTGGGCAGCGGCGGTGGCGCAGGCGGCGGCGCGGCACGGGGCCGACCGGGTGATCGCGGAGGCCAACAACGGTGGCAATATGGTCGAAAGCGTCCTGCGTGCGGCAGACGCGGGATTGCCGGTAAAACTGGTCAATGCATCGCGCGGCAAGGCGGCGCGGGCGGAACCGGTGGCGCTGCTTTATGCGCGCGGGCTGGTGAAGCATCTGGGCGCGTTCCCCGCGCTGGAGGACGAACTCTGCGGGCTGATCGCAGGTGGCGGTTATGAGGGACCAGGGCGGTCGCCCGACCGGGCGGATGCGTGCGTGTGGGCGCTGACGGAACTGATGCTGGGCAAGCGCGTGGCAGGACCGCGCGTGCGGGTGATTTGAGAGAAGCATCCCGACGAACCGGCCGGTGGGTCGTTCCGAATATTACCGTTGTTTGAGAGGTGCAGACCGATGAAATTTTTCGGCAGGAAATCTGCCGGACGCGATGGGTCGCGTCCGGTGCTTTCGCGCGGGTTCTCGACCTGGGTGGGTGCCGGGACGCAGGGCGACTGGCCGCGTGCCTATGAGCCGCAGGTGCGCGACGGGTTCGTCAGCAATCCGGTGGCGCAACGGGCGGTGCGGCTGGTGAGCGAGGGTGTCGGCAGCGCGCCGGTCACTGCCTCGGACGCGGACGCCCTGAGACTGGTGGCGGCGAAATCGGGCGGACAGGGCCTGGTCGAGACGATGGCGATGCAGCTGCTGCTGCACGGCAATGCCTTTGTTCAGGTCCTGACCGGGCCCGACGGACCCCCGCGCGAGCTGTTCGCGCTGCGGCCGGAGCGGGTGACAATCGAGACCGATGCCCGGGGGTGGCCAGCATCGTTCCTGTACCGGGCGGGAGACGCGGTGACGCGCTTGCCCGCGGAGGATGCGCAGGGACGGCTGGCCGTCATTCACGTGAAGATGGTCCACCCGCTCGACGATCATTACGGGCTCGGCTGCCTGGGTGCCGCGGCGGGGGCGATCGCGATCCACAATGCGGCGACGCGGTGGAACAAGGCGCTGCTCGACAACGCCGCACGACCCTCGGGCGCGCTGGTCTATGAGCCGGGCGAGGCGGGGGCGGTCCTGGCGCAGGAACAATTCGACCGGCTGCGGGCCGAACTGGACAGCAGCTTTTCGGGCGCGGGCAATGCCGGGCGGCCGATGCTGCTCGAGGGCGGGTTGAAATGGCAGGCGCTGTCGATGACGCCGGCGGACATGGATTTCGTCGGGCTGAAGGCGGCGGCAGCGCGCGAGATCGCCCTGGCATTCGGTGTGCCGCCGATGCTGCTCGGCCTGCCGGGTGACGCGGCCTATGCCAATTACCGCGAGGCGAACAAGGCACTGTGGCGGCTTGGCATTTTGCCGATCGCGCAGGTTATTCTCGACGGGCTGGCGCAAGGGTTGCGACCGCATTTCCCCGCGCTGACGATGGCGGTCGACCTCGACCGGGTGACGGCGCTGAGCGAGGACCGCGAGCGGTTGTGGGCGCAGGTCTCGGCCGCCGACTTTCTATCCAATGAGGAGAAGCGTGCGATGTTGGGGATCATGCCATGACCGACAGTCTGATGACCGCGCATTTGATCGCGGAGAGCAATGTCGGCCCCGATCTGGTGGGCATGCGCGCCCTGGTCGAGGAGGCGTCGGAAATGGGAGCCCGGCGGGCGCTGGCCCGGCTGGGCCTTGCCGACGAGGCGGCGCGCGAGGACATGGGGGAACTGCGCCAGCTGCTGAAGGCGTGGCGCGATGCCAAGACATCGGCCCGCAATGCCCTGATCGGCTGGGTCGTGCGGGCGCTGCTGGCGGCGCTGCTGATCGGCATTGCCGTCAAGTTCCGGCTAACCGACCTGGTGACCGGATGAGCATCCGTTTCGCGGGTTATGCGGCACTGTTCAACCGCGTGGACCGGGGTGGCGACGTCATTCGCCAGGGCGCGTTTGTCCATGCGACGGCGCCCTTGCCAATATTCTGGCAGCATGATGCGCGGCGGCCGATCGGCATGGTCGAGACGCTGGGCGAGGATGCGCGCGGGTTGCGGATCGTCGGACGGGTGGGGGATGACGTGCCGGTTCGCGCAGGCGCAGGACTGTCATTTGGCTATCGCGTCAAGCGCGGGCGCGAGGGACATCCGCGCGAACTGAACGAACTTGAATTGGTCGAGGTCAGCCTGGTCAGGCAACCGATGCAGCCGCTTGCGCGGGTATTGGCAGTTGAAAGGACCCGGGTCGCGACAAACGGACGACCCGGGTCGGATGCATCAGGCCCTGGCGAAAGTAACGGTGGTCTTGCGCCGGCGCATGCCGGCACCGATCGCCCCGAAGCCGAGGATCAGCAATGACCATGCCGCGGGTTCCGGCACGGCAGTGAAGGTCGGCGCGGTTGCGACGACCGCAAACTGCTGTCCGGCGAGGCGCGGCAGGTTCAGCGTGCTAAACAACAGCTGCGACGTCCGGCCGGTGATCAACAGGGGAATGATCGGGTTAGTGATGTCGGTGATCTGACCCGTCGTGAAGCCCTTGAGCTTGAACCGGAAAATGTCCGCCCCGGTCTTCATGGTGCTGCCGTTGAACGCGACATCGGCGAACACGCGACGCGCAACAGTGTCGATCGTAAAGTTGCTGAGTGTGACCAGTCCTGCACTTGTCGCCAGATCGAGTCCGGCGCCTGCATGAAGGATCGTGCCTGCAAGCGTCGCCGGATCGGCATCGCCACCGGTGATGTCAAAGAGAAAGCGCGAACCACTTGTAGTGGTCGTGCCCGCTGCGGTTACGTCAAGACCCAGTGCGGCAGTGTCGGCAGTAACGGTCGCCGCCGTCGTGCCCCCGATGATGGGAGCAGAAAGAGCCAGTGTCGGCGCGCACAGTAGCGCCGCGGTAATAATGCTTCGGATGGCAGTCATCAGTTGTCTCCAGAAGCGCGGGTTATGCCCCCTCCCCAGAGTCTGCTGCAGCGCCACGGCAGCTGACCAATGAATGTTCTTTGCATTCTTTGTGACGCGTTAGTGACATTTTAACCAGTTTCAAAGCGCGACGCGACGATGTGAGCAAAACGAACGATGAGTCACAAATTTGTTACGCCAGGAGAACGTAAATGGATCATATCATGGATTATGAAGTGAAAGCCGAGCCGATCGAATCAGTTTTTGATACGGTCGATCTGCCGCCAGAGCGCCCGATATTGGCGGCCGACGGATTATCCACAGGCAAGATTTCCGGCTTTGACGCGTTCCTGCGGAGCGGTCGCACGGTGGAGATGAAAAGCTTCAGCGGCGCGGTGCCTGGCGACGGCGGTTTCGCCGTTCCGCGCGAAATCGACACGGTGATCGACGATACGCTGAAGACCGTGTCGCCGATCCGCCGGATCGCCAATGTCGTGAAGGTCGGCACGGCGGGTTATCGCAAGCTGGTCGCGCAGAACGGCATCGCCTCGGGCTGGGCAGCGGAGACGGCGGCACGGCCCGAAACGGGCACGCCCACGTTTAACGAGATCGTGCCGCCGATGGGCGATCTCTATGCTAATCCGGCGGCGAGCCAGTTCATGCTCGACGACGCGGCGTTCGATGTGGAGGCGTGGCTGGCGAGCGAGATCGCGATGGAATTCGCGCGGGCCGAGGGTGCGGCGTTCGTGTCAGGTTCGGGTGTCGGTCGACCGCGGGGTTTCCTGACGTCGCCGACCGCCAGCACTACGGACACCACGCGCCCATTTGGTACCCTGCAATATCTTCCGACGGGACTGGACGCCGCGTTCCCGGCGTCGAACCCGCAGGACAGGTTGGTCGACCTGGTGCAGTCGCTGCGTTCGCCATACCGCCAGGGCGCGGCGTGGGTGATGAATTCCAAAACGCTGGCAACGGTTCGTAAGATGAAGACAACCGATGGCGCGTTCCTGTGGCAGCCGGGGCTGGTGAGCGGCACCGCGGATACCCTGCTCGGCTATCCGGTGGTCGAGGCCGAGGACATGCCGGACATCGCGTCCAATTCGCTGTCGATCGCCTTCGGTAATTTCCGTGCGGGCTATCTGATCACCGAGCGTGCCGAAACGTCGATCCTGCGCGATCCCTATACCAACAAACCCTACGTCTATTTCTATGCGACGAAGCGGATCGGCGGGACGGTCAGCAATTCGGAAGCGATCAAGCTGATGAAGTTCGGCGTGAGCTGACACTGACGACAAGCAATAGTGAAGGACGAAGGATCATCCCCAGCCCCGCCCGAAAATTGCGGGAGGGGCTGGGCGAAAGGAGCACAGGGTGCTGACATCCGATCCCATCGTCGCGTCGGCGGAAAGCGTCGACGCGGCCAAGAGCTATTTGCGGCTGGACGGGGACGAGGACGATATTGCGATCGCCTCGTTTGTCGTAGCGGCGTCGGCGCAGTGCGAAGCGTTCATCGGCGACGTCCTGGCCGAGCGCGGCTTCGTCGAGCGGACAGCGGCCAGCAATTGCTGGCCGGTCCTCACCGCGCGACCGGTCACGGCGATCACGACAGTCGCCGACGATAACGGCGTACCGCTCGCCAGCGGCAGTTTCGAGGTCGATATCGACAGCGACGGAATCGGGCGCGTGCGGTTGACGGCAGTGCCGTCGCAGCGGTTGCGCATCACCTATCGCGCCGGGAAAGCAGGCAGCTGGGGTGGCATTGCCGAGGCGGTGAGGCTCGGCATCGTGCGGCAGGTCGCGCATTATTATGCGGGCCGCGACGGCAATGGCGGCGACGGGCCGCCGGCCGCTGTCGCCGCACTGTGGCGAGGCGCGCGGCGGATGCGCCTGACATGAGCGGCGAGGCAGCAGCGATGCGGGCAGGCATGCGCCGGGTGGCGCGGGTTGCGGCGGCGATGGCCGACCGGGCGCGAGCGGCCGTGCCGCGCGACGTGCGCGTCGAGGCCCTGGTCGATGGCATTGCGGTGACGGGGCGGCGGTTGCGCGAACGGGCGCTGACCGATGCCAGACTGAGGGATATCGGGCGATGAGCGGTCCTGCAACGAACGCGTCGGAAAGCGTGAGACGGGCGCTGCTCGTGGGTCTGGCAGCCCAGGCGGTATTTGCCGGGGTGGAAGGACTTAGCGGGCCGACGGGCAAGGCGGTCCTGCCGCAGATTATTGTCGACGATCCGCAGGCGACCGACTGGGGCAGCAAGGGCGCACGCGGACGCGAGTTACGCACCGCAATGTCGATCCGCGTCGCACGAGGGCAACGCGCCAGCGAATGCGGCACCCGACATGCTGGCGCGGTCGAGCCGTCAGGTGGCGCGCGCGGTCAGGGCCGCGCTGGTTGCCGCGGAGTAGATCGACCCGACCAACACAGGGCTATCCCGACCGGATGTCCCGTCATTCAGGAAATGTTATGCCCTATTGGCTTGCCGAGGCGTCGGCGCAGCAGAAGTCGACGTGGCTGAAACGTTTCGACCCCGCCTACTGGACGGTCGATTTCCCGCGCCCGATGATGGCAGCGGTGACGACACCGGTCGCGCACGGACTGCGCGTCGACCTGGTGTTCTATCGCCGCGACGATCTGGCCGGGCTGATCTGGGCAGCGGAGGATAAGGTTGATCACCCGTTGCTGGCGTATGAGACGTCGCGTGATTTCCGGCACTGCCGACTGAAATTTCGCTGGCGCTCGGCGGGCGTCATGCCGCTCGATGCGGTCAACGGCCCGGTGCTGACGATCGAGGGGCGCGACGCCGGTGGTGCGGCGCGAACCTGGTATGTGCGGCTGTGGAATTATGCGACGGGCACGCCGGACGATGCGACCGTGACGCTCGATTTCGATGCCCTGTCGGGCGGGTTCGTTCTGCCCGCCGAAGCCGATCCGGTTTGGGCGGGCGATATCGACCGGATGTTCGTGTCGCTGGTCCCCGTTGCCTATGACGCGACGCCTGCCGACCTCGCCGCGCCCGTCGAGGCGTGGGTGACGATGGACGAAATCGCCTGCAACGGGTCGGGCTCGGTTTTGAGCATCGGCGACGTCATGGTGCCGCCCCACGGCCTCTCGATAGCGACCGGATATGACGACAGCTACAATGTCACGCCCGAGAGATTGCTGCGCAACATCTTGCGACTGGGATACCGGGGTGCGGTCAACCATTATGTCGGAATGAGCCATTATTACCGGCTGGCGGGCGGGGTGGTAACGGCGACCGGCGGCGCGCTGAACAATGCGTGCGCGGCCTGGCATCGCGACTGGGCGAAGCGGCTGCAGGCGGCGGGAATGGGGCTGATCGTGTCGCTCAGCTATGAACTGTTCGACGCCAATTGCCCGGCTGGCTGGAAGCAGCGGGCGGCGAACGGCGATCCGGCGCTGACCGGCTATGTCCCGCCGTCGACGTTACTGTCACCCGCCAATGCGGAGGCGATGACCTATCTGCAGGCAGTGGCGCGTGCGTTCCTCGACATCGCGGTGACGGCGGGCCTGGCCCCGCGTTTCCAGATCGGCGAACCCTGGTGGTGGGTGATGCCCGACGGGCGGATCTGCATTTACGACGACGCAGCGAGGGGAGCGCTGGGCGGCAATCCTGCCATCATCGCCGATGTGCGCGCGGTGTCGACGGCGGCGCAGCGGGCGCTGCTGGACGCGGCGGGTGCCGTGCTGGCGGCATCGACGTCGGCGCTGTTTGCAGCCGTGCGTGGCGACCATCCCGGGTGCGAGAGGCTGATGCTCGTCTATCTGCCAACGGTGATGGACGATGACGCGCCCGACGTGCGGCGCGCGAATGTGCCGACCGGTTTCGATGTGCTGCAACTCGAGGATTATGACTGGGTGACGAGCGGCAATCGCGGCGCGAGTGCCCGCGGACGCGCCGCCGTTACCGCGCGGCTGGGCTATCCGCCGGCGGCGCAGCATTATCTGGCGGGGTTCGTCCTGCGACGCGAAGACCGCGGGGTCTGGGCTCCGATCGTCGAGGCGGCGGAGGCGCGAGCGGGCGAGGTTGCGGCGACCTTCATCTGGGCGCTGCCGCAAGTGATGCGCGACGGATTCACGGTATTCCGGGTGAACGACGCACCCGGCCCGACGACGTTACCCGTTGCGGTCGAACTGATCGAGGGATGCGATCGCCAGCTGGCGACGTGTCGCGACCGTTTCGCCAACATCGCCAATTTCCGCGGGGAGCCGCACCTGCCGGGCAATGATTTGCTGACACGCTATGGCGGATGAGGTGGTGGCGCGGGCCCGCGCGGCGATCGGTGCGCCGTTCCGCCTGCACGGGCGCGATACGAACGGGATCGATTGCGTCGGGCTGGCCGCGCTCGCGCATGGAGAGGAAGTGATTCCGACGGGTTACCGGCTGAGGACCAATGCGCCGCAGGCGCTCGGCGAGCGGCTCCGGCGGTCGGGCTTTGCGCGGGCCGATGCGCCCGTGCCCGGTGACGTGGTCGTGATGCGCGCTGGGCCGGCGCAACTGCACCTCGGCGTATGGACGGGGACCGGCCTGGTCCATGCCGACGCGCGGTTGCGGCGCGTCGTGGAGACGCCGGGGCCCGTGCAGTGGCCCATCCTTTCGATCTGGAGGCGATAAACGATGGCGACCCTAATCCTGACCGCCGTCGGCACCGCGATAGGCGGGCCGATCGGTGGGGCCATCGGCGCGATCCTTGGTCAGCAGGTCGATCAGGCGATTTTCAAGCCCGCCGCACGGCAGGGGCCGCGCCTCTCCGATCTCGCCGTCCAGACCTCGACCTATGGTGCGCAAATCCCAAAGCTGTTCGGCCGGGTGCGGGTGTCGGGAACGGTGATCTGGTCCACCGACCTGATCGAGACGAAGAAGCGCCAGTCAAACGGCAAGGGACGGGGATCGACCGACGTCTACAGCTACAGCGCGTCGTTCGCGGTGCTGCTGTCGGCGCGACCGATCGTACGGATCGGGCGAATCTGGGCCGATGGCAAGCTGTTGCGCGGCGAAGCGGGCGATCTGAAAGCTGCCGGTGTTTTTCGCCTGTATGACGGCAGCGAAGATCAGGATGCCGACCCGCTGATTGCGGCGAGCGAGGGCGCGGACACCCCGGCGTATCGCGGTGCAGCCTATGCAGTGTTCGAGGACCTGCAGCTGGGCGATTATGGCAACCGCATCCCCTCGCTGAGTTTCGAGGTGATCGCCGATGAGGGCGCAGTCGCGGTCGGGGCGATGATTGGTGCGTTGGTCGACGGCGTTGTCGTTGAGCCGGGACCGACCGTGCTCGGGCTGGCGGCAACGGGCGGCAGCGTGCGCGGTGTCGTCGAGACGCTGGCTCCGGCATTCCCGATGTACTGTCGCGGCTCGGTGGCGGCGAGCGTGGGTTTCGCGCCGGCCGGCAATATAGTGCTCGCCGATCGTGATCTGGGCGCGCACGTCGGGCACGAAGGCGGCGGCAGGGGCGCGATCGACATCGCGCCGGCCGACACGGTGGCGAGTGCCGTGACGCTCGCTTATTTCGATGCGGGTCGCGATTATCAGCCCGGGCTGCAGCGGGCGCGGCGCGAGGGGCCGGGGCGGCGCGAAGAGCGGATCGACCTGCCCGCAACGCTCGACGCGACGGCCGCTCATCAGATCGCGCAAACGGCACTGGCAACGCGCATGGCGGAGCGGGTGAACGGCAGCTTTGCGTTGCCCTGGCGGTCGCTGGGACTGCGTCCCGGCGACGGCGTCACAGTCGCGGGCGACACGTGGCGGGCAAGCGAGGTACGCTTCGAACGGATGTGCGTCACGGTCAGCCTGGTGCGTCAGAAGGTTCTGTTGCCCGCCCAGACGATCGTCGCACCCGGGCGCGCCCTGTCGCAGGTCGATGTCGCGCAAGGGCCGACGACATTGCTCGTCGCCGACCTGCCGCCGATTGGCGACAGCGTGGCGGCGCAGCCGATTGTCGCAGTATTCGCGGCGGGAACCGGGGCGGGGTGGCGCCGCGCCGATTTGCTGGTGAGCAGCGACGGCGGATCAACTTTTGTCGCCGCCGGACAGACAGCGCTGCCCG
Organism: Sphingomonadales bacterium; assembly: GCA_038225385.1. GTDB lineage: Bacteria > Pseudomonadota > Alphaproteobacteria > Sphingomonadales > Sphingomonadaceae > Sphingomonas_O. The sequence continues at coordinate 165,778 of JBBRRC010000003.1, read as the reverse complement.
CGACGATCGGGTCGCTGGCAACCGTCCTCGCTCAATCTGGACCGTTCATCATCGATCGGGCCAATTCGGTTGACGTGATCCTGCATAATCCGGCCACATCACTGGCCGGTGCCGATATGGCAGCGCTGCTGCAAGGTGCCAATCTCGCCCTGGTCGGTGACGAGGTGCTTCAGTTCGGGAAGGCGACCGAGCTGTCACCAGGGCGCTGGCGGCTGAGCGAGCTGTGGCGGGGCAGGCGGGCGACCGAGGATGCCATAGTGACCCACCCAGTCGGAACGCGCTTCGTTCTGCTCGATCCCGACACTGCCCTGCGGCTGGCGCCGGGCTTTGCCGTGCCCGGCGTCGAGGTGATGGCGGCGGCGATCGGCGACAGCGAACCCTATCCGGTTGCGACCTGTCCGACGGCAAGCCGGGCGATTGCGCCCTTGTCGCCGGTCAGGCTGATGGCGGTTCGCGACACCGACGGCAACACGCATGTGAGCTGGACGCGGCGGAGCCGGGACGGCTGGGCGTGGCGTGACGGCGTCGACGTGCCCATCGCCGAAGAGCGCGAGGCCTATCGTGTGATCAGGACCGCGGGGGCGGTTGCCGTCAGCGAGGAGGTCAGCCAGCCCAACACGCTCTATCCCGCGCCGGCGCGCGCGGCCGATGTTGCCGCAGGGAACAGCTCAGTAGTGTTCACGGTCGCGCAGATCGGGGCGAACGTGCTGTCGCCGCCCGCCATTCTTTCCCTGCCAATAAACTGAGGAGACATGTCCATGGTCCAGCAAACCGACCGGCTCGCGCTGCCGTTGCTCGCGGCAGCACAGGCACAGAAGGAAGTAACGCATAACGAAGCGTTGGTGCTCGTCGACGCGCTGGTGCAGCCGGTAGTGGTGGCGATCGCGCCTGCGGTCGTCCCGGCGAACCCCGTGCCGGGACAATGCTGGATCGTCGGTTCCGGCGCCAGCGGCGCATGGGCCGGCCAGGATGGTGCGCTCGCCGCATGGACCGCGGGCGGCTGGCGCTTTGTCGCGGCGTTCGAAGGGATGGCCGTGTGGAGCATCGCCGACGCCGTCACCGCGCGGCGGGCGGGCGGTATTTGGCTGGTAGGGGCGCTGACGGGCAATTCATTGACGCTGGGTGGCAATCAGGTGGTGGGCGCCCGCGCCGCCGCGATCGCAACACCGACGGGCGGATCGACCGTAGATGCCCAGGCACGTGCTGTTTTGGCCACAGTGCTTACAACAATGCGCTCGCACGGCCTGATCGCAAGTTGATGCGGTGGAACCTTTTCTGAAAGACGACGTTATGTGGCCGTTCCAGCCAGCTTGACTGGTGCCAAGTGCGACATTTAGGCAACAATTGTTGTTGTATGTCGGCTTGCACAGCAGCTTTGCTTTGGCTAGGGCGTCACACGCTGTCCACGGACAAACGGAAAGGGGATTCATATGCGGAAGCTAGCCATCGTTATGGCACTTGCCTCCACCGCGATCGCAGGTCCTGCGCTCGCTCGGAAAAACGCCTGGTACATCGGAGTCGAAGGCGGTCCTCAGATTGTCGAGGACATGAAATTCGACATTGCCGGTGTTCCGGATCAGGCCACGGCCAACCACGATTATGGCTATGACGTCGATGGCGTCATCGGCTATGATTTCGGTGCGTTCCGCCTCGAAGCAGAGGTCGGTTACAAGGAAGCCAAGCTCGACGGTTACACAAGCAATGTGAACACGTTCGTGACGGGTTCATCGGTAGGCCCCGGCACCTTTAACAGTGTCGCCGGCAAGACCTCAGCGCTGAGCTTCATGGTCAATGGTATGCTCGATTTCGGCGACGATGACGGCATACAGGGTTTCGTTGGCGGCGGTGCCGGTGTCGCACGCGTCAAGGAAAGCAATTATTCGATCAGCTCGAGCCCCTTCCTGGACGATTCGGACACTGGCTTCGCCTATCAGGCGATTGCGGGCGTTCGGGCTCCGCTGGGTAACCACGTTGATGCGACGTTGAAGTATCGTTTCTTCAACGTCGATGGCGTCGACACAATTGATGGTCTCGGCCGCTCGGAGCATAGCAAGTACCGGTCGCATTCGATCCTGGTTGGTTTGACCTACAACTTCGGCGAGCCGCCGGCACCGCCGCCGCCTCCCCCGCCGCCTCCTCCGCCGCCTCCCCCGCCGGAAGCTGCTCCTCCGCCTCCGCCGCCGCCCGTTTGCACGCCCGGACCGTTCCTGGTGTTCTTCGAGTGGGACAAGTCCGACATCACGCCAGAGGCTGCCAGCATCCTCGACGGCGCGGTTTCGAACTATGCCAACTGTGGCAACGCTCAGGTCGAGCTTCGCGGGTACACCGACACGTCGGGTACGCCGAAGTACAACCTTGGCCTGTCGCAGCGCCGCGCCGATGCGGTCAGTGCCTACATGCAGTCCAAGGGTATCGCGAGCGGGGTCATCACGACCAAGGCGCTCGGCGAGACCAATCTGCGTGTTCAGACCGCAGACGGCGTTCGCGAACTCCAGAACCGTCGCGTGGAAATCACGTACGGTGCTGGCGCCGGGATGTAATTTTCCGCAGCCAGCAATGGTTAGGAAACGAGAGGGAGCTGGTCGACAGGCCGGCTCCCTTTTTCGTTAGGGTCGCGAACATGTGCAATCGTCTTGCCTCTCTCCAAGCCCCTTCGTAGGGGGCCAGCGATGCAAGCACCTCTTCCCAAGCCATGGGTCATGGCAATCGCCCCCTATGTTCCCGGCCGCTCGACCGTCGATGGTCATGCGCCGATCGTCAAACTGTCGTCGAACGAGAATCCGCTGGGGACGAGCGAGGCCGCACGCAATGCTTTCGCGTCGCACGGTCGTGACCTGGCTCGCTACCCCGATGCGGGTGCGACGTTATTACGCGAAGCGATTGCCAAGCGTCACGACCTTGATCCGGCGCGGGTCATCTATGGCACGGGGTCTGACGAGGTGCTGCACCTCGCCGCCGGTGCCTATGCCGGCCCCGGCGACGAGGTCATCTATGTCCGCTATGGATTTGCCGTGTACGACATTGCCGCGCGGCGCGTCGGCGCCACGCCAATCGTCGTTCCCGACCGGGATTATGGCACCGACGTCGACGCGATCCTGGCGGCAGTGACAGAGAAGACGCGGATCGTCTATCTCGCCAACCCCAATAATCCGACCGGCACTTTTTCACCGCGCGCGGAAATCGCCCGCCTGCACACAGCGCTGCCGCCGAGCGTCATGCTCGTGCTGGACCAGGCCTACGCCGAGTATCTCGCTCCCGAAGACGATGACGGCGGCCTGGACCTGGCGCGGCACGCCGCCAATGTCATCGTCACCCGGACTTTTTCAAAGATCCACGGGCTTGCCGCCGAACGGATCGGCTGGGGATATGGCTCGACCGAAGCGATTGCGGCGATGCACCGCATTCGTGCGCCGTTCTGCGTCACGACCGCCGGGCAGGCGGCGGCAATCGCGGCGCTGAACGACGATGGTTTCGTGACGACGAGCCGGTCGGAGAACGCCAGATGGCGGGCGTGGATGGCGTCGGAGATTGCCAAGCTGGGCAACGCCGGCTTGCGCGCGGTACCGTCGCATGCCAACTTCCTGCTCATCCTTTTCGAGGGGCCGGTGTCGGCCGAAACCGCCTACAAGGGTTTGATGGATTGCGGATACATCACGCGCTGGCTGCCGGGGCAGGGCCTGCCGCACGGATTACGCGTTACCGTTGGTACCGAAGCCGAAACACGGGGTTTCGTCGAAGCCCTGCGCAAGGTCCTCGCCGATCATTCTTGTCTGGCTGCTTGAGTATCGCCGGGCGGAGCGCACAGCGGGTCCTGCATTGAGGTCGAGGGCGCAAAATCCGAGAGATGCTTGCTCCTCCCGAGGTTTCGGTCCAGCATAGTCCCAACGCGCCGACCGAGCGCGCCAGGGAGGATGCGATGCAGCAGTTGAGCGGGCAGGACGCAAGCTTCGTCTACATGGAGACGCCGACGACGCCGATGCACATCGGATCGGTCGGCATCTATGACCCGTCGACGGCACCCGGCGGTTTCGTGCGGTTCAAGGACATCCTGAGCTTCATCGAGAGCCGGCTGGGCGGTGCGCGATCCTTTCGTCAGCGGCTGGTGCGGGTGCCGTTCGATATCGATCACCCCTATTGGATCGAGGACCCGGATTTCGATATCGAATATCATGTCCGGCACATCGCCCTGCCGGCGCCCGGCGACTGGCGACAATTGTGCATCCAGGTCGCCAGGCTGCACTCACGACCGATAGACCTGACCAAACCGCTGTGGGAATTCATCATCGTGGAAGGGCTCGACAACATCGAGGGTCTGCCCAAAGGCTGTTTCGCGCTGGTGGCCAAGGTTCACCACGCCGCGATCGACGGCATGTCGGGCGTCGAGATGTCGGCGGCGGTCCACGACCTGTCGCCTGACAAGGGGAACCGGTTCCCGCAGGAAGACTGGAAGGCTGAGAAAAAGCCCGGGATCGGCGAGCTGCTGATCAGCGGCTATTTCAATACCCTGCGCCAGCCTCTGCGTTACATGGAGACGATGGCGCGGACGGTGCCGGGTCTGGCCAGGCTGGCAAGCGAGATCGGCAAAGGCGAACTGTCGATCGCAGGAGCCCGCACGCCGCCCAAGACGCGGTTCAACGCCAAAGTGTCGTCGCACCGGGTATTTGACGCGGCATCGTTTCCGCTGGCTGACGTACGCGTCATCAAGGAAGCCGTGCCCGGCGCGACCGTCAACGATGCGATACTGGCGATCATCGGCGGGGGTCTGCGGACTTATTTGTCGGACAAGGGCGAACTGCCAGATACCAATCTGACCGCGATGGCGCCGATTTCAGTGCGCGAGGAGGGCGAGAAGGGCGCGCTCGGTAACCTCGTCTCCGCGATGGTGGTAAGTCTTGGCACGCACATTGCCGACCCGCTCGAGCGACTGGCGCATATCCACGCGGATGCCATCAATTCCAAGGGGCTGACCAATGCGGTCGGCGCGCGGACACTGACCGATTATTCGCAGCTGATCCCAAGCGGGCTGGCCGGACTGGGCGCACGCCTGTACACGCGGCTGGGGGCGGCCAATGCCCACGCGCCCATTTTCAACGTGGTGGCGACCAACGTACCGGGCAGCCGGGTGCCCCTGTATTTTTGCGGCGCAAAGATGGTCAAGATGTTCGGGCTGGGGCCGATCTTCGATTCAATGGGCTTGATCAATACAATCTATTCCTATGTCGACGAAATCGCGATCAGCTTTACCTGCGACCGCGACATGATGCCCGATCCGGACAGCTATGCCGCCGCACTGCGCACATCGTTTTCGTCGTTGCTGGCGGCGGCGACCAAAGCCGCTGCCGGTACCAAACCAGCGGCCAGGTCCCAGAGGATAAAGGAGAAAGTATGATGGCAAAGGGAGAGAAACTCGGCGAAAAGGCAGCGGCATCGGTAAAGAAGGCCGGCAAATCGATGAAGGACATGACGAGCAAGGCAGCGGCGAACGCGTCGGCCCTGAACAACAAGGTCATCGATCACGCGGAGGCAAATACGCACGCTGCCTTCGCCGCGCTACGGTCGGCGGCAACGGTAAAGTCGGTGCAGGAACTGGCGAAGGTCCAGGCAGATTTCGTTAAGGAACAAGGCGCGCGGTCGATGACACAAGTCAAGGAAGTCGGCGACCTGATCGCGCAATTCGGGCGCGATGCGATGGCGGCATGGCGACCAAAAAGCGAATAGCAGTCGCCCAGGCGCTAGTGGACGTGACCCGATGATGGATAGACCAATGTCCTGAGCCCCCTGCGTTCGAACGGTTTCCAGTCGCCCTCCGGAAGGGCAAGGCGGTCGGCAACCGCATAGAGGACAGCGGCGTTGACGCCGAGACCACAGTGGCTGCCGTTGACCTCGATATTGTCGGTCGTGTCCGCTTCAGGTTCGATACAATTTTGCCAGGCCACGACGCCATCCCCTTTCGAAAAAATGGCTGTCGAGGGGACGGGTGGCACGGTCGCGCTTTCGTCGAGCTGCGCCCTGGTGCCCGGATCCTTCAGCCGCTGGCCGGTGAGAAATTCATAAGCCTTCCAGACGTTACTCGCGCGAGGATCGCCAGCGAAGGGCGAGCCCAGCGAGATGACCTGGCGCACCAGCTCTGGGCGGCGGCGCGAAAGTTGGCGGGCGAGAATACCGCCGAGGCTCCAGCCGACCAGGCTGACTTTCCGGCCGGTGCTGGCATGAACCGCTTCGAGGCGGGCGATGAGCTTTTCCCCTTCCCAGCCGATCGCGCGGGGACCAAGGTTGCGGCCAAGCTCCCAGGCATGGGCGTCATAGCCCAGCTGGCTAAGGAAACGACGCAGGACGGTCGTGGACAGATCGGTCGTGACAAAGCCCGGCAGCACGAGGACGGGGTGACCGTCGCCCCGCGGTGCGCCCATCAGCATGGGAGCGGCGAGCGGGAGCGTGCCCAGCTCGATGATAGCACGGCCCAGTTCAGTCGCGGCAAGCAGCGATGACGGCGGCTTTATCGCCTGGCTTGCCGCTCTATCTTGTTGTTTTTGCATAAATCCTCCGGCCGCTGGCCACGCTTCTCTGAAATTTATCGTGATCCAACCCTCATCCTGCCGCAAAGGATGCGGGTGTCGAGCGTTTTTTCCGGCCGCGGCGCGTCAGATTGTTGTGTTTGCCCTGAAAGCCACGTTCGCTGCGTCCCTGCGCGCGAGGTCGAGCGAGAGGATCGCGAGGTCGTGAACACGCCCTGATCGGTCGCGGACATGGTCCCGCAACATTGCCTCACCCCGGAAACCGCCCTCTTCGAACAAGGTAATCGCGCCGCGCTGGTCAGGCGTCATCCGGGCCATCAATTTGGTTGATCCGGCTTCGCGGGCAAGGCTGATGCTGGCATCGAGCAGCGCGCGGCCCAGTCCCTTGCCACGCATGCTGGTCGCCACGAGCAGGCGGACCTCGGCCACATGCGGCGACCAGCTGAGCGGATCGCGGACGATCGCCGTGGTCGCGACGATCGCATCGTCGGCGGTCGCGATCAGGCTTTCGATATGGCCGGCGTTCACCGCATCAAGCCATGCCTCGAGGACGCGGGCGTGCTTGATGTCGCGGCTAAGGAACAGCAGATCGTGTTCGGGCAGTGCCTCTGCAAATTCGGCAACGGCAACCGCGTCGGCGCGCGCGAAGGGGCGAATGCTGACCCAAGTTCCGCCGCAGTCGATCGTGGTCGTCAAGTGCTGCGCTCCCCCAGCCAATTGTCGATGCGCGGCCATAACCGCTTGATCGCATTGCCCCCCGCGATCAGGCTGACATGCCCGCCCTTCAGTACCATCGCCTCCTTATCAGCCGATCCGATCATGTCGATCAGTGGCGCGGAGGCTGCCGCCGGGACGATATGGTCATGTTCTGCCGTCACCTGAAGGAAGGGGGATGTGATCCGCATGAGGTCGACGGTCCGCTCGCCAATGGTCATCGTGCCATCCATCAGCGCGTTGTCCCACAGGAGCTGCTTTACGGTTTGACGGAAATAATTGCCCGCGAGCGGGAGAATGTCGGCCGACCAGCGGTCGAACATGCGGTGCGACTTCACAAATTCATCGTTCCACAAATTGTCCCACAGCCGCAGGTTGCCCGCTACCCGGCCACCCGGCCGCAGCAGGTCGAAGGCCGAGTAGAGCATTTCGGCGGGACAATTGCCGAGCGTGTCGACGAGGCGATCGACGTCAAAAAATCGCCGGTCGGCCCATGCCTGAAACAGCGGCATCCCGGTGAAATCCACTGGCGTCGTGAAGGTGACGAGATTGGCGAGATTGGTGCGCGGTTCGAGCCCGGCCCAGAGCAGGGACAGCACGCCGCCAAAACAATAACCGAGCACCGACACATCGGGTTCGCCCGTTATCGCAGCGACCTTGGCAACGCATTGGGGCAAGAAGTCGCCGACATAGTCCTCCAGCCCCAGATGGCGATCATGCGCCTGGGGTGCCTCCCAATCGACCATGAAGACGTCGTAGCCACGCAACAGGAGGAACTCGACGAAGCTCTGACCGGGCACCATGTCGAAAATATAGCCGCGGTTGGTGGTCGCCATGACGAGCATCACCGGGATCCGGAAGACATCGTTGACGAGCGGTCGGTAGCGATAGAGACGCAGTGGGCCGCGCGCGACCACCGTATCCTTCGCACTTGCCCCGACAACCGGCGCGGGCGAGCTGAAATAGTCCAGACCCTTTATGTTGCGCAGCATGGCGCGCTCGAACTCGACTTTCGCCAGTTCGAGTGGCTCGGCAACCTCGCTCATGCGCGGGAGCTGGGCTTGCGACCTCGGCTCGGGCGGGAAGCATCCGAAGACGCCGGCGGCGATTGCAACTCGAGCCGGGCGAGTATCGCCTCGATTGCGCTTAGCCGTTCGCCAATTGCCGCGACGTCGGCCTTGCTCGGCATGTTTGCAGCCGCCAGCACCTTCGCCATGGCATCCTGCACCGCCGACTGAACCTGAATCCCTCCGGAAACGACGGAGTGCATCGTCTGTGCCGCTTCGGGCCTGACGAGCATCTGGCTACCATATTGATTAGCGAGCTTTTCCCATTGGGCCACGACGTCGCGAAACATTGACATCGGATCGCCGGGGCCTTGGGACTTTTCACTCATCAGGTGATCGTCGGACCGAACGCGGCCGCGGTCAAGTGCCGCCGCACGCGTTCCGCCCTGACGGACAAACCTATCTGAAGACGAAGAGATAGAGCAGGATGATGATCGGGATCGGGATACCGACCAGCCAGAGTAATATGCCTTTCACATCGTTTCTCCCATGACGCCGACTATCAGCGTTACGCGGGCAAAACGAGCTGAACGGCTAGCGGTTCCCGGCGGCTGTGGCGGCCGGGAACCGGTCCGGCGCCGCGTAAGTCAGCGCGAGATGGAGGCCAGCCAACGCGACAAACCAGATGAGGTCGGTCATGCCGATGCCGGCGACAATGTCGGGCGCGAAGGTGTCAAGACCGCCAGCAACGAGGGCATACGCGAAAAGCAGCACCTCGTAGGCAATGAACGCAGCGAGGAGCGCAACGGGCGTGCGCGGCGACAAGATGCGGGGCGACGTGCCGACGACCAGTCGCGCGGCAACCAGTGCGCCAAACGCGCCCACGCCTATGGCAATGCCCCAGCCCACCGAATCCATGGTATGCGGATATCCGCGAAAGCCGAAACCGACGACCTGGTTGACCAGCCAGACCACGCCGACGAGCCCCGCCGCTCGTCGCGTGCGCAGGGTGAGCGCGGCGATCGTCGCCAACGCTGCGAACGGAAAGATGCAGGCAAAGGCGTAGCTGCCGAAAATCGCCGATGTGCCGAGGATCGCCGACCAGAGCAGAGTGGTTTGCGTGGATGGCGTATCTGCTCTCGTCATCATCACATTGTCCTTCATCGTCATACTCCTAACCTTAATTGACGTGGCCATCAAATCTTCACACGCACCCCGACATGGGCGTTGCGGCCCAGCGTGCCATAGCCCGCCACCGTTTCGTAGCGTGCGTCGAACAGGTTTTCGACGCGGCCATAGAGTTCGATTCGCCGCCCGACCTTGATGCTTGCGCGCACGTCGGCGGTGACATGACCGTCGATCGGTCGCTGGTTTGCCTTGTCGTTGAAACTGTCGCCGACCAGAATCAGCGTACTGCCGATGGCGAAGAGTCCGGCGTCCCAGTCCAATGAGCTGCTGAAACTCTGGCGCGGAATCAGCTCGAGGTCGCGGCCGAAGTTGGCATCGCCCGGCGACCGATTGATGCTGCGGACGTATGAGTAATTCGCGACCAGGGTCAGCGCGGGCACCGGACGGGCGGTCAGTTCGACCTCGGCCCCGTTGGCAGTGGCGCGGGCGACGTTGCTGAGTTCGAAAGTAACGGGATTATTGACGATGAGGTTGGTCGAGGTCCGCTCGAAATAGGTGATGCCAAGGCGGAGGGAATTGCCGACCAGCCGCTGCTCGATGCCGATGTCAAAGCTTTGGCTTTGTTCGGGGCGCAGCGACGTGCTGCCACCGAAGCCATAGAGCTGCGATAGCGAAGGCGCCTTGAACCCTTCTGCATAGCTGCCGCGCAGCGTCGTCGATCCGGTGGTCCAGACGCCATTGGCACCGAAAGTCGTCTTGCCGCCAAAGGTCTGATGCTCGTCATGGCGGATGCCGCCGGTCAGGTGCACACCTTGAAATGGTTCGACCAGTAGCTGCGCATAGGCACTGCCGATGCCGGTCGACCGGCGATCGGTCCCGCTGAACGCGTCAAAGGTACGCAGCCGCGTCCATTCATATTCGGCACCAAAGATGCCCCGCACCGCGGCCGACACTCTGGCATCGCCCTGGTATTCGACGCGGTCACTGACGCCGTGTGCGTCGAAATCGAAAGAGCCGGTATAGCTGCGGTCGATCCGGGCGCGTGAATAGGCGAGGCGGCTCGACAACCGTCCGCCGAATGTTTTTGCGGTAAGGCCAGCATAGCCGATCAATTGTCGAGCGGTGGCGACGTCATTGCTATCAACCAGCGCGAAGCCGTCGTCGAACGCGGTCTTGCTGCGGGTAAAATAGCCGCGAATATCGATGGCGACGGCGTCGCTGAGTGCGATGCCGACCCGCCCGTTCACGCCGTATTGGTCGAAGCCGTCGGTTTCTGTGCCGCTGCGCAGGGCGGAGATCCCGTCGGTCGTGACATAGCTGCCGCCGATCCGTGCGGTGACCGGTCCAAAGCCGTAGCTGGCCGACGCCGTGCCTTGCGCGGTGCCATAGTCTCCATATTCGCCGGAGAGTCGCAGTGCCGGGCGGCCAGCCGGTGTCTCGGTCGTAACCGCCACGACGCCGCCGATCGCCTGGCTGCCCCAGGCGATCGCGTTCGGGCCGCGAAGGACCTCTATCCGGTCGATTGACCCTGCGAGCAGCGCACCGAAGTCAAAAGCGCCGGCGGGTTCTGACGGGTCGTTGACGCGCACGCCGTCGATAAGCACCAAAGTCTGGGCCGAGCCCGCGCCACGAATGCGCACGGCGCTCTGGCTGCCGATGCCGCCCGCGCGCGTAACGGTGACGCCGGGTGTCGTCGCCAGCAGATCGGAGATGGCGGTCGTCTGTCGCGTCTCGATCGTCACCGCGTCGATGACGGTGATCGCCTGGCCGACTTCATCGAGCCGTTGCGCCGCGCCGGTGGCCGTGACGACGATTTCGGCGTCCGGCGCCCCATCCGCCTGAGCGAGTAAGGTCGCCGGCACCGCGAGCAACGGGAACGCGGCCAGGAAAAAGGTATATTTCCGGCGAAAGCAGGATGCGCGGAAAAAAGACATTAAATCACCTCACACAACGACTTCGTCGTCACGCGAGGGTGCTCCCCCGATCGCCCGCGTCTTCCCGCACAGGCAAAGGACCGACCGTGACAGGCAGGTCTCCTGGCTCCCGGGTCAGTGCTTCAACCGCGCCTTCCCGGTTTGACCCAGTGGCATGATGCGATCGTTGCTCGCCGGTCACAGTTGCGGGAACAGCGCCGGATCCGCACCGGCTTCCCTATTATTCCCCTCTCGAGGAACCTGTCACAATGCCGGGGCTAGTCGAAGCATCGGGATATCGCAAGGCCAGTCACGGTAAAGCTGAGCTGCCGGCCGATCGCCTTGAGGGAATGGTCGAGCGTGCTCTGCGCCTGCGCAATGGTGGGCTCGCCGGGATAGCCCACCATGCCATGACTAAAACCCTATTCCAGCATGTTAGCAACAATGTCCCACCTGAAATTGTACGAGACATACTACCAAATGCAGTACCACCAGCACCCATGAGCAATCAGTTTTCCGATAATTTCAATTAAACTGATCTCGTTATTCTCGCGGTCACGGCGGGAGCGGCCGCGACGGGTATGGTAGTGTTTTTTCAGAGCATTGATTGGCCATTAATCGAGCGACCGCTTGAAAGTTTCGGGTAACAGAACGAGTCCAATCACGAAGCACAAGCTTGCGACCACAATCGGATACCATAGTCCATAGTAGATATCGCCCGTCGCCGCGACCATCGCAAAGGCGACAGTTGGCAGAAATCCCCCGAACCAGCCGTTGCCAACGTGATATGGTAGCGACATCGACGTATAGCGGATGTTGGTTGGAAACAGCTCAACGAGGAGCGCCGCAATTGGACCGTAGACCATCGTCACATACAGGACGAGCACGAACAAGATGCCAACCACCGCTGGCTTGTTGATGGCGACCGGGTTAGCCTTGTCGGGATAGCCTGCGGCTGTCAGCGCCGCTTTAGTTTCTGCCTGAAATTGGTTGATCGCCTGAATTCGCGCTTCGTTGGTCAGGTTACTGGTAACGGGCACCGCAAGCACGGAGCTACCGATGGAGACGCGCGCTTCGGCAGCCGGCGTTGCGACATTACTGTAAGCGACACCCGCCTTGGCAAGGAAGCTTTTGGCGATATCGCAGGTCTTGCGGTCAAACTTGTTCGCTCCGATCGGGTCGAACTGCAATGAGCAGGCATTATTGTCTGCACTGACGACGACGGGCGAGGTGCGCGCTGCCTCGTACAGCGCAGGATTGGCGTTGCGCGACAACGCCTCGAACAATGGAAAATAGGTAAGCGCCGCGAGTAGGCAGCCGGTAAGAATAATCGGCTTGCGCCCGATGCGATCTGACGGCCAGCCCCAAAAAACAAACGCCGGTGTCGCGAGCAGCAGGGCGATGGCGATCAAAACGTTCGTGGTGGCACCATCCACCTTCAGGATTTTTTCCAAAAAGAACAGCGCGTAGAATTGGCCAGTATACCAAACGACCGCCTGGCCCATGACCGCACCGAACAGGGCGATAAGGACAGTTTTCAGATTACCCCATTTCGCAAATGCCTCGGTGAGGGGTGCCTTTGATGCTTTACCTTCTGCCTTCATTTTCACGAAGGCAGGACTCTCATTGAGCTGCATGCGGATCCACAATGAGACGCCGAGAAGCAGTGCCGAGACGAGAAACGGTATGCGCCAGCCCCATTCCTTGAATGCCCCCTCTCCAACTGTAGACCGGACCCCAATGACAACGAGCAGCGCCGCAAACAGGCCGAGCGTTGCCGTCGTCTGAATGAAGCTCGTATAAAAGCCGCGCTTATCGTCGGGGGCGTGCTCAGCGACATAGGTGGCGGCCCCGCCATATTCGCCCCCCAGGGCCAGACCCTGCAACAACCGCAGGCCCACGAGCATCAGCGGTGCGCTCACGCCGATCGCACTATAGCTGGGCAAAAGACCTACGAGAAATGTACTGAGGCCCATGATGCCCATGGTGACCAGGAAGGTGTTCTTACGACCGACTAGGTCCCCGATGCGGCCAAAGACGAGCGCACCGAAGGGCCGCACTGCAAAACCAGCGGCAAATGCCGCCAGCGCGAAGATGAATCCTGTCGTCTCATTCACGCCCGAAAAAAATTGGGCCGTGATAATCGTTGCCAGCAGTCCATAGAGATAGAAGTCATACCATTCGAATATGGTACCGAGCGAAGATCCGAGGATCACCAGCGTCTCGCTCCCCTTCGGCACTTGGTGCTTTGGCAGTTCTGCAATGTGCTCGGTTGCCCGATCTGGCCTCATAGTCGACCCTCGATGCACCAAAGAACACCATAAGCTTCTAGAGTAATGACTCCCACGGGCACCTCTCGCCCCGTCAAAACGTCCGTACCGGTTAGGTCCCATTCTGCGGGGCGCTCGACGACTTGCACGGTGCCCGACAGGTTCACTAGACAAAAGAACCTGCGGCCCTCCGTCCGAGAAAAGGCCACCACGGCCTTGTTCGGGAGCGCAAACGGAATGGCGCGCCCTTCGACGCGCAGATCGTTCAAGCGGCGTGAGGCATCGGCAAATCTCTCGATCGCTCTTCGCATCTTCACGCTGCGCGTTGCTGATGACTCATCGGCGTTCGCCAGCACCCAATCCATCATCGGGCGTTGCAGCCAGCGGCCCTCGTCACGTCGGGCAGGATCGGCCAAATAATCATCGTCATTGCCGAGTGCGATCTCATCACCCGTGTAAACCATCGGCCAGCCGTCCAGCGCATAAATTGTGCCGTACAGGGTAATCAGACGCGCCAGGGCCATGTCCTGATCGACATCGGGTCGACCGATGCCGACGAGCGCCGCCGCCATCCCGTTGGTGGACGGCACACCTCCGGGGGCAGTCTGAAATCGCTGGCCTCCCGAAAATCCGCCGCCATCGTAGAACGCAGACCATCGTTTCAGGTCCTCGTCGGACACAAAGTCGGCAAGCGCGTTCCAGATCAGATCATCGTGACAGCGCACATAGTTCAGCCAGGCGCCATGGTCCGGACGCCGCGCGCACTCAGCGAGCATGGTGCGAACGATACCGGCATCTTCATCGGCAAGACCGGCCCAAAGTGCCGTCATCACGCCATTGTTGTAGGCAAGGTCGCACCCCTTTTCGCCGGTGCCGAAGTAGGGGACAACGTCTGCGGGACTCTCTATTGCTTCGGTCAGCAGAACGACACTGGGCGCCGCAATATCGAGTGCGGCGCGGAACGCTGCCACGATTGCATAAGCCTCGGGCTGGTTTCGGCACGTCGTGCCCTTTCGCTTCCACAAAAAAGGGGCGCTATCGAGCCTGAAGCCCTGAACGCCCTTGTTCGCCCAAAACAGGAGGACTTCCAGCATCTCGCAAAACACGTCGGGATTGGCGTAATTAAGATCCCATTGGAAGGGGTAGAAGGTCGTCCAGACCCAGCCGCCAATGTCCGCATCATAGGTCGAATTGCCGGGAGCGGTGTCGGGGAAAACCTCGATCAGCGTCTGGTCCCAATCATCGACCTCAGCCTGACTTTCCATAATGTGATAATAGGCGCGATATTTTTGTTCGCCGTGCCGGGCGCGCTCTGCCCACTCATGTTCGCGTGCAGTATGATTGCAAACGATATCAAGCATGAGGCCCATGTTGCGCGCACGCATGGATGTTGCCAGTCGCTCGAGCGCGTGCATATCGCCAAGCGACGGCTCGACCTCACGGTAATTGGCGACGGCAAAGCCGCCGTCGCTCTCCCCAGGTCGCGCCCGCAACAGCGGTAGCGGGTGCACCCAGCGCGTGCCCAGCTTCTGCAGATAGTCGAGCTTCGTTATCATCCCATCGAGCGTTCCTGCGAACCGGTCGACGTAGCAGGCGTAAATGGCTTCTCCCGACCGGCTCGTCCACTCCGGGTCTGTCTGTCGCGCCAGATCGAGCGCCTTCAGCTCGGGTTCCCGTGCCGCCGCCACGGTGTCGAGCAAGGTGCAAACCCTCATGAAGAGCGCGGAGGCCGCGCCGTGATAAATCTGTTCGAGGCAGTTGGCGAGACGCTCGCGGCCATGCCGCGCTTCCAGATACATGCTCTTGTCGATACCTTCGATGACATTGTCGCTCTGCATCATTGGGGCCTGTGCAATCGGTTGCAACCCTGATGCGTGCATCTGGCCGCAAGCAACGGCGCGCCGAAAAGGGCCAAACGCCTCCCCACGATTAACTTCATCAAACCAGCGATCCGCGCTCGTTTGCATCGAGACCGATTTCAAGGCGAGGCTGATCGTCAAAAATCAACGTCGGTAGTTCGGTAGGAGTCACGGGACGCCAAGTGGGGAGCCCGGCATGGTTGGGAGCACCGGTGCGCGCAAACGCGACAAGCGCGTCGGCCATTTTTCGGGAGAGCGCAGCTGCCCGCGATCCGCCACCCGTCATGCTCGCGCAGCGACTGGTGTTGGCGAAGAAAAAAGGAATGTCGAGGCAATGGAACGCGCGCGGTCGCCCATCGAGAACCTGGGTTTGCCACGTGAACCAATAGAGATACGCAGGTGCGCGGCTATGCTTTGCTTTCGCCAGCGCCTGATCGACCGCCGCCTGGCGGATCGGGGCTGTCGCAATCCGCGACCACAGGTCGATTGGCGACGCAGCGGGGGTTGCGGCGCGAAAAGCGTCGATCACGTTGCGCGAGCGCCCCGGCGCGAAACTCTCTACCCGGGCGACAAGGTCCTTTTCCTGCATCATCTCGAATTCTGGATGATTGATACCATTGACGAACTCGTTGAGCGTCGACCCGATCATCATCGGCACATCGATCGAAATATCGGGAAGATCGGGTCGCTCGGGACCGGCGACAACTGTCTGTCCGTCGATCACCGGCGCGAAACTAAACGAGTCGGCGAGGCGACGGACATCGAAGTATGGGCCCGGCTTAGGATTCAGGCGTGACAGGACCGCCTCGCTTGCGCGGTAAAGTTCGGCGTAGGGAATGCTTTGCAAACGGTCGATCTTCCCTCGCTCGACGCCAAGTTCGGTCAGCACCAGGGCAGTCAGATGCTGGGCCTTTTCGGGCGTGGTGCAGGGCGCAAACGATCCGCTCATGACCACCGCGCGTTGAAATAGGCCGCGTGCCGCTGGCATCCCCATGAGTGTGCTGACCTTGGCGCCGCCGCCGGATTGGCCGAATATCAGAACCCGCTCCGGATCGCCACCGAACACGGCGATATTGTCACGGATCCATTGAAGCGCAGCGACGATATCGAGCATGCCAAGGTTGCCGGAGAGGGCATAGTCGGGTCCATAGGCGGACAAATCCATGAACCCGAGCACGTTCAACCGGTGGTTGAGGGTCACGACCACGGCGTCACCATGGTCGGCAAGCGCATGGCCATCGAAGGCCGGCAGGTCGTGCCCCGATCCTGCCGCAAAGCCGCCGCCGTGCAGCCAGACAAGAACCGGCCGTTTACCCTTGTCTTCAAGACCGGGTGTCCAGACATTGAGCCGAAGGCAATCTTCGCCTTCGACACTGTCATTCCACTGGAAGATGAATGCCTCTTCGTCGTTCAGTCGGCCTGTGCCCTTATGCACCTGCGGCGGGCATCGCGCCTGGGAACCGCAACCGCGTGCTGATCAATTTGCATGGTGGCGGCTTTGCTGGCTGCTTCCCCGGCTGCGCCGAACTCGAGTCGATTCCGCTCACGACACTCGGCCGCGTCCGGGTCGTGTCGGTTGATTATCGCCAGGGCCCTGCGCATCGCGCGCCTGCCGCAAGCGAAGATGTTGCCGCCGTCTATCGCGAGCTGCTCAAGCGCTACCCGGCGAAGAACATCGGCATTTACGGATGCTCGGCAGGTGGAATGCTGACCGGTATGGCGACCGCCTGGTTTCAAAAACATGGTCTGCCACTTCCCGGGGCAATCGGGATCTTCTGCGCCGGCACGACAATGTCGGGCTTCGGTTTCGGCGGCGACGCCGATTTCATCACCGCGCCACTGGGCGAGTCCCGACCGGCGCCGGTCTGGCCGCCTGCTGAACCGATGACGCGCTCGCGGCCGGGATATTTCGAGGGCTCCGACCTGAAAGACCCGATGGTCTCGCCCGGCGCTTCGGATGCGGTCATCGCCAAGTTCCCGCCGACGCTGATTATCACCGCGTCGCGCGGTTTCGAGTTCAGCGCGGCAATCCATGCGCACAGCCAGATGGTCCGGTTGGGTGTTGATGCCGACCTGCACGTCTGGGAGGGACTCTTCCACGGCTTTTTCTATAATGCTGACGTCCCCGAATCGCGCGACGCGTATAACGTGATGCTGCGCTTTTTCGACCGCCATCTTGGACGTTGAGGGTGTGGACCGGCTGAGCGACCAAGGCTGGGGCATGATGGATTGACGCACGAGAGCTGCGTGCCCGTCGACTTTGAACTGCTTGTCCCACCGTCCGGGCGCGGTCAACTTTTCGTTAGCCGGGCAGTGGCATCGACAGTTGCTTCCGCAAAGCTTCTGCCGCGTGACATCTATGTTTGGGTGCCAGACGTCGCCACGCCTTCTGACGGTTTTCCCGTGCTGTACCTGCAGGACGGACAGAATCTATTCGATGCACGGCTCGTTCCATTCGGGACGGCATGGGAAGTCGACCGGAGTGTGTCGCGGCTTGTGGATGCTGGGGCCATTGCGCCGGTGATAGTCGTGGGAATCGCGAGCACGCCGGGTCGTTTCAACGACTATGCCCCCGCGTCGATCCTCGACCGCTTGGGTCTCGCCGCGCGCACCGCCGTCGAAACGGCATGGGGAGGTGCGGCCAAGTCCGCCGATTACGCGCGGTTCGTGATCGAGGACCTGAAGACGTTCATTGACGACAGGTTCCCCACATGTCCGAAGGCCGAAGCGACTTTCGTCGGCGGTTCGTCTCTGGGCGCGGTAGCAGCGCTAGAAATCCTGGCGCACTACCCGCAGCGCGTTGCTGGTGCCGCTTGCCTGTCCGCGCACCTCAGCCTGTTGCCCGTGACCGAACGTGAACCCTTGCCACCACGGTTCGCAAACGCAGTCACTGCAGCCGTTGCTCGATTTGCCGACGAATGCCTGCCCGATGCAGGACGTCATACGATCTGGATCGATCGCAGTACCCTGGCTATCGACCGTTTCTACGAAGCGACCCATGCCGCGCTGGCGCGTGCGCTGGAGAAAAAGGGCTTTATTGACGGGGTGGACTTCGCTGTCCGCTGCTATCCCGGTGTCGGCCATGACGAAGGTGCATGGCACTCGCGCCTCGATGATGTCCTTACCTTCCTGTTCGGATTTGTCGAAGACGCCCGATGCGCGGCCATCAGAGGTTAGTAGCGGACAGGTCCTGCATGGCCATTGGCTTGCGCTCGCGCGTCCACAAAACGCAAATTGCCGCGAGCCCCATGAGTACGCCGCTCAGCGTCAGCACGTTGCGCGCATCGCCACCCAGCCAGCTGTTGTAATAGAGTGGCATGGTGGCCGCATTCAGCAGCATAGGGGCGACGATCATCATATTTACGATGCCCATATAGACGCCGGTGCGTTCCGGCGGGATCGAGTTCGCGACAATGATATAGGGGTTGCCCATGATACTGCCCCACCCCAGCCCGATACCGATGGCAGGCAGGAACAACAGGCGGTTGTCGGTGATATAAGGAAGCGCGAGCATGCCGATTCCGGCCGCAACGAGGCAGATCGAGTGCATCGTTGCCGCTCCCCAGCGCCGCGTGAATGGCACCATCGCGAGCGCCGCCACGAACCCGACGCCATTATAAAATCCGCCGAGTATGCCATTGTCGAGGACGGCGCGCCTGAACCCCTCCGACACCGGGTTGGATTCGCCATAAACCGACAAGCTGATCGAATAGATGACGTAGTTCCAGTAAGCGAACATCGCATACCACTGGAACAGGCTCATCAACGCCAGCTTGCGCATCGTCGTCGGCATCGTGACGATCGCGTCCCAGATTTCGCCAATGGTCGCAGCAACGGTCCGGGGCTTTGGGCGAGGAACGTGGGCGGGGTCGTGCGATCGACATGCAGATCCGCCGAACGGGCGGCGATCAGCGCCGCGCTGGGCGATGGCCCAAGCAGGTAAGCCGCCGATTGGGCATTCGTGAAAAGCGGCGCGAGCGTTATTACAGGATAGATCAGGCCGGCGGCACCGGGTCGGGCGTCGATCCTGTCGATGTCATCTCGTGGCGCATAGGTTGGCTCGGCAAAGCCCGTGGCGAGGGTTGCGGCCAGATGACCGCCGGCCGAATAGCCGAGCACTGACACTTTCGCAGCATCGACGCCGTACCGCCCGGCGTTCGAGCGGATGACGCGAATCGCCCGCTGTGCATCCTGCAAGGGCACGGCTGCCCGATTGGACCAGCCTTCGCCAGGCAGGCGGTGGATCAGGACGAACACGGTATAGCCCCGCGCCGTCAGCGCCTCAGCTGTATCGCCGCCCTCGTGCGTTCCCACGATGAACGTATACGCGCCACCCGGGATCAGGAGTACGGCGGTCCTGTTGCTCCTGCGCGGCCGGAACACGTGGAGCGTTGGCTGTTCCACATTGCGGAAGAAGCCCGGCGGCGCGCCGGGTGGTAAGGGCTGGGACTGAAACCCAGTCTCGGGGGATGAACCGGTCCACAAGGGAAGCATGTCGGCCGCACGCCATGCAGGTGACAGCGGGCCGAGCGGGCTCTTGCGTGCAGGCACAGCCATGGCCGGTACTGCGACAAGTGCGGCCCCCAACGTTGCCATTGCAGCGCGACGGTCAAAACCATCCGCGCCGTGGTCGTGTTCGTTCCCACTCATCATTGACCCTTTGCAAAAGCCGCCTTGAGCGCACTTTTCCACGCCGCCGTGAATTCACGCGCGACGCGCGCGCCCGGCACGACGAAGTCGAAGGCATGAAAGGCCCCTGGTGTTACATGAAGCTGGGTCGGTACATCGGCAGCTATCAGCCGCCGGGCATATGCCATGTCCTCGTCGACAAACAGGTCGATCGTACCGACCCCGATAAAGCAAGGTGGCAGGCCGGCGAGATTTGCGACACGCGCCGGGACCGCATTGGCGGGTACCGTTCCAGATCCGGCAGGAACGCCCAGAAAAGCAGTCCAGCCGAACACATTGGCCTCCGCTGACCAGCCGATCGGTTTCGGGCTAGCCGCTGCCATGGGCCTCGTTCCTGTGCGGTCGTCGAGCATGGGGTAAATGAGCAGCTGGTAGCACAGGGGGACTTCCCCCCGATCGCGCGCCGCGATTGCTACCAAAGCCGCCAACCCTCCCCCCGCGCTTTCGCCCATTACCGCGATACGCGCTCGATCGACACCCAGCGACGGCGCGTTGCGGTACAACCACAAGAGCGCTGCATAACTGTCCTCGACCGGTCCCGGGAACGGGGTCTCCGGTGCCAGTCGATAGTCGACGTTGACAACCAGACATTCGAATTCAGCGACTATTGACTGGCAAAATGTCGTCATGTTTTGTGCGCGGCCAGAAATCATGCCACCGCCATGGATGTGCAGGATCGCCGGACGCAGGGTAGTGTTGCTCTGCGTTGCGCCGATGACCTGAATGGCCACGTCAGGATCGCCGCCTCTCCCGGGAATTGTCCGCTGCTCGACCGATGCGGCAGGCGGCGGGAGTGTCGGTGGTGCGACCCAGCCTGCGCGCATTGCCGGCAATCCGCCGCGCGTGATGGGGGGAAACTTCTGACTGACCATCGCTTGTGCGGCGGGCCTGAGCTCTGGATCGACCAGCCTCAGTGGGTCAGATTGGGCCACCGCCCTGGCCAAGGCGCGTCCGGACGGCGCCACCATCGCTACGCCCATGCTTGCGGCAAGGCCCCTGTACACATCGCGTCGCGAAATCAACATGCCATCCTCTCGCCGTTGCTTTTTCTGCAATCGATTGCGCATTCCCTAACGCCCGCGGCATGGGACTGCAAATCGCACTGCTCCATTTGTCTGTGAAGGCGATCCTGGGGGGCGCGTTGCACCAGAGCTATCATACGGTATGACGAGCCATGCGTCCTCCCAAGGCCATTCCCCCGAGCGGTAAGGCTAGCACGCCGCTGAAGATGACCGACATCGCCAAGCTGGCTGGCGTCTCGACTTCGACGGTGTCGCGCGCGCTCGCCGAAAGTCCCTTGATCCCCGCCACCACGCGGCAGCAAATTCAGCAAATCGCAGTCAAGCACGGCTATGTCATCGACCAGCGAGGCCAGCGACTGCGATCAAGTCGTACCCGCACGATCGGTATTGCCATCCCCCTAGGGCACGAATCCGACCAGCTGATTTCCGATCCGTTCTTTCTTCAGCTGTTCGGCCATCTGGCCGACGAGATTTCGGCACGGCATTACGATGTGCTGCTGTCACGGATCCCGTCGCCCGCACCGGGTTGGCTCTCGCGGCATGTCCAGTCTCAAAAGGCAGATGGGTACATCATCCTCGGCCAGAGCAATCAGCATGCCGAAATCAATGCGGCGGCCCGCACTTTTCTGCCCTTGGTCGTCTGGGGCGCGCACTTGCCAGAGCAGACCTATTGCTCCGTCGGATCGGACAATGTCGGGGGTGCACGCGCTGCGGTCGACGCCTTGCTGCAAGCCGGCCGCAAGCGTATCGTTTTTCTGGGCGCTACGGCTCTGCCGGAGATCGAGATGCGGCTGCGGGGCTACAACACCGCGCTCGAGCGGGCCGGGATCGCGATTGACCAGGACCTGATCCAGCCTGCCCATTTTACGGGCGACACGGCACTGGCCGCCGTGCAGAGCCTGATCGCGCGAGGGATTGATTTCGACGGTATATTTGCTGCCTCCGACGTCATTGCGCTCGGTGCCTTGCGCGGTTTGCAGACCGCCGGCCTCGAAGTGCCGCGCGATGTTTCGGTTGTCGGCTTCGATGACCTGGAGCTTGCCGAGCATTCACACCCGCGCTTGACAACGATCCGCCAGGACCTTGCCCGTGGAGCATCGGCGTTGGTGGAATTTCTGTTCCGTCGGCTGGAAGGCGAGGAGACGCCATCCGCAACCTTGCCGGTGCAGATCGTGGTACGCAACTCGGTATAATTTCGACGTCGCCGTCGGCCAGTTGGCAGTTAGTCGCCATGTCTTATATTACAGATCACGGACTGGTAAAACTAGCATCCTATTGGTAATCAAACCTTTGAACGCACGGTGGTGGGCTCGCCGGGATTCGAACCCGGGACCTACAGATTAAAAGTCCGTTGCTCTACCGACTGAGCTACGAGCCCCAGGCACCGTTGCGAGCGCTGTCCCCTATGGCTGTGGCCGCTTTCGGTCAAGGCGAGCGAGCAGGTGCCGTGGAGCGAGCCCGGTTACCGGATCGCGCCAGCCGGGAGCGACCGCGGCCAACGGGGCCAGGACGAAGCGGCGGTGCCGAAAAGCGGGGTGGGGGATGGTGAGGCCCCGCGATCTCCAGATGCCCCCCGACCAGCCGATGATATCAAGATCGAGCGTCCGCGCGCCCCAGCGGCGGCCGGCGCGACGCCCATGGGCGCGTTCGATGCCCTTGAGCTGGGTCAGCAGGGCAGGCGGCGCGAGATCACTGTCGATCAGCGCGACGGCATTGGCATATCGGCGTCTCGAGGGTCCGAGTGGACGGGTTTCAATGATCGGCGAAAAAGCGACGACATTAAGGCCCCGTGGGGTTCTGCCGATCTGACCAATAAGGGCAGCGGGTACCCCCCATGGCCCGTACACATTGCCGCCCAAAGCGATTAGATAGGTTGATGTCCCCACCTGCGCCCTCTAGCTGGCAGCAATGCTTCCTGTAAGTCCGATCCCCACGAGTGAGCCACCGGTCGACTGCCCGCTCTGCCCGCGCCTTGTGGCCTTTCGCCACGAGTGCGAGGCGGAGTTCCCGAACTGGTGGAATGCGCCGGTAAAGGCGTTCGGCGACCCGCAGGCGCGCATTGCGATTATCGGACTGGCTCCGGGCAAACACGGTGCCAATCGGACCGGTCGGCCGTTTACCGGCGATCATGCGGGCGTGCTGCTGTTCGACACGCTGGCCAAATTCGGCCTGACGACCGGCAATTATGACGCGCGGATCGACGACGGCTTCGGCTTGAAGGACGCGATCATCGTCAATGCGGTCAAATGCCTGCCGCCGCAGAACAAGCCGACGCCGGCTGAGATCCACACTTGCCGCAAGTTTCTGGAGGCGCAGATCGGCGATCTGCCCAACGTCCGCGTCTTCGTGGCGCTTGGTGCGATTGCGCATCAATCGGCGGTAAAGGTGCTGGGCGGTCGGCTGCCCAAAGCGAGGTTCGGGCACCTTGCCGAACATGGCCTGCCCGACGGGCGCGTGCTCATCGATAGCTATCACTGCTCGCGCTACAACCAGAATACGGGGCGGCTGACCGCCGCGATGTTCGAAGACGTCTTTGCCCGGGCGGTTCAGGTCGTCGCCGCGCTCCGATAGCTGCGCTGGAACGGACGTGCAGCAAGGATCGCCTTCCGCCACCGATCCGCAGGCTGGTCGATGCCCCGCCAGAACAGATATGTCGCCACCACGGTGAGGGCGAGCAGAACGAGTACGCCCGTGCCGGTCCGCCAGTCGAACATTTCCTGGAGCACGATAAGCACCGGCAAATGAACGAGATACAGCGGGTATGACAGGTCGCCGAGGCGCCGGTCGGAAGCATCGGACGGTCGGCGCAGCGACGCCGCGAGATAAGGGAGCAGGGCAACGACCCAGAACGTCGAGATTGCATCGAACGACCAGTCTGCGAACATCGAGCGCAAAAGGTCCGCATGCGTTTGCGCCAGCCAGATCTGGAGGACAGACAACGCTGCAAAGCCGGTTAGCGAGGCACCTGCCATTGCGCGGGACGGCGCCCATCGCAGCGACTGGAGAGCCATGCCGATCGCAAAATAAGGCATGAATTTGAAAAGTGTGACTAGACCGTAGCGGGCCGCAAGCCACTCACCCAAGATCGCGCAGGCAATCGTGGCAGTCGCCGCCACCGGCGTCCGCATCCTGGCACCAAGCGCCGCAAGCAATGGCAGCGCGGCATAAAACTGAACCTCGATGTCGAGCGACCATTCGGTTCCGATCAGATGCGGAAATGGCTTCGATGCGACGCCGAACAGCAGCACATCGACGATATCCGGCATATGCTGTTTCACGGCGGCGCAGCACAGCATCACCGCGAGATACAGCGGCCAGATCCGCAGCGCGCGGTTCAGATAGAACGTCGGGACGCGCTGCGGCGAGGGTGTCTTGGCCCACAGATCGGATACCCAATAGCCGCTAAGGACGAAGAACAGCAGGACCGCGCCGCGACCCGACTGCACCACCGTGACGTGATTCAACAGGACGGCCAGCGCGAGCAGCAGACGGAACAGGCCCGGCGGGGCAATCGGCAAGCGGCTGGTCATTTCAAGCCCGTTTCCGTGCCCTGAGGCCGGGCACCCGATCCTCGCTAGCGCCTTATGGTGAATAACCGGTGTTCATGCGCGAGGCGGTTCCCGCCAGACGTCTATTCAGAGGTCAGCGCAAAGCCTGCCGTAAAGCTCTGGCCGCCGATCGCGGAAGAAGCCGAATGCGGCGCGGTTCCTCGCCACTTCGTCCAGGTCGAACGTTGCGACCAGGACCCCGCTCTCGGCGCTCCCATAGTCGGCCACCAGATCGCCGCGCTCATTGGCGATGAAGCTGTGGCCGTAGAAGGTCTGCACGCCACCCGATTTATTGGCCTCTGCGCCGATCCGATTGCTGGCGACGACAGGAACGACGTTCGACACGGCGTGGCCGATCATCGCACGTCGCCACAGCCGCGACGTATCCAGGTCCTCTGTCTCCGGCTCATCGCCGATCGCGGTCGGGAACATGAGGATATCCGCCCCCATCAGCATCAACGCGCGCGCCGTCTCCGGATACCATTGGTCCCAGCAGATGCCGATCCCGATCCGGCCATATCTCGTGTCCCAGACCTTGAAGCCGGTGTTGCCCGGGCGGAAATAGAATTTCTCCTCATAGCCAGGCCCGTCGGGGATGTGGCTCTTGCGATAGACGCCCATTATCGCGCCCGCGTCGTCGATCATTGCCAGGCTGTTGTAATAATGCTGACCGTCGCGTTCGAAGAAGCTCGTCGGGATGTAGACTTGAAGTTCGGCAGCGAGCGCCTGCATTGCGATGACACTGGGGTGGGTCGCGGTCGGCCGCGCCGTCGCGAACCAGTCGAGGTCCTCGGTCTGGCAGAAATAGGGGCCCGAAAAGAGCTCGGGCGGCAAAATGATTTTCGCACCATGCTGCGCCGCCTCGCGGACGTGCGCCTCGACGGTAGCGATATTTTCGGATTCGGTGCCGCCCAGCGCACATTGGATGGCGGCGACGGTCATCGTGCTCATGCTGTCGGGACCTGCTGACTGATGCAGTGGAAACTGCCACCGCCGGTCAGGATGTGGTCGGTTGGCAAGCCGACGACAAGCCGGTCGGGAAAATAGGGGGTCAACGCCCTGACTGCCGCGTCGTCATTCGGTGCGCCGTGGGTCGGGACAACAACCACCGCGTTGCCGATGTAGAAATTCATATAGCTGGCAGCGACGACCACATTGCCAATTTCAACCCGGCCAGGGGATGGCAACGCCACGACCTCGACGCCGAAAGCGCGGGCGCGGGTCCAGGCGTCGGCATAGACATCGGCATTAGGATCATCGGGGCCGTCGGGTTCGGGCAACGCCAGGATGCCCGGGGCAACAAAACGCGCGAGGTTGTCGACGTGGCCATCGGTATGATCGGCCAGCAGGCCGTCGCCGAGCCACAGGATGTGCTCGACGCCGAGGTCGAAGCGCAGTTGCGCCTCGATGTCTTCGCGACTCATCAGGGGATTGCGGTTGGGATTGAGCAGGCACTGCTCGGTGGTGACGAGCAATCCCGCACCGTCGACATCGATCGCCCCGCCCTCAAGGATCATGGCGCGCGGCTCGCGCGGCAAATTGGCGCTTGCAGCCAGCAGCGCCCCGAGCGCGTCGTCGAGAGGCGAGGGATATTTCCCGCCCCAACCATTGCCGCGATAGTCCAGCGATAGACGCCGGTCACCGTCAGTCAGGACAAGTGGGCCGGTATCGCGCAGCCAGATGTCATAGAAGGGGAGGATATGGATTGTCGCGCCGGGACAGAGTGCCACCGCACGCTCTGCAGCCTGTTCGTTCGCGCAAATCAGCCGGACGGCTTCGCCCTTCCCGTCTGCCCGCACTGCCTGTGCAAAAGCCGCGACCTGCTCCTGCGCGCCGTCCAGATCGTCGAGCCAGAGGTCGCGGTCGGACGGAAAGCCGATCCATACCGCTTCGTGACGGGTCCATTCAGGTGGAAAATGCGGCATCGATTCTTTTCGATTCCCAACCGCTACCTAGCGAAGCCGAAGCGATCGAGCGAAGCCAAATTTTCGACCGGAGGCATCGTCTGTACTCTCCGCTCACGGTAAATCCGCTTTGGCTTCGCTCCATCCGGCGCTTAGCGCGAATAGAATTCGACGACCAGATTTGGTTCCATCTTTACCGGGTAAGGGACCTCATCGAGCGTTGGGACGCGCGTAAACGTCGCCTTGGCTGTGCCGTCGGGAACGACATAATCGGGGATATCGCGTTCGGCGAGGCTCTGCGCTTCCATGACGAGCGCCATTTCCTGTGCCTTGCCGCCCAGGGTGATCTCATCACCGACGGCACAGCGCCGCGACGCGACATTGCATTTCACGCCGTTGACGCGGATGTGGCCGTGGCTGACGAGCTGGCGCGCGGCGAAGATCGTGGGCGCAAACTTCGCGCGATAGACGATCATGTCGAGGCGGCGTTCAAGCAGGCCGATCAGGTTCTGTGAAGTATCGCCCTTCATGGCGACGGCGTCGGTATAGCTGCGCTTGAACTGCTTTTCCGTGACTTCGCCGTAATAGCCCTTCAGCTTTTGCTTGGCCTTGAGCTGGAGCCCGTAATCCGAAACCTTCGACTTGCGGCGCTGGCCGTGCTGGCCGGGACCGTATTCGCGCTTGTTGACCGGGCTCTTCGGGCGACCCCAGATGTTTTCGCCCATCCGGCGGTCGAGTTTATGCTTTGCGCTGAGACGCTTTGACATCGGTAGTCCTTCAATTGCGTTGCCCGTTTGGGCTGTTCGTTGACCGGATCCGCGCTACGTCGATCTGTTGAGGACCGGGCAGGACCACCGCTTCACCGGACGTGCGGGGTCAATTGCGAAGGCCGGGCGCTTAGCGCCTGGATGGTTGAAGTCAAGCCTGTGGCTCCTTTATGGCAGGCCACATGAACGATCCTGATAGCTGCAAAACGATGACCGAGGTCCGTGCATGTGTCGATGCCATCGACGAAGAGCTTGCTCGGCTGATCGGCCGGCGCTTTCGTTTTATGGCGGCCGCCGCGGCAATCAAGGTGGACCGGGCGGCAGTCCGCGACGAGGACCGCAAGGCGCAGGTCATTGGAAATGCCTGTCGCCACGCGGTAGCAAACGACTGGCCGGAATCAGTCGCCAGACAACTCTGGGAAACGCTGGTCGAGGCATCGATCGCCTACGAGCTCGCGCGATACGACGCGCGCTAACCTTTGGGTCTGGGATTGGCGATCGCGCCGAGGACGCCACGCAAGGTGCGAATTTCAGGCGTGCTCCAGCCTGGCTTCGTCAGGATCGACCGAATCATGCGCCGTGTCGTCGGAACCTTGTCCGGCGGAAAGTAAAAGCCCGCATGGTCGAGCAACGTGTCGAGCTGGACAACGAGCCCTTCCAGTTCATCGTGAGGGGCAGGGGGGTCGATGTCGGTCAGTGGCGGTTGGCTGAGATTGGCCCCCTTCGACCATTCATAGGCAACGAGGATGACGGCCTGCGCGAGATTGAGCGACCCGAATTCGGGATTGATCGGCACGGTCAAAATGGTGCGGGCGAGTGCCACGTCGTCGGTTTGCAGCCCGGCGCGTTCGGGACCGAAGAGGACGGCCGACCGATCGGGTGCCGCCCTGATCGACTCTGCTGCGCTGGCAGGATCGAGGACGGGTTTGGTGACGCCCCGTTTACGGACCGTCGTCGCATAGACATGTGCGCAGTCGGCCACGGCCTCCGCGACGGTCGCGAAGACACGGGCACCGGCAATGACCGCGTCAGCACCCGAGGCAGCGGGGCCGGCATCGGGATTGGGCCAGCCATCGCGAGGGGACACGAGCCGGAGGTCGGTCAGGCCGAAGTTGAGCATCGCCCGGGCCGCCTTGCCGATGTTTTCGGCAAGCTGGGGACGGACGAGCACGATCGCGGGAGGAGGGGCAGGCACCTAACCGCCGATCGGCAACGTCGGATGGTCGGGGTCGCCGACTTCCTTCACGCTCCCGGCGAACTCCTCGAAATCGCGTGCTTCGGCGAAATCCTTGTAGACGCTGGCGAAGCGGATGTAGGCCACGCTGTCGAGGTTTTTCAGTCCATCCATCACTAGTGCGCCGATCTGGCGGGACTCAATCTCCGGGTCTCCCAGGGTTTCGAGCTGGCGCTGGATGCCCGAAATCATGCGATCGACGCGGGCAGCATCGACGGGTCGCTTGCGGCAGGCGATGGCAACCGACCGGGCCAGTTTGTCGCGGTCGAACGGTTCCCGGCGTCCCTCGCTCTTGGCCACCGTCAGCTCACGGAGCTGGATGCGCTCAAACGTCGTGAACCGGGCACCGCACCCCTCGCACTGGCGACGCCGGCGGATGGCGGCACCGTCGTCAGTTGGCCGGGAATCCTTAACCTGGCTGTCCTCATGCGCGCAGAACGGACAGCGCAAATCCTACAACTCCGGGTATATCGGGAAACGCTCACACAGGGCGCGGACACGGTTGCGGACCTCGGCCTCGACTTGCTGATCGCCATGCTCGCCCTTGTTGCGCAACCCTTCGAGAACGTCGGCAATCATGTCGGCGATGTCGCGGAACTCCTTCACGCCGAAGCCGCGTGTCGTGCCGGCAGGCGATCCGACCCGGATGCCGCTCGTCTTGACGGGGGGAAGCGGGTCGAAGGGAATGCCATTCTTGTTACAGGTGATGGCGGAACGCTCAAGCGCCTCATCGGCGTCCTTGCCGGTTACGCCGAGCGGCGTCAGGTCAACCAGCGCCAGATGCGTGTCGGTCCCTCCGGTAACCAGATTTGCCCCGCGCTCACGCAGTCGGGCGGCCAGCGCCTTGGCATTCTCGACGACTGCCTGCGAATAGAGCTTGAAATCCGGGCGGAGCGCTTCGCCGAAAGCCACGGCCTTGGCGGCGATGACGTGCATCAGTGGGCCTCCCTGCAGCCCGGGGAAGACGGCCGAATTGATCTTCTTCGCGATGCCTTCACCGTTGGTCAGGATCATGCCACCGCGCGGGCCCCGCAATGTCTTGTGCGTCGTGGTCGTCGCCAGATGGGCGTACGGAAAGGGCGAGGGGTGAACGCCCCCTGCCACCAGCCCGGCGAAATGGGCCATGTCGACCAGAAAAATCGCGCCGACCTCATCGGCAATGGCGCGGAAGCGTGCAAAGTCGATGATGCGTGGATAAGCGCTGCCGCCCGCGAATATCAATTTCGGACGATGCTCCTTCGCAAGCGCCTCGACCTGATCGAAGTCGATCAGATGGTCCTCGCGGCGGACGCCATATTGGATGGCATTATACCATTTACCCGAAAGTGCCGGTTTCGCGCCATGCGTCAGATGGCCGCCCGCATCGAGGCTCATCCCCAGGATGGTGTCGCCGGGCTTGGTCAGCGCCAGCATCACGGCGCCGTTCGCCTGTGCACCCGAGTGCGGCTGGACGTTGGCGAACCCGCAATCAAACAATTGTTTGGCGCGCTCGATCGCCAGCGTCTCGACGACGTCGGAAGGAGCACAACCCTGATAATAGCGCTTGCCCGGATAGCCCTCTGCATACTTATTCGTGAAGACGGAGCCTTGTGCCTCGAGGACAGCTTTTGACACGATATTCTCGCTCGCGATCAGCTCAATCTGGTGCCGCTCGCGGTCGATCTCTTGGGTAAGGCCTGCGAACACGGCAGGGTCGGTCTCCGCCAGCGTGCGGGTGAAGAACCCGTCGGGCTGGACGTCGTGCAGGTGGGGCTGAAGATCCAGCGGCTTGCTGCTCATGCGGGCTCCATCGAAAAATCGGGACTGGATAATTTGGCGACGCGCGCGCTGTGGCGGTCGCCGATGAATTCGGTCGAAAGGAACAGGGCCAGCGCATCCCTGGCAGTGTCTGGCCCGATCAGGCGGGCGCCAAAGGCAATCACGTTGGCATCGTTATGCGAGCGGGCCAGCCGTGCCGACAGGCTGTCGGACACCAAGGCGCAGCGTACCGCGGGATGACGGTTCACCGCGATTGAAATGCCGATCCCTGATCCGCAAACCGCGACCCCGAACTGCGCGGAACCCGAGGCAATTTTCTTGGCGAGCGCATAGCCATAATCGGGATAGTCAACCGCGGCCGTATCATGCGGTCCAAGGTCGATGACGTTATTGCCGCGCATACGCAGCCAGTCGGCAAGCATTGCCTTCATCTCAAACCCGGCATGGTCGGAGGCAAGCGCGATTGCGAGCGGTTCTGACAGTGTATCCATCGTCGGATCAGGCTTTAGCAAGGCGGGCGCAGAATACCACCGGTCAGAGCGGCTTTTTGCAATCCCATTGACCGTCCCCGCCATTGTGCGAAACTGGCAGGCGATGAAGGTCTTTTTCAGTCTGTCGATGGCGCTCTTTATGCTCGCGGCCTGTGGACAACAGCCGACGCCAAAGGTCGAAGATGTTGCCTCCAACCGTATCGACAACGACGAGGTTACCGAAGTTCCCGACGAAACCATGCCGTCCAACGCTGTCGATATCGAGCGTGACAGCGCCGGAAATGCGGTCGATCCGGACTGACGGCGGGTTCGGCTGGACAGGCTGTCATCGCACCGTCACAGCAAATAATTACTTCCGTCACACATGGTCAGGGAGAGCGACAAGATGGTTTCAAAGCCCGTCAAGAACGCGCGCAATGTCGCGGTTCGCGATGCCGTTCACCAGCACGAGCACCTCTCCAAGGCCGGCCTCCTCGAACGGGCATTCACCTTTGCATTCCGGGGCCTGGTCTATGCCCAGATATGGGAAGACCCGGTCGTCGACATGGAAGCGCTGGCGATCACGCCCGATTGTCATATCGTTACGATCGCCAGTGGCGGCTGCAACGTCCTGAGCTATCTGACCGCCGATCCGAGGGCGATTACGGCAGTCGATCTGAATACCGCCCACGTCGCGTTCAACCGGCTGAAGCTCGCTGCCGCACGCTATCTGCCTGACCACGCCAGCTTTTACCGGTTTTTCGGTGCGGCCGACCAGCAAGCAAATGTTGCCGCTTACAAGAAATACGTTCGGCCACATCTCGACGACGTCACGCGCCGCTATTGGGAGTCGCGCGACCTGATCGGGCGGCAACGTATCGGCGGCTTCACCAAGAATATCTACAAGCGGGGACTGCTCGGAAGTTTTATCGGTACCGCGCACTTGCTGGCCAAACTTTACAAGGTCGACCTGAAGGAAGTCCTCCAGGCGGACTCGATCGAGCAGCAGCGGGAGATCTTCGAGACGCGCCTCGCGCCGGTATTTGACAAGAAATTCGTGCGCTGGCTCATCGATCAGCCGGCGTCACTGTTCGGACTGGGTATTCCGCCGGCGCAATATCGCGCGCTCGCCGGCGACGACCCCGACGGTATCCGTGCGGTCCTGAAAGCGCGGCTTGAAAAGCTCGCCTGTGACTTCGACGTGCGGGAAAATTATTTTGCTCAGCAGGCCTTCGGGCGACGCTATGCCCGTGCCGAGGGGGCGTCAGTCCCTCCCTATCTTGCGGCAGCGAACTATGGCGACGTCGTCGCACGCATCGGTCGGGTCGAAATGCTTCACGCCAATTTTACCGACCATCTGGCCGTACTGCCAGCGGCGAGCCGCGATCGTTACGTGCTGCTCGATGCGCAGGACTGGATGACCGATGAGCAGCTCACCGCGCTCTGGACCCAAATCACGCGGACAGCGAAAGCGGGCGCTCGCGTATTGTTCCGGACGGCGGCTGCTCCCAGCTTGTTGCCGGGACGAGTGCCCGACGCGGTTCTGAACCGGTGGGACTACCGCGCCGATGAATCGCTCGACTATACGCGTCGCGACCGGTCATCGATCTACGGTGGCGTGCACCTATATGTGCTGAAGGGCTGACGCATTTTGACGAGCCTGAAGGGTGCCAGTGCCGCGCGGATGGATGCGATTTACACTCGCCAGCGCCATTTTTACGACATCACCCGGAAATATTATCTGCTGGGCCGCGACAGGATGATCGCGCGCCTGGATGTCCCCGATGGTGGCAGCGTGCTGGAGGTCGGCTGTGGCACGGGCCGCAACCTCATTGCCGTCGCCAGGGCCTATCCAACGGCCCACCTGTTCGGCCTCGACATATCGGAGGAGATGCTGGCGACGGCTCGAAAAAATGTCGCAGCCGCCGGATTGGCCGGGCGCATCGTTTTGCAGCAGGCCGATGCGACAGACTTTGACGCGCAAATCCTGTTCGGTCGCGGGCAGTTCGACCGCGTGTTCTTCAGCTATACACTCTCGATGATCCCCGACTGGCGTGCGGCGCTGCGGCAGGGAGCCGCCGTAACCGCGGGTATGCTCAGCGTCGTGGACTTCGGTCAGCAGGAGCGGCTGCCCCATATGTTCCGGCGGGGATTGCGCTGGTGGCTGGCGAAATTCGATGTCGAGCCGCGTGCGGACCTCCCCGAAGTCCTGTGCCCGCTGGCGAACGGCAGTGGGATGCGGCTGCAGTTCGAGCGGCTGTTTCGCGGCTATGCCTGGACGGCGACGCTGACCCGAGCGGCGGTATCATGAGCCAAGCGGTCATGTTGCGACGTACGGCGTTGATCCTCGGTGTCGCTGGTTTGCTGCCCCAGGCCATCGCGCTGCTGGCGACATTCAGCGAGGCCGATCGGTATATCGGCCTTGCCGCCGGTTATTTCTACGCGGCGCTGATCTTCAGCTTTTTGGGGGGTTCCTGGTGGGGCATCGCAACGAGCCGCGACGATATGCCGGACTGGATCTACCTGGTTGCCGTCCTGCCGTCGCTGGTTGCGTTTGCGAGTGGCATCCCGTGGATGACAGGCGCCACATGGCCAGGGCCGTCGCTCGGATTGCTTGGCATCGGTATTTTCGCGTCGGCGCTGGTCGATCGCAAACTGGCCGCTCTTGGGGCGGTGGACCGAGGCTACCTTACCATGCGGTACATTCTTTCCGCCGGTCTTGGTGGGCTGACGCTCGTTCTCGCCAGCCGCAGCTAGGCGGCCTTTCGCAGTTCGAGGCGGCCCCAGATTTCGACCAGCGCGCCCGTCAATTCGCGTATCATCTCTGCGCTATGCGCCGGGCCGGGCGTGAAGCGGAGCCGTTCGGTGCCCCGCGGCACGGTCGGGTAATTGATCGGTTGAACATAGACGCCGTATTCAGCGAGAAGAATATCGCTAATTCTCTTGGCCTTGACCGGATCGCCAACCATCAACGGCACGATATGCGTCGTCGAGTTCATGACCGGCAGCCCTGCATCAGCGAACGACTTTTTGAGCAGCGTTGCCGCAGCCTGCTGAGCTTCGCGCTCGGCGCTTGATTCCTTCAGGTGGCGCACGCTTGCTAGCACACCCGCGACCAGTACGGGTGAGAGGCTGGTCGTGAAAATGAAGCCCGGTGCATAGCTGCGGATGACATCGATGATATTGCGGCTGGCGGAAATATAGCCGCCCATGACACCGAACGCCTTGCCCAATGTCCCCTCGATGATCGTGACGCGGTCGGCGACGCCGTCGCGTTCGGTAATCCCGCCGCCCCGCGCGCCGTACATGCCGACGGCGTGGACTTCGTCACAATAGGTCAGCGCATTGTAACGATCGGCGAGATCGCAGATCGCGGCGATATCGGCAACGTCGGCGTCCATCGAATAGACGCTTTCGAAAGCGATCAGCTTGGGCGCTGCCCCGTCCTCGGCCGCCAGCAACTCCTCCAGATGGCCGAGGTCGTTGTGCCGCCAGACTCGCTTTTCGCAGCCAGAGCTGCGAATCCCGGCAATCATCGAGGCGTGGTTCAGCTCGTCCGAAAAAATGATGCAGCCAGGCAGAATCTTGCCCAGCGTGCCGAGCGTTGCCTCGTTCGAGACATAGCCGCTGGTGAACAGCAGCGCCGCATCCTTGCCGTGCAGATCGGCCAGCTCGGTTTCGAGATCGACGTGATAGTGGGTGTTGCCACCGATGTTGCGCGTGCCGCCGGACCCGGCGCCCACATCGCGCAGCGCCTCTTCCATCGCGGCGATGACCTTGGGGTGCTGTCCCATTGCGAGATAATCGTTGGAGCACCAGACGGTAATCGGCTTCGGGCCATTGTGCCCGGCAAAGCAGCGGGCGTTGGGATAGGCACCCTTGTTCCGCAAAATATCGATGAACACGCGGTAGCGACCTTCCGCGTGCAGGCGGTCGATTGCTTGCTCAAATACATGGTCGTAATTCAACGCACTGCCATCCATCAGCGCCGGCCGGTCAGGCGGGCCGGCGCGAAATACGAACTTCGCCACGGCTTTTCCAGTGCGAACGTCTCGCAACTGCGCGTCAGAGTTCGATGATGCGGGGAAAGCCACGCAAGGCGAAAGCCGGGCCAAGCGCCTCGGTATTGTTGTCGAGCCTGGTGACGACGGCGATGCCCGGCGGCTGGATATCGGGCCAGGGCTGGCCGGTCGTCAGGTGGACGATGCGACGCGCTATCCCTGCGCCGCCGTCGACGAAAGCGACCGGGCGCGGCCATGCCGCCTGCAGTTCGTCGGCAAGCAGCGGGAAGTGCGTGCAGGCGAGGACCACGGTGTCGATCAGGTCGCCGTGCTCTTGCCGCACCAGTCCGGCGATTGCCCCCCGGACCTGGTCGATGGTGACAGGTTCGCCGCGGAGTTTTGCCTCGGCAAGTGCGACGAGCGGGGACGCCCCATAACGGATGACTCTGCAATCGCTGGCGAATTCCGCCGAGAGACGATCGACATAGGGCTGGCGAACGGTGGCGTCGGTGCCGAGCACGCCGATGACGCGGGTCGTCGACAGGGCCGCGGCAGGCTTGATCGCGGGCACGGTGCCGACAACCGGAACATCGAGCGCACCACGCACCGCCGCGAGGGCGATCGTCGATGCCGTGTTGCACGCAATCACGACCAGGCGGGGGCTGTAGCGTTCGACGAGCCGACCGAGCAGCGCGGGAACGCGGACCGCAATTTCTGACTCCGTCTTCGTACCGTAGGGGAAGCCGGCGGTGTCCGCCGCATAAATGAAAGGCGCAGTCGGGAGCTGGGTCCGCGCAGGCGCAACGACCGACAATCCGCCGACCCCGGAATCGAAGAACAGGATCGGAGCGAGCGCGTCCATTAATCGGGCGTCGTAGCGTGCCGAGGCTCTGGCGCAACAGGTCCACAATGCGACGAACAATTTGTTGCGGTCTCGTTCCTGTGGAATATGCTAGTTCAGCGCGACGCCAGGCGGGGATTTTCGACATCGTGGGAACGATCTGGTTTCAACCCGCGCTCGGGCTGGCATTGGGCTATTTTTTGGGTTCGGTGCCATTTGGTCTGCTGTTGACCCGTCTGGCGGGCGCTGGTGATCTTCGCGCGGTCGGATCGGGAAATATCGGCGCGACGAACGTGCTGAGGACCGGCCGCAAGGGGCTGGCGGCGATGACCTTGCTCCTCGATCTGGCCAAGGGTGCTGTGGCGGTCCTCCTCGCGCGTGGCATCGACCCGAGCTATGCGGTGCTTGGCGGCTTTGGCGCGTTCGTCGGGCATTGCGCGCCCGTCTGGTTGGGGTTTCGAGGTGGCAAAGGCGTCGCGACCTATGCCGGGATCGCGCTGGCGCTCGCCTGGCCGGTAGGTCTGATCTACGCGGGCGTATGGTTGGGCGGCTTATTGGTGACGCGTATTTCGTCGGTAGGCGGCATGGCCGCAGCACTCGCCGCGCCGGTCGCAGCCGCAGTTTCTGGGCAGTTCGAGATCGCGACGCTGTTCATCGCCCTGACGCTGATCGTGTTGTGGAACCACCGCGCCAATATCGACCGGCTGATGGCCGGCACGGAACCGCGCATTGGCGAGCCGAGCTGAACCAAATTGGCCGAAGTATCGCTCGACCAGAGCCGCCTCGATAAACTGCGTCTGATCCGCACGGCAAACGTCGGACCGGTCACCTATTTCCAGCTGCTCCAGCGCTTTGGATCGGCGGCTGCAGCGCTGTGCGCTCTACCCGATCTTGCCAGCCGGGGCGGCGGGAAGGCTCCCCGTATGCCCGCCGTCACAGAGATTGCGGAGGAAGTTCGGGCCGTTGAACGCCTCGGGGCGCGCTATTTGTTCGCGGGCGACGGGCTTTATCCCGCGTTGCTTACCCAACTCGACAATGCGCCACCGGTGCTCATCGTGCGCGGCAAGGTGATGTTGCTTGACCGCCCTGCAGTGGCCATCGTCGGCGCGCGCAACGCCAGCGCGGCCGCCTGTCGCTTTGCGCGCGGTCTGGCGCACGATCTGGCCGACGCCGGGTGCATCGTCGTCTCCGGCTTGGCGCGTGGTATCGACACGGCGGCGCACCAGGGCGCAGTCGATGTGGCAACCGCGGGCGTCATCGCCAGCGGCATCGACATCGCCTTTCCCGCCGAAAACGCCGAATTGCAGGAGCGCGTCGCTGCTCAAGGCGTGCTGATCGCAGAGCAGGTTCCCGGGCGCGAGCCGCTGGCGCGGCACTTCCCTTATCGCAACCGGATCATCGCCGGGATGTCGCTGGGCACAGTTGTCGTCGAGGCCGCGCCGCGCTCCGGTTCGCTCATCACCGCGAGGCTCGCCAACGAGGCGGGGCGCGAAGTGATGGCGGTACCCGGCAGTCCGCTCGACCCGCGGGCGCAGGGGTGCAACGCGCTCATCCGCGAGGGCGCGACGCTGATCCAGAATGCCGCCGACGTGCTCGAGGCGATCCGCCCGCTGTCGGGCCATGTGGCGCAGGAGCGCATGCCTTTTCGCGGCACTCCGCCAGCCGCGGATGCGACCGAAGGTGAGCGGGCGGCGGTGACGAGCTTGCTGGGGCATACGCCGGTGGCGGTGGACGAACTGGTCCGGCAATCGGCCCTGTCCCCCTCGGTGGTGGCGGTGGTCCTGCTCGAACTGGAGCTCGCGGGAAGGCTGACGCGCCATGCTGCCGGACGGGTAAGCATCGAATAACCGTCCCCGCTTGACGGGCCTCAATATTCCCATCCACCCTCGTGCGTGTACGTGAGAGGCAAGTAGCTTGAAAAATCTCGTCATCGTTGAATCGCCTGCCAAGGCAAAGACCATCGAGGGGTATCTGGGGAAGGACTACCGTGTGCTCGCCTCCTATGGGCACGTCCGCGACCTGCCACCCAAGGACGGATCGGTTGACCCCGAAGACAACTTTGCGATGGAGTGGGAGAATTATCCCGACAAGGCAAAACAGCTGAAAGCGATAGCCGACGCGGCGAAAGACGCCGATCGGCTGATCCTCGCGACCGACCCCGACCGCGAGGGCGAGGCGATCAGCTGGCACGTCCGCGAAGTGCTTGCCAAGAAGAAGGTGCTTCCGGCCGATGTCGAGCGGGTTACTTTCAATGCCATCACCAAAGCTGCCGTAACGACGGCGATGGCGCATCCGCGCGCGCTCGATGACGATCTGATCGATGCCTATCGTGCCCGCCGTGCGCTCGACTATCTCGTCGGTTTCACCTTGTCACCCGTGCTGTGGCGAAAGCTGCCGGGCGCAAAGTCGGCGGGGCGGGTGCAGTCGGTTGCCCTGCGGCTCGTCGTTGACCGCGAACGCGAGATCGAAGCTTTTCGCGCGCAGGAATATTGGTCCGTTGTCGCGGATTTGGAGCATGATGGCACCGCCTTCGAAGCGCGGTTGGTGCGCTGGCGCGGAGGAAAAATAGACCGGCTGACGATCGGCAGCGCGGGCGATGCGAATGCCGCGAAGGCCGCAGTCGAAGCGGGACGCTTCAGCGTGGCCGATGTCGAGACCAAGCCGATGACGCGAAACCCGCCACCGCCCTTCACGACGTCGACCTTGCAGCAGGAAGCGGCGCGCAAGCTGGGTTTCTCGGCCAGTCACACGATGCGGCTGGCGCAGGGTCTCTATGAGGACGGCGCAATCACCTATATGCGTACCGACGGCGTGCAGATGGACGAAAGCGCGATTTCCGCTGCGCGCGGGGCGATCGCCAAGCGCTATGATGCGAGCTATGTCCCTGACAAGCCGCGCCTTTACACGACAAAGGCAAAGAATGCGCAGGAAGCGCATGAGGCGATCCGGCCGACCGACTTTTCACGCGACAAGGCGGGGTCGGGCGATCACGGCCGCCTCTACGACCTGATTTTCAAGCGCGCTACGGCGAGCCAGATGGCCTCTGCGCGGCTCGAGCGCACGACGGTCGAACTTGTCGAGGGGACTGGACAGCACGCGCTGCGGGCAACCGGGCAGGTCGTGCTCTTCCCGGGCTATCTCGCGCTCTATGGGGAAAGCCGCGACGAGGGCGCCGACGAAGAGTCGCGGCGTCTGCCACGCCTGAAGTCAGGCGATGCGCCCGCGAAAAAGGACGTTCGCGCCGACCAGCATTTCACGCAGCCTCCGCCGCGCTATTCGGAGGCGAGTCTCGTCAAGAAAATGGAGGAGCTCGGCATCGGCCGACCCTCGACTTACGCCTCGACGCTGCAGACGCTGAAGGATCGCGACTATGTTGCCGTCGACAAAAGCCGCTTTACGCCCAGCGAAAGCGGTCGCCTGGTTACCGCATTCCTGGAGCGCTTCTTCGATCGTTATGTAAGCTATGATTACACGGCGGGACTTGAAGAAAGCCTCGATGACGTTTCCGGCGGCCGCACCGCCTGGCGTGACGTGCTTGCGGCGTTCTGGCGCGACTTCAAGCCCAAGACGGCCGAGGTCATGGAAACGCGACCATCGGACGTTACCGTCGCGCTCGACGAATTCCTGTCCCCCTTTCTGTTTCCGCCAAAGGAGGACGGCACCGACCCGCGGCTGTGCCCAAATTGCGGTAACGGTCGCCTTGCCCTGCGCGGCGGACGTTTTGGGGCTTTTGTTGCCTGTTCCAACTATCCGGAATGTAAGTATACCCGCCGTTTCGGACTGGGCGGCGATGCGGCGGAAACCGACGGTGGCGATACCGTTCTTGGAACCGATCCGGTTACGGGCCTTGACGTTGCGCGCAAGACCGGGCGGTTCGGCCCCTATGTCCAGCTGGGCGAAGACAAGGCTGCCAAGCGCGCCTCGATTCCCAAGGATGCGGGCGACCTCGACCTGGAGCTGGCACTCAAGCTGCTGAGCCTGCCGCGTGACGTGGGCGTGCATCCCGAATCGGGCAGGCCGATCACGGCCAGTATCGGCCGGTACGGACCCTATCTGGCGCACGACGGCAAATATGCGCGCTTGTCATCGACGACCGAGGTCTTCGAGACCGGCATGAATGCGTCGGTCGTCAAGCTTGCGGAAGCAGCGGCGAACGGCGGTCGTCCTGCCCGGGGCGCACAAGCGCCGCTGAAAATATTGGGAAAACATCCGCGAAGCGAGGCAGAGATCAAGCTGATGGCTGGTCGCTACGGACCCTATGTCACCGATGGCACGACGAATGCGACGGTGCCTAAATCGGTTGAGCCTGAAGCCCTGACGCTGGAGGAAGCGGCGCAGCTCATCGATACGCGGGCTGCCGCTGCGCCCCCGAAGAAAGGCAAGCGAGCGGCCCCGAAAAAGGATGTCGCTAAGAAACCATCCGCCAAGAAGGCCGCGCCTAAAAAGCCTGCTAAGCCTAATCCTCGAGCAGCTTGATCTCTATGCCGAAGCGATAGCCCGAAAGCTCACAGGCGCGGGCCAGGCGGGCGTGTATCTGGGCGCGTGAGACATTGGTATCGACGAACCAATCCGGT
Organism: Sphingomonadales bacterium; assembly: GCA_038225385.1. Lineage (GTDB taxonomy): Bacteria > Pseudomonadota > Alphaproteobacteria > Sphingomonadales > Sphingomonadaceae > Sphingomonas_O. The sequence goes on along the minus strand of JBBRRC010000003.1, from coordinate 125,564 downwards.
GCGATCTGGTGCGCATGTTCCCGGGCGAGATGGGGCGCGGTCACGAACAGGCCCTCGGCGGAACGCGCCACCCATCGCCGCCGGTCACTGCCTTCACAGGCGAGAAGCTGCAGCAGTGCGGCCTTATGCCGGCTGAGCCCAGTTAAAATGACCAGATAGGCGTCCTTCAAATTCAGCGCCGGCTGTGCTCGCCCGAACAGCTCCACAGATACGCGCCCACGCCGCCGGGGCGCGCCGCGGCTGGCGAGCGCCATCCGACCTGCGGCCAGGGCGCGGCGACCGTTACGCTCGGCAAGCGCGCGGCGAATGATGGCGTCATGTGTTTCCCCGAACGACAGCCGTTGGGCCTCGATTGCCTTATAGGTCGCAAGGGTGACAGAAATCGACGTGGCGCTCGTCATGGCTGGTCCTCCATGTTGTGCGCACTTTTAAGACGATTTCGCTTATAAGCGGTTAACCGATGTCGCCATTATCAAAAGGTGACGAGATTCTGGTCGCCGAGCGTCTGAAGCAATCCAACCATCCCTCCTCCTTCGATCCGGCTATCCAGTGTCAGCAGATCGATGCCAACGGCGGCGGCACGTGACTGGCAAAGAACAACCTTAACCTCCAGGGTTAGCAGATCGTCGAAGGCGAAGGCTGTCACGGCGTTGATCGCGGACCCGGTTACGAATAATCTGGTCTCTGCGCCGAGGGCGGCGCTGGCGGCCGCCATCTCCATCGCCAGCGCGAGACCGTCACGCCGGGCAGCGATGACCGTCAGGCCGCGCATCTGCAGCTCGGGTCTTTTGGCACAACCAGGGTTCTGAATCGCAAGGCCAGGGCATCGAAGATCAGCAGTTTCCCGGCCGGATCGTCGCCGAATCCGAGGATGGATCGCAACACTTCGAGCGCGGCCAGCGACCCGATGACGCCGGGCACGACGCCCAGTACACCCTGGGTTGCGCAATCCTCCCCGCCACGATCGTCCGGCGCCCCCACCAGACAGCGGTAACAGGGCTTGCCACGCTCCCAGCCGCGATAGACCGCCAACTGGCCTTCGAAGGGGCCGACGGCAGCGGATATCAATGGCCTGCGCAGTGCGAGCGCCGCGTCGGCAATAACCAGGCGACTGGCAAAACTGTCGGTTCCATCAAGGACGACATCGCAAGCGGACAATGCTGCATCTGCATTATCCTGCCCGAGCCGCCGGGGCCAGGTCGTGATCGCAACGCCCGGATTTTGCCTCGCCAGCGCCTCCCGCGCCACCTCGACCTTAGGGCGTCCCACGTCGGCTTCGGTAAACAAGGGTTGACGTTGCAAGTTGGACAAAGTCACTACGTCGTCATCGAACAGGTCGATATGACCGACGCCCGCAGCTACCAAATAGGTTAGCGCAGGGCAGCCAATGCCGCCGGCACCGATAACGCTCACGCGTGCCGTGCGAAGCCGCGCCTGACCCGTGCCCCCAACCTCGCGCAGGACGATGTGCCGGGCATATCTCTCTAGCTCAGCGTCCGTAAGCACCTAGCGTCCGGTCGAGCCGAAGCCGCCAATCCCGCGGCTCGTCTGACCGAGCGACGTTACTTCCAGCAAACTGGTACGCTGAACGGCGGCGGGGACGAGCTGGGCAATGCGGTCGCCTCGCTCAATCACGAATGGTTCCTGTCCCAGATTTGCGAGGATGACGCGGACCTCCCCGCGATAGTCGCTGTCAATCGTGCCGGGCGTGTTCAGGCAGGTGATGCCGTGCTTCAGGGCCAGACCGGAGCGCGGTCGCACCTGGACCTCGAATCCTTCCGGAATGGCGAGCGCCAGTCCGGTGGCTACGGCATGACGCGCGCCGGGCGCCAGCGTGATCGCCTCGGCGGCAACGACGTCCATGCCTGCCGCGCCGGCAGTGGCATAGGCAGGCAAGGGCAGGCCCTCGCCATGCGCCAGGCGCATCACCTCGATTTTAATATCAGCCAAGTGCATCCACGATCCTGTGCGCCAGCCGCGTGGCGACCTCTTCCTTGGGCATTTCGTCCCAGCTTTCGACATTGGCAGAAGTGACGAGGTGGACACGATTGTGGCTGCCGCCCATGACTTCGCCCGAGACGTCGTTGGCGACGATCCAGTCGCATCCCTTTCTCGCCAATTTGGTTTTTGCGTGTTCAACGACATGGTCGGTTTCAGCCGCAAATCCGATAAGCAGCCGGGGCCGGGCAGGGCTTGTCGCGAGGCTTGCCAGAATATCGGGGTTTTCGACGAGTGGCAGGGGTGCCGGAAAGCTCCCGTCCTTCTTCATTTTGGTCAGCGCGGTTTCCGTTCGCCAGTCGGCAACGGCGGCGACCATGATCGCGACATCGGCGGGAAGCGCCGCCGCAACTGCCGAAGCCATTTCCTGCGCGGTCTCGACATCGATGCGGGTCACTCCGACCGGCGTGGCAAGAGCGACGGGGCCTGCGATCAGGGTCACCTTCGCACCCAGTGCGGACATGGCGGCGGCAATGGCAAAGCCCTGTCGTCCGGAGGACCGGTTGGCAATGTAACGGACCGGGTCGATCGGCTCATGCGTCGGCCCTGCCGTGATGAGCACATGCCGCCCGGCAAGCCCGCTGTTTGTCGAGAGCTTGCCGGCAACCGCCGCAAAGATCGCCTCCGGGGCGGGCAGGCGGCCAGGACCGAATTCGCCGCAGGCCATGGTCCCAACATCGGGCTCCAGGATCGTGACGCCGTCGGCGCGAAGTTGCGCCACATTGCGCACTGTCGCGGCATGCTGCCACATCCGTACGTTCATTGCCGGCGCAACCAGGACAGGCTTGTCCGTGGCGAGAAGCAGGGTCGTTGCCAGACTATCGGCGATACCTGCATTCATTTTTGCCATCAGGTCAGCCGTGCCGGGGGCAACGAGGACCAGATCCGCATCGCGGCTGAGCTGGATATGGCCAATTTCAGACTCGCGTTCGAGATCCCAGAGGCTTTCGCACACGGGCTGCTCGCTCAGCGCGGCAAGTGTCATTGGCGTTATGAAATGCGATCCGGCCTCGGTCAGGACGCAGCGGACCGCTACGTCGGCGCGACGCAGCATCCGGATGAGCTCGCACACCTTATAGGCAGCGATGCCGCCGCCAATGATCAGAAGGATGCGCTTGCCCTGCACCGATCTACCCTAGCCCGCGCATTGCACCCGCGCCAGCAAGCGCGGCAATGCCCGCCACAAATGCATAACGCCACCATCCCGGCACGAGGCGAACCGGCTCGACCGCGACGAGCGGGGGCGCCGGCGGCGCCGCACCCTGAACCGGCACCAGTGCCTCGAGGCGACGAATGACGTCAGGCAGACGAGCGAGCATGCGAACATTCTCGACGATGGCATCGGCGAGCACTGCCTCCGGTCCCAGCTCGCCGCGCAGCCAGTCGCGTACGAAGGGCTCTGCAACGTCCCACATGTTGATGTCCGGATCGAGGCCGGTCGCGACGCCCTCAACCATGACCATCGTCTTCTGGAGCAGCAGCAGGTGGGGCTGGGTTACCATGTCGAAGTCGCGGGTGATCGCAAACAGCGAGTCGAGCATGTTGCCGATCGACATGTCCTTGACCGGGAGGCCCCGCATCGGCTCGCCGACCGAGCGGAGAGCGGTTGCAAATTCGGCGACATTATGGTGCGCGGGCACATATTGCGCTTCAAAGTGGATTTCGGCGACGCGGGCGTAATTGCCGGTGATGAGCCCGAACAGAATTTCGGCAAGCCAGCGCCGGGCGCGGACGTCGATCCGACCCATGATCCCGAAATCGATCGCGACCAGGTCACCGCCCTCGCGTCCGTCGGCGCGCGTCGCCATCAGGTTCCCCTGGTGCATGTCGGCGTGGAAAAACCCCTCCGAAATCGCCTGTCGCAGGAAGCCCCGGACCAGGGTTCGCGCTAACGCCTTGCGGTCGAAGCCCGCGGCATCGAGTGCGTCGGTATCTGAGAGCTTGATGCCGTCGATCCACTCAAGGGTCAGCACCGTCCGCGCGGTTCGTTTCCAGTCGATTTCCGGAATGCGAAACCCGGGTTCGGCGGTCAGTCCCGCGGCCAGCTCCGACGCCGACGCCGCTTCCCGCCGCAAGTCGAGCTCGCGCATCGTCCATTGGCGAAAGGTCGCGATGGTCAGTCGCGGGCGCAGACGCGAAAACTCGCCACCGATGCGCTCCAGTTGGGCGGCGGCCCATTCATAAGTCTCGAGCGCCTCGGTGAAGTCGCGCTCGACGCCGGGCCGGATGACCTTGATGGCGACCGTGCGCCCTTCCGTGGTGACCGCGCGGTGGACCTGAGCGATCGACGCGGCGCCGACGGGTGCTTCCTCGATGCTGGCAAAAACCGTCTCGACCGGTCGCCCGAGGCCACGTTCGATGGCCGCCTTGATGACCGGATAGGGGAGGGCGGGCAGGCGGTCCTGCAGGCGCAGCAGATCGGCGGCGGCGGTTTCGCCAACGAGATCGGGGCGCGTTGCCAGCGCCTGGCCGAGCTTGATCGCGGCAGGTCCGATTGCCTGAAACGCCTCGGCATATGCCGGAACCTTGGGAACACGCGCGCCGAACCGGGCGATGCGGATGATCCGCCGTACCTCACGCGGCGTCATCGGGTCGCGCTCGATGCCCGTCAGCGCGCCGTGGCGCGCGAGGGTGCGGCCCCATTTCAGCAGCCGCCACAGATGCGTCGACGGTCGGGTCAAATTTTCCAGCCGCTATGGATCGCGACCAGCCCGCCCAGCATCGGCTCGACATGCGTGCGCACGAAACCAGCCTTGCTGAGCATGCCCTCGAATGCCGGCATGTCCGGAAAGCGACGGATCGATTCGATCAGGTAGCGATAGGCGTCCTCGTCGCCCGCGATCATTTTGCCGATGCGGGGAACGACGCGGTGAGAATAGACTTCGTAAAGCTCGCCAAAGCCCGGCCAGAGGGTTGTCGAGAACTCGAGGCAATAGAAACGACCGCCCCGCTTGAGCACCCGGTACGCCTCGCCAAGCGCGCCTGGAATGTCGGTGACATTCCGAATGCCGAAAGCGATCGTGTAGGCATCGAAACTTGCATCGGCAAAGCTCAGCGATTCGGCATTCGCCTCGGTCCAGACGAGGCCGTCTATTCCCCGCTTGGCGGCGCGCTCAATCCCGACTTCCAGCATGTCGGCGTTGATGTCGGCGACAGTGATGCATGCGGCCGACGGCGCCATGCGGAACGCAATGTCGCCGGTCCCCCCGGCCATATCGAGAATGAATTCCCCGGCACGCGGCTTCACCCTGCGCACGAAACGGTCCTTCCACAGCCGGTGCAGTCCACCCGACATCGCATCGTTCATGCGGTCGTAGCTGCGCGCCACGCTGGTGAAGACTCGCCCGACTCGCTCGGTCTTTTCGGACGGAGGAATTTGGTCGTAGCCGAAGGAAACGGTTTCGCTCATGCCCCAGCCTCTAGCCAAGGGTTGATACGTGAGCAAACGCCGCATAGCGCAAATTTGTGCCTGAGCTGCCCGAAGTCGAAACCACCGTGCGAGGGCTGCGACCGATGCTCGATGGCGCGGTGTTGACCCGCGTCGAGGTTCGTCGTGACGATTTGCGAAGAGCCTTCCCGCTTGACCTGCGCCAGCGGATGACCGGGGCCAGGATCACATCGCTCTCGCGGCGCGCAAAATATGGCATTGTCGAAACCGACCGCGGTGATGCCATGATTTTTCACCTCGGCATGTCCGGTCGATGGCGGGTCGATCCCGCCGACATTGGCGCGCATGACCATCTGATCCTCGCAACCGAGGCCGGCCATGTGCTGGCATTGAACGATCCGCGGCGGTTCGGCTCCGTCGACCTGGTTGCGTTGTCGGACCTCGCGGCCTGGCCCCCCTTTGCGGCACTGGGTCCCGAACCCCTGGGACCGCAACTTGAAACAGATTATTTGCGGAACAGATTTGCGGGGCGCCACGCGCCGGTGAAGGCGTTGTTGCTCGACCAGCGAATAATCGCCGGCTTGGGTAATATTTACGTATGCGAAGCGCTCAATCTGGCGCGGATCGCGCCGCGCAAGCCTGCAGGCAGCGTGTCGCCGGCAGCTTTACGGAGGCTGGTCGAGGCAATTCGAGCGGTCTTGCTGGCGGCGATCGACGCCGGGGGCTCGACGCTGCGCGATTATGCGCAGCCCGATGGCCAGCTCGGCTATTTTGCCAAGCAATGGCGGGTCTATGGGCGCGAGGGCAAGGACTGCCCCTGCGGCAAGGGCGTCGTGATTCGGCAGACCGATTCCGGCCGATCTACTTTCTCATGCCCAGCCTGCCAGCGTTAGCTTGACCCCAACTGAGCGGCTCGCTAGTGAATGCGACCTGTTTTTATCAAAATCGATCCGAGGAAATACATGGCGAATACGCCCCAGGCCAAAAAGCGCATCCGGCGCAACGACCGTCGCGCAGAAGTAAATGGTGCGCGTGTCGGACGGATTCGTACCTTTGTAAAAAAGGTCGAGGCGGCTGTGGTCGACGGAGACAAGGCCGCGGCGAGCGCAGCGCTTGCGGCGGTGCAGCCCGAAATGGCGCGCGGCGTTGCAAAGGGCGTGCTTCACAAGAACACGGCCGCGCGCAAATTTTCGCGCCTGACCAAGCGGGTAGCGGCGCTCAGCTGATCCTTTTTGAGACGAAGTGAAAAGCGCCTGCCCGTCGTATGACGGGCGGGCTTTCGTGCGTTACAATTGAGTTACGAAAAAAAGTCAGTCTTTACCGCGATTCGTGCTGACCGTTGCGGCCCGGGCACAATAAAATACAGCATTTTCAGTATCATACTTCACGAGTGGCGCAAAGGCTAAGGTCTTGTTCGTCAAGTCGGTTTATTTCATTTTTTTGAAGGCCCGACGCTTGCGTCCGGCTGGTTCGACGCCCAAAAAACGGGTCGGGACGTGGCGACTCGCAAGTCGCGATCACCAGTAGGACGTACAGGCGCACGGGACTACGTCTTGTGTGACGTACAGAAACTGCGCGTGATCGCTGGCGAGGCATTTGCTACAGGCCGCTAATGCTGGGAGGTGCGGGCAGTTGACAGGAGGGGCAGGTCCTGACGTCCGGGGGCAGGACACACGCATCGCGGGCGGGGCGCTCGAAGATCGCGTCGCTGAGGCTTGGGCCGGTGTTCGTGATGGCGTGCGGCGCGATATCGGCGTTCGCGCATTCGACCAATGGCTGTCTCGGGTTCGTTTCGACGGGTATTGCGCGGTCGACCGAACGGTCGTGCTGGCGCTGCCATCGGCCTTTATGGCGAACTGGGTTGCGAGAAACTTTTCGGACAGGCTGAAGCTGGCGTGGCGGGCTGCGGTCGAAGAGGTTTCGGGGGTACGCATCGTTGCCGACGACGCCGATAGCGTACAGCTGTATACCCCACCGTCGGCAGCCGAAGAGGTCCCTGTCCCGAAGGAGCCGGAATTCCGGTTCGACCCGCGGCTCACCTTCGATAGTTTCCAGGTCGGTGCATCAAACCGGATTGCGCACAATGCCGCACGCGCGATCGCGGAAGGCGGTCCGATGCGGTTCAATCCCTTGTTCATCTATGCGGCGACCGGGCAGGGCAAGACACACCTGCTGCACGCGACCGGGCACGGTTACGCCGCACGCAAGCCCAATGCCCGGGCGCTCTATATGTCGGCGGAACGGTTCGTGGTCGATTTTGTGCATGCGATGCGGACCAAGGATACGCTGGCGTTCAAGTCACGCCTGCGGTCGGTCGATCTGCTCATGATCGACGATTTCCAGTTCATCGCCGGCAAGGAGACGATGCAGGAGGAGTTTCTTTATACGATCGATGAGCTGATGCGGGGCGGGCGACGTCTTGTCATTACGGCCGATCGCAGCCCCCATGAACTCGAGGGGATCGAGGGGAGGATCCTGTCACGGCTCACCCAGGGGCTGGTCGTAGATATCCAGCCGGCCGATTATGCCCTGCGCCGCGCAATCATCGACACGAAGGCCAATGCGCTGTCGAGTGTTGTCGTGCCCGAAGTCGTCCGCGACATGCTGGCCAGCCGAATCGCATCGAACGTCCGCGAGCTCGAAGGCGGACTGAACCGGCTCGTTGCCTATGCCGGGCTCAATGAGCGGGCGATTACCGAGGTTTTTGCCGAGGAGACGCTCGCCGAGATGTTCCGTGCCGGTCGCCGGCGCGTCACCATCGACGAAATTCAGCGCCGGGTCGCTGATCATTTCAAAATCAGACATGCCGAGATGGTTTCGGCACGTCGCGCACGGGTCGTGGCACGCCCGCGCCAGATTGCCATGTATCTTGCGAAGCAGTTGACACCCCGGTCGCTGCCGGAAATCGGGAGGCGTTTTGGCGGTCGGGATCACACGACCGTGATTCACGCCGTCAAGCAGATCGAGAAGCTGCGCGCGGCCGATACGGAGATCGATGCCGACGTACGTCTGTTGATGCGCGCGCTCGAGGGCTAGATTCTCGGGCCCGCCTGGCTCCGTTTACGTCTTGTCAATGATTTGGGCGCATGCCGCAGCAGCTACCATTAAAGGTGGCGTGGATCGGGGACTTTAGGCCATGCTGAAAATCATCGAAACCGTTGCTGGGGAATCCGGCTCGAGCGCTGTCGACTATCTGGTTGCCATGCTCGCCGACAATACGGGTGCGACTGCCATTGAATACGGACTGATCGCTGCACTGATCGCCATCGCGGCGGTGGGTGCGATGAGCGGCCTTGGCGCACAGTTGAGCAAGACGTTCAACAACAGCTCGACGGCAATGTCGCAAGGCTAACCGATTGGACGCTGCTTCAACGGCGTCCAGTTTTTTCCGGCGGGGCGACGGTGATCCTGACCGTTTGTCCGGAATTGCCCGGGAAGCCGGTGAACATCGCTTCGATCAAGTTCGGAACCAGCGTGGTCAGATCGTCATCGGACGAAATGGCCTTCGCGGTGCCTTCAAACAGTCGTTCGCGGGTGCCCTTGCGCTCGATTTTCATATCGAGCTCTGACTGATAGATCGTATAGCTCTCGACCTGATCGAACGACGATCCGTACAGAAACGGATCGTCAAATCCGTAAACCCAGGCGCGGCTGCCAAAGCCCCAATAGGGACGATACGGACCCCAGCCGTAACCATAGCCGAAGTGTCCGCCAAAACCGGGGACGCTCCGAACGCGTTCGCGGCCACGATCGACCGAATAATCGAGATGCACGACAAGTGCGGCGTCGGCGGAGGAAGCCGCGCGGACATAGCCATATTGGGCGAGGTGCTGTGCCACGCCGTCAGCGTAGCGCGCAAATTCAAGACTGTTGTCGAGTCTGGGATTGTCCGAGACGACCGTAAAGCTTTGTCCCTGTGGTGCGGGAAGCTGCTGGAAACGCGAAACCTGCGCCTGAAAAGGAGCGGCGCATCCTGCGACGGTCAGCAGGACGACGGGAGCGAGCATTTTCAGATGTCGTAACATGGCTACCTCTGGGCTTTACGTCTGCAACGCAGAATGAGAATTGACGCTTGAACGCATGGTGAACAGCAACGGTTCATCGTTGTCCAGTGCCCGGGCGCAATCCCAGCGCCTCATAGGCCGTCTCCAGAACAGGACCACCCACAGCCGCGGCCGAAGCAGCACCGCGTTCCAGCAAGCGGTCGATTTCCGTTGATCCGCGCAGTTCTGTGTACCGATCACGAATCGGCGCCAGCGTCGCGATCAGCAGGTCGGCCAGTGCAGTCTTGAACGGTCCGAAATTACTGCCGCCATATTCTGCCAATACCGCGTCGACACTGACATCGCGCAGCGCAGCCATGATGCCCACGAGGTTGCGGGCCTCGGGTCGCTCTGCCAGCCCGTCCGGATGCGCGGGAAGGGGCTCGGGATCGGTTTTTGCCTTCCGGATTTTCTGCATGATCGTATCGGCGTCGTCGGTCAGATTGATCCTGCTCATGTCGGAAGGATCGGATTTCGACATTTTCGCCGTACCATCACGGAGTGACATGATGCGGGCCGCGGCCGGCGGAATGATGGGATCCGGTAGCACGAAGATATCGCGCCCGGTATCTGTATTGAACTTCGTCGCGATATCGCGCGCCAGTTCCAGATGCTGCTTCTGGTCCTCACCGACCGGCACGTGCGTCGCGTTGTAGAGGAGGACGTCGGCGGCCTGCAGCACCGGATAGGCATAGAGGCCGACGCTCGCGCCCTCCCGGTTCTTGCCTGATTTCTCCTTGAACTGTGTCATGCGGTTCAGCCAGCCGATCCGAGCGGTGCAGAATAACAGCCAGGCGAGTTCGGCATGGGCGGGAACGCGGGCCTGGTTGAACAGAATGGAGCGATCAGGATCGATGCCGCTTGCAATCAGCGCGGCCGCCATGTCGCGCGTGTTCGCCGCGAGTTCGGCCGCAGGAATGTGGACGGTGATGGCATGGAGGTCGGCGAGGAAGAAGAGGCACTGACCCTTGCCGTCGGCCGTCACTGTGTCCTGCATCCGGACCCAGTTGCGAATCGCGCCCAGATAATTGCCCAGGTGCAGGTTACCGGTTGGCTGTATGCCAGAGACCACGCGCATCGATGCTACCTCTGCCGCACGAACTGTCGGCGGATTTCGCGAAGATCAACGGCCCCGAGGAGCAGCGCGGCCAACCCATAGGTACCGGCGCCGACACTGCACAGCACGATGAGAGCGATGATCCGCTCCCCCGCTCGACCGCCCATGAAGGGGTCGACCCAGGGATTTAACGCGAAGAGTGCGAGACCCATCAGGGCACCCGCGGCAACGATCCGGACGGCCTTTGCCTTGAAACGGGCATCGACCCGAAGATGGTCGCGGTGGTGGAGCGACCGGTACAGCAGCGCGACGTTGACCCATGCCGCAAGCGCCGTTGAAACCGCCACGCCGACGTGCCCCAGCCGCCAGATCAGGATAAGGTTGCCGGCCAGATTGACGAGCATCGACACGACGGCCAGCCGGACGGGCGTCCTGGTGTCCTGGCGGGCGTAGAAGCCCGGCGTCAGCACCTTGATCAGAACATAGGCAGGAACGCCCACCGAAAAGGCCGCGAGCGCGCTGGCTGCACCGATCGTGTCCCGTGCCGTAAAGGCACCGTGCTGAAACACCCCGCGGACGAGGGGGACCGACGACACGACGAGCGCGACCGCGGCAGGAAGTGCCAGCAGCAGGGCAAGCTCCATTGCGCGGTTTTGGGTGTGGCTGGCTGCCTGCTTGTCGCCGCTGCCGATCTGACGCGACAGGCTGGGCAGAATTGCGGTGCCGATGCCGATACCGATCAGTCCGAGCGGAAGCTGGTTCAGCCGGTCGGCATAATAGAGATAGCTGACCGCCCCCTGCGGCAGGAAACGGGCGGCGAGTGAGGTCGAGATGAGGAGGTTGAACTGGATCGCGCCCTGGCCGACCGCCGCCGGGCCGATGAGCCACAGGAGGCGCCTGACGTCGGGAGAAAGCCTGGGCACCGATAGTCGCAGCGCGACGCCGGCGCGGGCGCATGACCAGATCAGCCACGCGAGTTGAAGGGCGCCCGCGACCGTGACCGCGATGGCCTGGGTCCGGGCCGTGTCCACCTGGCTATGACCCCGAAATGCCAGGATAGCGACGATCATCGCGACGTTCAGCAAGATCGGTGCGGCTGCGTTTACCCAGAAACGGTCGAGCGAATTCAGAATACCGCCGAGCAGCGATACCAGCGAGATGAGCGCGAGATAGGGAAAGGTAATGCGCGTCAATTCGCTGGCGAGCGCAAACTTTGCCGGGCCGCCATCCGGAAAACCCCCGGTCATCGCCCAGACCACCGGGCCGGTGGCAGCGATCATGATGCCGGTGAACACGATCAGAAACGGGAAGAGTACCGACAGGATCTGGCTGGCAAACGCCTTCGCCGCGATCAGGCCGGAGCCGGGCTGAACTCCCTCTGCCTCGGCAAGTCGCCGGTTGAACATCGGCACGAACACCGCCGCGAAAGCGCCCTCGGCAAACAGCGCGCGAAAGAGGTTGGGGAGGCGCCACGCAATGAGGAAAGCATCGGACGCAAAGCCTGCACCAACGTAACGAGCCATCAGCATGTCGCGCACCATGCCAAGGATGCGACTGACAAGGGTCAGGCCCCCGATCGAGGCACTGGCGCGGACGAGGTTCATGGTATCCGCTGATCCGTCGTCGGGTCGGGTGCGACGACGGCCAGTGTCAAGCCTGCCCTAGTGGAGCGTCGAGAGCGCTCCCCTGTTCCGCCTGCGCGATATACAGCTGACCGAAATCGATCGGCTCGAGCAGCAGCGGGGGGAAACCACCGTCGCGCACGGCATCGGCCAGAACCCGGCGCGCGAACGGGAACAGAATGCGGGGAGCCTCGGCCAGCAGAAACGGCTGCAGCTGTTCGGGCGGCACGTTACGGAGGGCAAAGAGGCCAGCATAAGACAGCTCGACCTGAAAGGCGACGCGATCGGCGGCGACCGCCTTGCTCTCGATTTTCAGAACCACTTCATAGGCATCGTCGCCGAGCTGGTTCGACGCGATGTTGAACTGGATATCGATCTGGGGCTGGCCCTGCCACTGGTAAACCCCGGGGGCATTGGGATTTTCGAAGGACAAATCCTTCACATATTGCGAAATAAGTCCTGCTTGCGGCGTACTGTCGACGCCGTTGGCCATGGGTTCGTTGGTCGGCAGGTCGGCTGTAGGAACGGCATCGTCGGCCATCGATCGGTTCTGCTTTCGTGTGAGCGATATATGAAGGCCGCGCGGTTACAGCGCTAAACCGGGCAGGGCAAGGCTGGATGGAAGCGCCGGGGCGACGGACTGGCACCATTGACGTTTGAAACCGCGCGAACACGCGCCTATGTAGAAGGCTACAAAGCGGAGCTTAGCGTGGTCCCTATCGTCGTTCTTGCAATGGTTGCCGGCTTCCTCGCCCTGCGGCTCTATTCGATTCTCGGCAAACGCACGGGCCACGAACAACCGTTCGCGCCGGTCGAAGATCGCCCGGTCGTGGTGCCTGCGACGGCGATCGAGGATCAGCGCCCGGTGCCGTCGCCGGTTGCCAACAACGTGTTCGAACCCGCGGCCGCCGCCGGTGTCCGGGCGATCATTGCCGCAGAGCCCGCATTCGATGTTGGCCGGTTCATGGAGGGTGCAAAGGGTGCCTATCGCATGATCCTCGAGGCGTATTGGCGTGGTCAGGCGGGCGAACTGATCGGCCTGACCAGCGACGACGTCCGCGCCGCGTTCGCCTCGTCGATCGCTGAGCGCGAAACGGCGGGTCATGTTCTTGAAAACCGGCTGGTTACCATCGAGAAGGCGACCATCGTCGATGCAAAGGTGGAGAACAAGGCCGCGACGATCGTGGTCCGGTTCGATGCGGATATCGCTGCCGTCACGCGGGACGCAGATGGGTCCGTGGTCGCGGGCTCCCTGACCGATGCAGTGCCCACCGTCGACGTCTGGACCTTTTCGCGGACTCTGCGCAGCAGTGACCCTAACTGGATATTGACCGACACCGACGAGTCGCTCTGATGCGGCGAGCCCGCGCGGGCGTTTTGCTCGTGACGGTCCTGCTGCTTGGCGGCTGTGCGGGTGCCGTTCCTCGGGCTCGCCTGGGGCCAATACCCTCGGCTAGCCCAGTAACCGGCCGTGCGGTCCCCATTGCGCCGGCAGCCCCGTCTGGCTCCAATGCGCTGACCAGCGATTTTGTCGCTGGACCTGCCGTCGGATCGCTCCCGCTATCCGTCGAACAGGCCGCGACCGCGCTGGCGGCATTTCGCCTCAGCTGCCCTGCGGTAACCGTGCGAGCCGACCGCTCGGGACTGACATCGCCGGGCGACTGGACAGCGGCCTGCACCGCTGCGGTATCGAACGGCGACCCAAGGACCATGTTTGCCGAGCAGTTCGAGACGGTCCGGGTCGGATCGGGAGATGCTTTCGCAACAGGATATTATGAGCCCGAGATCGAGGGTAGCCGGGTGCGCGACGATCGTCACACCGTGCCGATCTATGGCGAGCCCGATGATCTGGTCGAGGTCGACCTGGGCAAATTTGCCGAAAGTCTGAAGGGAAAAATTGTCCGCGGTCGCGTATCAGGGACAGCGGTCGTGCCTTATTATGAGCGCGCCGAGATCGAAGACGGCGCGCTGACCGGGCACGCCCCCGTCATCGCCTGGGTTGCGGATCCGGTCGAATTCTACTTTCTCCAGGTGCAGGGTTCGGGGCGGATCCGGCTCCCCGACGGCGGCATCATGCGGGTTGGCTATGCGGGCCAGAATGGCCGCGACTATGTCGGGATCGGCGCGTTGATGCGGCAACGCAGACTGCTCGGCCCGGACCAGCAGTCCATGCAGGGTATCATGGCATGGTTGCGTGCCAATCCGGATCAGGGTCGCGCGATCATGCGCGAGAACAAGAGCTATGTATTTTTCCGGGAAATCACCGGACAGGGACCGGTCGGCGCGCTCAATCTGCCGGTAACCGGGCGCGCCACGGTTGCCGTCGATCCCGCATTCGTGCCGCTGGGCGCCCCGGTCTGGCTGCAGCTTGACCGGCCGGAAGCAACGGGATTGTGGGTGGCGCAGGACACCGGCGGGGCGATCAAGGGAGCGAACCGGTTCGATACATTCTGGGGCGCGGGCAACGACGCGCGCCGGATTGCGGGCGGGATGTCGGGCCGCGGTACGGCGCTCATCCTCGTGCCCAAAGGAACGCTGGCCAGGATCGCTGATGCCGCGCGACCTCACCCCTGACGAACGGGCGCTCTGGCGGCGGGTAACGGCTGACGTCCGCAAGGCGCGGGCAGCGATTGCGGATGTCGTGAGCCAGCACTCGCCCAGTGGGCAGGAGAAGAGATCGCCGCTCCCGGTCGCCGCCAAGCCCGCGGCGCTCGTAAAGCCGCCTGTACAGCCTCAGCCCAGATCCTCGAAGGGAACGCTTGACGGACGTTGGGATCGCTTGCTCGGGGGCGGGCAGATCGTGCCGGACAGGGTCATCGACCTTCACGGCTGCACGCTCGATCAGGCGCATCGCCGCGCGATCGATGCCGTCGTCGAGGCATGCCGTCAGGGTGACCGGGTGCTGGTACTGGTTACCGGCAAAGCGCCGCCGCGCGGGACCAGCCGGATCGACATGCCGCTCAGGGGGATCATCCGCGCATCGATGGGCGACTGGCTTGCCGCTTCGCCGGTGGCTTCCCGCATCGCAGCGGTGCGGCCCGCGCATCCGCGACACGGGGGCGCGGGCGCGATCTACGTCATCCTCAGGCGGCCCCGGCGTTAGCGAATACGCGCTCGAGGACCAGCGCGTAGATCTTCTCGAGCGTCATCAGGTCAGCAACCGCCACGGCCTCGTCGAGCTTGTGCATCGTCGCATTGGGCAATCCGAACTCGACGGTCGGACAAAGCTTTGAAAGATAGCGTGCGTCGGAGGTGCCACCGGTTGTCGAGAGTTCGGGACTGACGCCCGTCACGTCGCGCACGGCGTCCGCTACCAGACTGCTGAGCGGGCCGGGGGGTGTCAGGAACGCATCGCCATAGACACGCGCCGACACTGTCGCGCGGCTGCTGTGGGAGGATGCAATGGTTCGGATGCGTGCGACGAGTGCCTCACCGCTCTGCAAATCGTTGAAGCGAATGCTGAGCCGTGCCGATGCCTTTGCGGGAATGACGTTGGTGACAGGGTTGCCGACATCGATCGTCGTCACCTCGATATTGGAAGGCTGGAACCACTCTGTCCCCTGGTCGAGCTCCAGGGCGTCGATGTCCGAAAGAATCCGGACGAGCAGGGGAACAGGGTTGTCCGCGAGATGCGGATAGGCGACGTGGCCCTGAGTACCCGCGACTTCGATCCAGATGTTGACCGATCCCCGCCGCCCGATCTTGATCGTGTCGCCAAGGCGGTTGGTCGACGTCGGTTCTCCGACCAGGCACATGTCGGGGACCAGCCCGCGCGCCTTCATCCGTTCGATCAGCGCGACCGTGCCGTAGGTAGCGGGCCCTTCCTCGTCGCCGGTGATGATTAGGGTCAGCCGACCAGAATGGTCGGGTCGGCGCGCCGCCGCGCCGACAAATGCCGCGATCGAGCCCTTCATATCGACCGCCCCACGTCCGTAAAGCAAGTCGCCCGATATGGTGGGCGTGAAGGGGTCGAACTGCCAATTCTCGCCGGGCGGCACGACATCGAGGTGCCCGGCAAAGGCAAAATGGGGGCCATTGTCGGTGCCGCGCGTCGCAAGCAGGTTTTCGGTCGGGCCGTCGGGCGCCTCCCCCGCGACAAAGCGCTCGACCTCGAATCCGCTGGTGATGAGGGCCGCTTCGAGGACGTCGAAAACCTTGCCGGCTGCAGGCGTGATGCTGGGGGCGGCAATGAGGGCCTTGGCGAGCTCGATCGTTTCGGTCATCGTTGCCGCTATGCCCAAGATCGATCTCGACGCAATCCCGCAGACCAATGCAACCGGCTATCCGGCGGAATACGCCGGTGTTGTTCGCGACCGCTGGTATCGTCGTCTGGCGCCGGTGTCAGGGCTCACCGATTTTGGCGCCAGCCATGTGACACTGAAGCCAGGGGCGTGGTCATCGCAGCGGCACTGGCATGAAGGTGAGGACGAGCTGGTCATCATCCTTTCGGGTGAAGCAATTCTTGTCGACGACAATGGCAGGACCGCCATGCGCGCCGGCGATGTTGCGGCGTTTGCCAAAAATGACGGCAACGGCCATGTCCTGATCAACGAAAGCGATGCCGACTGCATTCTGGTGGCTGTCGGAAGGCATCCCGTCACCGATTGCCATTATCCCGATATCGACATGCACCTGTTTGCCGGAAGTGGTACGCAGAAGCGCAAGGACGGCAGCGACTTTCAGGGCTGAACAGGCCCCTCGAACCGGTCGATCGTCCATTCTTCGGCGTTGGCCTCGGCGATCCAGTCCTGGACAAAAGGGTGCGCGGTGACGGCTTCGATATAGCGTTCAGCAAAGCGTGACACCGGTATTGAATAGGTGACGAAGCGCGTCACGACGGGCGCGAACATGATGTCGGCCGCCCCGAAGTCGCCGAACAGGAAATCACCGCCGCCGCCGAAACGGGCCCGGGCCTGAGCCCAGAGCCGGTTTATCCGTGCGACATCTGCGGCCACTTCGGCTGATAGGCTTACCGCCTCCACTTTGCGGCGGATGTTCATCGTGCAGGCATTGCGGATCGCGGCAAAGCCAGAGTGCATTTCGGCGCACATCGACCGCGCCATGGCGCGCGCCGACTGATCCTCGGGCCAGAAGCGGCTGTTGCCGGTAAGCTCGTTCAGATGCTCGAGAATGGCCAGGCTGTCCCAGACGACGACATCCCCGTCCCAAAGGATCGGCACCTTGCCCGAACTCGGCCCGAAATCGGCTGTCGCCCGGCGCTCGACCCATTCGCCATCATAGATCGGAACGACCGTCTCCTGAAACGGCAGCCCGGAATGCTTGCATGCGAGCCAACCCCGCATCGACCAGGACGAATAGTTCTTGTTGCCGATAATGAGCTTCATCATATCGATACGGCCTCCAGCACCGCTGTCCGCAATTCGGCCACGCCCATACCGCCTTCACTCGATGTCACGATGATATCGGGATGGGCGGCCGGACGCTTGCGCACGGCGGCTTCGGTAACCGCCCTTGTCTCATCGAGCGAGGTTGCCTTCACTTTATCCGCCTTGGTCAGGACGACGATGTAGTTGACGGCGGCGGCGTCGAGCATGTCCATGATCTCGTTATCTACGGGCTTGATGCCGTGACGGCTGTCGATCAGTACGAAGGCGCGCTTCAGGACCTGGCGCCCGCGCAGATAGTCGTTGATCAGAAACCGCCACTTACGCACGACGTCCTTAGGGGCCTCGGCAAAGCCGTAGCCGGGCATATCCACCAGCCGCAACCGGATCGGTTCGCCCACGTCGAAGAAATTCAGTTCCTGCGTCCGACCCGGCGTGTTCGATGTCCGTGCGAGGCCGTTGCGATTGGTAAGTGCGTTCAGCAGCGACGATTTGCCGACGTTGGACCTGCCCGCGAAGGAAACCTCTGGCACGTCGGGTGACGGAAGGTGCTCAAGCGACGGGGCCGATTTCAGGAACGCGATGGGTCCGGAAAACAGTCTCCGTGCCGTCTCGGCAAGCCCGTCGTCCAACCCGGTCATGCGACAGTCGGAGCGGCGGGCGAGTTCCTCAGCTCGGGATATTTCGAGTACAGCCACTTTTGCTGAATGATGGTCAGCACGTTTGACGTCGCCCAGTAAAGCTGCAGCCCGGCGGCAAACGGGGCCATCACGAACATGAGCACCCACGGCATAATCGAGAACATTTGCGCCTGCACTGGGTCCGGCGGCGGCGGATTGAGCTTGAACTGGATGAACATCGTGACGCCGAGGATGATGGGCAACACGCCGATCGCGATGATGTGCGGCGGCGTAAAAGGCAGTATCCCGAACAGATTGACCGGGCTGAGCGGATCGGGCGAGGACAGGTCCTTCAGCCACAACACGAACGGCTGGTGGCGCATTTCGATCGTCAGCATCAGCACTTTGTAGAGCGCAAAGAAGATCGGCATCTGAATGAACACGGGCAGGCATCCGGCCAGCGGATTGATCTTCTCAGACTTGTACAGCGCCATCGTCTCCTGTTGCTGACGCGCTTTGTCATCTTTCCATTTTTCCTGGATGGCCTTCATCTTCGGCTGAACGATGCGCATCGCGGCCATGGACTGGAACTGGCGCTGCGCGATCGGAAACATCAGGCCGCGGATGGTGAGCGTCAGCAGCATGATGGCGATGCCGAAATTGCCGACGACGCCGAACAGCCAGTGGAGATAATGGAACAGCGGCTTTTCAAAAACCTCGAACCATCCCCAGTCGATCGCCTTGCCGAACAACGGGATGCCTAGGCTTTCCTGATATCCGTCGAGCGCGTCGACCTGCTTGGCCCCGGCAAAGAAATGAGTGACGACGCTGGCGGCGCGCCCAGGCGGCACGGTGATCGGTGCGCGCGCGATGTCCCCCTGATAGCTGCCGTCGCCGGCGCGAAACGCGGCGTCGATCTTCGGATCGTTTGCCGGAATGAGCGCGGTCAGCCAATATTTGTCACCAAAGCCCAGCCAGCCGCCGTTGCTGGTTGCAGCGTTGACGCCTGCAACGGCCTTGGTCCCGAACAGCTTGCCGAAAAAACTCGGCTCCTTGCCGGTCAAATTGTCATAACTGATATCGTAGTTGACCGCGCCGTTGAGCGCCGCGAGCGGGCCGACGTGGGCAACCCAGTTGTCCGGGTCGGTCGGCTTGTCGGTCCGGCTGACGGCGGCATAGGGGCGCGTCACGATTGCGCCCGTCGATGTGTTAATCACGCGCTGGTCGATCGTGAACATATACTCGTTGTCGAGTGTCAGTCGGACGACATACGAAAGTCCCTGACCGTTGTTCCAGCGGAGAGTGACCGGACGCGAAGGCGTCAGATCGGTACCATCTGCCTGCCACATTGTGTCAGGCCCCGGAACGGCAATCCCGTCGCCGAGCCAACCAAACGTCGCGAAATAGGCCTGCGGAGCACCCTGCGGCGACAACAATCGGATGGGCGGCGAGTCCTTGGCAACCGTCTCCCGGTAATTGGTCAGGGTCAGGTCATCGATTCGCGCACCCTTCAGGTTGAGCGATCCCGCAAATTGCGCATTGTGGATGGCAACGCGGGGCGAGGTCGCCAGCACCTGCGTGCGATCTTGCTTGATGGCTTGCGCGGCGGGCGCCGCCGGGGTGCCGGGCACCGGCAGCACCGTGGTCTTGCCTGCCGCGACCCTGGTCGCTGGCGGATTGGCCGGCGGGAACCAGCGGCTGGCGAGCGCGCTCCACCCAAACAGGATCAACGCCGAAAGGGCCACGGCGAGGATGAAATTGCGCTGTTCGGACTGCACGGGTGTTCCTAGGCGTTAAGGGACAGGATCATAGCCGTGGCCGCCCCATGGGTGGCAACGGGCAAGGCGGCGGGCCGAAAGCCAACTACCCTTCAGCGCCCCATAGCGGGTCAATGCCTCAATCGCATAGGCCGAACATGAAGGGGCGTAACGGCAATTTGGTGGCATCAACCGCGAGGGGCCCATTTGCCACAATCGGGCAACGAAGATGAGGATCCGTGCGATCACCCCGACAGCTTTGCGAGTGCCTTGACCAGCTCAGCCCTCAAAACGGCATAGTCGCGTTCGACACCCCCGGTTCGCCCGATCAGGACATGATCGGTACCGGGCGCGGCGCGCTCGGTCAGGACCTCCCGGGCGAGAGCGCGGAATCGCCGCTTCATGCGGTTGCGGACGACCGCGTTGCCTATTTTCTTGGTGACCGTGATGCCAACGCGAATGGATGCATCTTCGTCGCGGCGGTCGCGGACCAGCAGGACCAGGCCTGGCATCGCTGCCCGCTTTCCACCATTTGCCGCGAGGAAATCAGCGCGACGCGTGATCGTTTTCAGGCCGACAGCTTGTGGCGCCCGCGTGCGCGGCGGGCGCGAATGACCGCACGTCCGCCGACCGTCGCCATCCGGTGGCGAAAGCCATGACGGCGTGCGCGGACGAGGTTGCTTGGCTGGAAAGTGCGCTTCATCGCTCATGCCTTTAAGTCTGAAACAGAAAAAAGGCCGCCCGACAAACGGACGACCGTCAATGGCCAGCCGCTAGGCGAGGCTCGGGGAAAAGTCAATCACTCCTCCCCGGGCCCCGACGCGCGACGTGCAAGCTCTGCACGCCTCCGCGCGCTCGCCCGGCGCAAACCGCGATCGACCCAATGCCCTTGCCGGGGCCATCGCCGCTTGAGGTGGACATAACGACGCTTGGCCCAAACCGAATAACGCAGCATGAGGGTCGCACCCGCCAGGAATACGGGGATACCGCCAGGCCCCGGTATCGGCGCGACAATCGGCGACAAGGCAACAAGAAAAACGCCGGTGCCGAACAAGGTCCATTGGCCGGCAGTGCTGCGTTCGAAGTGCTTCCAGGTACGACCGATCTTCATTGGTCCGATGTGGGCAGCATCGGTTGCCTTCGCAAGGCACGCGCGCCAAGACCCGGCAAGCGCCGTGGGGCGATGGGGCGGGGGGAAGACATGGTCGCGACGGTGCCGACGGTTGCCTATCTGGGACTGGAGGCGCGCAGCGTCGAGGTACAGTGCTCGCTGATCCCCGGCCTGCCCCGCTTCGACGTCGTCGGCCTTGGCGACAAGGCGGTGAACGAAAGCCGGGAGCGTGTACGTGGCGCGATCGCCTCGCTTGGCCTCGCCCTGCCGCCCAAGCGCATTACCGTGAACCTGTCGCCCGCCGACCTGCCAAAGGAGGGCTCGCACTACGATCTGCCGATTGCGCTGGCCGTGCTCGGCGCGATGGGGATTGTCGATGCTGAAACGCTGGCGGGCTATGTCGTCGTGGGCGAGCTGGGGCTGAACGGTCGGGTGGCATCGTCGCCCGGCGTCCTGCTGGCGGCGCTGTACGCATCCTCGGCGGGGCAGGGTCTGGTGTGCCCTGAACCGCAGGGTCCCGAAGCCGCCTGGGCAGGGGAGGTCGAGGTGATAGCGGCACCCGACCTGCTGTCATTGCTCAATCATTTCAAAGGAAGCGCGCTGTTGCCGGCACCATCGGCCGGGGTGGTCGAGGAACGCGACCACGGCCCGGACCTGCGCCAGGTCAAAGGGCAGGAGACTGCCAAACGCGCGGTCGAGATCGCAGCGGCGGGCGGGCACAATCTGGTGATGGTTGGGCCACCGGGCTCGGGCAAATCGCTGATGGCGGCCTGTATTCCGGGGATCCTGCCCGACCTGACCGCGAGCGAGGCGCTCGAAGTGTCGATGGTCGCAAGTGTGGCGGGCGAGCTGGCCGGAGGTCGGCTGATCCGAACGCGCCCGTTCCGCAGTCCGCACCATTCGGCATCTATGGCGGCGCTGACCGGGGGTGGGTTGCGGGTGAAGCCGGGGGAGGTCAGCCTGGCGCATCTGGGCGTGCTGTTCCTTGACGAACTGCCCGAATTTCAGCGTGCGGTGCTCGATTCATTGCGTCAGCCGCTCGAAACCGGCAGCGTCAGCGTCGCCCGGGCAAATGCGCATGTGACGTTTCCGGCGCGGGTGCAGCTGATCGCGGCGATGAACCCCTGCCGTTGCGGGCATCTGGGGGACGCAGCGCTGGCGTGTTCGCGCGCGCCGCGCTGCGCCGCGGATTATCAGGCAAAGGTCTCCGGGCCGCTGCTCGACCGGATCGATCTCCATGTCGAGGTACCGGCGGTGAGTGCTGCCGATCTCGTGCTGCCGCCGCCCGCCGAAGGCTCGGCCGAGGTACGGGCGCGGGTCGCGGCGGCGCGAGCGGTGCAGACGGGCCGATACGGCCACGGCGGCCCCCGCACCAATGCCGAGGCAGACGGGGACGTCCTGACCACTCATGCGACGCCGGATGAGCCGGGCCGCAAGCTGCTTGCCCAGGCGGCGGAGGCGATGCGCCTTTCGGCGCGCGGCTATACGCGGATTCTGCGGGTCGCGCGGACGATCGCCGATCTCGCTGGCAGCGAGCATGTCGGACGGATACATATTGCCGAAGCATTGAGTTATCGGCGGCAGGCACCGCGCAGCTGAGGAGGATCACGATGGACTGGATGATCATGCCGTTGAAGCGTTACGCCGACTTCCGCGGCCGATCGCGTCGCAAGGAATTCTGGATGTGGGTGTTATTCGTCATTCTGGCGGTCATCGTGCTCAGCGTCATCGACGCGGCTCTCGGTCTCGGTGGGCGAACTCAATATGGCGCACAGCCCATGGCGGGTGGCGTAACCGGGTTCAATTACGGCGCGAGCGCCGCAGGCGGCGTGTTGACCGGAATTTTCAGCCTGGTGATACTTGTACCCAATTTTGCGGTGCAGGTGAGGCGACTGCACGATACCAATCGGACGGGATGGTGGCTGCTGATGCCGTTCATTCCCTATGTCGTCGGGCTTTCAGCCATGGTCGTGGGCATCTTTTCCGGCAACACTGGGGCTGCCATCGTCGGCGGGCTGTTCAGCTTCGTCGGTCTGATCGCCGCGATCGTAGTGCTGGTTTTCCTTTGCCTCGACGGGACACGTGGGCCCAATCGCTTTGGTCCTGACCCGAAAGACCCCGCGGGCGACCTGGAGAGCGTGTTCCGCTAGGGCGTAGTCGCCGGATCGAGCTGGTCCCCACCAAGCGCGCGGTAAAGGGCAACGACGCTTTGTACCCGAACCAGCCGCGTAGAAACAAGCGAGCGACGCGCCGCATAGAGTGACCTTTGCGCGTCGAGGCTTTCGAGGAACGACGCCACGCCGCCCTTGTAGCGCGCATCGGTCAGATAGCCGGTATCGCGCGCCACCGCTTCGAGGCGGGTCTGCGCCGCCGCCTGATCGGCGATCGTTGCCCGGCGCGCCAGAGCATCGGCCACGTCACGAAACGCGGACTGGATCGCCTTCTGATAGGTGGCGGTCGCACCCTCACGCTGGGCACGGGCATAAGCAAGATTGCCGCGGTTGGCCCCGCCGTCGAAGATCGGCAGCGTCGCGGACGGGGCAACCGAATAGTTGAACGCCCCACCGGTAAAGAGCGACGAAAGTGATGTGCTCGCAAAGCCGGCGAGCCCGGTCAGCGAGATGCGGGGGAAGAAAGCCGCACGCGCGGCACCGATCTGGGCATTTGCGGCACGCAGGCGATATTCTGCCTCGACGACATCGGGGCGTCGCAGGAGGATGCTTGAATCGAGTCCGGCCGGGGGAGGCACGACAAGGGTGTCGACCGCTTCGATCGAAGGAGGCAGATCGGCATCGGTCACGGGCTGGCCGACGAGCAGGTCGATGGCGTTGCGATCCTGTTGAACGAGCGTGGTCAGGTTGGCGACGTCGGACTGAGCAGTTGCGAGGATCGTTTCGGCCTGGCGCAGGTCGGTGCGCGGGGCAACGCCGCCCTTCAGCCGCGCCTGGGTCAGAGACACGCTGCGGGCGGCGCTCGTCGCCGTATCCTGCGCAATGGCCAGCAGGCTGCGGTCGGTGGCAAGCGTGAACCAGGCATCGGCGACGTCGGCCACCAGGGTCAGGCGGACTGCACGCGCGGCGGCTTCGGTCGCGAAATACTGGTTCAGTGCCGCTTTGCTGAGGCTGCGGATGCGCCCGAACAGGTCGAGTTCGAAGGAGGCACCGAGGTCGGCGGAATAGGTGGTGACGCGCCCCTGTGAAGCACCGGCCGTGCCGGACCCAGACCCGGTTGTCGAACCGCCATTCGTGCTGCCGTCGCGCACCGTGAGACCGGTCGACGCGTCGATGCTGGGCAGAAGAGCGGCACGCTGGACGCGATAGAGACCGCGCGCCGCCTCGACATTGGCGGCGGCGAGGCGGAGGTCCTGGTTGTTCGACAGCGCGCGCGCGATGATCGACTGCAGGCGGGGATCGAGGAATATGTCCTGATAGCGGAGCGTCGCCAGCCCCGCCTCGTTTGTCGGAACTGCGGCGTTGCCGACCGGCCACCGGGCCGGAACAGCCGGAGTCGGCCGGACGTAGTGCGGCTCAAGGCTGCACCCGCCGAGAACGGCCATCATGCCAAGGGCAGCGAGATATTTCACGCGCCTTGCTCCTCAGCCTTTTTTTCGCGGCCGAACACACGGCGGACGAGGACGAAAAACAAGGGCACCAGGAAGATCGCGATCGCCGTGGCGGTCAGCATGCCGCCAATCACCGCCGTGCCGATCTCCACACGGCTTTTGGCCCCGGCGCCGGTGGAAAGGGCCAGCGGCAGAACGCCGAAGATGAAGGCCAGGCTGGTCATCAGGATCGGGCGCAGGCGCAGCCGGGCGGCGTCGATTGCAGCCTGCACGGTGGGTGTGCCATTTTTTTCCGCTTGCTCGGCGAATTCTATGATCAGGATGGCATTTTTGGCCGACAGGCCCATCGTCGTCAGCAAGCCGACCTGGAAATAGACATCGTTCTCGAGACCGCGCAGCCACACCGCCAGCGCCGCGCCGACCAGACCGATCGGCATGACCATCATTACGGCAAACGGGATCGACCAGCTTTCATAAAGTGCAGCAAGACATAGGAAAACGACCAGCAGCGACAGACCATAGAGCAAGGGCGCCTGATTGCCGGTCAGCCGTTCCTGATAGGACAGGTCGGACCAGGCGACGGAGGTGCCTGGCTGCTTTGCCGCGAGCGCCGCAATCGCATCCATCGCCGCGCCGGAGCTTTTCCCTGGAGCAGCCTGCCCCTGAATCTGATAGGCCGAGACGCCGTTGAAACGGGTCAGTGTCGAGGGTGCCCGGTTCCATCCGATGCGGGCAAACGCCGAGAAGGGCGCCATTTCGCCGGTCGCGCCGCGCACATACCATTGCGACAGGTCTTCCGGGCGACTGCGGTAGGGGGCATCGCCCTGAACATAAACGCGTTTGACGCGCCCACGGTCGATGAAGTCGTTGACATAGGTGCCGCCCCAGGCGGTGGCGAGGGTCTGATCGACCTGAGCCGAGGTCAGGCCGAGCGCACCGACCTTCTCGTCGTCGATATCGACGTTCAGCGAAGGATTGTCCTCGAGGCTGCCTAAACGCACGGCGGAAAGGGTCGGGTCTGCTTGGGCCGCCGCGATCAGTGCATCGCTGCGCGCCTTGAAATCCGCGCGGCTGAGCCCACCGGAATTCAGAAACTGCATCGTGAAGCCGTTTGATTGCCCCAGGCCGCGCACGGCGGGCGGTGAGAGCGCGAAAAACTGGACGTCGCGCAACTGGCCGCCAAGCTCTCGGGTTGCTTTGGCCGTCACGGCATCGGCGCTGACTTTACTCGACGTGCGCTGACCCCAGTCCTTCAACAGGACAAACCCGCGTCCGGCATTCTGTCCGGTGCCTGCCGTTCCCTGACCGGAAACCGTGTAGAGGGCATCGACGCTGTCGGTCATCGAATGCAGGAAATAGTCCTGGATCGCCTTGGCAGCCGCTTCGGTGCGCGCCTGGGTAGCGCCCGGGGGCAAGGTATACTGGATCAGGGCGCGCGCCTGATCTTCGACCGGCAAGAAGCTCGATGGCAGGATGGCGAACAGCAGCACAAGGATCGCCACCAGCCCGCCGTAGCCTAGGAGGGCGACCCCACTGCGGGCGATGACGTTCGTGACGCCCTGGCGGTAGCGGTCCGACGTCCTGGTGAACCAAGTGTTGAAACGGTCACCATAGTCGCTCAGGCGGCCCTGCCAGCCGGTATGTTCACGCTTCTCCTCCGGGGGCTTCAGCAGCGCCGCGGTGAGGGCAGGCGTCAGCACCAGCGCGACGACGACCGACAGGGCCATCGACGAAATGATGGTGATCGCAAACTGTTTGTAGATCACCCCGACCGAACCACCGAAGAACGCCATCGGCAGAAACACGGCCGAAAGGACCAGTGCGATGGCGATCAGCGCGGTCTGGATCTCGCCCATCGACTTTATCGTCGCGTCGCGCGGGCTGATCCCTGGCTGCTCCTCCATGACGCGTTCGACATTCTCAACGACGACGATGGCATCGTCGACCAGCAGGCCGATCGAAAGGACCATGCCGAACAGCGTCAGCGTATTGATGGTGAAGCCCGCGATGGCGAGGATACCAAACGTACCGAGGAGCACCACCGGCACCGCGATTGCCGGGATGAGCGTCGCGCGCCAGCTCTGAAGGAAGACGAACATGACGATGATGACGAGGACGATCGCCTCGATCAGCGTCTTGACGACTTCCTCCACCGACAATTGGATGAAGGTCGTGCTGTCGACGGGAAAGGCATATTTATAGCCTTCAGGAAAAGACGGAGCCTGCCGTGCCACTTCGTCTTTCACGAGTTTCGCCGTCTTCAGCGCGTCCGCGCCAGGTGCCAGCTGGACCGCGATGCCAGCCGCAGGGTGGCCATTGAACCGGCTGACGATGGCATAGCTTTCGGAACCCAGCTCGACCCGGGCGACGTCGCCCAGGAGAACGCGTGAGCCGTCGCCCTGGGTCTTCAGGACGATATTACGGAACTGCTGTGGTGTGGTCAGTCGCGACCGGGACGTGACGGTCGCGGTCAGCATCTGGTCGGGTGCGGCCGGCTGTGCGCCGATCTGACCGGCAGCGACCTGAGTGTTCTGCGCCTGGATGGCAGCGGTGACATCGCCGGGCATGAGTTTGACGGCTGCCAGCTTGAACGGGTCGAGCCAGATTCGCATCGCATATTGCGCGCCGAATACGCTGACATCGCCGACCCCCTGGATGCGGCCGATATTGTCCTGAAGCTTCGATACGAGAAAGTCGGACACGTCATTGTTGTCGGTGCGGTCGCTCGCGTCATACACGCCGACGATGACCAGGAAGTCCGAGCTCGATTTGGTGACGACGAGCCCCTGCTGCTGAACCTGCTGCGGCAGGCGGGGCAGTGCCTGCTGAACCTTGTTCTGGACCTGGACCTGCGCAATGTCGGGATTCGTCCCCTTGACGAACGTCGCCGTAATTGTGGCCGAGCCGGCCGAGCTTGACGAGGATGTGAAATAAATCAGCCCGTCGATGCCGGTCAGTTGTTGTTCGATGACCTGCGTCACGCTCGATTCGAGGGTATCGGCTGACGCGCCGGGATAATTGGCGCGGATGTTGACTGAAGGCGGGGCGATATCGGGATATTGTTCGATCGGCAGCGAAAGGACCGCCCCGAGGCCGGCCAGCATGATGACGATGGCGATGACCCAGGCGAAAACCGGGCGGTCGATGAACGTGCGAGAGATCACGCCCCGGTCAGCGCGTCTTGCCGGCGTCGCCCGGTGCAGGCGGGGCGGACGGCTTTGATCCGGCAACCACGGGCTTGATGGGGGCATCCGCGCGGATCGCCCCCAGTCCCTCGACGATCACCTGATCGCCGGGCTTCAGGCCCTCGGTGACCAGCCATTTGTCGCCGATCGTGCGGTCGGCCGTAATCGTTCTGCGCACCGCTTTGCTACCGCCCTTGCCGTCGGCGGCAACGACGTAGACCGTGGCGCGTCCGGTGGGGTCACGCGACACACCCTGCTGGGGCACCAGGATCGCATTGGTGATCGTGGCCTGGGACAGGGCGGCGCGGACGTACATGCCGGGGAGCAGCAAGCCCTGTGGATTGGGAAAACGGGCGCGGAGGGCGATGGTGCCGGTGTTCTGGTCGACCATGGCTTCCGAAAACTGCAGCGTGCCAGAGTAGGGATAAGCGCTGCCGTCCTCCAGGGTCAGGCGCACCTGCGCCGACGACGGAATGGCGCCGCCGGTCGCGAGCGCCTTGCGCAACGCAAGAATTTCGGCGCTGGATTGCTGGATATCGACAAACATCGGATCGAGTCGCTGGATCGTCGTCAGCGCATCGGCCTGGTTCGCGGTAACGAGGCCACCGGTCGTCACGAGCGAACGGCCGATGCGCCCGCCGATGGGTGCCGGCACGCGCGTGTACCGAAGGTTTATGCGCGCCGCGTCGAGCAACGCGCGGTTCTGCGCAACGCTCGCGCTTGCCTGGCGCGCGGTTGCGGCCGCGTCGGTATAGTCCTGACGACTGACCGCCTCGATTTCGGCGAGCGGCTTGTAGCGGGCGGCCTTGGCCGTGGCGGCAGATTGTGCGGCCTCCGCACTGGCCAGATTCGCCCTCGCCTGTGCCGCCGCAGCTTCATACGTGCTCGGGTCGATCTGGTAGAGCGTCTGGCCTGCGCGGACGACTGATCCCTCGGTGAACAGCCTGGCGCGGATGACGCCCGACACCTGGGGTCGTACTTCCGACGTTTCATAGGCCGACGTCCGCCCCGCGAGGACCACGGGAAGTGCGACCGATTCGCTTTTCACGACGATGAATCCGGCTTCGGGAACCCGCGTCGGGGGTTTTTTCTGTCCCGGCGCGCAAGATGCGAGCGAAACGACGGCCAACGTCATGAGCGCGCGACGTGCAGCCGCCACGTGCAGGGCTGTCATCGTGTCAAGGGCCGGGTCGCCCCATGATTATGATAATAAAAGACTTTGAGGAGGCGGTGCGGCTCGTCGCGGGTTGGCACATAACCGATCGTTTGCGTCATCACTGCTTGATCCCCCGTTTCCAGCCGCGCGCAAAACACTCGACTGCAGGGAGAGTTCCCAAGGTCGAATGTTTTTTCTGCTGTAGCGGGCCGCACCCGTGGTTCGTCAAGCGATTGCAGACAACGCGGAACCGTGGCGACAGGTCATTGCCGCCGACACATCCCTGTGGCAACGGACGAGCAGAAGCTGGTGACACGCTAAGGTGACATTAAAGTCTTCAACGTCTGTGCGGGCGTGGTGGAACTGGTAGACGCGCCGGACTCAAAATCCGGTTCCGCAAGGAGTGTGGGTTCGATTCCCACCGCCCGCACCATCGCTATCAGATAAACAGGGCCACGCTCTGCGTCGCGGTGGCGATCGCTGTCCCTGAGCGATTCCAGATCGTCATGGACTGACTGGAGCTGCCGTTGCCGGCGTGGAGCGTGTCCGCTTGCAGCAGCCACCAGCCGTCCGCCGCGACCACCTGGTCCGCGACGATGTTGAGTTGCCACGTCGTGGTCGAGATCGGACCCCACTGCTGCGCCAGGGCCATCGCCGCCGGGGGCAGGGCGTCGGCGACGGCCAGCATCTCGACCTCCGGATCGAGCCCGTCCCGGTCCCTGAGCCGCGCCCAGCGGCAGTAGCCGGCGGGTCCCTCCTGTTCCAACGCGCGGTCGAAGTTCGACAGAAAGCCCGATGCCTGAATATCGGGCGGTGCCGGGCTTGCCAAAGGACCCGCCACCTGAGGCATGATCGGCGCACGCCATTCGATCGCCGACGTCCGCGTCGTCATGAACAGGAAAAGTGCACGCAGGCCCAAGCCCTCGTCGCTGCTGACGTCGCAGGCGATGAAGGCGCTGTTCCTGCCCCGCCGGAGCAGGGTGGGTGCAGACGCTACCTTATTGGCCAGCGGCCCGACAAAGGCGATCTGGGCCGAACGAAGCGGCGGCAGGTCGGTGAAGAAGTGCTTGACGGTTGCCAGCGCGATCGCCGCGGTCGCGCCTCCATAAGCCGTGCGACCCTGCAGCCAGTCGGGACCGATGGTGGCCGAGAGCGTGCCTTCACCGACCGTGGCACCGCTCAACAGGGCGGGCAGACTCACCGGGACAGCGCCGCGACCCCGGGGAGGACGCGCCCTTCCATCCATTCGAGGAACGCGCCGCCCGCGGTCGATACGAAGGTGAAATCCTTGGCGCAGCCCGCCTGGTTCAGCGCCGCGACGGTATCGCCGCCGCCCGCCACCGAAACCAGCGAACCATCGACGGTGAGCGCCGCCGCTAGGCGAGCGAGCGCGACCGTGGCCGTATCGAAGGGTGGGGTTTCAAAGGCGCCGAGGGGACCGTTCCAGACCAGCGTCCGGCAATTCTTCAGGACATCGCCCAAAGCTTCTACTGCGGCCGGCCCGATATCGAGGATCATCTCATCCGCCGAAACGTCGTGGACATTGACGGTCCGTGTCGGCGGATTTGGCCGGAACTCCCTGGCGACGACGACATCATACGGCAGGTGGATGGTGCAGCCATGCCGGTCGGCGGCGTCGAAGATCTTTACGACGGTGGCGACGAGATCATGTTCGCATAGCGACTTGCCGACATCGACACCGCGGGCGGCAAGGAAGGTATTGGCCATGCCCCCCCCGATGATCAGATGATCTACCCGGCCAACCAGATGCTCCAGCGCGGCGAGTTTGGTCGATACCTTCGCACCGCCCACGACGGCGGCCACGGGATGCGCCGGATTGCCAAGTGCCTTGTCGAGGGCATCGAGCTCGCCCTGCATCTGGCGGCCGGCAAAGGCGGGCAGGGCGTGCGCCAGACCCTCGGTCGAGGCATGAGCGCGGTGTGCCGCAGAGAAGGCGTCGTTGACATAGGCATCGCCGAGTGCCGCGAGCGCGGTGACGAATGCCGGATCGTTCGCCTCCTCACCCAAGTGAAAACGGGTGTTTTCCAGGAGCGCAATACTGCCCGGCAGCATGAGCGATATTGCCGACTGGGCGGTCTCCCCGACGCAATCGGCGACAAACATTACCTCACGACCGAGAAGCTCGGAAAGCCGCCGCCGAACGAGCGCCGTAGATTTCTCCGGGTCGATGCGACCATTAGGACGATCTATGTGAGCGAGCAGGAGCACCAGTGCGCCCCCGTCTGACAATTCCAATATTGTCGGAACAGCAGCGCGCAAGCGACTGTCATCAGAGATCTTTCCTCCGTCGAGCGGTGCGTTCAAATCCTCGCGGACGAGAATGCGCTTGCCGCGCACGTCGCCGATGTCGTCGAGCGTTCTGAAGCTGGTCACCGATTTTCCTCTCTGATGACAGGATCGCCGATCGCGATCTGTCCGCCGGCGATTACCCGCGTCAGCACCCCGCCGCGCCAGTCAGGGGTCAGGGCTGCGCGCAGGCCAAGGGCAATTTCGTCCATACGGTGACAAGGGTCGCATTCGCCGGTCGCTTCCAGCACGACATCGCCGACGCGCAGCCGCGTTCCGACGGTTCGGGGCAAGTCGATGCCATCGACCAGCAGGTTGACGCGTCGCAACGACCAATCGATTTCTGCCTGTAACTCGCGCATCGCGCTTTCCCAGGCCTCGCGGGTCATCAGGGTCACCTGACGCCGTCCCTTGCCGCCGGGCTTCACGACGCCCCGGCAATCGCCCTCTATCCCGCGTTCGACACTGACTTCGACATCGTGCAATTTCTCGATGGGGCCGCGCGGCGCCGCGTGACGAGCGATGCCGATCAGCGTACCCACCGGATCAGATCAGCCTTGCCATCGCGGCCGCCGTATCGACCATGCGGTTCGAAAAGCCCCACTCATTGTCATACCAGCTGACGACGCGCACCAGATGGCCGTCGAGGACGGTCGTCTCGATGCTGTCGATCGTCGAGGACGCCGGGTTGTGATTATAATCATGGCTGACCAGCGGCTCATCCGAATAATCGAGGATAGCGGCCATCGATCCGGTTTCGGAAGCGCGTTTCAGAGCGGCGTTGACCTCCTCGATGGTCGTCGCGCGCGACGGCGTGAAGGTAAAATCGACCAGGCTGACGTTGGGGGTAGGCACGCGCACCGACATGCCGTCGAGCTTGCCCTTGAGCTCGGGAATGACTTCGCCCACCGTCTTTGCGGCACCCGTTGACGTCGGGATCATCGAAACCGCCGCCGCGCGCGCCCGACGCGGGTCCTTGTGATAGACGTCGAGCAACGACTGGTCGTTCGTATAGCTGTGGATCGTCATCATCAGCCCGCGTTCGATCCCGATGGTGTCATGCATGACACGAACGATCGGCGCGAGGCAGTTGGTCGTGCACGAAGCGTTCGACACGATCCTATGATCGGCGGTCAGCTTGTGGTCGTTGACACCGTAGACGACGGTCAGGTCGACGCCCTTGCCCGGTGCCGAAATCAGCACGCGCTTGGCACCTGCGGTAAGGTGTTTTTCAGCCGCGGCCCGGTCGGTGAACAGGCCCGTGCACTCCAGCGCGATATCGATGCCGTTGGCCGCATGTGCCAGTTTCGCCGGGTCGCGCTCCGCGCTGACGCGGACGCGCTTGCCATCGATGATGATATCGTTGCCGTCGGCCTCGACGCTGCCGGGGTAGGGGCCGTGAACGCTGTCGCGCTTGAACAGCATCGCGTTCGACTTCGCATCGGCGAGATCGTTGATGGCGACGAGTTCGAGACCGCTTTCGGGCCGCTCGAGGATGGCGCGCGACACCAGCCGGCCAATGCGTCCGAATCCGTTGATGGCTATTTTGACTGCCATGTTTACTTTCCTTCGAGAGCTTCGATGATCTGGGGCGCGATGCTGTCCGCGGTCAGCCCGAAATGTGCGTATAGATCGGCTATTGGTGCCGAGGCGCCGAAGCTGTCGACGCCGAAGCGCAGGCCCTGCGCCGTCGTGTAGCGTTCCCAGCCAAGCGTCGTCCCCGCCTCCAGGGAGACCCGCAGGGGACCCTCTGGCAGGACGTCCGCACGATAGGCGTCGGGCTGCATGTCAAAGCGCTCCCAGCAGGGCATCGAGACTACGTCCGCGCCCAGCCCGTGTTCCTCGAGCCGGTCGGCGACGGCGATGGCGATCTCTACCTCGGAGCCGGTTGCAATCAGGATGACCCGGCGTGCGGCATTGGCGGCGCGCAGCCGATACGCCCCCCGCGCGCACCAGTTTTCCGAAATGTCGGTGCGGTACTGCGGAAGGTTCTGACGACTGAGCGCGAGGAGCGAGGGGCCGTCGGCCTTTTCCAGCGCCAGCGCCCAGCATTCGGCTGTCTCGATCGTGTCACACGGGCGGTAGACGTCCAGGTTGGGCATCGCCCGCAGCGACAAGAGATGTTCGACGGGCTGGTGCGTCGGGCCATCCTCACCAAGCCCGATCGAATCATGCGTCATCACGTAGATGACCCGGGTCCGCTGCAACGCCGACAGGCGAATGGCCCCGCGGCAATAGTCAGCGAAGACCAGGAATGTACCGCCATAGGGGATGAGGCCGCCATGCAGCGCCATGCCGTTCATTGCGGCGGCCATGCCGAATTCACGAATGCCGTAATAGATATAGCGACCAGAATAATCGTTCTTTGTCATTGGCTTCGTCGCCGAAGTTTTGGTATTGTTGGAACCAGTCAGATCGGCAGATCCGCCGATTGTTTCCGGCAGGGCGTCATTGATGACCCCCAGCGCCATTTCCGAAGCCTTGCGCGTGGCGACCTTTTGCGGGGCGGCAAGCAACGTGTCGAGATAGGGTTTCAGCCAGCCGGCGTCCGGTTGCGGGCCGGACATCCGGCTGCTGAACTCGGGCCAGGCCGACCGTGTCGCGGCACTTGCTTCCCAGGCGGATCGGATATGAGATCCGCGCGCTCCAGCCGTGCGCCACGCCGACAGGATATGCTCGGGCACCACAAATGGTGCCGCCGTCCAGCCGAGCGTTTCACGCGCCGCCAGCACTTCGGCTGCACCCAGCGCGCTGCCGTGGGTCGCCGATGTTCCCTGCTTGTTGGGGGCACCCTTGCCGATGATCGTGCGGCAGGCGATGAGCGAGGGGCGGGGATCAGCGATCGCAGCATCGATTGCCCTCGCAATATCCTGCGGGTCATGACCATCGCACGCCTCGACGTGCCAGCCGCTCGCCCGGTAGCGGGCGGGAATATCCTCACTGGACGACAGCGACACCGCGCCGTCGATGGTGATGCGATTGTCGTCCCACAGCACCGTCAGCCGCCCGAGGCCGAGATGGCCCGCGAGCCCCACCGCCTCGTGGTTGATGCCCTCCATCAGGCAGCCGTCGCCCGCGACGACCCAGGTGCGATGATCGACCAGATCGTCGCCGAAGGTCGCATTGAGGTGTCGCTCCGCTATCCCCATGCCGACCGCCATCGCCAGGCCCTGACCGAGCGGCCCGGTCGTACAATCGATACCCGCCAGCTCGAAATTTTCCGGATGACCCGCGCAAGGGCTGCCGAGCTGGCGAAAGTTGCGGATGTCGTCGATCGTCGGGCGCTCGTACCCGGTCAGGTAGAGCAGCGCATAGATCAGCATCGAGCCGTGTCCCGCCGACAGCACGAAGCGATCGCGATCATGCCACTTCGGCGCTTGCGGATCGAACTTCAGATATCGTGTGAATAATACGGTCGCAACGTCGGCCATGCCCATCGGCATGCCAGGGTGCCCCGAGTTCGCCGCCTCGACCGCGTCCATCGCGAGCGCACGAATCGCATTAGCCATTTCCTGCGGCGTGGCGGTCATGCAGCGGTCCCCGAGTCGAGTCGCGCGGCGTGCGCGATGGACCGCCCCTTTGTCGCGGCGGCGAACACGCGTCAACTTGAGGCGTGGCGCAACGCTTCTTGCCCGACGCGCATAGCCTGCTATCTCGTGACGACCTTATGACAGACGATATTACCCACGCCCTCTCCCGCATCGATCGCGCGCTGAAGCGGATCGAATCACTTCCCCCGCGCGCTCCCGTCGCTGTCGGCGAGGCGTCGGCGGATAGTCGCTATCAGCGGCTTCGCCAGCGCACTCAGTCGGCACTTGCCGAGCTCGACGCCGTCATTTCACGCGTTTCCGCGCAGGACAGGCGCTGATGGCCGAGGTCAGTTTGGTGATCGGTGGACGGACATATGTCGTTGCCTGCCGGGATGGTGGCGAGACGCATCTGCAAAACCTGGCGATGCGCGTCGACGCAAAGGTCGATGAGGCGCGCTCGGCCGTGGGCACGTCGAACGAAGTACGCCAGCTGTTGTTCGCCGCACTGTTGCTGGCCGACGATGCCGACGATGTCCCTGCGCCCGATCCGCAAATGGCAAGCACGCTTGCGAAGCTGGCCTCGCGAATTGAGGCGGTGGCGGATGCCCTTGAGACTGATGCCCAAAGCGCCTAGATTGATGACTGACGGGCACTGCCCGGTACGAGCTCGTTCATATCCCTGAGGCTATTCATCAATCCTTGGGGACTGTCCCTGCCCGGGTCCTGGCCCGAAGCACATGGTTCCCACCTGACGTACCGTGCGTCAGAGGATATTAGAGCAAACGGCCATGGTGGTCCCGTCACTTCCCCCTGCTGATAACGTATCAAAGGCCTCGTTGCGCACCCAGGCAAAGGCGCGGCGGGCGGCGATCGTTTCGGCAATGTCGGATACCGAGCGCGCAGTAGCGGCGGCCGCGCTCGCCGAACGGGTGGTCGATCAGCTGCGTGGTGCGAGGATCGTCGCAGCTTATCTGCCCATAGGGTCGGAGATCGATACCCTGCGTCTGATCGAACGGCTCGTGTCGCACGGGGCCGCCATGGCTTTGCCGCACGTCGAGGGCCGCGAAGGGTCGTTGCGTTTCCTTGCCTGGACGCTCGGCGAGGCGCTCATTGCAGGACCGCTCGGTCTGCGCCAGCCTGATCGGGCCGCATCAGAAGTCACGCCGGACACTATCCTGACACCCCTGCTCGCCTTCGACGCATCGCTGTGCCGGCTCGGCTATGGTGCTGGCCATTATGACCGCGCGTTCGCTGCGCTGCCTGGTGCCCGCCGGATCGGCCTTGCATGGAGCGGACAACAAGTCGATTACGTACCGACCGACGAGTGGGACGTGCCGCTCCACGCCGTCGCCACGGAAAAAGGATGGATTGTCGCGTGAGCAAGCCAAGCCTGCGCAAACCGCTGGGGGTCGGACTGATCCTGCTGATCGTCGCGGTGTGGGCAATCGCAGTCGCCTCGGCGTCGGCGTGGCTTGTCGGCCTGCCCAACGCTGTCCAGGCGATCGTGTATCTTGTGCTCGGCATTGCGTGGATTTTGCCGCTCGGCCCCGTGCTGCGCTGGATGGAATCAGGCAACGCCTGATCCGGTTTATGAACGATGGGGATGGCGCGAGTGACGGGGCTCGAACCCGCGACCTCCGGCGTGACAGGCCGGCGCTCTAACCAACTGAGCTACACCCGCATCGTGCGAGGCGCGGCGGATAGGCGAGGCACCAGGGGGTGTCAAGCTGGGGACAGTTTGCCATCGGCGAATGGAAAATGTTTCGAAACCGCACAGTTTTGGCAAAATGTGAACTTTTAAATACCCCATCAGGACAGCCTGAATTAACTGAATATTACCCGTTTTAGTCGAATGTTACCTCCAATTCGGTGGGGACTTTGACTAATGCGATTGGTTTTCGAGTTGCTGGCAGGACGCCGTTTTGGCGTCATGGCGTTCACGGCATTGGTTGCCGCGGCGTCATCGTCGGCAAATGCCACGGGAACCGTTGCCGGCACGACGATCAGCAATACCGCGACCGCCACGTACACCGACCCCGTGGGCACGGCGATCACTGTCCCGTCGAACAAGGTCGATCTGCGCGTCGACGAAGTGTTGAATGTGACCGTAGCGACGGCGGATGCAGGCGACATCCCGGCGCAGTCCGGCGCCACCAACCAGGTCGCCAAATATACTGTCACCAATACGGGCAACGGGTCGGAAGCATTTCGCTTGGCATCGATCACCGCCATCGGTGGCGACGCGTTCGATCCGACGGCTACCTCGATCGTGCTCGATAGCAACGGAAACGGTGTGTATGACGCTGGCGTCGATACCGTATATTCCGCAGGCAGTAACGATCCGGTGCTTGCCCCGGACACGTCGATCAAGATCTTTGTGCTGGCGACGATCCCGGCGGCGGCGACCGATGGCCAGCGGGGGCAGATCGACCTGACCGCGACGGCGGTTACCGGCTCCGGACCAGCGGGCACTGTTTTTGCGGGACAGGGCACGGGCGGCGGCGACGCGGTTGTCGGCACGACGACCGCGGTTGGTCGCGACAAGAACTTCTACATCGTCAGCGCGGCGACCGTGGCACTCGTCAAATCGGCGACGGTTGCCGACCCGTTCGGCGGTACGAAGTCGGTGCCGGGCTCGACAATCACGTACACACTCGTGGCAACGGTCAGCGGGACGGGGTCGCTGGCGAACCTCGCCATCGGCGATCCGATCCCTGCGAACACCACTTACGTGCCCGCCAGCCTGACCGCCGAGAGCGCGCCGCTGACCGACGCGACCGATGCCGATGCGGGCGAATTTGCCGGCGGTCGCATCGTCGCCCGGTTCGGCACCGTCGCCGGGGGGCAGACCCGCACCGTGACATTCAAAGTCAAGATCAATTGAGGACCGACCCAGTGAACCGCATGATCCTTTCGTTCATCCTGCTCATCGCACCGCTTGCAGCGCCTCTGCGCGCGGCGCCCAATGACGTCGCCCTGACCAGCGAAATGTTCATTGAGCGGACGGTGCCGGTTCCTGGCGGCAAGCCCAAAGTCGTCCTCGACAAGCCCAAGTCGGTGCCGCCGGGGGCCAAGCTGGTTTTCGTGCTGACGTATCGCAACCAGGGCAAGGCCCCGGCCACCAATTTCATCGTGACCAACCCGATGCCGGCAGGTGTTGCCTTCGAAGGTACCGCCGATGCGGGTGCAACCGTTTCGGTCGATCACGGTGCGACGTACGGCCCGCTCGCGATGGCCAAGGTGCGCGGTGACGACGGCCTGCCGCATGCCGCCCGCCCCGAGGACGTGACGCACGTCCGCTGGGTGCTGAAGGCACCGATCCCGGTTGGCGGCACAGGCAAGCTGAGTTTTCGAGGGATCGTCAAATAACTGAGAATTCCGCCTTTTTCGGTGCCGGCGGGTGGGGAATGGCATCGGATCAACGAGCATGAAATGGACCGAAATGACTAAGACGAAGAGGTTGCTGGCCACGGCCAGCGTTTTTGCCGTTGCGGCGCTTGGCGCGGCACCGGCATTCGCGGCCGGTACCGCGGCTGGGTCGAACATCGTCAACAACGTGACCGTCAACTATCAGGTTGGCGGCGTCGCGCAGACCGCGCTTAATGCGTCGAACACGTTCGTGGTCGATCGCAAGATCACGTTGACCGTGAGCGAACCTGGCAATGCCACGACCACGGTCGTGCCCGGCCAGACAGGCGCTGTGACGACGTTTCTTGTGACCAACACGTCGAATGCGACGCTCGACCTCGGCCTGACGCTCGTTCAGCCGGCCGGGGGCGCGACAGCGCATGGCGGGACCGACAATTTCGACGTGACCGGCGC
Organism: Sphingomonadales bacterium; assembly: GCA_038225385.1. Taxonomy (GTDB): domain Bacteria; phylum Pseudomonadota; class Alphaproteobacteria; order Sphingomonadales; family Sphingomonadaceae; genus Sphingomonas_O. The sequence continues at coordinate 87,061 of JBBRRC010000003.1, read as the reverse complement.
GACTCTCTATGTCGATACCAACGGCAACGGCACCTACGACGCCGGGACGGACACCGCCGTTACGTATCTCGACGAACTGGCAGCTGACCAGTCGAAGACGGTTTTCGTCGTCGCATCGATCCCGGCGGGCAGGGCAAATGGCGACGTCGCCGGCGTGACGCTGACGGCAACAGCCTATAACGGCGGCACGGCCGGTTCGCAGGGGACGATCGTCACCAACGACAGCGGTACCGCGAACACGGCAGGCATGGACACCGTGTTCGCCGACACGGCGGGCGCAACCGATGCAGCCGCCGATGGTAAGTTCAGCGCTCGCGATGACTATACGGTGTCGACGGCAACGCTGTCGGTGACCAAAACCTCCAAGATCATCTCGGATCCGATCAACGGCGCCACCAATCCCAAGATGATCCCGGGCGCAACGGTCGAATATTGCATCCAGGTCGCCAACGCGGCGGGTGGTGCGACCGCGACCAGCGTCGCGATCAGCGATCCGCTGCCGACGCAGACGACCTATGATTCCGGCTACGGCATCTTCCTGAACGGAACGGTGACCGGTGGCGTCTGCAACACCGACGGCTCGGCCGGCGGCAGCCAGGCTGCCGGCACGGTCTCGGGGACTTTGGCGTCGGTAACGGCGAGCCAGACCAGGACGTTGTACTTCCGGGTGACGATCAACTGATGCGACCGGGCTGCCTCCGTGAGGAAGCGGCAGCCCGGTGCGCTTGTGTGGGAATGCGTGCGGTGTGGGGATGCGTGCACGCGACGGGCAGGGATACGACATGACCAATCGCAATTTTTCGGGGGCAAGTGCTCTGGCACTGGCGGTAGTTGCCGCCACCCCGGCGTGGGGCGCCGGGACGACGGCAGGCTCGAACATCACGAACACTGCTACGCTCAATTATTCCGTCGGCGGCGTCGCCCAGACCGCGATCAACGCATCGAACACGTTCGTCGTCGATCGCAAGGTCAGCCTGACCGTGACCGAACCCGGCAACGCGACCACGACAGTGACGCCGGGACAATCCGCAGCCGTGACGACGTTCCTCGTCACCAACACGTCGAACGCGACGCTCGACATCGGCCTGTCTCTGGCGCAGCCGACCGGTGGCACCACGGCGCACGGCGGGACCGATACGTTCGATGTGACCGGCGCGGCGCTGTATGTCGATACCAACGGCAACGGCACTTATGACGCTGGTACCGATACCGCGATCACCTATCTCGACGAGGTCGCTGCCGACGCATCCAAGACCGTGTTTGTCGTCGCCAATGTCGCAGTGGCGCGCGTTAACGGGGATGTCGCGGGTGTCACGCTGACCGCGCAGGCGCGGGAAGGTGGTGTTGCCGGAACCCAGGGCATCGTCGTTACCGAAACCGCCGGTGCCAATACGGCAGCAATGGACACCGTGTTCGCCGATACGGCGGGCGCCACCGACGCGGCGCGTGACGGACAATTCAGCGCGCGCGACGACTATACAGTTTCTGGTGCATTACTGACCGTTACAAAAACCAGTAGGGTTATTTCAGACCCTACTAACGGTGCCACCAATCCTAAGATGATCCCGGGCGCAACGATCGAATATTGCATCCAGCTCGCCAATGCGGCGGGCGGCGCCACCGCGACTGCACCTGCGGTCAGCGACGCGCTGCCCGCGCAGACAACCTACAGCGCGGGTTTCGGCATTTTTATCAACGGTACCGTGACGGCCGGCGCCTGCAATGCCGACGGAACGGCAGGCGGCAGTTTTTCGGCAGGGACAGTTTCAGGGACGTTGGCGAACATCGCCGCTGGCGCGACCCGCACTCTCTATTTCAGGGCAACCATCAACTGAGGTGACGAACGCCCGGCGGACGAAGTGTTGTCCGTCGCGCGAAAAATGACAGATGCGTAAGGCAGTTTCCCATCTGAAGGCCGCACTAGCGGCCTTTGCCGCACTTGTTTCCGCGGCGGGAGGAACTGCGTCCGCCCAAGTCGTATCGAACACTGCGACCGTCGAATGGCAGGTTGGCGCAACGACGCTGGTTCGTCCGTCCAATCGGGTCGATATTCCGGTTACGAACTCGGTTCCCACCCTGTCGCTTTCCACCTTTCAGCTTTCGGGAGATCCGAATGCTGAACGGCTGAGCGTGCCGGAGACGATCTGTCGCGGCAGCTCGGGCGAGGTGCCGGTCACCCTCGAAGGCGCATTCGCAGGCACGCCGCTCGACCCTGCGTCGGTTGCGCGCACGACGGTCATCAGGGCCGGAGAGCCACTGGTCGTGGGCATTGCATCGAGCGACGACAATCGCAATCCGCTGGCGGTCGATACAATAACGGTCGTGCTTACTACACCCGCCGGCGATTCAGAAACTCTTGTCCTGCGGGAGAGCGGTGCCAACACTGGATATTTTGTTGGTTTAGTAAAGACCGCATCGGTTCCTCCCGAACCGGTTCGCGGCGACTGCACGCTATCGTTCCGCCCGGGCGATTCGCTTTTGCTTTCCAGCGCGCGTGAAAATGGCTCACTTGTGGCAACGGCGCCGGTGCGGGTCCTGATCGACCCCTATGGTGTCGCGTTCGACAGCGGCGACGGTGCGCCCGTCGTCGGTACGAAGATCACGATCATCGATGCGGACACTGGTTTGCCCGCAACGGTCTATGGCGACGACTCAGTCGCCAGTTTCCCCTCGACGATCACCGTCGGTACGGCGATCAGCGACTCCAGCGGTGTGTCCTACGAATTTCCGGCTGGGGAATATCGGTTTCCCTTTGTAAAACCAGGTCGGTACAAATTGCTCGTGGAACCCCCGGCGCCGTATAGTGCGCCGTCGAAATCGACGCCGGCCGAGCTTGCCAACCTTCTTCGCCCGGACGGCGCGCCGTTTGCGATCACCGCCGGCTCCTACGGCAGCGTGTTCACGTTGAGCGATCCGGCACCGGTTCGCATCGACATTCCTCTCGACCGACCGGGAGCGGCGCTGCAACTGCGCAAAACCGCGTCCCAGGTCCTGGCGGTCCCGGGCGATGGGGTGCAGTATAAAATTGTCGTCACCAACGCCGACGCGGTCCGCGCGACGGGGGCCATTGTCGTCAGCGACCATCTGCCGGACGCCATGCGTCTCGAGCCAAATTCGGTTCGCTATAACGGCGTGATAACCGCCTATACGGTTAGTTCGGATGGACATAATCTGTCGATACCGGTTCCGGCGCTGGCAGCGGCGGCCTCGGGCACGGTAACCTATCTGCTGGAGGTGCGTCCAGACGCGCCAGCCGGGCAGGCCATGAACCGCGCGCAGGCCACCGACAGCCGCGGCACGACAAGTCCTGTCGCCGACGCGACGGTCAGGATCGCACGCGATGGCATCGGCGACCGACTGACGATCATCGGCCGCATTACCGACGGCGGCTGTACGGTCGATGTCAATGCGGCAAACGGCGTCGCCGGCGTACGGGTGATGCTGGAGGACGGCAGCTACGCCGTGACCGACATCGACGGGCGCTATCATTTCGAAGGCGTGCTCCCCGGCACCCATGTCGTGCAGATTGATCCGTCGACGCTGGGCCCGAACCTGGTTCCTGCCGAATGTGCAGAGAATGCGCGGAGTGCCGGCAGCGCGATCTCCCGCTTTGTCACCGGTCAGGGCGGTGTTTTGCTTCGCGCCGATTTTCGTGCGCGGGCGGGCGTGAATCCGGCGCTGCCCGAGGCGAAGCCGGTATCGCGCGCCAGTCCGGTCAGCGATCCCATTGCCTCAGGCGCCGACCGCGATTGGGTAACGGGGCAGACGCCAGGAATTGACTGGCTGTTCCCAGAGCCCAACCACAATCCGCGGACCAAGGCGATCCGCGTGGCGATCAAGCACCTGCCAACACAGAGTGTCAGCCTGGCGGTCGACGGCAAGCCGGTCAACGCGCTGTCGTACGACGGCGACAAGAAGAGCGGCGACGGCCAGGTGCTGGTCAGCCTCTGGCGGGCAATCGACATCAACGACCGCGATACGGTGCTGACCGCAGACGTGATGAATGCCGACGGCAGCGTCGCACAGCATCTGTCGCGCACGGTGCATTATTCCCCCTCGGCGTTGCGGGCCGAACTTGTCCCTGAAAAGTCATTGCTGGTCGCCGACGGCGTCACCCGCCCGGTCATCGCGCTGCGTCTGACCGATCGTGACGGTAAGCCACTTCATCACGGCATCGTCGGCGACTTCAGTGTTCCGAGCCCCTATGCGCCGGCCGTCGAGGTCGATGCCCAGGCGGCGCGCCAGCTCGCTGGTCTCGAACGTTCACGGCCCGTGTGGAGGGTAGAGGGCGATGAGGGCATGGCCTATATCGAGCTCGAGCCGACAACGGCTTCGGGTGCGCTTACCGTCACGCTGCCGTTTCGTGATGGTCAGGTAACGCGCACGCAGCGGATCGACCTGTGGCTCGACCCCGGGAAACGGCCATGGACGCTCGTCGGCCTCGCCGAGGGCAGCATCGGTTTCAACAAGGTCAACGGCCGTCTGGAAGGATTGGGCGCGCAGGGCGACGAATGGATCACGGCGGGTCGCCTCGCCCTCTATGCCAAGGGCCGTATTCTCGGCAAATGGCTGATGACGCTGGCCTATGACAGCGCCAAGAACGAGGACGAGACACGCTTTGGCGGGGTCATCGACCCGAGCGCTTATTACACCATTTATGCCGACCGGAGCGAGCGGCGTTATGATGCGACATCGGTCCGCAAGCTGTATGTGAAGCTCGAGCGTCCGCAATTCTATGCGCTGTTCGGCGATTATCAGACCGACATGAGCGATGCCCAGCTGACGCGCTACAACCGTGCGTTCAACGGTGTGAAGGCGCAATATCGGGGCAAGCAGGTCGGGGCGACCGTATTTGGTGCCGATACGCCCTTTCGCCATCGCCACGAAGAACTGCAGGGTAACGGTCTGTCCGGTCCCTATGGTCTGGGGGCTCGCGATATCCTCGCCAATAGCGAGGTCATCGCGCTCGAAACACGTGACCGGTTGCGCAGCGATCGCATCGTCGAACACCGGACACTGACCCGGCATATCGACTATGACATCGACTATGGTGCCGGGACGCTGCGTTTCCGTGAGCCCATCCTCAGCCGCTCTTCGGGGCTCGATCCACAGTTTATCGTTATCGATTATGAGGTCGATGGCGTCGCGCAGCGCGTGTTCAACGCCGGTGGTCGCACGACCTGGAACAACAAGGCGAAGACACTGAAGGTCGGGGCAAGCATCATCCACGACGAGGATGATCGCGCCAAGACCAACGTCGGCGGCGTCGATGTTCGGTTTACGCCGAACGCCTCAACCGAAGTCCGCGCCGAGTTCGCGGCGAGCGATGCCAGTGCCAAGCCCGGTATCACAGGTGTCACCGGTGGTACGTCGATCGCATGGCTGGTCGAGGCAGAGCACCACGGATCGAAATACGACCTGCTGGCCTATGCGCGACAGCAGGATGCGGGCTTTGGCGTGGGTCAGTTGAATGCCGGTGAGAACGGCAGCCGCAAGTTCGGCTTCGACGGGCGGTTGCGCATCACGCCCAAGCTGTCGCTGATCGGGAGCGCCTGGCAGGAGAACTATCTGAGCAGCTCGGCGCGGCGCCAGGCCGGCAAGGCATCTGTCGAATATCGCACCAAAGCGCTCGACCTGCGCGCAGGACTCGAGGTCGCGAATGACCGTCTGGCCGACGGGAGCGAGGTCAGTTCGACGATTCTGCAAGCGGGCGCGAGCAAGCGGCTTTTGGACAATCGCCTCGAACTGGACGCCTCGACCGAACTCGCGCTCGGCAAGACCCAGAGCATCGATTTTCCGGCGCGGCATCGCCTGGGCGCACGCTTTGCGATCACGCCCGACGTGGCGCTGATCGGATCCTACGAGATTGCGCGTGGCAGCGCGATCGACGCGAATACGATGCGACTGGGCTTCGATGTGAAGCCCTGGGCCGGCGCACGGCTGACCGCGACGGCCAACCGCCAGAATATTGCCGAATATGGTCCGCGCAGCTTTGCCGATTATGGCCTGGCCCAGTCGCTCCCCATCGGGAAGCGCTGGACGGTAGATTTCTCGCTTGATGGATCAAAAACGCTGGGCGGGTTTGACCCTAGCCGGGTGCTCAACCCGCTGCAGCCGATCGCGTCGGGCGGCGTTGTCGGGACGGATGGGACGCTCTCCGAGGATTTCACGGCCGTGACGGCGGGCGCGAGCTACCGCGGCGAGGACTGGAGCTGGACGGGGCGCGGCGAATATCGGGCGGGTCAGCGGACGGATCGCTACGGCGTCATCACCTCGGCTCTGCGGCAGCTCGGCGAAGGGCAGGCGCTGGGGGGGACGTTCAGCTGGACGCGGGCCAAGGACAAGGCCGGACCACTGACCGAAACAACGGCCCTGGCGGTCAGCTGGGCACGTCGGCCCGATGATAGCCGCTTTGCCTGGCTGGAAAAGCTCGAACTGCGCTCCGATATCGTCCGCGGCGCGGTCGAGGGCCAGCCCGGGCCGATCGGCGGGGCGCCGCTGCTCGTGACCGGTAACGCGGCATCAAAGCGCGTCGTCAACAGTCTCAGCCTCAACTGGTCACCCAACAGCAGCGCGGGCGAACGCTACCTCGGCCGCAGCGAAGTCGCCGTGTTCTGGGGCAGTCGCTACGTCTTTGACAAGGTCGGCGCGGATGACGTCGAGGGATGGTCCAACCTCATCGGTGCCGACCTGCGTTGGGACCTGTCGCAGACGCTCGATATCGGTGTATCGGGCACGGTGCGGGAAAGTGCGGGTGGCCGGGCAATCAGCTATTCGGGCGGCCCCGCGCTCGGCATCTCGCCCTTCAAGGGCAGCTATATCCAGATCGGTTACAACGTCGTCGGTTTTCACGACAGCGATTACAGCGATGCACGCTACACCCGGAGCGGACCCTTCGTCACGCTGCGTTTCAAGTTCGACCAGACGACACTGGCTGGTCTTGGGCTGGGTCGACGACCATAAGCCAAGTTGCCCACGGGCCATACGGACGCTATCGACCCGACAATTCTGTCGCATGCGGAGCCTGACATGACCCCGATCGTCCGTTCGATCCTCGCCAACTATGAATCCGACAATCCCGGCGTGAAGGGTAATCTTGCCCGCATCCTGATGCAGGGCAAGCTGGGCGGTACCGGCAACCTGATCATCCTGCCGGTCGACCAGGGGTTCGAACATGGCCCGGCGCGGTCGTTCTCGGTCAATCCCGATGCGTACGACCCGCATTACCATTACCAGCTGGCGATCGATGCCGGGCTGTCGGCTTATGCCGCGCCACTCGGACCGCTCGAAGCGGGAGCGGATACCTTCGCCGGTCAGATTCCGACGATCCTGAAGGTCAATTCTTCGAACAGCTGGGCGACGAACATCGATCAGGCGGTGACGGCGGGCGTCGATGATGCGCTGCGGCTGGGCTGCGCGGCGATCGGCTTTACCATTTATCCGGGGGCCGAGGGCGTGTTCGACATGATGGAGGAAATCCGCGACATGGCTGCCGAGGCGAAATCGGTCGGCATTGCGACCGTTATCTGGAGCTATCCCCGCGGCGGCAAATTGTCGAAAAAAGGCGAACTGGCGCTCGATGTCGGGGCCTATGCCGCCCACATGGCGGCGCTGCTCGGCGCGCATGTCATCAAGGTGAAATTGCCCAGCGACCACATCGAGCAGGACGACGCGAAAAAGGCATACGAGGGTGGCGACTGGTCGACCCAGGCCAAGCGCGTCGCCCATGTGGTTCAGGCAAGCTTTGCCGGACGCCGCATCGTGGTGTTTTCCGGTGGTGCCACAAAGGGCGCCGATGCGGTCTATCAGGATGCGCGCGACATTCGCGACGGCGGCGGCAACGGCTCGATCATCGGGCGCAATACCTTCCAGCGGCCAAGGGGCGAGGCGCTGGCGATGCTCGACAAGCTGGTGCGGATTTACAAGGGGGAGGAGTGATTGCTGAGCAGGGCGCGCCTGCATTGCAACTTCGCCTCGAACTTTCGCTCCTGATGCCGCGATCGATGCATAATCACTGGACTTGCAAGTGAACGATGAATTGCCGCCTCTGGATTCCTCGTTCGGCGCACGCTTTCCCCGCGAAAAGCGTCCACCTTGCCAACTTTATCTGATCTCCCCGCTCGACGTCTCAGGCGCCTTTCCCGATCGGCTGCGCCGTGCGCTCGGTGCGGGCCCGGTCGCGGCGTTCCAGTTCCGGGTGAAGGACATCGACCAGCACGAGGCCGCCGCTCTTGCCGAGCCGCTGCAGCGCATCTGCGCGGACGCGGAGGTCGCGTTCATCGTCAATGACAGCATTGCGCTTGCCAAACGGCTGGGGGCGGACGGTGTGCATCTGGGGCAGGGCGACTGCGACCCGCGTGAGGCGCGGCAGGTGCTGGGGCGCGAGGCGCAGATCGGGGTGACGTGCCACGACAGCCGCCATCTCGCGATGGAAGCGGGCGAGGCGGGGGCGGATTATGTCGCGTTCGGGGCCTTTTATCCCACGACGACAAAGCCGATCGATTACCGGGCCGACCCCGCTATTCTCAGTTGGTGGACGACCCTGTTTGCGGCTCCCTGCGTTGCGATCGGCGGGATTACGCCCGACAACGCATCTGCCCTGATCGACGCCGGAGCGGATTTCCTCGCGGTCAGTTCAGGAATTTGGTCAGGCGACGAGGCCGACCGGGTCGCGGCGTTCGGCCGCCTCCTCACCTAGCGCGGAACGCACGCAGGTTTCGACATAGCGGCGCTTGAACATTGCCGGGTCGGGTAACCCGCCCTGCGCGTGGACGCGGTGCGGCATGTGCTCACCGAAATAGCCCGCGGCGATTGCAGCAGGATGGTCGTCGTTGCTGGCGATCTGGGTCATCGTGTTAGATTAGTGCGGCGGGAGGCGCCGTCTTGGACAAATGCGACAAATGCAAGATTTTGTTATCCATCTTGCCGGGCGATCGGTGGACGCCCGGCAGGGCTGCTTGCCGGAACGGCGACGGATCGCTAGACGCCGGCCTCGCTCATCGCCCCTTCTGCTCTTTTCAACGTCCAGGTGCCTTTCATGAAGATCAACGCGGTCGAAATCCGTCCCGGCAATATCCTTGAATATGAAGGGGGGCTGTGGCGCGCGGTCAAGATCCAGCACACGCAGCCGGGCAAGGGCGGGGCGTACATGCAGGTCGAGCTCAAGAATCTGATCGACGGGCGCAAGAACAACATACGGTTCCGCTCGGCCGAAACGGTCGAGAAAGTGCGGCTCGACACCAAGGATTTCCAGTTTCTGTTTGCCGACGGCGACGCGCTGACCTTCATGGACAAGGACACGTACGATCAGGTGACGCTCGATCGGGGCATCCTCGGCGAGGCCGCGGCGTTCCTGCAGGACGGCATGGATGTCGTGATGGAGCTGTGGGAGGAACGTCCGATCTCGGTCCAGCTGCCTGACACGATCGAGGCGCTGATCGTAGAGGCCGACGCCGTGGTGAAGGGGCAGACGGCATCGTCATCTTACAAGCCGGCGGTGCTGGAAAACGGCGTGCGCGTCATGGTACCGCCGCACATCGGTGCGGGCACGCGGATCGTCGTCGATGTGTATGAGCAAACCTATGTAAAGCGGGCGGACTGACCTCGTTTTCCCTCTCTCTGTCCTCCGTATCCCGGCTGTCCCTCGGCGCTTTGAGCTGAGGGAGAAAGAAATGAAATGGTATCGCATTCAGGCGTCATGACCGTGATGGACCGCGCCGCGCGCAAGGCGGCACCGCGCCTGCGCCGCGACTTCAACGAAGTCCAGCAGCTGCAGGTCAGCCGCAAGGGGCCGGCGGATTTCGTGTCGATGGCCGACCGCCGCGCCGAGGACACGCTGTACGAGGAGCTCAACCGCGCCCGTCCCGACTGGGGGTTCCTGGGCGAGGAGGGGGGCGAGCGGACCGGTGATCCCAACAAACCGCGCTGGATCGTCGATCCGCTCGATGGCACGACCAATTTCCTCCACGGCATGCCGCATTTCGCCATTTCGATCGCGGTCGAGGAACCGATGGCGTCGGGCAAGCGCGAGATCACCAGCGGCCTGATCTATCAGCCGCTGACCGATGAGGCGTTCTGGGCCGAGAGGGGCCAGGGTGCCTGGCTCACCGATCGGCGGCTGCGCGTGTCGGCGCGGCGCGAGATGGCCGATGCCGTCATCGCGACGGGCGTGCCGTTCCTGGGTCATGGCGATTTCGCGCAGTGGAGCCGCATTTTCGGCGCGGTCGCGCCCGACGTCGCCGGGATCAGGCGGTTCGGATCGGCGGCGCTCGACCTGGCGTGGGTTGCGGCAGGGCGGTTCGACGGCTTCTGGGAGTCGGATTTGCAGCCGTGGGACGTCGCGGCAGGGATATTGCTGGTGCGCGAAGCCGGCGGATTTGTAACCGATTTTCGCGGCGGTGACCGTTCGCTCGACCGGCAGGAAGTGCTTGCCGCAAATGATGTTTTGCATTCCCGTTTGCACAAGCTGGTCGCGGGGGCCCTGCGCTAGAAAGGGCCGTGCCTGCTGCGCTTGCGAAGGGGCAGAGGCTGGCCTAGAGCGCGGGCGAACGGCAATTTTGCCGTATCCATGGAGTCGCGTTCATGGCGCCTTTCGCCACCGGAGTTGCCGCCGGCTATCTGCCGATCCTGCTGTTCCTGGGCGTTGCTCTGTTCATTTCGAGCGCGTTCGTGTTCCTGCCGATGATCGCGCAGCGCTTCACCGGCGCGTACAAGCCGACGCCCGAAAAGCTGAGCGAATATGAATGCGGTTTTCCGGCATTCGAGGACAGTCGCGCGCAGTTCGACGTGCGCTTTTACCTGGTGGCGATCCTGTTCATCATCTTCGATCTTGAGGCGGCGTTTTTGTACCCCTGGGCGGTCAGCCTCAAGCACATCGGCTGGACGGGCTGGTGCGCAATGATGGTATTCCTGCTCGAACTCGTGCTCGGCTATGTTTACGCGTGGAAGAAAGGTGCGCTCGAATGGGAGTAGAAATCGCCCGCACCGCCGCATTATCGGGAGCTGTAGTTGCCCCGGACCGGGATTATTTCAACGATCTCAACGGCGAGCTGAGTGACAAGGGCTTCCTGGTCGCATCCACCGAGGATCTGTTCCACTGGGCGCGGACCGGCTCGCTGTGGTGGATGACGTTCGGGCTTGCCTGCTGTGCGGTGGAAATGATCCACGTCAACATGCCGCGCTATGACCTCGAACGCTTCGGCGTTGCGCCCCGCGCCAGCCCGCGCCAGTCGGATGTGATGATCGTGGCGGGAACGCTGTGCAACAAAATGGCTCCCGCGCTGCGCAAGGTTTACGACCAGATGTCGGACCCGAAATATGTGATTTCCATGGGCAGTTGCGCCAACGGCGGCGGCTATTACCACTATAGCTACAGTGTCGTGCGCGGGTGCGACCGGATCGTGCCGGTCGATATTTATGTGCCCGGCTGCCCGCCGACGGCCGAGGCGCTGCTGTACGGGATCATGCAGCTGCAGCGGAAAATCCGGCGTTCGGGAACGATCGAGCGGTGAGGCGGTGCCGTGCCTAGTCCTGCGCCCGCCTATAGCAGCAATGACGGTGTGATCGCCGCCGTCACCCCCGCGCTGGGGGATGCCTTGCTGTGCGGCGTCGATCGGATCGGCGAGGTGACTCTGACGATCGCCCGCGACGCCGTGGTCGAGGTGCTGCGCACCCTGCGCGATGACTTCGCTTACCAGCAGCTGATGGAAATTGCGGGCGTCGACTATCCTGAGCGGAGCGAGCGGTTCGAGGTGGTCTATCACCTGCTGTCGGTCACCAGGAACCACCGCATCCGCGTGAAAGTTGCCACCGATGAAGCGATGCCGGTGCCAAGCGTGACCGGTCTGTGGCCGGTCGCCGGCTGGCTCGAGCGCGAGGTGTTCGACATGTACGGCGTGCTGTTCAGCGGGAACGCCGATCTGCGCCGCATCCTCACCGACTATGGCTTTCGCGGCCATCCGCAGCGCAAGGATTTCCCCCTGACCGGGCATGTTGAGCTGCGCTATTCGGAAGAAAGCAAGCGCGTCGTGTACGAACCGGTCCGGTTGGCGCAGGATTTCCGGACGTTCGATTTTCTGTCCCCCTGGGAAGGGGCCGAATATCCGCTGCCCGGCGATGAGAAGGCCGCGGTGCTCGAAGCCAAGGGCGCGCCGACGCCGGTCGCTGCCGACACGATCAAGAAGGCGGATGCAGCGGGTGTCCCGGTGGCTTCTGGCGTGACCCAGCCCAAGGTAACCGAAAACGTGACGCAGACCGGCGCCGGTGGCCCGAAAGGCGACGCGCCCCAGACCAAGCCACGTGCGCCGCGCAAGCCACGTGCTGCGCGCAAGCCCGGGGCCTCCGCATGACAGAGGTGGATGCCATGTCCGGAGAAGCAATTTCCACACGCCGCGTCGTCACCGTCGGCAATCAGGCGGGGTCGGAAGCGCCCGGCGACACGGTCATCGACAATTACACGATCAATTTCGGCCCCCAGCATCCGGCCGCGCACGGCGTCCTGCGCCTCGTCATGGAGCTCGACGGCGAGATCGTCGAGCGTTGTGACCCGCATGTCGGGCTGCTCCACCGCGGCACCGAAAAGTTGATCGAGTACAAGACCTATCTTCAGGCGCTGCCCTATTTCGACCGGCTCGATTACTGCTCGCCCTTGTGTATGGAGCACTCATATGTGCTGGCGATCGAGAAGCTGCTCGATCTCGAAGTACCATTGCGCGCGCAGTACCTTCGCGTGTTCTTCGCTGAGCTGACGCGCATTTCGAACCACATGCTGAACCTGGGGTCGCACGTCATGGACGTCGGCGCGATGACGCCGAATTTGTGGATGTTCGAAATCCGCGAAGACTGCATGAACTTTTTCGAGCGTGCCTCGGGCGCGCGGATGCACTGCGCCTATTTCCGGCCGGGCGGCGTGCATCAGGACGTGCCGCTGAAACTCCTGACCGACATCGCCGACTGGCTCGACACACGGTTGCCGCGCCTGTTCGAAGACGCGATCTCGCTGGTCGCCGACAACCGCATTTTCAAACAGCGCAACGTCGACATCGGTGTCGTGACGAAGGACGATGCGCTGCGCTGGGGTTTTTCGGGGCCGATGATCCGCGGGTCGGGCATCGCCTGGGACCTGCGCAAATCGCAGCCCTACGACGTCTATGCAAAGATGGATTTCGACGTACCGGTCGGCACACGCGGCGATTGCTACGATCGGTTCATGTGCCGGGTCGAGGAAGTCCGCCAGTCCGCCCGCATCATGAAACAATGCCTGCGGGACATGCCCGACGGGCCGATCCTGACTGACGATCGCAAGGTGGCACCCCCCAAGCGCGCCGAGATGAAGCGGTCGATGGAGGCGATGATCCATCACTTCAAACTCTATACCGAAGGGTTCCACGTGCCCGCCGGGGAGGTCTATGTCGCGACCGAAAGTCCCAAGGGTGAGTTCGGCGTCTACCTGGTCAGCGACGGCACCAACAAACCATATCGGTGCAAGATCAGGCCGACCGCGTTCAGCCATCTGCAGGCGATGGACTTCATGATGAAGGGCCACATGCTCGCGGATACGACGGCGGTATTGGGCGCGATGGATATTGTGTTCGGGGAGTGTGACCGGTGAGAGCCAGTCACCTTGAAAACGTACTTTTGGCCGTGCTGCTGCTAGCACTGGCAGGATGGTATTGGCTTCGTGCAGACGCCCTGCTCTGGATAACATTTGTGACTGGCCTTCCTATGGCTTGGCTAACGATCAAGCGGCGGTGGTATCATGGCTGACCTCCCCCTCACCCCCGATGAAGCCGAAACCCGCGTGCGCTTGGACGCTTTTGCCTGGTCGCCCGCAAACGCCAGCAAGGCCGCCGACATCATCGCGCGTTATCCCGCCGGTCGACAGCAATTGGCGGTGATGCCGCTGCTCGGCGCGATGGACATCGTGTTCAGGGAGTGTGACCGTTGATCGTGCTCACGCTCCTTCTGATCCTGATCGTCCCCTATTTCGCGCCGGGAATCATTGCCTTCGCGCGCGGGCATCACCAGAAATGGGCAATTCTCGCGCTAGACTTTTTCCTGGGCTGGACAATGCTCGGCTGGGTCGGCGCGCTGGTGTGGGCGTTCACACGGGTGGAGCGACCTGACGATGGCAGCCGCCTGCGGGACACGTTCCGCTGATGGCTGACGCCCCCCACACCCCCGACATCGCCGAAACCCGCGCGCGCTGGGGTGCGTTCGACTGGAACGCAATCAACCGTGGCCGCGCCGCAGAGATTATCGCGCGCTATCCCGCCGGTCGCCAGCAATCGGCGGTGATGCCGCTGCTCGACCTCGCCCAGCGTCAGGTCGGCGGCGAGACGAACACGCAGGGCTGGCTGCCCGTGCCGGTGATCGAGTTCGTCGCGAACCAGCTTGGCATGCCGTTTATGCGCGCGTACGAGGTCGCGAGCTTTTACACGATGTACAACCTCGCGCCTGTCGGCCGTTACCATGTGCAGGTCTGCGGGACGACGCCGTGCATGTTGCGTGGGTCGGACGATGTGCTCAGCGCGTGTGCGAACAAGGGCCTGTCGAAGGGGGATACGACGCCCGACGGGCTGTTCACCCTGACCGAAGTCGAATGCCTGGGCGCCTGCGCCAATGCGCCGATGGTGCAGATCAACGACGACAATTTCGAAGACCTGACCTACGACAGCATGACCGCGATCCTCGACAAGCTCGCCGCGGGCGAAGCGGTGACGCCGGGGTCGCAGATCGGCCGGCAGGTCAGCTGTCCCGAGGGCGGGCCGACGACGTTGATCGAGATGGCGGTTGGCAACCACGACTACCGGAAGGAATGGGCGTGAGCCTTGCCGACAAGGACCGCATCTTCACGAACCTCTACGGTTTCCAGCCGTGGTCGCTCGACGCCGCCATGAAGCGTGGCGACTGGAGCGATACCAAGGCGCTGATGGCGGCGGGGCAGGACGCAATCATCGACAGCGTCAAGGCGAGTGGATTGCGCGGACGCGGGGGGGCGGGGTTCCCGACGGGTATGAAGTGGAGCTTCATGCCAAAGGAGCCGAAACCCGAGCGCCCCAATTTCCTGGTCATCAACGCCGATGAGTCGGAACCCGGCAGCTGCAAGGACCGCGAGATCCTCCGCCACGATCCGCACAAGCTGGTCGAAGGCGCGCTGATCGCCGGTTACGCGATGCGTGCGCGCGCGGCGTATATCTACATCCGCGGCGAATATATCCGCGAGGCAGAAACGCTGTTCGCCGCGGTTGCGGAGGCCTATGCGGCGGGCCTGCTGGGCAAGAACGCGTGCAAATCGGGCTATGATTTCGACGTGTTCGTCCACCGGGGAGCGGGCGCATACATCTGCGGCGAAGAAACCGCGATGTTGGAATCCCTCGAGGGCAAGAAGGGCCAGCCGCGCCTGAAACCGCCGTTTCCTGCGGGAGCCGGGCTTTATGGTTGCCCGACGACGGTCAATAATGTCGAGAGCATCGCGGTCGTGCCAACGATCCTGCGGCGCGGGCCCGCATGGTTCTCTGCGATCGGCAATCCCAAGAACGAAGGGACCAAGCTGTTCCAGATCAGCGGTCACGTCGAACGGCCCTGCGTGGTCGAGGAAGCGATGGGTATCCCCTTCCGCGAACTGATCGAAAAGCATTGCGGCGGGGTGCGCGGCGGGTGGGACAATCTGCTCGCGGTCATCCCCGGCGGATCGTCGGTGCCGCTCGTCCCCGCCGCGCAGATCATGGATGCGCCGATGGACTTCGACGGGCTGAAGGCGCTCGGCAGCGGCCTTGGAACCGCAGCGGTTATCGTCATGGACAAATCGACCGACATCCTTCGCGCCATTTCGCGACTGTCGTATTTCTACAAGCACGAAAGCTGTGGCCAGTGCACGCCGTGCCGCGAGGGCACCGGCTGGATGTGGCGGATGATGGAACGCCTGCGCGTCGGCGACGGAGAAATTGCCGATATCGACATGCTGCTCGAGGTGACCAAACAGATCGAGGGGCACACGATCTGCGCGCTTGGCGATGCGGCGGCATGGCCCATCCAGGGGCTGATGCGCCATTTCCGGCCCGAGGTGGAGCGGCGGATTGCGGCGCGTGGCGGCGAACCAATTCTGGAGGCGGCGGAGTGATCAAGGCTATTGAAAAGGATCACGACTTTGTTCGGCGTACCGGCGCAAAGTTTCCAGTTCGACTTCGTGCTTACCTAAAGGATGGAAGTTACGTCGTTTCTAAAGGTCCAAATCTCAAGTCTGCAGAGGTGCCCTGTAAGACGCTCGAGGAAGTTCTTCAGTACGCGAGCAAGGGTTACATGATTCGGATGCAAAGCGACATTATGAACCTTGATGGCAAACGGTGCCGTGTGCACGGACTTTACAGTTCGGATCAAATTGAGGTGATCCGCTAATGCCTAAACTCACCATAGACGGCATCGAGGTCGAAGTCCCCGCAGGCGCAACCGTGCTTCAGGCGTGCGAAGCCGCGGGGAAGGAAATCCCGCGTTTCTGCTATCATGAGCGGCTATCGATCGCGGGTAATTGCCGGATGTGCCTGGTCGAGGTCGCACCGGGACCGCCAAAACCGCAGGCGTCGTGCGCGCTGCCTGCCGCCGACAATCAGGTGATCCGCACCGACAGCCCGATGGTCAAGAAGGCGCGCGAGGGGGTGATGGAGTTCCTGCTCATCAACCACCCGCTCGACTGCCCGATCTGCGACCAGGGCGGTGAGTGCGACCTGCAGGACCAGTCGCTCGCCTATGGCAAGGGCTATAGCCGCTACGACGAAAACAAGCGCGCGGTCACCGAGAAATACATGGGGCCGATCGTGAAGACGGTGATGACGCGCTGCATCCAGTGCACGCGCTGCATCCGCTTTGCCGAGGAAGTCGCCGGCGTCGAGGACATCGGTGCGATCGGGCGTGGCGAAAACATGCAGATCACAACCTATCTGGAACATGCAATCCAGTCCGAGCTGTCGGGGAACGTCGTCGATCTGTGCCCGGTCGGTGCACTGACGTCGAAACCCTATGCATTCGAGGCGCGGCCATGGGAGTTGCGCAAGACGCCCGCCATCGACGTGATGGACGCGGTCGGAACCAACATCCGCCTCGACAGTCGCGGGCGCCAGGTGCTGCGCGCGCTGCCACGTATCAACGAGGACGTGAACGAGGAATGGGCGTCGGACAAGACGCGCCACGCGGTCGACGGCCTTGTAAGGCGGCGGCTGGACCGGCCGTTCGTGCGCCGGGGCGGCAAGCTCGTCGAGGCGAGCTGGGCCGAGGCGTTCGCCGCGATCAAGGCGGTCAACGCCGGATCGAGTGTTGCGGCGATTGCCGGTGACCTGGTCGATTGCGAGACGATGTTCGCGGCCAAGGTGTTGCTGCTTGCGATGGGCTCGACGCTGCTCGAGGGACGTCAGACCGGCCTGAAATATGATGTTTCTTCGCTGGCGGCGGTCAATTTCAACACGACGATCGCAGGAATCGAGCGTGCCGACGTGATCCTTTTGATCGGTACCAACGTCCGGGTGGAAGCGCCGTTGGTGAATACGCGGATCAGGAAAGCCGTGCGGCGCGGTGCCAAGGTGTTCGCGATCGGGCCCGAGGTCGATCTTACTTATAAGGCGGATTGGCTTGGAAGGGACACGGCCTTGCTGGCAAAATTGCCAAAGGCCGTGATCGAGGCGTTCGCAGGGGCAGAGCGCCCCGCGGTGATCGTCGGCGGGGGTGCCCTGAAGGTCGAGGGAGTCCACGGCGCGGCGCTCGCGCTGGTCAAGACGCTCGGGCTGGTCAGGGACAACTGGAACGGCTTCAACATGTTGCACATGGCAGCTGCCCGGATGGGCGGCCTGATGCTGGGTTATGCTCAGCCGGGCGGCATCGGCGACATCGTGGCGGCGGCGCCCAGGCTTACCTTCCTGCTCGGTGCGGACGAGGTTCAGGAAAACCTATCGGGTTCGTATAAGGTGTATATCGGCCATCACGGCGATGCGGGGGCGGCGCAGGCCGACGTCGTGTTGCCAGCCGCGAGCTATGCCGAAAAGGCCGGAACCTACGTCAATCTGGAAGGGCGCGTGCAGATGTCCGAACGCGCCGTCTTTCCGCCGGGCGACGCGCGCGAAGACTGGACGATCCTGCGCGCGCTGTCCGACGTGCTGGGCGCGCGTCTGCCGTTCGATGATTTCGATGCGCTGAGGGCGGCGATGGTTGCAGAGGTGCCTGCGCTCGGCGTCGAGGGACTAGCGGATTATGGCTGGCCACAGGACGCGAAAGACCTGCCCAAACTCCCAGCCAGGCCGAAGGGCGAGATTACGGGTTACCCGATCAGGGA
Organism: Sphingomonadales bacterium; assembly: GCA_038225385.1. Taxonomy (GTDB): domain Bacteria; phylum Pseudomonadota; class Alphaproteobacteria; order Sphingomonadales; family Sphingomonadaceae; genus Sphingomonas_O. The sequence continues at coordinate 68,745 of JBBRRC010000003.1, read as the reverse complement.
CTTTTATCTGACGAATGCCATCTGCCGCGCGTCGCCGACGATGCATGCCTGTTCGCGCGAGATCGTCCATGGCGATGCCCCGATGCTGGAGGCGGCGGCGTGACCTGGACGCAGTGGACCCAGTCGCATTTGGGGTATGGCGCGGGTTACGTCGTGTTCAATGTGGCGATGATCCTGCTGATCGCGTTGCCGCTGATGCTCGCGGTCGCGATGCTGATCTATGCCGACCGCAAGATCTGGGCGGCGATGGCGCTGCGCAAGGGTCCCAATGTCGTAGGTCCCTTCGGCCTGCTGCAGTCGTTCGCCGACGGGCTGAAAGTGTTCCTGCAGGAAACGATCATTCCATCGTCGGCGAACAAGGGACTGTTCCTGCTCGCGCCGATCATAACCTTTACGGTTGCGCTGATCGTGTGGGCGGTGATCCCGTTCGATGCGGGGATGGCACTGGCGGATATCAATGTGGGGCTGCTCTACATCCTCGCGGCGTCGTCGCTCGGCGTTTACGGGGTGATGATCGCGGGCTGGTCGTCGAACTCGAAATATCCGTTTTATTCAGCACTTCGTGCGGCCGCGCAGATGGTGAGTTACGAGGTCTCGATCGGCTTTGTGCTGATCTCCATCGTGCTCTGGACGGGCAGCTTCAACCTCGGCCAGATCGTCGAGATGCAGCGGCATCATTTCCTGGTCACGAACGGATTCGGTTTCAACCCGCTGTTTTTCCCGATGGCGGTGGTGTTCTTCATCTCGTCGCTGGCGGAGACCGCGCGCGCGCCGTTCGACCTCACCGAGGCGGAAAGCGAACTCGTCGCCGGCTATCAGACCGAATATTCGTCGATGGCCTTCGCGCTGTTCTGGCTGGGTGAATATGCCAACGTGATCCTGATGGCGGCACTGAACGCGATCCTGTTCTGGGGCGGATATCTGCCGCCGGTCGACTGGGCACCGCTGTATGTCGTGCCAGGGATCATCTGGATGTTCGCAAAAATCCTCGTCTTCTTCTTCATCTTCAGCTGGGTGAAGGCGACCGTGCCGCGTTATCGCTACGATCAGCTGATGCGGCTGGGCTGGAAAATCTTCCTGCCGCTGTCGCTGATCTGGGTCGTGCTGATCTCGGGGTATTTGATGATCTTTAGGTATTCCGCATGAACGTCGCCCACCTCATCAAGACCTTCACCCTTTGGGAGTTCGTCAAGGCGCACGCGCTGACCTTGAAGTATTTCTTCAAGCAGAAGGCGACGATCAACTACCCGTACGAGAAAAACCCGATTTCGCCGCGCTTCCGGGGCGAGCACGCGCTGCGCCGTTACCCCAACGGCGAAGAACGCTGCATCGCGTGCAAGCTGTGCGAGGCGGTGTGTCCGGCGCAGGCGATCACCATCGAGGCCGAACCGCGCGAGGATGGCAGCCGCCGCACGACGCGGTACGACATCGACATGACTAAGTGCATCTATTGCGGGCTGTGCGCCGAGGCGTGCCCGGTCGATGCGATCGTCGAGGGGCCGAATTTCGAATTCGCGACGGAAACGCGTGAGGAACTGATCTACGACAAGTCGAAACTGCTCGACAACGGCGACCGGTGGGAACGGACCATCGCCGCGAACCTTGCCGCCGATGCCCCGTATCGCTAGGGGCCGCGCAGCGTGATCCAGGTCCTCGCCTTTTACCTTTTTGCAAGCGTAGTGATCTTGTCGGCGGTGCTGACGATCACAGCGCGCAACCCGGTGCATTCGGTGCTGTGGCTGATCCTCGCATTCTTCAACGCGGCAGGGCTGATGCTGATCCTGGGCGCGGAGTTCATCGCGATGCTGCTCGTCATCGTCTATGTCGGCGCGGTCGCGGTCCTGTTCCTGTTCGTCGTGATGATGCTCGACGTGGACTTTGCCGAGGCACGACAGGGATTTACGCGGTACCTGTCGTTGGGCCTCGTCGTTGCCGGCGTGCTGGTCGCCGAGGCGATGTTCGCAACGCAGGCATGGCAGGCCGGGCCGATCGTGCTGGCTAACCGCACGGGCGTAACGCCGCAAACGATGCCGAACATCGAGGCACTGGGCGCGCTCATCTACACGAAATACCTCTATATCTTCGAGGGCGCGGGGCTGGTGCTGCTGGTCGCGATGATCGGTGCGATCGTCCTGACCCACCGTGCGCGCGGCGGGGTCAAGGCGCAGAACATCTCGCGCCAGGTCCAGCGCCGTCCGCAGGACGCGGTCCGCATCGTCAAGGACGTGACCGTCGGCGCCGGGGTCGAACTGTGATCGGCCTCCATCATTACATCACGGTCAGCGCGATCCTGTTCGTGCTGGGTGTGCTGGGCATTTTCATCAATCGCAAGAATATCATCATCATCCTGATGGCGATCGAGCTGATCCTGCTCAGTGTGAACATCAACCTCGTGGCCTTTTCAGCCTATCTCGGCGACCTCGTGGGGCAGGTGTTTGCGATGTTCGTGCTGACCGTCGCGGCGGGAGAGGCAGCAATCGGCCTGGCGATCCTGGTCATATATTTCCGCGGTCGCGCGACGATTTCGGTCGACGACGCTAACCGGATGCGCGGCTGATGATCTTCAAGATCATGGTGTTCCTGCCGCTGCTGGCGGCGCTTGTCGCGGGTCTTGGCAACCGCATGATCGGCAACCGCGCGGCAAAGCTGGTGACCACGGTTGCCCTGTTCATCTCGTGCCTGATCGCCTGGTTCACCTTCGGCTGGTTCATCACCGGTATCGCCGGCCGACAGGTCGTGCCGGTGCTCGGATGGATCCATTCGGGCGGCATGATCATCGACTGGTCGCTGCGTATCGACAGCCTCACGGCGGTGATGCTGGTGGTCATCACCAGCGTGTCGGCGCTCGTCCATCTCTATTCATGGGGCTATATGGCGGACGACCCCAGCCAGCCCCGGTTCTTTGCCTATCTGTCGCTGTTCACGTTCGCGATGCTGATGCTGGTGACGGCGGACAATCTCGTCCAGATGTTCTTCGGCTGGGAGGGCGTCGGCCTTGCTTCCTATCTCCTGATCGGATTCTGGTATCACAAGCCGAGCGCGAACGCGGCGGCGATCAAGGCGTTCGTTGTCAACCGCGTGGGCGATTTTGGTTTTTCGCTCGGTATATTCGGGACGTTCCTGGTGTTCGGGACAGTATCGATCCCGCAGATTCTGGCGGCGGCGCCGGCAATGGCGGGAACGACGATCGGTTTCGTGGGGCTGCGCGTCGATACGATGACGCTGCTTTGCCTGCTGTTGTTCGTCGGCGCGATGGGCAAATCGGCGCAGCTGGGGCTGCATACCTGGTTACCCGACGCGATGGAGGGGCCGACCCCCGTTTCCGCGCTGATCCATGCCGCTACCATGGTCACGGCGGGTGTGTTCATGGTGTGTCGCCTGTCGCCGATGTTCGTTGCCTCACCCACCGCGATGACGGTGGTGACCTATGTCGGGGCGGCGACGGCGCTGTTTGCGGCAACGGTCGGAACGACGCAGACCGATATCAAGCGAGTGATCGCCTATTCGACGTGCAGCCAGCTTGGTTATATGTTCTTTGCCGCGGGCGTCGGGTCGTTCGGGGGGGCGATGTTCCACCTGTTCACCCACGCGTTCTTCAAGGCGCTGCTCTTTCTCGGCGCGGGCAGCGTCATCCACGCGATGCACCATGAACAGGACATGCGGTTCTATGGTGGGTTGTGGAAGCGGATTCCCTATACCTTCGCGGCGATGATGGCGGGAACGCTGGCGATCACGGGGGTCGGTATCGCGGGGCTGTTCGGCTTTGCGGGCTTTTATTCCAAGGACGCGATCATCGAGGCGACCTGGGCCAGCGGCACCACGCACGGCTATGTGGCATTTGCCGTGGCGGTGTTCGCCGCACTCCTCACGAGCTTTTATTCCTGGCGGCTGATGTTCCTGACGTTCTGGGGACGTCCGCGCTGGGCGGGGTCGGAACATATCCGTCATGCGGTCCACCACGCGCATCACGATCAGGCGGCCGAACATGCGGGGTCGGAGGACCATCACGGCGTCGCCGATGGTACGGCAGGTTATCATCCGCATGAAAGCCCGCTGTCGATGCTGGTGCCCCTCGCCGCGCTGGCGCTCGGCGCGGTGTTCGCCGGCTGGGCGTTTCGCGACCTGTTCCTGGCACCTGAGGCAGGCGATCTCTACTGGCAGGGCAGCGTCGCGTTCAGCAGGGAGCTGATGGAGGCGATGGAGCGGGCGCCGATGCTGGTCAAATCGGCGGCAACGATGGTCATGCTGCTCGGGTTCGCGACAGCGTGGCTGGCCTATATCCGGTTCCCCGGGGTGCCAGCGCAGTTCGTGGCGTCGGCGGGCGGGCTTTATCGCTTTCTGCTCAACAAATGGTATTTCGACGAACTCTACGACGTGCTCTTCGTCAGGCCTGCCTTCGCGGTCGGCCGCTTGTTCTGGCACACGGGCGACGAGGGGATGATCGACCGCTTCGGTCCCAATGGCGCGGCGGCGCTGGTGTCGGACAGCAGCCGCTTCGCCGTGCGCTTCCAGTCGGGATATCTCTACACCTATGCGCTGGTCATGCTGCTCGGTCTTGCCGGCGCGACGAGCTGGGTGATGACGCGGTGAGCGGCATGCTTTCGCTGATGATCTTCCTGCCGCTGTTCGCCGCGGTCGCGTGCCTGTTCGTGCCGGCAGGCCTGGCCCGCTGGATCGCGCTGGCGGCGACGCTGGCCGACTTCGCCCTCGGCGTGGTTCTGTGGACGCACTTCGAGATCGGCGGGCCACAGTGGCAGTTCGTCGAGAATGCGCCGATCTTCGGACGGTTCGCCTGGGCACTGGGGATCGACGGTATCGCGCTCATGCTGATCATGCTGAGCGTCTTCCTCATGCCGATCTGTATCGGGGCTTCATGGGAAGCGATCACGACCCGCGTCGGCGAATATATGGCGGCGTTCCTGCTGATGGAGGCGCTGATGATCGGCGTCTTCGCGGCACAGGACCTCTACCTGTTCTATATTTTCTTCGAGGCGGGCCTCATCCCGATGTACCTGATCATCGGCATCTGGGGCGGTACGAACCGGATTTATGCCGCCTATAAGTTTTTTCTCTACACGCTGCTGGGCTCGGTCGTGATGCTGGTCGCGATGCTGTGGATGGTGAACGAGGCCGGGACCACGTTCATTCCGACGCTGATGCAGTATAATTTCAGCACTCAGGCCCAGACATGGCTCTGGATTGCGTTTTTTGCGTCCTTCGCGGTCAAGATGCCGATGTGGCCCGTGCACACGTGGCTGCCCGATGCGCACGTCCAGGCACCAACGGCGGGTTCGGTCATTCTCGCGGGCGTGCTGCTCAAGATGGGCGGCTATGGCTTCATCCGCTTCCTGTTACCGATGTTTCCGGAAGGGACCGCTCACTGGTTCTGGCTGGTGATGATCCTGTCGATGATCGCCGTCGTCTATACCAGCCTCGTCGCGCTGGTGCAGACCGACATGAAGAAACTGATCGCCTATTCGTCGGTCGCCCATATGGCGTTCGTGACGATCGGGCTGATGGCCTTCAACCAGCAGGGGCTCGATGGCGCAATGCTCGTCATGCTAAGCCACGGCCTGGTATCGGGCGCGCTGTTCCTGTGTGTCGGCGTGATCTACGACCGGCTGCATACCCGCGATATCGCGCGTTATGGCGGGCTGGCCGACAATATGCCGAGATATGCGCTGTTCTTCATGGTGTTCACGATGGCGTCCGTCGGACTGCCGGGAACGAGTGGTTTCGTTGGCGAATTCCTCAGCCTGTCGGGATCGTATCAGGCCAGCAGCTGGGTCGCGTTCGTGGCGACGACGGGCATTATCCTGGGCGCGGCCTATATGCTCTATCTCTATCGGCGGATCGTTTATGGCAAGCTCGACAAGGCAGACGTCGCGGCCATGCCGGACCTGTCGCTGCGCGAGGTTGCGCTGCTTGCACCGATCGTGGTGGCGGTGTTCTGGATGGGAATCTATCCGGAAAGCTTCCTGAAACCTATTCGCGGCGATGTGAGGGCGGTGCTGGCGCGGCTGGAACCGGCGAACCCTGGCGGCGATGCGAAAGTGGCGAATGCCAGTCCTGTCGGTTATGGCGCAGACCTTGTTTCGGCACCCGAAGTCCGACCGGTTCCGCCCTCGGTCCTGGCAGGACGGACCCCGGATTATATCCAGAGCAGGGGGTCGGCAGAGTGATCGCCAACCTGCTCTTCACTCTTCCCGAACTCATTCTGAGTATCGGCGCAATCGTCCTCATGCTCGTCGCGGCCTGGACGGGTGAGCGTGCGACGTCGGCGATTTCGGTGGCTTCGGTGGCATTGCTGGTGGCGGCGGGGTTTTTCGCCGCATTGCCGCCGTCGGGCTTTGGCCTGGGTTTTGGCGGGCTCTATCACGCCGATGCTTTTGCCGGGTTCGCGAAGATACTGATCTATGCCGCGACCGCCGTGTGCATCATCATCGCGCCGCGCTTTTTTGAAATCGACAAGCTTCGCCCAGAATATCCGGTGCTGATCCTGCTCTCGACGGTCGGGGCGGGGATGATGGTGTCCGCGGGTGACCTGCTGACGCTTTACATCGGGCTCGAGCTGCAATCGCTCGCTTCCTATGTGCTGGCGAGCTTCATGCGGCGCGACACGCGGTCGGCCGAAGCAGGGCTCAAATATTTCGTGCTGGGCGCGCTGGCGAGCGGGATCCTGCTCTACGGCGCGGCGCTGATCTACGGCTTTACCGGCACAACGTCGTTTGCCGGTATTGCCCGCGCGTTCGAAACGGGGCTGACGACCGGACAGTTGTTCGGGCTTGTGTTCGTGTTCGCCGGGCTGGCGTTCAAGATTGCCGCGGTTCCCTTCCACATGTGGACGCCGGACGTTTATGAGGGTGCCCCGACGCCGGTCACGGCATTGTTCGCCACCGCGCAAAAGGTGGCGGCAATGGCGCTGTTCGTTCGCGTCGCCATCGAGGCAATGGGATCGGCGAACGACGCCTGGCGGCAGATCGTGATCTTTTCGGCGCTTGCCTCGATCGTCCTGGGTGCAGCGGGCGCGATTGGTCAGACGAATATCAAGCGGCTGCTGGCCTATTCATCGATTAACAATATCGGTTTTGCGCTCATCGGGCTTGCCAGTGGAACCCCGGAAGGAGCAGCGTCCGTTCTCACCTATATGGCGATATATATCGTCATGACGCTCGGTAGTTTTTTGTGTGTGCTGCAGATGCGCAATGCCGAAGGGGGCCAAGTCGAAACGATCGTGAGCCTCTCCGGGCTTTCCAAAACCAATGGCCCGCTCGCCGCCGCCTTCGTCATTTTCATGTTCAGTCTGGCAGGAATACCGCCGCTGTTCGGTTTCTGGGCTAAACTGGCGGTTTTTTCCGCGGCGGTGAATGCAGGCCTCGTGCCGCTCGCCGTTATCGGGATCGTGGCCTCGGTCGTTGGCGCCTTCTATTATCTGAAGATCATCAAAATCATCATGTTCGATGACAGCGGCCCCGGGTTCGTTCGCCCCGTGAGCCGGATCGAGAATGGACTCATCGCCCTCTCGGCGATGATCATAACGCTTGGCTATCCGTTGATCGGTACGCTCGATGCCCGCACGGCCGCTGCGGCAAAGGCGTTGTTCTGACCGTCTTTCGCGTCGAGGAAACGGGATCGACCAATGCCGACATGCTGGCGCGCGCGATCGCTGGAACGGCAATCGAAGGCGACTGGCTGGTCGCCGCGCGGCAGACCGCGGGGCGCGGGCGGCAGGGGCGCGAATGGCAATCGCCGCTGGGCAATCTCTATGCGAGCTGCCTGGTGACGATCGGACCCAATGATCCGCTGGTCCCGACACTCGCGCTGGTCGCTGGCGTCGCGCTCTGCGACGCCGTGGCGACGCCGCTGGCGCGATTGAAGTGGCCGAACGACCTCCTGATCGAGGGCGCGAAACTCGCGGGTATCCTGCTCGAGCGCACCGGCGAACACGTTGTCGTCGGTATCGGCATCAATCTGGCCTATCATCCGGCGCTGACTGACCGCACAACGACCAGCCTGGCGCATCGCGGCGACTTCAGGACACCGGCGGAACTCCTCGATCCCCTGGCCCACCATTTCGCGCATTGGCTGCGCATCTGGCGCGACCAGAGGCTGGCGGCGATATGCGCTGCCTGGGCCGAGCGCGCGCATCCGGTCGGCACCCCATTGTCGGCGATGCGTCCAGACGGGGACCGTATCGACGGCATTTTCGAAGGACTGACCGAGGACGGTGCACTGGCGATGCGCTTGGCGAGCGGTGAGAGGCATGTCATTCACGCGGGCGACGTGTTTCTGGTCTGATCCTCGCGAGGGGTCAGGACACACAGGAGGGATCAATGCTGCTGGCGGTCGATGCCGGAAACACCAATGTCGTTTTTGCGCTGGTCGACGGCGGCGAGATCGTCGCACGCTGGCGGATCGCCACCGATGCGCGGCGGACAGCGGACCAATATGCCGTGTGGCTGCACCAGTTGATGGCGCTCACCGGCCATGACCCCAAGCAGATCGAAGCGGTCGTGATTGCGACAGTGGTGCCGCGTGCGCTGCACAATCTTTCGGTTCTGGCGAGCAAATATTTCGGTGTAGAGCCGCTGATTGCCGGAAAGTCGCCGCTCGAATGGGGCATCGTCCTCGATGTCGTCGAACCCGCGACAGTGGGCGCGGACCGTGTCGTCAACGCGATCGCCGCGCACAGCCTGCACGCCGGCGATCTGATCATCGTGGACTTCGGAACGGCGACCACTTTCGACGTCGTCGATTACACGGGCGCTTATAAGGGCGGAAGCATCGCACCGGGCATCAACCTGTCGCTCGATGCGCTGGTTGCCGCAGCCGCCAAGCTCCCTCGTGTCGCGATCGAAGCGCCGGCCTCCCTGAGCGTCATCGGCCGCACGACAGAGGAGCAAATGGTCATCGGCATCTATTGGGGCTATGTCGCGATGATCGAAGGCCTCGTCACGCGGATGAAGGCCGAGGTCGGAAGACCAGTGCGGGTGATCGCGACGGGAGGACTGGCGACACTGATCGCGGAGCACAGCCTTGTTTTTGACCAGCTGGAACCCGATTTGACCATCAGGGGGCTGGCGCTCATGTGGCAGCGCCTCAGCCATCCGTGACAGATTAATAGCCGAAGACAGTGCCGGAATGGGTCGGCATCCGGTTTCCAACATCAAGAATTTGAAAGCTTAAATGACAATACCAAAAAATGAATTGCTCTTTCTCGCGCTCGGTGGGTCTGACGAGATCGGCATGAACGTGAACCTATATGGCTGTGAAGGCAAATGGTTGATGGTCGATCTTGGCCTCACCTTTGCCGGCGCTGACTATCCCGGTGTCGATCTGGTCCTGCCCGACCTCGAATTCATCGAGGCCCGGCGCAAGGACCTGGTGGGCATCGTGCTGACGCACGGACACGAAGATCACATTGGCGCGATCCCTTATCTCGCGGCCGATCTTGGCGTGCCGCTTTATGCCAATCCGTTTACGGCAGCGTTGATCCGGCTCAAATTGGACGAAGAAGGGATCGCCAAACAGGTTAAGCTGAACGTGGTGAAGCCCGGGCAGAAGCTGCAACTGGGTCCGTTCGGCGTTGAACTGGTCCGTCTGGCCCACTCCATCCCCGACATGGACGCAGCGATTATCGATACTCCCTACGGGCGTGTGTTTCACACCGGCGACTGGAAGCTGGATGATGATCCCGTCATGGGTGTGCCGGCAACGGCCGAACAAATGAAGGCGATCGGCGACAGCGGGATTTTGGCGCTGGTCTGTGATTCGACCAATGCGTTCAACGACGATGCTTCCGGCACCGAGGGCAGCGTGCGTGACGGCCTGATGGCAGCGGTGAAGGCGGCGAAGGGCCGCGTCATCGTCACGAGCTTTGCGTCGAACGCGGCACGGCTGGCGACATTGGGCCAGGTCGCCAAGGCCAGTGGCCGCGCATTGACCGTCGCGGGTCGCTCTCTGGACCGGATCATCGGGGTAGCGCGCCAGAACGGCTATCTGAGGGATTTTCCCGATACCGTTGATTTCGATGCCGCGATGGCGTTGCCGGGCAACAAGAGCCTGATCATTGCTACCGGGGGGCAGGGGGAGGATCGTGCAGCGCTCGCCCGCATCGCGTTCGACCAGCACCAGATCAAGGTGAGCGAAGGCGACACCGTCATCTTTTCGTCGAAGCAGATTCCGGGCAACGAAGTGGCGATCGGCCGTATCCAGAACGCGCTCGCCCGCAAGAATGTTTACATGGTCACCGAAAAACAGGCCCACGTCCATGTGTCCGGACATCCCGGTCGTCCAGAGCTTGCCGCGATGTATGACTGGATCCGGCCTGAAATGCTGATCCCGGTTCATGGAGAGCGACGGCATATGGCGGAGCAGGCGCGCTTTGGGCTCAGTCAGGGCATCCCGCGGGTGCTGATCCAGTCGAACGGCGACGTGGTTCGACTTGCCCCCAAAGGTCCGTCAATCATCGGCAAGGAACGCACCGGACGGCTGGTGCTCGACGGCGATATTATTCTGCCCGCCGATGGCGGGACGATCGGTGAGCGACGGCGCCTGGGTCAATATGGCCAGATTTCGGTTGCGATTGCGATCGACAAGGGCGGTCGCTCCATCGGCGAACCCGACGTGCGCACGCAGGGCGTCCCGGTGGAGGAGGACCGCGAAGAATTCCTTGCCGATGCCCGTGAAGCGGCCGTGGGTGCGATCAATGGGGAGCGCGACGACGCCAAGCTCCGCGACAAGGTCCGCCTCGCCGTGCGACGGGTCGCGACCGACTGGACGGGCAAGAAACCGATTGTCGACGTGCTGGTGGTGCGGGCGTAAGCTGCACGCATGAAAATACAGTCCGCAATCGCGATCTATTTCCTGTTCTGGGTGATGAGCGCGTTCGTGGTCATGCCGTTCGGCGTTCGTACCCATGACGAGGCGGGTATAGAAAAGGTGCCGGGGCAGGCCGAAAGCGCACCCTATAATTTTCGGCCATGGCGTATCGTCCGCCGAACGACGGTGGTCGCGACCACATTGTTCGCGCTGTTCCTGCTCAATTTCCACTATGCTTGGGTAACACCACGGTCGCTGGACGTGTTTACGCCGAAGGATTTGCGTCAGGGGCCCTGAGCCTAATTCCGTGAGCCTAATTCCTTAGCCGTTCGATCGCCTGGGCCAGTGCGACATACAGCTTGCCCATATCCGACGACAGCAATGTTACCCCGAGCGGTGATCCGGCGCGGGTAGCGAGGACGTTGCGCAACATCGCCTCGAAATCGTGGATATAACGGTTCACCTGTTCGCGGAATTCGGGTTCCTCGTTGTAATGGCGACCGATTTCGCGGACTTCGCCTGCGTCGAGCAGGCGCACGGCGCGGCGGGTGAAGATGCCACGGTCCCCCTTCAGATAAGCGCTCCAGGCGCTGTCGGTCACGTCGTTGGACAGGATCTTGGTCACGTCGATCGCCGTCGAGTTCAACGATTCGATGAGGAGCGCAACCCGCCGGGCGAAGCTGTCGCGATCGGCCTCGTCGATTTCGGTATGGGCGCTGGCGATGCGGGCCTCGACCTGTGCGCTGGTCTCGGCAATTGTCAGCATCTGGCGCATCAGCCGGTCGGACGCGTCGCTCGCGGCGGCGACGGCACGGTCGGCGGTCGTGGCGAGTTCGGCGATATGTCCCTCCACTTCGCCCCTGATGCGCTCGCTCAGCGCTGCCTTGACCGCGGCCGACATGCGGTCCGCTGTTTCAGGAACGATTGCGCCCAAAGCGTCGCGCGCCCGGTCGGCGGCGGCCTGAGCCGTTTCACGAACCCGGACCATGGCCTCGACTAGCGTCACGCCCGCGCCATCCGCGATCTCGCGGGTCTTGCGATCGGCCTGCTCGACCGTTTCCACCAGCTCGCCGGCGGCGGTTTTGCTTGCCGAAAGTCGGGAGTCGACATGCGCCGCCAGCTCATCGAGCGCGGCGTGCTGCTTGGCCAGCGCCGCTTCCGCCTCCAGAAGACGGTCGAGCGCCGACGAAGCCTCGCGGGTGATGCGCGCCACTTCAGGACCAAGTTCGGCCACTTTCGCCCTGCTCGCATCGGCATGCGAATCGAATGTGGTGAGTGCCGCCGGCAAAGTCTCGCCGATATCGCGCGACGCCGCGTCGAGTGCGGTCAGCAGCGTTTCCGTGCGACCGATCATCGTTTCTGCCGAAGCGGCTCCCGAATCGAGCGACCCCGCGAGCGTTGTGGCGTGGGTCGCCAGCGCCGCGAGCGTCGCTGCCAGCCGGTCGTTGCGAGCATCGGCCGTCTGGTCGATGGCAGCAAAGCGCTCGTCGATGCGGTCTATCCCCTCGCCGATGTGGTCGATGGTCTTGCCCGAGGTCGCGGCGTGATTGTCGAGCAGCGCCCCGAGGGCATGGAGCCTTTCGGTCACGTCGGCCACCCGCAGCGCGACGGCTTCCGCGGCATCGGCCCCCGTTTTGCTCAGCGCCGCCTCACCTTGCTCGACCAGGGCGCGCATGGCCGCTCCCTGAGCCTCCATGCCGCGACGTGCCGCATCGCCCGCGTCGGCGGCGCGGCCAAGGGCGGCGTCAATCGCTGCCGTCATCGTTTCTGCCGCCTGGACGAGGTGTGCGCCGGCGGTGCTACTGGTTCCTTCGACGCGCGCGAGGTGAGCGGCGAGTTTTTGCGCGGCACTGCCTGCAATTTCGTCGGCTTCCCGTCCGCGGGCAACCAGTACCGCGACCTGCGCATCAAGCGCTCCTGCCCGTTCGTATGCGGAGAGTCCTGCTGCATCGAGCGCCGTCGTTAGGTCGAGCGTGAGTGCGCGCGCACGCGGGATGTCGCTCAGGAGTGCACTGAGTTCGCCGCGTGCACCAAGCGCCGATTGATGGAGCGAATGCGCGTCGCCCGAAGCACCGTCTAGATCGGCCTTCAGCTTGTCGGCGATGGCGTGCAGCCGTGTCGCCGCGCCTTCGCCGACCGACATGAGCCGGTCGATCTGGTCGCCCACCGCCGTTTTTTCGGCGTCGACCCTGTCCGAAGCGGCGACGAGCGCGCGTTCGAGGCGATTGTATTCGGCACGGAGCGCCTCCGAAAGGCGCGCGAAACGTGCGCCCTGGCTGCGGACGTCGCGCACCGCAAGCAGATACAGGACGACGATAAGGATAAGTGGAGGTGCGGCGTCACGAACCATCGAAACGACCGTCGCGAGGGGTAAATTCGCGTTCAGCGCGTTGGCATTGGAGACGCCGACAGCGAAAAGCCAGCCCAGCGCACAGATCCACGCGACAAGCGCGAACATGAGTGGTCTCCTGTCGCGGATCGGCGGCTCGGTGTCGTCTTCCGGCATGTGCTCAATCGTCGGAAAGGCGGCGACCTCACTCTCGACGTCGCGCAATTGCGCCACAGATTTCGTTCCCCCTGTCATCTGATCCGTTTACCATCAATTTTCATCTTTGCGAAAGTGCCTTGCAGCGCAGTCGCATTTCACCGTCCCATGTTTTGCAGTGAAGGGGTTGTTTGCGTATCGGCTCGGGCCGAACGGGGGAAACGTGACACGGGCCGCACTGATCATATTCGGGGACGACATGCCCGAGGCGCGGGTTGCGGGCCTTGGCTGGGCCGAATACCGGATGCGGAGTGCAGTGACGGCGGGTGCGCAGCATATCGTCGTGCTGGCAACATATGTCGGGCCGGAACTGGTGAGGACGATCGACCGCCTGCGTGCCAGTCATATTCCTGTCGTCCTCGTCCGTTCGTCGAACGAGACCCGTGACCTGTTTCACCCCGACGAAGTTGTGCTGCTGCTAAGCGGGCACGCGATTGCCGACATCGACCTGCTGCGCACGCTGATGGCGACGCCTGTGCCGGGTCTGCTCTGCGTCGACGTAGAGGCAGACCCTGCGCGTTTCGAACTGGTTGACTCCCAGCATCGCTGGACGGGGATCGCGGCATTCAGCGGCACCCAAATCCGGGCGATGGCCGCATTGCCCGGAGAATGGGATATGGCTTCGGCCCTGCTTCGCGAGGGTGTCCGGGCCTCGGCTCAACGCCTGATCGTCGATGATGTGGCGGCGCTTCCTGATGCTTTCGATCCAGAGCAGGTCGCCACGGCGTCGCGCCGGACCATCGGCATGCAGCGCCAGCCGGTCGAGGGGTGGGGCGACCGATTCCTTGTCCAGCCGATTGCGCAAGCGGCCGCACGAGTCATGGTGCCCTCGCTGCCGACGGTTGCGGTGTTTGCGCCACTGGCGGGCCTCGCCATCTCCGTGATGGCGCTGGTCACGGCATGGACAGGGTATGTGCCGATCGCTTTTGCGCTGCTGCTGCTTGCCGCGCTAGCCTCGCGGCTCGGTGCCGTAGCGAGCGGGGCGACGGGGATCGGATCGCTGGTGCCCGCCGGGGCCTGGCGCGTGCAGGATGTGGCTGCGGCGCTGACCGCAGTGGTGATCACTGCGCGCGGCCTCGACCACGGGCCATTGGTGCTGACAGTTGCGATCGTCGCGCTGACGATGCTGGGTCGACGATTGCCGACACGAGGCGCGGTCCCGTGGTGGCGTGCCGATGTGTCGGGACTTGCCGTGACATTGTTCGTAGGGAGTCTGGCGGGTGACCAGGGGCTGAGCGTTGCGCTGGCGGTCGGCGCGGCTCACGCCCTCTTCAGCCTCGCCGAACGGCAGGAAACAGCCTTAGCGGCCTCTTAATGCTGTCGCGCTAAGCACCGTTCGTGATGTCGGACGGTTGGGAAACAGGCGCGTGACCGCCGAGAGTGGCGCAGAACATGCTCGGGTCGATGCCGGGGGAAACCTCGTCAGCGCGGGAGAGCGGCTGCGCCTGCTGAATGAGCGGGCGGGCGGCGCGATCGGCAAGCGGCTGGTCGTCCCCCAATTGGCAACGCTGGCGCGCCTGACCCAGTCGCTCGGCGTGCCGATTTCGCGGAGTGTGATCGCCGCCGATGGCGACCATGATGTCGAACTGTGGGTGCAGACCAGGCCGGTCGAGGGCATGGTGGAAATGGCGCTTACCGGCTGGAAAGAGCGGGCGCCGCGACCGTCATGGCTGGTGATGCAACCCGCGGTCGATGAGCAGGATGTCGTCGCCGAGCCATGGCAGTGGCACGTCGACGCCGGGTTGTGCGTGACCGCTGTGTCCTTTCACCCCGCCGACGTGACGCAGATCAGGACGGCGGACTTCGCCGGCCGTTCCCTGACGCACCTCGTCCGCCTGATCGACGATGAAGATGGCGAAATGCCCATTCTTGCCGGGGTTGCCGGGCGGGTGGCGTTCGCGGGACAGCGGGCGGTGCGGCGTGACCGGGCCGATGTCGAATATGTCCTTTCAGGGACACCGGTTTTCGACGAACACGGGGCGTTTGTAGGTTTTGCAGGCGAGGCGGAGGCCGCGCCGCCTTCGACCGTCGGCAAGGACACTGAAACACTCGGCATCGACTTTTCGGAGCAGTTGGAACGCGTTATGCGCGAACCCCTCGACCGGATCGTCGCGCGGGCGGAAACGATCAGCGCACAGGTCGACGGCCCCCTGCGCCGAGACTATGCCGACTATGCCGGTGACATTGCGAGTGCCGGGCGGCACCTGCTCTCGCTGGTCGAGGATCTGAGCGACCTTCAGGACGTCGAGCGGCCGGGGTTCGCGATCAAGGGCGAGCCCATCGACCTCGCCGATCTGGCGCGCCGCGCCGGGGGATTGCTCGGAGTGCGCGCCGCTGACCGGCAGGTTCGCATCGACCGGCCCGATTCGGGTGAACCCTTGATGGCGACGGGCGATTTCCGCCGCGTCCTCCAGATTCTCGTCAACCTCGTCGGTAATGCCGTGCGCTATTCGCCCGCGGGTGGCATGGTCTGGTTGCGCGGCGAGCGCGACGGCGAAAGTGTCGTCATCGTCGTTGCCGATCAGGGCAAGGGCATAGCGCCTGCAGACCAGATCCGCATCTTCGAAAAGTTCGAGCGGGTCGATCCCACGGAACGTGAGGGCAGCGGGCTTGGCCTCTATATTTCGCGAAGGCTTGCGCGCGCGATGGGTGGCGACGTCACGGTCGACAGCGCGCCGGGCCAGGGTGCCCGCTTCATGCTGACCCTGCCGGCGGCCTGATCTCAGCGCTGGTCGATTGCCACGTAGTTACGCTGTGTCGGACCCGTGTACAGCTGGCGCGGCCGGCCGATCTTCTGGTCGGGGTCCGAGATCATTTCATTCCATTGCGCGACCCAGCCGACGGTACGGGCAAGCGCGAACAGCACCGTGAACATCGTCGTTGGAAAGCCGATCGCGGACAGGATGACGCCGGAGTAGAAATCGACGTTGGGATACAGCTTTTTGTCGATGAAATACTGGTCGTTGAGAGCGATGTGTTCGAGTTCGCGCGCCACGTCGAAAATGGGGTCGCTGACGCCGAGTTCCTTCAGCACGGCATCGGCGGTTTCCTTCATCACCTTGGCGCGCGGATCGAAGTTTTTATAGACGCGGTGGCCAAAGCCCATCAGGCGGAACGGGTCGTCCTTGTTCTTGGCGCGTGCGATATACTCCGGGATTCGGTCCGTGCTGCCGATTTCGCGCAGCATGTTGAGCGCGGCCTCGTTGGCGCCGCCGTGTGCCGGACCCCAGAGACAGGCGATGCCGGCAGCGATGCACGCGAACGGATTGGCCCCGGAGGAGCCGGCGAGCCGCACGGTCGAGGTCGAGGCGTTCTGCTCGTGGTCGGCATGGAGAATGAAGATTTTATCCATCGCCCGTTCGACGATCGGATTGATTTCATAGGGTTCGGCCGGGTTCCCGAACGTCATGCGCAGGAAATTGCCGGTGTAGGACAGACTGTTCTGCGGATAGAGAAACGGGCGACCGACGCTGTACTGATAGGCCATCGCGGCGATCGTCGGCATTTTCGCGATCAGCCGGTGCGAGGCGATCATGCGTTGCTGGGGGTCGGTGATGTCGGTCGAGTCGTGGTAGAACGCCGAAAGCGCCCCGACGACGCCGCACATGATCGCCATCGGATGCGCATCACGCCGGAAACCCCGGTAGAAAGTTGCGAGCTGTTCATGCAGCATCGTGTGCCGGGTGATCGTCGTGGTCCATTTGGCCAGCTCGTCGACCGATGGCAGCTCGCCGTTCACCAGCAGATAGCAGACTTCCATGAAGCTCGACTGATTCGCGAGCTGGTCGATCGGATACCCGCGGTGCAGCAATATCCCGGCGTCGCCGTCGATGTAGGTCAGTGCCGATTCGCACGATGCGGTCGAAGTAAAGCCAGGATCGTAGGTGAAGTCGCCAGTCTGCGAATAAAGTTTGCGGATATCAATGACGTCCGGGCCCACGCTGCCCTTGATCAGGGCATATTCGACATCTTTGTCGCCGATCGAGAGCTTTGCAGTGTCAGCCATGTCCTGTGTCTCCATCGATCGCCGTTGCCGCCGCCTGAGGGCGCGCATTGCGCTCCTCGACGGCATCGTCAAGACGGGCAAGCGCCTCTTCGCGACCGAGAAGCGTCAGCACGTCGAATATGCCTGGCGACGTCGTCCGGCCCGTCAGCGCTGCGCGCAACGGCTGGGCGACCTTGCCAAGGCCAAGTCCGGCTTCCTCTGCTACCCGCCGCACTCCTTCTTCGAGAGCAGTCGTGGACCATTCGTCGCTACTGGCCACCGCGTTACGTACGGCACGAACCAGTGCGCGGCCATCCTCATGTAGCAGGGCGTCCGCGCCCTGGTCGAGGGCCAGCGGCCGCGATGCGAACAGGAAGCGCGCGCCGTCCGCCAGGTCGAGCGTGGATTTGGCGCGAGCCTTCAGGACCGGCATCGCCCGGATCAGCAAGGCGATATCGAGCGTCCCGACCAGCGGACCGATCAGTGCGGCCAGGCGCGCGTCGTCGGCGATGCGCAGATAATGGCCATTGATATTATCCAGCTTTTTCATGTCGAAGCGCGACGGCGATCGGCCAACGGCGTCGATGTCGAACCATGCGGTTGCCTGTTCACGATCGATGATCTCATCGTCGCCGTGTCCCCAGCCGAGCCGGAGTAGATAGTTCGACAGTGCCTCGGGCAGGATACCCAGTTCGTCGCGATAGGCATCGACCCCGAGCGCGCCGTGCCGTTTCGACAGTTTTGCGCCGTCTGCGCCGTGGATCAGCGGCACGTGCGCATAAACCGGGTCGGGCCAGCCTCCCTCGGTTTCGTCGAGAGCCCGGATCAGGGCGAGCTGGCGAAAGGCATTGTTGAGATGATCGTCACCCCGGATCACATGTGTCACGCCCATATCGTGATCATCGACCACCACCGACAGCATATACGTCGGCGTACCGTCGGACCGTAACAGCACGAAATCGTCGAGTTCGGCATTCTTGACGGTGACCGGACCCTGGACGCGGTCGTCGATCGTCACCTCGCCGGTTTGTGGCGCACGCAGCCGGACGACAAAGGGCAGACCATCGGGCGCATCGGTGCGATCACGCCACCGCCCATCATAGCGCAACGGCAGTTTGGCCGCGCGCTGCTCAGCGCGCATCGCCTCAAGCTCTTCGGGTGTCGCATAGCAGCGATAAGCATGGCCGGTCGCGAGCAACCGGTTCGCGATTTCCGCGTGTCGCGCTGCGCGGGCGAACTGGAACACCACATCACCGTCCCAGTCGAGACCCAGCCAGCGCATCCCGTCCAGAATGGCATCGATCGCGCCCTGCGTAGATCGGGCACGGTCCGTGTCCTCTATCCGCAACAGGAAACGGCCGCCGAAATGGCGCGCATACAGCCAGTTAAACAGCGCCGTGCGCGCCCCGCCGATGTGCAGATAGCCGGTCGGCGACGGGGCAAAACGGGTGACGACCGGGGTCGGTACGCTCGTGTCGCCGGATGTTTCGATGCTTGCGCCCACGTGGGGGAATCTCCACTCGTCGACAGGTGTTCGCGACGATCGCCCGCGCCCCTAGCATGGCGGTTTGGCGCCGCCAATCGGTCGGATCCGGTGGCCTTGCCGATCGCATGGAACGGTTCCTCGAAAGACAGCGGGACCGGTTGCCGTTGTGGATCCCCGTGGCGGCGGGTGCCGGGGTCTCGGCGTGGTTTGCGCTGCCGGGACGAAATGCCTGGATAGCGTGGCTGTCGGCAATGGCTGCGCTCTTCGTGGCCGGCTGGTTGCTGCCGCGCCATGGGAGGTTGCGGCAGGCCGTCCTCATCGTGTCGGTCATGGCGGCGCTCGGGATGGGCATCGCATGGATGCGGGCGCTTTCGGTTGCCGGTCCGCTGCCGACGCGTCCCGCCGTCCTGACTTTTGCGGGCGAGGTCGAGGATGTCGAGGTCCAGACGGCAAAGGACCGGCTGCGGGTAACGATGGCGCCCGATCATGCGGCGGGACTGCCGCCGCGCGTCCGGGTGACGATCGACCGGGTCGATGCGCCGGGCACGCTTGCAGCGGGCGACCGGATCATGCTGCGCGCAAGGCTGGTCCCGCCACCCGAAGCCAGCGTGCCGGGCGGGTATGATTTTGCGCGAACGGCGTGGTTCATGCGGCTGGGCGCGATCGGAAAGGCGATCGGGCCGGTCACGCGGGTCACCGCGGCGCGGGGCGGAGACGGTTTTCGCGAGCGGTTGTCGGCCTATGTCCGGACCCGAATTCCCGGCAGTGCGGGGGGGATCGCCGCCGCTTTCGCGTCCGGCGATCGCGGCGGCATTTCGCCTGAAGACGAACAGTCCATGCGGTCGAGCGGGCTGACCCACCTGCTGTCGATCAGCGGCCTGCATGTGACGGCGGTAATTGGTGCCGCAATGTTCCTGGCGCTGCGCTTGCTGGCGCTCAGTCCGCTCCTGGCGCGCCGTCTGCCGCTCATCGTCATTTCGGCGGGCACGGGCGCCGTGGCGGGCATCGGCTACACCATCCTGACGGGAGCAGAGGTGCCGACCGTGCGATCATGTGTCGCCGCGATGCTGATCCTGGTCGGGATCGTGATCGGTCGGCAAGCCTTTACCCTGCGGCTGGTCGCGACAGGAGCTTTGCTGGTCATGTGCCTGTGGCCAGAGGCCGTAGTCGGCCCGAGTTTCCAGCTGAGCTTTGCCGCGATTACGGCGATCGTTGCGCTGCACGAGTGGACGCCCATGCAAAAACTGGTGGGCGTGCGCGACGAGGGGAGGGTAGCCAAGCTGGCACGCGAGGGGGTGTCGTTGCTGGCCACCGGGATTGCGGTCGAACTCGCGCTGGCCCCCATCGCCTTCTATCATTTTCATCGCGAAGGAATTTACGGTGCTGTCGCAAATATCATTGCTATCCCGCTGACGACATTCGTAACGATGCCGTTCGAAGCACTGGCACTGTTATTTGACACGGTCGGATTGGGCGCACCCTTCTGGTGGGTGACGGGCAGGTCGCTCGACCTGTTACTTGCGCTCTCGCACAAAGTGGCTGCGCTGCCGGGTTCCGTCGCGACGCTCGCCTCGGTGCCCGTGGGCGCCTTCGGGCTGATGGTGATGGGCGGGCTGTGGCTAATGCTGTGGCGTGGCCGGGTGTGCGCCTGGGGTATCCCACTGGCGGCGGTCGGCGCGCTATGGGCGTTGGCGACGCCTCCTCCCGATATTTTGGTCACGGGCGACGGCATGCACCTTGCGGTCAGGGGCGACGACGGACGCCTCGGGATATTGCGGCCGCGGGCAGGTGATTATGTGCGCTCCGTGATGGCTGAGCGCTTCGGCGATCTCGGCGCACTCGATGACCTCGATACGATGAGGGATGCCATATGTAGTGATGATGTCTGCCGGGTCGCCCTGACGCGCGGTGGGCGGATCTGGCGCATTGTGGCCACGCGCACGCCGTATCTGTTGCCACCCCACCGGTTCAACGCAGAATGTGCCGCCGCCGATATCGTCGTCAGTGACCGGCGCTTGCCGCCATGGTGTCGACCCAAATGGCTGAAAATTGATCGCGCGATGCTCGAACGCACGGGCGGGCTGGCGATCACGCTAGCGCAACCGCGGGTCGAGACCGTCAGTGACCGCGAAGGCGCGCATCCGTGGGTGATTGCGCGCGCACCTCCCCGGCCTTCGCCTCAATACCGGCGCAGGAGTCCCGCCAGGCGCCCCTGGACCCGCACCTGACTGGCGGCGTAGATTTGCGCATGATAGGCCGCGTTGGCTGGGTCGAGCCGGATGCGCGGACCGTCGTGGCGAAAATATTTCAGGGTCGCCTCATTATCGTCGATCAAGGCGACGACGATCTCGCCGTCCCGGGCAACGTCGGTTTTGCGGATAAGAGCATAGTCACCATCGAGAATGCCCGCCTCGACCATCGAGTCACCCGATACCTCGAGTGCGTAATGCTCGCCCGGCCCGAGCAATGCAGCCGGTACCGGCAGCGTCATGTCGCGCTCCATCGCCTCGATCGGCATCCCGGCGGCGATCCGGCCGTGCAGCGGCAGCTCGATGATGTCGTTTGCGGCCTGAGGCAGCCGCCTCGGCATTTCTAGAACATTATTCTCAGGCACGGCAGACGCGGTCGAGCGGCCCTTCGTTGTCCCGCCTTCCGGAAGTTTCATGACCTCGAGCGCTCTGGCGCGGTTCGGCAATCGCCGGATGAAGCCACGTTCCTCGAGCGCCGATATCAGCCGGTGAACACCCGATTTTGATTTAAGGTCCAGTGCGTCCTTCATTTCCTCGAATGACGGCGACACGCCGGTGTCTTCAAGACGGTCGTTGATGAAGCAGATAAGCTCATGCTGTTTACGGGTCAGCATCGGGCACTCCCTGGGAACGAACGCGGAACGTCTAGGAAACATTCTGCGCGCCGTCAAGCGATCAGCATTGCCTCTACGCGCGTGCCCTCGGCCGCGGGCGGCGCAAATGCGGGGCGAATGATCAGGGCGTCGCTTCCCGCCAGCGGGCGAAGAGCACCGCTGTCGGTCGACGGTAACGGGATCAGCCGGCCATCCTGCCACCGGGCGCGGACGAAATCGGTGCGTGGGCCGACAACGGGCAGCGCCTGCCCAAGTTCGACGGTCATGCGCGGTGGCAGGGCGTCGGTCGCCCCCGCCAGGTGGCGGACGAGCGGGAGCAGAAACAGCGTACCCGTGACGAAAGCGCTCACCGGATTGCCGGGTAGACCAAGGACCACGGCCTGTCCCAGCGTGCCTGCCATCAGCGGCTTGCCCGGCCGCATTGCCACCTTCCAAAAGTCGAGTGTCGCGCCCGCCTCGATCAGGCCGGGCCGGACAAGGTCGTGATCCCCGACCGACGCGCCGCCCGTCGTGACCACGATATCGCAGGTGCGGGCTTCATCGAAGGCAGCCGCCAGCGCTTTGCGGTCGTCCGGGACAATGCCGAGATCGGTCACATCAACCGGCAGGTCGCGGAGCATGGCTTGCAGCATGACGCCGTTGGAGCCGGGCAGTCGGTCGAGACCGGGATCTGCACCGAGGGGCACGAGCTCGTCGCCTGTCGATATGATGGCTACACGAATCCGGCGGCGGACCGCGACCATGTCGTGACCACCGATCGCGGCGAGGGCGATCACGGCCGGCGTAAGTTTATGGCCGGCGTCGACCAGCACATCGCCTGCCGTAAAGTCCGACCCGGCGAAACGCACCGACTGGCCGGAGGAGTTTGGACCTGCACCGGTCAGCGAGATCGTTGCGCCGCTTGGTGCAACGTCCTCCTGAATGACGATTGTATCGCTCCCCTCGGGCAGTGCGGCACCGGTGAATATCCTCACTGCTTGTCCAGCCGCCAGCGGTTGCCCGAACGGCGCGCCCGCGGCCGATTGTCCGATGACCGTCCAGGGGCCCGGCAAGTCGTCGAAGCGGACGGCATAGCCATCCATCGCGGACAGATCGCGCGCGGGCTGGGTGCGGCAGGCGGTCAGTGACCCTGCGGTCCACCGGCCCGCTGCCTCGATCAGCGGCAATGTCTGCGTCTCGACGGGGTGTCCGAGTGCAAGAACGCGCAACTGGGCCTGGTCAGGCGTGATCATGCCTGCCAATCGCCCGATCGACCCCCGGATTTCCTGAGCAGGCGAATGCCGCCGATCGTCATGCCCCGGTCGAGCGCCTTGGCCATGTCGTAGACGGTCAGGAGCGCGACCGACACCGCCGTCAGCGCCTCCATTTCAACACCGGTAGGGCCGTTCGTGCGCGTCGTTGCCCTGACGCGGATCGTGCCCTCGCCAAAGTCGAAGTCGATTGTGGCCGACGACAGGGCAATGGCGTGACAAAGCGGCACGAGATCGCTGGTCCGCTTTGCCGCCATGATCGCTGCGACGCGCGCCACGGCCAGAACGTCGCCTTTCTTTGCCGTACCGTCGCGGATCGCGGCAATCGCTTCTGCGGACATGGTGATCACGCCCTCGGCGGTCGCCTCGCGCTCGGTATCCGCCTTGTGCGTGACATCAACCATCTGCGCGGCGCCAGTCGCGTCGAGGTGAGTGAGCCCGCTCATGCGCCATTTAACAATGTGCGCGTCGCCGTTTCCAGATCGGGCTGACGCATCAGGCTTTCGCCGACCAGGAACGTGCGGATGCCATGACGGGACATGGCAGCGAGGTCGGCGGGGGCGGTGAGGCCGCTTTCCGCGATGACGATGCGGTCGGCGGGCGCGCGGCCGACAAGTTCGTACGTGCGTTCGAAATCGACGCTGAAATCGCGGAGATCGCGGTTGTTCACGCCGATCAGCCGCGATTGCAGGCGTAACGCGCGGTCCAGCTCGCGGGCGTCGTGAACCTCGACCAGCACGTCCATGCCGCGCTCGACCGCGGCCGCCTCGATTTCGGCCATCAGGGCGTCATCGAGTGCCGCAACGATGATGAGGATCGCGTCGGCCCCGATCGCCCGCGCCTCGGCAACCTGCCACGGATCGAGCGTGAAGTCTTTGCGCAGGACGGGCAGGTGGCAGGCGGCACGCGCTGCCTTGAGATAATCATCGTGACCCTGAAAATACGGAACGTCGGTAAGCACCGAAAGGCAGGCCGCGCCCCCGGCCTCATACGCGCGCGCATGGGCGGGCGGATCGAAATCCGCGCGGATCAGTCCTTTCGACGGCGATGCTTTCTTGATCTCCGCAATCAGGGCAAACCCTGTCTTGGCCTTGTCGACCAGCGCCCACTGGAAGCCGCGCGGAGGGGTTTGCGCCGAGGCGAGGTTGTCGAGCTCAGAAATCGAACACACGGCCTGTCGCCGGGCGACCTCGGCGCGCGTGGTGGCGCAAATTTCGGCGAGAACATTCATCGGTAAGCTATCCAGCAATCCAGTAACGTATTGGCGAGCCCGCGGTCGATTGCCTCCGCAGCTTCTTCGACACCCTCGCGCCAGTCCGATACCCGGTCGGCAACGAGTAATGCGGCAGCGGCGTTGATCAAGACGGCGTCGCGATAGGGACCGGTTTCGCCAAGCAACATGCGCCGCAGCGCCGTCGCATTGAACATGGCATCGCCGCCGCGCAAGGTTTCGATCGGATGGGAGGGAAGACCGACGTCTTGCGGTGCGATGTGCGTAACGGAGTCCGCAAACCCGATCGTCGCAATTCGGCTGGCCCCGCCAATGGAGATTTCGTCGAGTCCCTCGTCGCCCGAGACGATCATGGCGCGCCGGATACCGAGTTCGGTGGCGGCAGCGCGGTAAAGCGGGATGATGTCCGGAGAGGGCACGCCCATCAGCTGGCGGTCGACACCGGGAAAATTGACGAGGGGGCCAAGCAGGTTGAAAATCGTTTTACGTCCGATCGCGCGCCGGATCGGGGCGAGCCTGCCAAGCGCAGGCAATTGGCGCTGCACGAAGATGAAGGCGATGCCGAGATCGGCGAGTGACGCCTCGGCACGTTCGGTAGCCCGGTGAATATCGAGCCCGAGCGCCTCCAGCGTGTCTGCGGTGCCGGCCAGTGACGACGCCGCGCGATTACCGCATTTGGCCATCGGAACATCGCAGGCCGCCACAACGATTGCGACCGCGGTCGACACATTCAGGCTGTGCTGACCGTCGCCGCCGGTCCCGGCGACGTCGATTGCCCCCGGAGGCGGCGTGATCGTCAGCATACGGGCGCGGATGGCACGGACGGCACCGACGATGTCGTCGACGGTTTCGCCACGGTCGGCGATCTCGATCAGCAAGCGGCGGGTTTCGGCATCGGACATCGTGCCGTCGAGCATCGACCCGAACTGTGCCTCGGCGTCGTCGGCCGTCACCTGGTCGTTTCCACTGGAATCCTGTCCTTCACCTTCAGCCCGGCGAGAGTCATGAAGTTGGCCAGCATCGCGTGACCGTGTTCGGTGGCGATGCTCTCGGGGTGAAACTGAACGCCGTGAATGGGCAGGCTGGCGTGGCGGAACCCCATGACGCTGCCGTCGGGTGCCGTGGCATTGACGATCAGGTCGGCGGGCACATGGTCGACGATCAGCGAATGGTAGCGCGTTGCCGTAAAAGGAGAAGGCAGTCCGGCGAACAGTCCGCTGCCGTCATGCGTCACGGGCGACGTCTTGCCGTGCATCAGGCCGCCGCGGACAATTTCGCCGCCGAAATGCTGGCCAATCGCCTGATGACCGAGGCACACGCCGAGCAACGGCCGTCCCTGATCGGCGCAGGCTGCAACGATATCGAGCGATATGCCGGCCTCGGTCGGCGCCTTGGGGCCCGGCGAGATCAGGAACGCATCGGCGCCGCTCGACATCGCCTGGCCGACGCCAATGGCATCGTTGCGTACGACCTCGACTTCGGCACCCAATTCCATGAGGTAATGGACAAGATTCCAGGTGAAGCTGTCGTAATTGTCGATGACGAGGATCATGGCGTTTGCCTTAACGAGAGCCGCCCGTGCGCGCTACTGCCCGAATGCGAGCTCGTTCGCCTCCGAGACAGCTTCGCGTGCCGCCGCCAGCAGGGCACCCGCCTTGGCTTCGCATTCGCGTTGTTCATAGGCCGCATCACTGTCGGCGACGATTCCTGCTCCGGCCTGAACGTGCATAACGCCATCCTTCACGATGGCGGTGCGCAGAACGATGCAGCTGTCCATGCTGCCGTCGGGTGAGAAATAGCCGACGCCGCCCGCATAGGCGCCGCGGGTTTCGGGTTCGAGCTCTGCGATGATTTCACAGGCGCGCACCTTGGGCGCGCCGCTGACCGTGCCCGCTGGGAAACCCGCAAACAGGGCGTCGAGTGCGTCCTTACGCTTCGCCAGCAGGCCCACCACGTTCGAGACGATGTGCATGACGTGACTATAGAATTCGACGGTGTAGCTGTCGGTAACGGTGACGCTGCCCGCTTCCGCGACGCGGCCGACATCATTGCGGCCGAGGTCGAGCAGCATGAGATGTTCGGCACGCTCTTTCGGATCGGCGAGCAGGCTCGCGCGGTTGGCGGCATCTTCTTGGTCGTTGCGCCCACGCGGGCGGGTGCCCGCAATGGGCCGGATCGTGACCTCGCCATCGCGCACGCGGACGAGAATTTCGGGGCTTGAGCCCGTCAGCGAGAAGCCGGGCAGATCGAGATGGTAGAGGAACGGCGAGGGGTTGATCCGCCTCAACGAGCGGTAGAGATCGAACGGCGGCAGGGTGAAGGGCATGGTGAAACGCTGCGCCAGCACCACCTGAAAGATATCGCCCGCGGCAATATAGTCCTTCGCCCGCGCAACCATGGCAGCGTATCGACCGGGGGGCAGGACCGGGTCGAGACTGGGCACCGGCGTGGCAACCGGAGAGCGGCGATGCGCAGGTACCGGTTTTGAAAGGCGCGACATGGTGGCTTCGATGGCGTCGACCGCCCTCGCGACACTTCCGCCGACCCATACCGGAGCGATGACGAACAAGCGGTCGGCGAGACGGTCGAACACGAGCAGCAGCGTCGGCCGCACGAATATCATGTCGGGCAGGGCGAGCGGATTGGCGGCAGGCCGCGGCAGCGCCTCGATCAGGCCCACCGTCTCAAAGCCAAAATAGCCGACAAGGCTGGCGAGCGCACGCGGCAGTTCGGGGGGCACGTCGATTCGGCACGACGATACCAGTGTGCGCAATGCGGCGATTGTCGTCTCGGGAATGGCCGCGAACGCAGCGCGGTCGGTCATCCAGCGATCGTTGATCTCGGCTCTGTCGCCGTCGGCGCGGAAGACCAGATCGGGCGCGAGGCCGATCAGACTGTAACGCCCGCGTGAGCGCCCGCCCTCGACCGATTCGAGGAGGAAATCACCGCGACCCGGCTCGATGAGCTTGAGTGCTGCGGAGACTGGCGTTTCGGTGTCGGCGACCATGTCACGCCAGACCAAAGCCGGTCGTCCGCTTGCCAGGGCCGCGCTCGCCGCCGCGTCACGCGCGGCAGGCGCCTCGCTCATTGGGCGTTACCGCCCGAAAGGCTGGCCTTCAGCCGCTGAATCGCCGCCGCATTCTTGACGACACCGACGCTTTTGCCGATCGCGTTGGCGAACTGCTGGACATATTCATCACCGATGATTGCCGACAATTGCTGTTGCGTGGCTTCGATGAGGCCGGGCACCTCTTTCGCATCACCCTGCACGATTGCGTCGAGATAGACGACATACCAACCGGCGTGGTCGGGCAGTTCGAGCGAGCGGGCGCGTTTTTCGGGCAGCTGGAACAACAGGGTGAGGGGCGGCGGCACTTTTCCCTGCGCTCTGGCGATATCCATGCGCCGGGCCCGGGCGGGCTGCGGTGCCGGCAGGGCGACGCCAGCCTTGGCGAGAGCCTGTGGCACCGGCATACCCCCGTTCAAGGCGGCGACGACCGCGTCTGCTGCTGTTTTCGCGGTTTTCGAAGCCTTTTCCAGGCGGACGTCTGCCGTGACCTGGTCACGGACGGCGGCAAGCGGTTTGGGTGCGGCGGCAACAATCCGGTCGAGCTTCCAAAGGGCAAAACTCTTGCCGTCGGCGAGCGTCGCGACGGCCGGGTCGTCACCGGCTTCGGCCTGGAATGCATCACGCAGAACTGTCGACACTTCGGGCGGCGCAACATAGCCCGGGACGTCGACGGCAGCGCCGCCGCTGGTCAGCGGCGGGGTCGCCACGAGCGAAAGGCCGAATTTGCCCGCGATTTGATCGAGCGTCGCCTTATTGCTGATCGCGTCCTCGATTCCTGCTACCATGTCGGACATCGCCTTCGCCTGCTTTGCCGAATTCAGGATTATGGCGATGGCCGGACGAGCCGTGGCAAGGGGCGTTGCGGGAATTGTCGTGACGCCGTCGACGCGGACAACGTGATAGCCAAGGCCTGAGCGCTTGACCGCCGCAAACGTGCCTTTTGGCGCTGCGAAGGCGGCACGTGCCACGTCGACGCTGGAAAGCTTGGCCAGACCGTCGAGGTCGGTGGTTGCAATCGGGATCGGATCGCGCTGAACCGATCGGGCTGCGTCGGCGAGCGATGTCCCGCCGCGGACCGCAGCGATGACCCGTTCTGCTTCGGCCTGGCTGCCAGTAATGACCTGGGTAAACGAACGACGCTCGCTCGCTGCATAGATTGCGGCGTTGTCATTATAGTATTTGGTGATTTCGGCATCACTCGCGCTAACCTTACCGGTAAAGCGCGACCGGTCGAAGCTCGCATAACGTAGGATCCTGCGTTCGGGCACCGTGTAGCGGGCGATATTGCGCTGATAAAATATCTGGAGTTCGGCGTCGGTGGGGGGTGTGGACGCAAGGAACAGCGTGCTGGGTACGGCAGCGACGATGCCACTGCGCGTTTCGAGCAACAGCGAAGCATAGGGGCGGACCATAGCGGCGGGCACACGGGCACCGCCCGAGGCAGGAATGGCCAGGGCGCGGCTGAGCTCGGCGCGTTCGAAATCCTGCCGAAGCATGTTCTCGGTCACCTTGCGCGCAGAGAGTGCGGCGAGGAATGTGGAGCGGTCAAACTTGCCTGTGGGACCGTAGAAGGCGGGCATGCTGGCGATCGCGCCATCGATCAGCTTGCGGCTGGCGGCCATCCCCTGCTGTTTGGCGAATATCTCCAGGGCGCGGCCAGTCGTCGTCAGATCGACGGTCTGTTCCACGCCCCCCGCCGCCACGAATTGTGCCATCGTTGCGCCCGGATTCTGCTGACGCTGACCTTCCAGCTGGTTCTGGGCGCGGCGGACCAGTTCATTCTCGTCGATCGCCTCGCCGCCGACGGTCGCCACCGCGCCGCCCGTGCCGCCGGTGAAGCCACCGATGCCTGCCTTGCCCTGATAGAGCGTGACGATGAACGCGATCAGGATGAGACCGAAAATGGCGATGCCGAACGGCGATTTCGAGAAACGGCGAAAATAGCTGAGCATGGCAGGCCTTGAGCAAAAGAGGGCGTCCCCATAGGACGCGAGGATGACACTTCGCAAGCTGGTCGCCGGTAACTGGAAGATGCACGGCAGTCTTTCGGCGCTTTCCGAACTCGGTAGCGTCGCTGCCGCCGTGCGGGGACTGCCTGTCGACGTGGCGATCTGTCCGCCCTTCACCCTGATCGCGCCCGCAGTGGCGCTGGACACAGGTCTGGCGATCGGTGCGCAGGATTGCCACGCGGCGCCCGCTGGTGCCCATACCGGCCATGTCTCCGCCGCGATGCTGGTGGAAGCGGGCGCCAGCCTGTGCAT
Source organism: Sphingomonadales bacterium (assembly GCA_038225385.1). GTDB lineage: Bacteria > Pseudomonadota > Alphaproteobacteria > Sphingomonadales > Sphingomonadaceae > Sphingomonas_O. The sequence continues at coordinate 39,233 of JBBRRC010000003.1, read as the reverse complement.
CGTCGGTCACAGCGAGCGGCGCGCCGATGACGGCGAAACCGATGGGGTGGTCAGGGCAAAGGCAGCGGCGGTGATTGCGGCGGGCATGGACGCGATCGTCTGCGTCGGCGAAACGCTCGGCGAGCGTGAGGCGGGCGAGGCGATTGCCGTTGTTTCGCGCCAGCTGGCGGGTTCGCTGCCGGCGTCGACCGACCGGCTGGTCGTCGCCTATGAACCGGTCTGGGCCATCGGCACCGGCCGGACGCCGACGCCAGGCGAAATCGCAGAGATGCACGCCGTCATTCGGGCAATCGTCGGACCTAAGGTGCGCATTCTCTATGGCGGCTCGGTGAAGCCCGCCAATGCCACTGAACTGCTGAACATCGCCAATGTCGACGGTGCGCTGGTCGGTGGGGCAAGTCTCGCCGCCGCCGATTTCGTGCCGATCGTCCGTGCGGCGGCCGGATAGGCAAGCACCGTTGAAGTCGACGATGCGGTCGGCTACATCGCGCACCTCACCGCTCCAGAACAAAGTCGTTTCTTCATGCTCCTTACGTTCCTGCTCGTCATTCAGGCAATTGTTGCCGTCCTGCTCGTCGGTGTCATCCTGATGCAGCAGTCGGAAGGCGGCGGGCTGGGCATGGGCGGCAGCCCGACCGGGCTGATGTCGGCGCGCGGAGCAGCCGATTTTCTGACGCGCTCGACGATGGTGCTGGCGAGCGTGTTCATCGGCCTGTCGATCCTCCACGCGGTGATCGCCACGCACGCCAACGCGCCGGGCACGATCGACACGTCGCTGGCACGCCATCAGGCGCCAACAGCGCCGCCTGCCGGTGCACCGGCGGTTCCTCTTGCCGGCGGGCCAACCACGGCACCGACGCCGGTCCCCGCGCCTCAGGGCAGCGCACGTCCGCAATTGACGGTGCCGCTCGTTGCCGCGCCGGAGCCGGTACGGGTCGTTCGTCCAGCCGAACGCCGTGCCGTGGAGCGCGCCGCACCCAAGTCGACGGCATCGCAGCCCGTGGCACCGCCTCCTTTGGTCGCGACGACCCCGGCGACGACGACGTCCGGCAATTCCAACTGAGCGATCGCAAAGGGTTTCGGTGAAAAACGCATGACGGGTTGAGTCGCTGACTTGCCCTTGGTGTGTGGGCACGTCTAAGCCTCTCCTCCCATGACGCGGTTTATTTTCATCACCGGCGGCGTGGTCTCCTCGCTCGGCAAAGGTCTCATGGCGGCGTCACTGGCGGCGCTGCTCCAGGCACGGGGCTACCGCGTCCGTATCCGGAAGTTCGATCCCTATCTGAACGTCGATCCGGGCACGATGTCGCCCTATCAGCACGGCGAGGTTTACGTGACCGACGACGGGGCGGAAACCGACCTCGACCTCGGACATTATGAACGGTTCACGGGCGTGCCATCACGCCAGTCGGACAATGTGACGTCCGGCCGCATCTATCAGACGATCATCCAGCGCGAGCGGCGCGGTGACTATCTCGGGGCGACGGTTCAGGTGATCCCGCACGTCACCGATGCCATCAAGACCTTTGCGCTCAGCGAAACCGACGATCTGGATTTCGTGCTGTGCGAAATCGGCGGGACGGTCGGCGACATCGAATCGCTGCCCTTCATCGAGGCCATCCGGCAATTGCGGAACGACCTGGGTCGCGGCAACAGCGTGTCCATCCACGTAACGCTGGTGCCCTATATCGCGGCCGCGGGCGAACTGAAGACGAAGCCAACCCAGCATTCGGTACGCGAACTGGCAGCGCTCGGCGTGCAGCCCGACATCCTTGTTTGCCGATGCGAACAGCCGCTGCCGGCGTCCGATCGCGCGAAGATCGCGCTGTTCTGCAACGTGAAGCAGGAGGCGGTTATTCCCGCGCTCGATGCCAAGAGCATCTACGCGGTGCCGATGCAATATCATGCCGAGGGGCTCGACGACGAGGTGCTGCGCGCGTTCGGGATCGAGCCCGCGCCCGATCCCGACCTCTCACGCTGGGCGGAGATCGAGGAGCGGCTGGCCAATCCGGAAGGCGAGGTGACGATCGGCGTCGTCGGCAAATATGTAGGACTCCCCGATGCGTATAAATCGCTGCACGAGGCCTTGGTCCATGGCGGGATCGCCAACCGGGTCAAAGTCAACATCCGCTGGCTCGACGCCGAATTGTTCGAGGGCGGCGACGATATCGCTGGCAAGCTTGAGCCGCTGCACGGGATATTGGTGCCGGGCGGATTTGGCGAGCGCGGGTCGGAGGGCAAGATTGCCAGTGTCGAATTCGCCCGTACGCGCGACGTGCCGTTCTTTGGCATATGCCTCGGGATGCAGATGGCCTGCATCGAGGGCGCGCGGAATACGGCGGGCATTGCCAAGGCCTCGACGACCGAATTCGGACCAACCAGCGAACCCGTCGTTGGGCTGATCACCGAATGGATGGGCGCAGAGGGGCTGCAGAAGCGCCATGCCGACGGTGACCTCGGCGGAACGATGCGGCTGGGGGCGTATCCGGCCCAGCTTGGCGGCAACAGCCGGGTTGCGAGCGTCTACGGGACCACGGAGATTTCAGAGCGGCATCGGCATCGCTTCGAAGTCAACGCGCATTACCGCGATGCTCTCGAAGCCAATGGCCTCATCTTTTCGGGGATGTCGCCCGACGGCACGCTGCCCGAAATCGTCGAGCGTCCCGATCATCCGTGGTTTGTGGGCGTCCAATTTCATCCCGAGCTGAAATCCAAACCATTCGAGCCGCATCCCCTGTTCGCGAGTTTTGTCCGCGCGGCGGTCGAACAATCCCGCCTCGTCTGAAATCATACTCGATTAGTCGTGTATTAACCAATCGCTCTTGATTCGTGACATTAATCTGTCGCATTCAATCCCCACTAGACCACTAGCGATTCGGTAAGGGGGCACATAGGTGACGACAAAAATATTCCGCGCAGCGTTGTTGATCAGCGCGGCCTACCCTCTGGCGGCCTCTGCCGCTGATCAGCAGCCGGCTTCGCCCACCGGGCTCATCGTAACGGCGCCCTCGTCGCCTCAGCCCGAGCCACGGTCGACGCTCAACCAGGCCGACGAAGATCCCGGCGCGATCGTCGTTACCGCGCGTCGCCGCGAGGAAAAGGCGCAGGACGTGCCGATCGCGCTCAGCGTGCTGTCGAACGTCACCCTGCAGCAGCAGGCGACCTTTTCCATCCAGCAGATTTCGCAGCTCGCGCCCACGCTGCAGTTCAGTTCGTCGAACCCGCGCAACACCTCGCTCAACATTCGCGGGCTTGGCGCGTCGGTCGGCCTGACCAATGACGGTCTCGAGCAGGGCGTCGGTTTCTATGTCGACGGCGTCTATACCAGCCGCCCGGCGGCAGCCGCGCTCGACCTGACCGACGTGGAGCGCGTGGAGGTCCTTCGCGGACCGCAAGGGACGCTGTTCGGCAAGAATACCACGGCCGGCGCGCTCAACATTACGACGATGCTGCCGAGCTTTACGCCTGAGGGTCAGTTCGAGGCGTCAATCGGCGATCACCAGTTTGTCCAGGTGAAAGCGGGCGTCTCGGCACCCTTTTCCGACACGGTCGCTGGCCGCATTGCCCTGGGGTACACCAGCCGCGACGGCTTCATCACTTCGACGAAGGAAGGCCACAAGGTCAACGACCTCGACAATCTCGCCGCGCGCGCTCAATTCCTGTGGAAGCCGACCGACACCCTCAGCCTCCGGCTGATCGGGGATTACAACCTCGAGAACCCCGATTGCTGTACCCAGGTTGCGGTAGCGGTCGGTTCCACTCTCAAAACGAATTCCGCCGGGCTGCCGGCCAAGCAATTCGCGCAGCTTGCCGCGCAGGTCCAGAATGCCGCGGGCATCACGACGCCCTATTTTCTCCCCGGCGGCAGCAACTCTTCGCCGAACCCCTATGCCCGCATCGCCGATTTCGACGGACAGATCCGGGCGCGCTCGGCAATCGGCGGGCTGGCGCTCAACGCCGACCTCGATCTGGGCGGCGCGACGCTGACGTCGATCACTGCCTGGCGCTGGTGGGACTGGCAGCCGCGGAATGACCGCGACTACACGTCGCTCGACATCTTGCGGGCATCGTCGAACTTCAATCAGCAGGATGCCTATAGCCAGGAATTCCGGATCTCTTCGAATGGCAAGCACACGATCGACTATACCGCTGGTGTCTTTGCCTATTATCAGGATTTGCGCGGACAGAATCTGACGATCTGGGGACGCGACGCGGCCTATTGGCTCATTGGCAAAACAACGGGCTCCGGCGCCGGTGCGACGAATGTCCCGTATAATTTCCTCGATGGATATACCCAGACGTCGAGCCAGTATCAGCGGACCTGGAGCTATGCAGCGTTCGGCCAGGCAACGTGGAACATCACCCCCACGCTGCGCCTGACCCCTGGTCTGCGCTACACGCAGGAGCGCAAGCGCGCCCAATATGACGCCCTCGTATCAGGCGGCCCGGCGATTTCGGGTCTGCTGACGCCGGCTCAGCAGGCAGCACTCGCCTCGGCGCGCAAGGGCATCGCCGGCCCGCAATCCTATCCGGCCGGCTTCAACGATGGTCAGCTGACGGGCGACATCAACCTGGCGTGGAAAATAGCACCGGATATCCTGGTTTATGGCGGCTATTCGCGTGGGTATAAGTCGGGCGGTATCAACCTGGCCGGCGTCCCCAATGATGCGACCGGCGCGCCGGCACTGTCGCTGGCGGTGGTCAAGCCCGAACGCGTCGACAGCTATGAGGCGGGACTGAAGACGCAGTTTTTCAACCGCAAGCTGACAGCCAATCTGGCGATTTATCGGAGTGACGTCACCAATTACCAGGCGAACGTCGTGGATACCGGGCCGGGCTCGCTGCGGCCCTATCTGGCCAACGCCGCCAAGGTCCGGTCGCAGGGGGTCGAGTTCGACTTCTCGACCGCACCGATGAGTGGTTTCACCAGCTATTTGCGCGGTGCCTATACCGACGCAAAATATATCGATTTCAAGAATGCGCCATGCCCGCTTGAACGCGTCGGCAATTCGACGTCGAATTGCGATTTGAGCGGCCAGTTGCTGCCGAACGTCTCAAAGTGGGCGCTGTCGGCAGGCGGTGAGTACCGGCACGACGTCGGCAGCGGCGATGCCTATGTCGGTGTCGATGCCAATTACCGGTCGAGCTTCTTTGGCGATGCGTCGGATTCTGCGGCGGCGAAAATCCCCGGTTACACCGTGGTCAATGCCCGCATCGGTTTTGCGTCGCGCGCCGGCTGGGAAGTTTTCGGCCTGGTGCGCAACATCTTCAACAAGGATTACCTGCTGTTGACGACGCTGCAATCGGGCAATTCGGGGCTGGTCACCGGTATTCCCGGCGACCCGCGGACATTCCAGATCACGGCGCGCTACCGCTTCGGCAGTTGACCGGGTCGCACGTATCGGTAGGCTTCTGATCTCGGGCTAAAGGCAGTCGCCCGGACGCAGGCGATCTCGCCCAAGCGCTGCCCTGTCCTCGTCATGGGGGAAGGGTGATATGAGCAATCCGCAGACAGGCCACGGCATAACATTTGGCAGCGCCGTTCGGGTATGGCTGCGGATCGCCGCTCTTAGTTTCGGTGGGCCGGCGGGGCAGATTGCGGTGATGCACCGCATTCTGGTCGACGAAAAACGCTGGATCGGTGAACGGCGGTTCCTGCATGCGGTCAATTTCTGCATGTTGCTGCCGGGACCTGAGGCGCAGCAACTCGCGACCTATATCGGCTGGTTACTGCACGGGGTGCGGGGCGGCCTGGTCGCGGGCCTGTTGTTCGTGTTGCCGGGCGCGGCGGCAATCATGGCGCTGTCATGGATCTACGCGCTCTACGGTCATGTCGGACCGATCGCGGCGCTGTTTTTCGGGGTAAAAGCAGCGGTGCTGGCGATCGTCCTGCAAGCGGTTATCCGCATCGGCAGCCGCGCGCTCAAATCGACGGAAAGTCGCATCCTCGCAGCAGTCGCCTTTGCCGCGATATTTCTCGTCGATGCGCCATTCCCGCTCATCGTCGGCGGCGCGGGGGTGATCGGCTATTTCGCCTCGCGGCGCGGCAGCCACGCCTTTGTGAGCGGCGGGCACAAGGGCGGCGCCGACGGACTGTCCGACGCCGACAGTGCGCTTGGCGAAGGCGGTCAGCCGGCGGGGCGCGGGCCGTTGATCGCCGCTGCACTGCTCCTCCTGCTCTGGCTGGGGACGGTCGCGTTGGTGATCGGCACGGCCCCTCCGGTTTTCGGCCAGATCGCGATTTTCTTCAGCAAGCTGGCGGTCGTTACCTTCGGCGGTGCCTATGCCGTGCTTGCGTATATGGCGCAGGCGGCGGTCGACACCTACCACTGGCTGAGCCCGACCGAAATGCTTGACGGACTGGGCATGGCGGAGACCACGCCTGGGCCGCTGGTCATGGTCACGCAATACGTCGGATTCATGGGTGCCTACAGGGCGAGCGGCAGTTTGTGGGCGGCAACCCTCGGCGGATTGCTCACGACATGGGTGACGTTCCTGCCGTGCTTTGTCTGGATTTTTGCCGGTGCGCCGTATGTCGAGCGGTTGCGTGCCAATGCCGCGCTCGCCTCGGCCCTGGGGGCGATCACCGCAGCGGTGGTCGGTGTCATCCTCAGCCTCGCCATGTGGTTCGCGCTGCACTTCGTCTTTGGAACCGTCACAAGGCTGACCATCGGACCGGTCGGTCTGCCGGTGCCTGCATGGAGCCATGTCGACGTTTTTGCGCTCCTGCTGTCGGCCGCAGCCGTGGTTGCCGTGATGCGCCGCGCCAACCTGTTCGTGTTGCTGGGTGTCACTGCCGCGGCAGGGCTGATCGGGCGGGGGTATCTAGGATTGTAGCAGATTGCGGGTTAGCCGAATGCCCGGATCGTGCAACGACCCGGGCACCCGCGTGACGATCGCTCGTCAGCCCCCCAGACTGTAATGCTTCGGCTCAACGCGCTCCTGTAAAGGCGCTAGCGGAGCCGAAACCTCCCTGAACCGTGGCCGTTGTCCATCGTTTCAGACTTGTGACGCTAGGGAAGGCTACTGCTTTTGTCACCATCCTTGGCACGCATTTCCGCCGATTAACGCGGCACTGTGGTGTCTAGGCAACAGTTTGGGCCGGTCGGCAATGTTGCCAGCGCCGCCTGCCCCTATTAAGCGCGACGCGGACATGTTCCTCAATCCGTACGAAGCCATGATCGCGCGCCGCTACCTGCTACCGGGGCGCGGGGAGGCATTCATCGCGCTGGTCGGCTCGATCAGCCTCGTCGCGGTGATGCTGGGTGTCGCGGCGCTGGTCGTCGTGATGAGCGTGATGAACGGATTCCGGGCGGAATTGTTCGAAAAGAGCGTGGGTCTGAACGGCCATGCCGTGGTGCAGGGCTATGGTGGACGGCTGCCTGACTGGCGCCAGATTGCGGATATGGCGCGCAAGACGCCCGGCGTGACGTCGGCGACCCCGCTCATCGAACAACCGCTGATGGCGACCTACACCGGGCGCGTCGAGGGCGTGCTGGTGCGCGGAATGCGTGTCGAGGATATCCGGTCCAACAAGACGCTGGCGCTGAAGGCAGGCAACATGGCCGAAGTGACGCCCGGCAGTGGCAATGTCGCGATCGGCGCGCGCCTGGCGGAGCAATTGGGCGCAACCGTCGGCAGCACGATCAGTCTGATCTCGCCCGACGGCCAGACGACCCCTTTTGGCAGCGTGCCACGCATCGTCGGCTACCGCGTCGCGGCGATTTTCGAAATCGGCGTCTACGATTATGACAAGGCGTTCGTGATCATGCCGATTGCCGATGCGCAGCAACTGCTGCTGATGGGCGACGCCGTGGGCATGGTCGAACTGCAGACGACCGATGCCGACAACGTGGGCGCGATCCTCAAACCCCTGGTGAAACAGGTTGGCGACCGGGCGGTCGTGACCGACTGGCGCGGGCTGAACGCGGCGCTGTTCGAGGCGCTTGCGGTCGAACGCGTCGCGATGTTCGTCGTCCTGTCGATCATCGTGCTGGTTGCCGTGTTCAACATCCTGTCATCGCTGATCATGCTGGTGCGTGCCAAGACCCGCGACATTGCGATCCTGCGCACGATGGGCGCGACACGACGGTCGCTGGTCAGGATCTTCGTCGTCGTCGGCACCGCGATCGGTGCGATCGGCACGGCTGCCGGGCTGTTGCTCGGGTTCTTTTTTCTGTTCTTTCGCCAGAACATCGTCGATTTCGCGCAGCTGGTCACCGGGCAAAACCTCTGGGACCCCTCGATCCGTTTCCTGACCGAATTGCCGTCGAAGACCGATCCGGTCGAAGTGGTTGGCATCGCGCTGATGGCGCTGCTGTTCAGCTTTCTGGCGACGCTCTATCCGGCGCTGAAGGCGGCTGGCACCGACCCCGTGCAGGTGCTTCGCTATGAATGAAGCGCTGGCCGTCACGGGCCTGACGCGGTCGTTCAAACAGGGCGGAGCGGTCATCGAGGTCCTGCGGGGTGTCGACCTGAGCGTCGGCCAGGGCGAAATCGTCGCGCTGCTGGGCCCGTCGGGCTCAGGCAAGTCGACGCTGCTGCAGGCAGTCGGGTTGCTCGAGGGCGGGTTCGATGGGTCGATCCGGATCAACGGGACCGAAGCGGCGCGGCTTGGCACCGATGGCCGGACAACGCTGCGCCGCGATGCGATCGGGTTTGTCTATCAGTTTCACCATTTGCTGCCCGACTTTACCGCCAGCGAGAATGTCGTCCTGCCACAGCTGATCGGTGGCAAGTCGCGGGCGATGGCGGAGGCGCGCGCGGCGGCGTTGCTGGCGGCCCTGGGGCTCGGTGAAAGGCTGACGCACAAGCCGAGCCAGTTGTCGGGCGGCGAGCAGCAGCGCGTGGCGGTCGCCCGCGCCCTTGCCAACCGGCCATCGCTGATCTTGGCCGACGAGCCGACCGGCAACCTCGACGAGGCAACGGCCGACATCGTGCTGGCAGAGTTTTTGCGGCTGGTGCGCGGGGAGGGCGCTGCCGCGCTCGTTGCGACGCATAACGAGCGGCTGGCAACGAAGATGGACCGTGTCGTGCGGCTGCACGACGGGCGGCTAGGCTAACGCTTCCTTCACCAGCGCGCTCGCCTTGCTCATGTCGAGCTGGCTCGCGTGGCGTTCCTTCAGCGTCGCCATGACACGGCCCATGTCCTTGACGCCGGTCGCCCCGAGTTCGCTCTTGATCGTTTCGATGGCGAGGCGCGTATCGGCTTCGGAAAGCTGCGTCGGCAGGAATCGCTCGATGACCGCGACTTCGCGGGCCTCGATATCGGCGAGTTCCTGGCGGCCGCCCTTTACGTACATCTCGATCGATTCGCGGCGCTGCTTGACCATTTTCTGCAAGACCTCGACGACGAGCGTGTCGTCGTCGGCGGGCGCCTTGCCGGTGCGCGCCTCGATATCGCGATTTTTGATCGCCGACAGCATCAGCCGCACCGCACCCAGCGTTTCGGCGTCACGCGCTTTCATTGCGGCGATCTGCGCCGCCTGGATTTCATCTCTGATCATGAACGCGCCTATAGCAGGTTGACCCGCGGATGATGCAAGCCTAGCTGACGGCCCTTAGCGACATCGCCACAACCTAGTCTCACGGAGTGCCCCTTCGCATGCCCGACGCCGCGCGCGCGACCGGAATACTGGTTCTTGCCGATGGCAGTGTGATTCGGGGCAATGGATTTGGAGCAGAGGGCGTCGCCGTCGGCGAAGTCTGCTTCAACACGGCGATGACCGGCTATCAGGAAGTTATGACCGATCCGTCCTATGCGGCGCAGATCGTCACCTTTACCTTTCCGCACATCGGCAATGTCGGGGCGAATCCGGAGGACGAGGAAAGCGGCAATCCCTTCGCGCTCGGCTGCATCGTGCGGCAGGACGTGACCGACCCGTCCAATTACCGTTCGGCCCAGCATTTCGACCAGTGGATGAAGGTCAACGGACGGATCGGCCTGTCGGGCGTCGATACCCGGGCGCTGACTCGGATGATCCGTGAAAAAGGCGCGCCGAACGCCGTCATCGCCTACCGCAAGGATGGGGTGTTCGACACCGACGAAATGGTCGCGCTGGCCCGCGAATGGCCGGGGCTTGAGGGTATGGACCTCGCGCGCGGCGTATCGACGTTGCAGAGCTATCAATGGCGCGACGGCCTGTGGGCGCGTGGGCATGGCTATGCCGTGGACAGTGCCAAAGCGGATGGGCCGCGCGTCGTCGCGGTCGATTACGGGATCAAGCGCAATATCCTGCGCAACCTGGTCGATGCGGGCGCGAGCGTCACCGTCGTGCCCGCCACCGCGAGTTTCGAGGATATCATGGCGCACGGTCCGCAGGGCCTGTTCCTGTCGAATGGCCCGGGCGATCCAGCGGCGACGGGCGAATATGCGGTGCCGGTCATTCGCCAGTGGCTGGAAACCGGTAAACCGCTGTTCGGGATATGCCTTGGCCATCAGATGCTGGGGCTGGCCGTGGGAGCCCGCACCGAAAAGATGTTTCAGGGTCATCGCGGCGCGAACCATCCGGTCAAGCGGCTGAGCGACGGGCGGGTCGAGATCACCAGCATGAACCACGGCTTCGCGCTCGACGCGGGCACGCTGCCGGCGAATGCAAAGGCGACGCATGTCAGCCTGTTCGACGGCAGCAACGCCGGCTTCGAGATGACCGACGCGCCGGTGTTCAGCGTGCAATATCACCCGGAGGCGAGCCCGGGGCCGCAGGACAGCCACTATCTGTTCGAACGGTTCGTGGGGATGATGGGGTGATGTCTGCGCAGGTAACTCAAGACGAAGTCTTGGTGCGAATTATCTCGACATACGGCAAGGCATCGATCGGTGTTGCCACCTCTCAACTCTTGGAAATCTCCATCCAAAATCTGGTCAACGGCTAATGCCCAAACGCACCGACATCTCATCCATCCTCATTATCGGCGCTGGCCCCATCATCATCGGGCAGGCGTGCGAGTTCGATTATTCGGGGACGCAGGCCGTCAAGGCGCTGAAGGCGGAAGGGTACCGGATTGTGCTGGTGAACAGCAATCCGGCGACGATCATGACCGATCCCGAGCTGGCCGATGCGACCTATATCGAGCCGATCACCCCTGAGATCGTGGCGAAGATCATTGCCAAGGAGCGACCCGACGCGGTGCTGCCGACGATGGGCGGGCAGACGGCGCTGAACACCGCGCTGGCGTTGTGGAACGACGGCACGCTGACCAGATACGGGGTCGAAATGATCGGTGCCGATGCCGCCGCCATCGACAAGGCCGAGGACCGCATCAAGTTTCGCGATGCGATGGACAAGATCGGGCTGGAAAGTGCGCGGTCCGGCATTGCCCATACGCTCGACGATGCGTTGCAGGTGCTTGAGCGTACCGGCCTGCCGTCGATCATCCGGCCCAGCTTTACCATGGGCGGCACGGGTGGCGGGATTGCCTATAACCGTGATGAATTCGTCCAGATCGTGACGGGTGGGCTCGACGCGTCCCCGACGACCGAAGTGCTGATCGAGGAATCGCTGCTCGGCTGGAAAGAATATGAGATGGAGGTCGTCCGCGACCGTAACGACAACGCGATCATCGTCTGTTCGATTGAGAACATCGACCCGATGGGCGTTCACACGGGCGATTCGATCACCGTTGCCCCCGCGCTGACGCTGACCGACAAGGAATATCAGATCATGCGCAACGCGAGCATCGCGTGCCTGCGTGAAATCGGCGTTGAAACAGGGGGTTCCAACGTACAGTTCGCCGTCAATCCGAAGGACGGCCGCCTGATCGTCATCGAAATGAATCCCCGGGTTTCGCGGTCGTCGGCGCTTGCGTCGAAGGCGACCGGCTTCCCGATCGCCAAGGTCGCGGCGCTGCTGGCCGTTGGCTACACGCTCGACGAAATCATGAACGACATCACCGGCGCGACGCCCGCTTCGTTCGAGCCGACGATCGATTATGTGGTCACGAAGATTCCGCGGTTTGCCTTCGAAAAGTTCAAGGGTTCCGAGGCGTTGCTCTCGACCGCGATGAAGTCGGTCGGCGAAGTGATGGCGATCGGCCGGAACATCCACGAGAGCCTGCAAAAGGCGCTGCGCGGGCTGGAAACGGGCCTATCGGGGTTCAACGTGGTCGACGAGCTGGTCGGTGCCAGTCACGACGATATTCTTGCCGCGCTGGCGCGCCCGACGCCCGACCGTCTGCTCGTCGCGGCGCAGGCGTTGCGCGAGGGCGTGGGCATTGCCGATATCGCCCGTGTCGCCTGTTTCGACCCGTGGTTCCTCGAGCGGCTGGCGGAGATTATCGCGGCAGAGGAAGAGGTCTGTCATCAGGGCCTGCCGCAGGACGCGCAAGGGATGCGGCGGCTGAAGGCGATGGGCTTTTCGGACAAGCGGCTCGCCTGGCTGTCGCTGAAATCGGCCAATCTGCGCGCGGGCAGCCAGGGGATGGCGCGCGGTTCGGGGCTGATCCGCGATGCGGTTGTCGCGATGACGGGCGGCGTCAGCGAGCGCGACGTCAGGGCGCTGCGCCACCGGCTCGGGGTCAGGCCGGTGTTCAAGCGGATCGACACATGTGCGGCGGAATTCGCGGCCAAAACGCCCTATATGTACTCGACTTACGAGGCCCCGAGTTTTGGCGAGCCCGAGTGCGAGAGCAACCCGACCGCCGCCACCAAGATCGTCATCCTGGGGGGCGGGCCGAACCGGATCGGGCAGGGGATCGAGTTCGATTATTGCTGCTGCCATGCCTGCTTTGCGCTGGGGTCATCCGAGCAGGGGGGCGCTGGCTATGAAACGATCATGATCAACTGCAATCCCGAGACGGTTTCGACCGACTATGACACGTCGGACCGGCTTTATTTCGAACCGCTGACGACCGAGGACGTGCTCGAAATACTGCATGTCGAGGCGCGTGGGGGACCGCTGAAGGGTGTCATCGTCCAGTTCGGGGGTCAGACCCCGCTGAACCTTGCGCGATCGCTGGAGGCGGAGGGTATCCCCATTCTAGGGACCAGCCCTGCCGCGATCGACCTCGCCGAAGATCGCGAACAATTTGCGGCACTCGTCGAACGGCTGGGCCTGCGCCAGCCCGACAATGGCATCGCTCGCAGTCGCGACGAAGCGGTCGCCGTCGCCACGCGCATTGGCTATCCCGTGCTGATGCGCCCCAGCTTCGTCCTTGGCGGCCGTGCGATGGAAATCGTCGACAGCGAGGAGCAGCTCGACAATTATATCGCGACGGCGGTCAGGGTTTCGGGGGACGCGCCGGTGCTGATCGATCGTTACCTGCGCGACGCGGTCGAGGTCGATGTGGATGCGATTGCCGACGGCGATCAGGTGGTTGTTGCCGGCATCCTCCAGCATATCGAGGAGGCTGGCGTCCATTCGGGCGACAGTGCCTGCAGCCTGCCGCCCTACAGCCTGGAGCCGGCCATCGTTGCCGAGATCGCGCGCCAGGCCGAGGTGCTGGCCAGGGCGCTCGACGTGCGTGGTCTGATGAACGTGCAGTTCGCGGTGAAGGACGGGCTGGTTTACATCATCGAGGTCAACCCGCGCGCGTCGCGCACGGTGCCTTTCGTCGCCAAGACCATAGGATCGCCGATCGCCAAGATCGCCGCCCGGGTGATGGCCGGCGAGAAGATTGCCGACCTGCCGCCGATCGACCTCGACGTGCCGTATATTGCGGTGAAAGAGGCGGTATTTCCCTGGGCCCGCTTCCACGGCGTCGATCCGGTGCTGTCGCCCGAAATGAAATCGACCGGCGAAGTCATGGGCATCGATACCAATTTCGCCATGGCCTTTGCCAAGGCCGAGATGGGGGCGGGCATGACCTTGCCACAGTCGGGCCGCGTGTTCGTATCGGTGAAGGACAGCGACAAGCCGGTGGTGCTGCCCGCCGCGCGCACCCTGTCGCGGCTGGGCTTCACCGTCGTCGCAACCGGCGGGACCGCCGATTTCCTGGAAAAATCGGGCATTGCGGTCGAACGGGTCAACAAGGTGACGCAAGGCCGACCGCATATCGTCGACCGGATCAAGGATGGCGAAATCGCGCTGATCTTCAACACGACCGAGGGCTGGCAGTCGCTGAAGGACAGCGAAAGCGTCCGGCGGTCGGCGCTGATGGGCAAGATTCCCTATTATACGACAGCCCAGGCGAGCGTCGCGGCCGCAGCGGCAATCGAGATGCTGGAGCATCGCGACCTTGAAGTTCGGTCGCTGCAATCCTATCATCTTCGGCTCGCAAGCTGACCCCACACAGCTGAACGAAACGAGGCGACGGCGGCTGGCCGGGGCCACACCAGGGTTTTGAGACAAGAAGGGCTTGATTATGGCGACCGTCGACAAGATGCCGATGCTGGTCGAAGGGCAGCGGATGCTGAACGACCAGCTGACGTTGCTGAAGGCCGAGCGGCCTGAGGTGATCGACGCGATCGAAGAGGCGCGCGCCCACGGCGACCTGTCCGAAAATGCCGAATATCACGCCGCAAAGGAGCGTCAGGGCCAGATCGAGGCGATGATTGCCGACATCGAGAGCAAGCTGAGCCGCGCGACGATTATCGACCCGGCGACGCTGTCGGGCGACCGCATCGTGTTTGGCGCGACCGTGACCCTGCTCGACGACGACAGCAAGCCCGTCAAATACCAGATCGTCGGCGAAACCGAGGCCGATGCGAAGGCCGGGCGGATTTCGTATAATTCGCCGCTCGGTCGCGCGCTGATCGGACGCCGGGTGGACGACGATATCGAAGTAACCGTGCCGTCGGGCGATCGTTACTATCAGGTGTCGAAGATCGAGTTCATCTGAGGATGGCACCATCGCGCCCGCAGCGCACGACAGCTGCGATCGCGGTCGTGACGATCATCGCTTATGTTGCCGCGATGTTCGCCGGACCGCATGTCTTTCTGCAGGGCGGTTTTATCCCGGCACGGCTGACCGAACAGACCCCGTTTCTGGCGGTGCCGTTCTGGCTGACGCCGCTCAGCGCGACACTGCTGCACGGCGGCCTGCTTCACATCGGTTTCAACCTGATCATGCTGCTCTATTGCGGGCGTCAGGTCGAAACGGTGCTTGGCGGCCTGCGGCTGGTGATCCTCTATGTCGTGGGCGCCTATGGCGCGGCGCTGGGGCAGTTCGCGATCGACCCGTCGTCGGCACAGCCGATGATCGGCGCGAGCGGAGCGATCTCTGCGGTCGTCGGTGCCTATGCGCTGATGTTCGGGCGCGGCACGACGCAGCGCATCGGCCGCGCCTCACCGACGGTGGTGCGCGCGGTGTGGCTGGCGGCGGCATGGATCGTGCTCCAACTGGGCATTACGCTTGCCACCACCGACGGATCGATGCCGATCGCGACGGCTGCGCACGTCGGCGGGTTCATTACGGGGCTGGCGCTGACCGTACCGCTGCTCGAATGGCGCTATCGCCGGGGCTAGGAGGCGCTTTGGCCCGGCAGTTCGGGTTCGAGCAGCCGGTGGAGGTGAACGACGACATAGCGCATTTCGGCGTCGTCGACGGTCTTTTGCGCCGCCGCCCGCCAGGCGCTTTCCGCCGATTTATAGTCGGGGAAGATACCGACGACGTCGAGTTTCGCCGGATCCCTGAAATCGAGCGTCCGGGGGTCGGACACGCGGCCGCCAAAGACAAGGTGGAGTTTGCTCATACGCCGCATCGTAACCGCGAACGGGCAGGCACGCGAGGGGATTCCTAGGCCACGTCCGGGGACGACCCACCGGTTTCTGCCGATCGCGATTTGCGGACGCTGCCAGCAGCAGCGGTGCCGGCCGCCGACGCCGCCTTGGCGAGATTGCCGACCACGCCGCCAAGCCCGTCCGAGGCGGCGGCAACCGTCAGTCCAGCGGTCGTCAGCTCGGCGATGCCAGCAGCCCGCGCTGCCCTGAACGCCTCACCCGCAGCTTCGCGAAGGCGTTCCGCCAGTGGCCCAAGCGCCTCGATCTCACGCCGCGTGGCCGGGATCAGGGCGGCCGCTACGGCGCCGACGGCGATGGCACTGGCGATCGCACCCAAAGGATTGCCGTCGAGCGTTTCCGCGGCGATGTGCAGGGCATCCTCGCTGCGGCGAACAGCCTCCTCGCGTGCTTTGGTCGCCACGTTCGCGACGCGCTGCGTCACGCGCCCGGCGCGGCGTGAAGCGGGTTTCTTGGCAACAGTCGGGGCAGGGCTGGTAGGCTCGGGCATCATGGATTCTCCTGTCGCGCGGTCAACTCCCGTCGTCCGCCTTGGTTGCGTGTTCGTCGGTCGATCCGGTGCGCGACTGCACCGTCATGGCGATACCCGCAATCGTGGCGGCAAGCCCGATCAGCCACGGGCGCGCCTTTGCCGCAGTGGTCGCCTCGGCGAGGAGGTGCGATGCGCCCGCGACGGCGTCGCTGACGGTTTCGCTGGCAATCGTCCGGGGATCGAGTCGGTTGCGGAGTTCATCAACGGTCGCGCGAAATCGCGACCGCGCCGCCTGGGCCTCGGCCAAGGCGACGGACAGGTGTCGGTCGATTGCCTGTTTCACGGCCTTGCCCCCGGTTCGATCATCGCCTCGACCCGGCGGATACCCAGCCAGGCCATGCCCCCGGCGAGTAGCAGGGTCGTGCCGACGACAAGAAGGATCGACCAGCCGAGCCCGATATGGCGTCCGATAAGGACGACCAGCCCCACCAGCAGCGCGATCAGCGCGCCCTGCGCCAGGACGAGCGCGCCGAGCACCAGCCCGAGGGCCAGGCTGGCCGACAATGCACGGCGGCTTGCCTCCATCCGGTAAAGAGCGATTTCGGCCCGGACGAGTGCCTGTGCATCCTCGGACAGCCGTCCGAACAGATCGCCGATCGACGGTCGGGTGCGGACGCCGTCCTCAGGTGCAGAGTCCACTTTCCCTGATTCCCGTTCAGGCGTCTTTGTCGGACGAGCCGCCGAGCCTGGCCAGTCGTGTCAGGACAAAGCCGATTGCGGCGGCCGCACCGATCGCGACCATCGGGCTTTTGCGAACAAAATTGCGGGTGTCCTCGACGATGGCGTCGACGTCCTTACCCTTCAGCTTTTCGGCGAAGTCGGACACGCCGGTCGCGGCTTTGCGCGCATAGGTGCCGTAGGACGGACCGATCTTTTCTTCGACCAGTCCGGCAGCGTTGTCGACAACCTTCGACAGGGTATCGAGCGCGTCGCTGGCGCGGTCCTTGCCCTCGTTGGCGACATTGCGCGCGGCGGTGGCGGCCTCGGCGGCAAAGCCCGTCGCCGTTTCCTTGACCTGGGCGATGGTGGTCTTTGCTGCCTTTGGCGTCACGTCGGCCAGGCCGACGGCGGGTGCCTTGGGCGTCGCCGCCTTCTTGCGGGGGGCCTTGGGCTTTGCGGGCGGGGCTTTGTCGTCGGCCATGGCTCAATGCTCCTGGTTGCCCCATCGGGCGTTGCGTGTTGATCGGGTCAACCGGTCGCGCCCGGTTCGGGTTCCTTATTACGCCAGTGTTATTTGCACATCATGCGCCCGGCAACTAGTGGGACCCCCGTCCAGCCTGCCTCAAGCTTCCGGAGCGTTCCCACATGACCGCCATCCTCGACATTCATGCCCGCCAGATCATCGACAGCCGGGGCAACCCGACCGTGGAGGTCGACGTCCTGCTCGAGGACGGCAGCTTTGGCCGCGCAGCGGTGCCGTCGGGCGCATCGACAGGAGCGTATGAAGCCGTCGAACTGCGCGACGGCGACAAGACACGGTTCTTGGGCAAGGGCGTCGAGAAGGCGGTCGAGGGCGTCAACGACGAGATTGCCAGCGAGCTGGCCGGGCTCGATGCCGAGGATCAGGGTGAGATCGACGCAAAGATGATCGCTCTCGACGGGACGCCGAACAAGGCGCGGCTGGGTGCCAATGCGATTCTGGGCGTCAGCCTTGCGGTTGCCAAGGCGGCAGCCGATGCACGCGGCCTGCCGCTTTACCGCTATGTCGGCGGGGTCGGCGCGCACGTCCTGCCGGTGCCGATGATGAATATCATCAATGGCGGGATGCATGCCGACAATCCCATCGATTTCCAGGAATTCATGGTGATGCCGGTCGGTGCGGAGACATTGTTCGAAGCCGTGCGCATGGGGTCGGAAATCTTTCACACCCTCAAACAAAAACTGCACGACAAGGGGCTGGCCACGGCGGTCGGTGACGAGGGTGGATTTGCGCCCAACCTCGCGTCGGCTCCGGACGCGCTCGACTTCATCATGGCCGCGGTGGAGGCAGCGGGCTACCGCCCGGGCGAGGACGTCGTGCTGGCGCTCGATTGCGCGGCGACCGAATATTTCCGCGACGGGGCCTATCACCTCGACGGCGAGGGACGGGTGCTGAGCCCGCAGGAAAATGCCGCCTATCTTGCCGACCTGTGCAACCGCTACCCGATCGCGTCGATCGAGGACGGGATGAGTGAGGATGATTTCGCGGGCTGGAAGGCGCTGACCGACGCGGTCGGCAACAAGGTGCAGTTGGTCGGTGACGATCTGTTCGTGACCAATGTCACACGGCTCTCGGACGGGATTGCACGGGGCCTCGCCAACTCGCTGCTGGTCAAGGTCAACCAGATCGGGACGCTGACCGAAACGCTGGCCGCCGTGACGATGGCCCAGCGCGCCGGCTATACGGCGGTGATGTCGCACCGGTCGGGCGAAACCGAAGATGCGACGATCGCCGATCTGGCGGTCGCGACCAATTGCGGACAGATCAAGACCGGAAGTCTGGCGCGGTCGGACCGGCTGGCCAAGTATAATCAGCTGATCAGGATCGAGGAAGAACTCGATTCCCAGGCAAATTATGCAGGACGGAGCGTTTTTGCGCGCTTCAAGGGTTGATTCGACGAATCGGTTGTGATTCAAACGGTTCGTGGCGAGGTCTAAAACCGTCTGGATGAATTTGCGCGCAGCGGCAGCACCGGCTGCGGCGTTCGTCATCGTCGCGTTTTTTGGTGGCTATGCGCTGTTCGGGCCGAACGGGGCCTTGGCCTGGGGCGATTATTCAAAGCAGCTCGACCAGCGCAAGGTCGAGCTGGCGCGGGTGGAACGGGCGCGCGCCGAGCTCGCCAATCGTGTGGCCCTGCTCGACCCTCGCCATGCCAATCCCGACCTGGTCGACGAACTGGCGCGGCGCGACCTGGGTGTCGTTGGCAAAGGTGAGGTTATCCTCCGCCTGCACTGAGGCGACCGGTGCCACATTCCCCAGTGGTAACTTGCACATGTGCGCGGGGCGCTTCTATAGCGGCGTCATCGCCTCCCCCCCCCGCGAAAGGCCCGTCCGTGGCAAAAGCCGCCGTCAAGGCAGACCCTAATGAGGACACCGCCCGTCCTCCGGAGCCGGTGCGTTATGCGGCATCGAAAGACGAGATGCTGGGCTTCTATCGCGACATGCTGCTTATCCGGCGGTTCGAGGAGAAGGCAGGGCAGCTGTACGGCCTCGGTCTGATCGGCGGTTTCTGCCACCTTTACATCGGGCAGGAAGCGGTGGCGGTAGGGCTGCAGTCGGCACTGACCATCGGCAAGGATTCGGTGATTACCGGGTACCGCGACCATGGCCACATGCTGCTCTGCCGGATCGAGCCGAAGGTGGTGATGGCCGAACTGACCGGCCGCGCGGCAGGCATCTCACGCGGCAAGGGCGGGTCGATGCACATGTTCGACGTCGCCAAGGGATTTTACGGCGGTCACGGCATCGTCGGCGCGCAGGTCGGGCTGGGCACGGGCCTGGCGTTTGCGCACAAATACCGGGGTGATGGCGGTGTCTGCCTCGCCTATTTCGGCGATGGCGCGGCGAACCAGGGCCAGGTCTATGAATCGTTCAACATGGCCGAGCTGTGGAAGTTGCCGGTAATCTTCGTCATCGAGAACAACCAGTACGCGATGGGCACGAGCGTCACCCGGTCGAGCGCGGAAAGTCGGCTGTACCGCCGCGGCGAGAGCTTTCGCATTCCCGGCATCGCGGTCGACGGGATGGACGTGCTTGCCTGTCGCGGTGCGGCGGAGGCTGCGCTCGAATGGACACGCGCCGGCAAGGGGCCGCTGATCCTCGAGATGAAGACCTACCGCTACCGGGGCCATTCGATGTCCGATCCGGCGAAATACCGGTCGCGCGACGAGGTCCAGTCGATGCGCGACCACCATGATCCGATCGAGCGCCTCAAAAAGGAGCTGGAAGCGCTGGGCGTTACCGACGACGCGCTGAAGGCGATCGACAAGGATATCCGCGGCGTCGTCGCGGAGGCGGCGGATTTTGCCGAGCAGTCGCCCGAGCCGGAGCTGGCCGAGCTCCATACCGACGTGCTCGTGGGGCAATATTGATGGCAATCGAGCTGAAAATGCCCGCGCTGTCCCCGACGATGGAAGAAGGGACGCTGGCGAAATGGCTCGTGAAGGTGGGCGACGTCGTCAAATCGGGCGACATTCTCGCCGAGATCGAGACTGACAAGGCGACGATGGAGTTCGAGGCGGTCGACGAAGGCATGATCAGCGAGATCAACGTGGCCGAGGGTACCGACAATGTAAAAGTTGGGACGGTAATCGCGAAAATCGCCGGCGAGGGAGAGGCGAGCGCCGCCCCGGTACCGGCGAAGGCACCGCCGGTGGTGATGGCCGTCGAGGCACCCAAGCCCGCGCCGCCGCCCGCTCCGCCCGCTCCGGCCGCTGCCACACCGAAGCCGGTTTCTGCACCGGAAACGGATATCCCGACGAAAGTCACCCTGCGCGAGGCATTGCGCGATGCGATGGCCGAAGAGATGCGCACCGACGACCGCGTGTTCGTGATGGGCGAGGAAGTCGCCGAATATCAGGGAGCCTATAAGGTCACGCAGGGACTGCTCGAAGAATTCGGCGAGCGCCGGGTGATCGACACGCCGATCACCGAATATGGCTTTGCCGGCGTCGGGACGGGCGCGGCGATGGGCGGGTTGCGTCCGGTGGTCGAGTTCATGACCTTCAACTTCGCGATGCAGGCGATCGACCACATCGTCAATTCGGCGGCCAAGACCAATTACATGTCAGGCGGGCAGATGCGCTGTCCGGTCGTCTTTCGCGGACCCAATGGCGCGGCGTCGCGCGTTGCGGCACAGCACAGCCAGAATTACGCGCCCTGGTACGCGAGCGTGCCCGGCCTGATCGTTATCGCTCCCTATGATGCGGCGGATGCCAAGGGGCTGCTGAAGGCGGCGATCCGTTGCGAGGACCCGGTCGTCTTCCTTGAAAACGAGCTGCTCTACGGGCGTAGTTTCGAGGTGCCGCCGGGAGATCATGTCGTCCCGATCGGCAAGGCGCGCATCATGCGAGAGGGACGAAGCGTTACGATCGTGAGCTATTCGATCGGCGTGGGACTTGCGCTCGAGGCGGCAGATGCGCTCGCCAAGGATGGCATCGATGCCGAAGTTGTCGATTTGCGGACCCTGCGGCCGCTCGACCGGGCAACTGTGCTCGCCAGCCTGAAAAAGACCAATCGCATGGTTGTGGTCGAGGAGGGCTGGCCGACCTGTTCGATTGCGAGCGAAATCATCTCGATCGCGATGGAGGACGGCTTCGACGACCTTGACGCGCCGGTCCTGCGCGTGACGAACGAGGACGTCCCGATGCCCTATGCCGCGAACCTCGAGAAAATCGCGCTGGTCACTGTCGATGGCGTCATCGCCGCCGCGAAAGCGGTCTGCTATCGCTAGCAGGTAGCGGCAGTGACCGCAGGCGTGTTCTGGTAGATGCCGGCGTCAGTCGTGCCGGTCGACACGCCAAGCTGGCGCGGGTCGCGGACGATGAAAGCCGCACGGTATTTCAGCGTCTGATTGTTCACGTTGAGACCAAAATACTGCAGGCCCTGCGCGAACGGCTGGACCAATGCCTGATAGTCGTAGGCGACTTCGACGAAAATCACGGCCGAGTTGGACGGCGCTGAAATCTGTGAACCAGCCGGGCCCATGCCGGCCAGCGTGGTCGTCGTCCGACCGTCGCCAGCGACGCCATAGCTCGACGGCCAGGACTTTTGCCCGAAGCACCGCTGCCACGCTATCCATTGTCCGCCCAGCGAATTCTGCTGGAGGCTCGACACGATGATCTTGCCGCGTTGCTGCAGGTTGATCGGGGCGCCCTGGATGCGAGCGCCCTCGAACGTGTCGAGCATGTCGGCTTCATACACTTTCTTTAGCGCAAGCCCGTTCGATTCGCCGATCCGCGCCGCATTGTCGGCGACGGTCAGGGCAATCTGCGAAATGCGCATGCGCGTCACCGCCAGATTAGCGATTTCCATGCCGGAAAAGCCGACAGCGAGCAGCACCGGCAGGCTGTAGGCAAATTCGAGCAGCGCCAGACCGCGCTGGTCGGTGCGAAGCCGACGTAATGTGGTGCGGAGAGCGGCGTTCCTGCGGGTCATGGGCATGCTCTCGTCTGACCGGCGTTCCGTTGTACCTGGTCGCCATAAGGCTGATTGCGCAGGACGGTGGACGCGATGATCGTCTGATCGTCCGAAGCGCCGAACAGTCCGTTGATCGGGAACAGCGACCTGTAGCGGACCTGCACGGTGTAGAGCGTCACGTCGTCGGCGCCGCCCTGACCGGTGTTACCGCCGTCGTCCCACGAACCGCTGTTGTTGTTGTCGACATAGGTGAAGCCGGTGGCGCACAGGCCGCCCGGGCCCGTTGCCGGTTCCTTCTTCCCCGCATTGGTAAACGAGTCGAAGTTGCGCCGCGTGAAGGTGTAGGAAGCGTCGGTGACGGCACCGTTCACTTCCTTGAACACGTCCTTCACCTTTTGATCAACAGCCGTGATGGCGGCTGCTGTCGTCGCCCCCTCGAGCGTCGAGTCGCGCGCCGCCTTTTGCACCGCACCCTGGAGGACAGCGGTCGCGTAAAGGCGATAGGTCATGTCGAGCAGGCCCATGATGACCAGGAGCATGACCGGCGCGACGAAGGCGAACTCCATCAGCGTGGCACCGCGCTCATCGCGGCGAAGCGAGCGAAGGCGACGGATCATCGTGAGAGCCTCAGCGCGGCGATCTGTGATGCGATCGACTGGAACTGGGCGCGTAACGCGGCCGAGTTGGTTGCCGAATAGGCCTTGCCCGAGTCGGCGCATGCCACCAGGTTCGACGGATTGCTCGTCCCGAAGGCGATCGTCCAGACGGTGATATTGTTCGCTCGTGCCGAGTCGCACAGCGCCTGGAACCGCGCCGCGTGGCGGGCATTCAACAGCGCCGTCGTCGGAACCGTGCCCGCGCCGATCACGCGGCGGTCGGACTCTTCATAGCCGTGCGCGCTGTACATGTTCGGCGGCGTGTTGATCGTACCGTCGGTGAGGAACAGCAGATGGCGCGAGATCGCCTTGCCGTTGGGTGCCGTCGCGTTTTCGGACGCCCACATGCCGGTTGGCGACAGCATACGCGCCCCCCACGCCATGCCGAGATCGTGGAACGTGTTGCCGTTCGCGATCAGCGTGTTGACATAGGTCTGGACATCGTTGTGCGAGCGAACGGCGAGCTTGCTCGACGCGACCGGGCACCAGGACGACGCCGTATAGGAGCGGTTCGTCGTCGTGGCGTATTCAGAGTCGTAACCGTTGTTGGCGGTGCGATCGTAGATCAGCTCCTGCCACATCGGCCGCCATTTGGTCGCGGTGCTGCTCGGCGTCGTATTGATGTCGAGGTCATAGGCACCCGACGGGATCGGCGCATAGCTTGTCTGCGCCACGGTATCGCGTTCCTCGACGCAGCCGTCATAAGTCGTCGAGCCGGATGGTACCGTTGACCCGGCCGAGTTGACCAGATCCACCATATTGTAGCTGCCCGATGCTGCGACGCTGCCGCTGGGCGTGCCGCTGCCAACATAGGCGTTGACGACATTGCCCGCGCGGTAGCTGGAGACGTCGTAGCTGACGGGCTTATAATCCCAGTTGGTGAAGCCGTAGCGCCCGTTAAGTGCATAGACCGTGGTCACCGTCCGGTACTGGCGGATGCAGGTCTTGTTACCGCTGTAGGTCGGCACCGCTGGCGAACGCTGGTAGGTGATCGAGTTGATCGTCGACGGCTGGCTGTTCTGGTAGACGTCGGACGTCGACGGCGTCGCAGGGTTGCCCGAAGGACTTGGGTTGAACCCTGAAAACGGCGTGTTGTTGCCATAGGCGGTGCAGTTCGAATTGCTGATCGCTGACGGATAGGTCTGGTTGGTCCACGAGCCATAGGTCGTGGTCGGGTGCCAGCCCGGCGTCGTCATGTTGGCGACGCGCGACTGGTAGGTCCAGGTATCGACCATCCAGTTCGAATTGAGGATGTTGGTGTTGGTGAAGGGGTCGATGCCCACGTTCACCGCCGACGAATAGGGAACGAAGCCGATGCGGAACCGCGCGTCCGCGCTGGTTGCGGCATTCACCGTGTCGTAGAAATCCAGGACCGCCTGGCGAAGCCCGGCAATCTTTGAACTCGAGTTGGAATTGCACGTCGAATCGTCGGGACAGTCGGCCATCGAGCCCGTGGTGTCGAGGACCATCATCACGTCGGTGTTCGACACCTCGAGCCGCGCGTCGCAGGTAACCGACATGTCGATATAGTCGGTGCCGAAAACCTTCGAGATGCTCATCGGCACGCGCGCGGACGCCGTGGCGGTCACCTGACCATCGGCAGTACCGGACGGGGTAAAGGTGACGTTAGTCGCGCCTGCCGTGTCGGCGGCGAAGTTGGTGGTGAAGAAGCGCTGCCCCTGAGCGATCGAGGCGTCGTCGACGTCCGAGCCCCCCATCGAGCGTCGCGTCGCGAGCACGCCCGCATCGCAGGCCTGCTGCAAGCGCGATTTGATCAGATAGGACCGGCCGATGTCGACCGCCGACCCGACCATGCCGACGAGCGGAATGGTTGCCATGGCGACCATCGCCAGCGTATTGCCGCTGCGGTCGCGGCGAAGGCGGCTGAGGACGCCCCAGAAGACGGGGGTCGGTGTGACGGTATCGCGAGTATCGTGCATGCCCCAAAACCTATTGCGCATCTGTTAGCGGGAGCTTTGGACCGGGTAAGGCTAAGGGATTCGCAAGCGATGGGGTTAACACGATATTTGCCCTGTCGGTGTCCATGATCGGGACGCTCGACGGTGATCGCCACTTCGCGCTGACGCATGCGCCGCGGGCCATCCAGCCATCGCTGCGAGCGGTGTGGGCGCTGGACCTCATGCTTGGCGACGTCGTTAGGACGACGACGCAGCCGATGGTCGGGCAGATGCGCCTGACGTGGTGGCATGACGTCATTTCGACCTTGTTAGCGGGCGTCTCTCCGGCGCAGCCCGAACTGCAGGCGTTGGTGGAGCATGTCATCGTGCCGGGATTGGTACCCGCAACGGACATAGTGCCACTCGTCGAGGGGTGGGAGGCGTTGCTCGATCCCCTGCCACTCGCCGAGGGGCCGCTGGAGGACTATGCCAGGGGCCGCGGCGACCGGCTGTTCGCGGTTTCCGGCGTGCTCCTCGGCAAAGACGTCGCGCCAGGCGCCGGTGCGGGCTGGGCGCTGGCCGATTTCGGGGCGCGCTGTTCGGACGAAGTGACGTCACGCCGTGCACTGGCGATGGCGAGGGACCGGCTGGCGCGGGCCGATCTGCGCGTGTTGCCAAGGCCGCTGCGTATCCTGGCGCGCCTTGCCAGAATGGACGCGATTGCCGGGCGGCGCGTGTCCCGAAATCCGCTGAATTTGCTACGGAGCGTCCGCTAGTCAGGGGGAATAGGGATGCAGCGATTCGTCGCGGGGGTTGTGTCGTCACTGCTGCTGGTGACGGCGGGGTTCTTTATCTGGCGCGCGCAGGCGCAGCAGGGGGTCGTGCTGCCGCCGGTACCGGTCGCCGGGCAGGGGAACGCGCCGATGGGGCTTGCCGACCTGGCAGGGCCGCCGTCGGCAACCGAGAAGACCCGCGAGCAGAAGCGCTTCTCCCGCTATGATCACGACCGGAACGGCGTCGTCGGTCGCGAGGAATATCTGGTGGCGCGGCGCAAGGCCTTTGCCAAGCTCGATATCAATGGCGACGGCCATCTGAGTTTCGACGAATATGCGGTCAAAACCGAAACCAAATTCGCCGCCGCCGACCGCGATCATAATGGTGCCCTGACTGCGCCCGAATTCGCGCTGACGCGGGTCGTGCGCAAGAACAAGCCGCGCGCGGTCCCGTGCAACCCTATGCCGCGCACGCCGCAGGCGGACGAGCCTGAGGAAGGGTGAGCAGCCAGTCGGCAAGGTCGGTGCGGGCGCGGGCCGTGTAGAGCCGCTTGCGGTCGGCCTTTTTCGACTTGCCAGCGATGTCGAGCGGCGGAAACAGTCCGAAATTGACGTTCATCGGCTGATAGGTCGCTGCGTCGGCCCCGCCGGTGATGTGCGCCAGCAGCGCGCCGAGCGCGGTCGTGGCGGGTGGTGACGTCATCGTCGCACCCGCCAGGTCGGCGCTGGCAAACCGCCCCGCCAACAGGCCCACTGCGGCGGATTCGAGATAGCCCTCACACCCGGTGATCTGCCCGGCGAAGCGGATGCGCGGCGCGCTCTTCAGGCGCAGCGCACGGTCGAGCAGCGCCGGCGCCTTGATAAAGGTATTGCGGTGCAGGCCGCCCAGCCGCGCGAACTTGGCATTCTGCAGGCCGGGAATCATGCGGAAGATGCGGACCTGTTCGGCATGTTTCAGCTTGGTCTGAAAGCCGACGATATTCCACAGCGTGCCGAGCGCATTGTCCTGACGCAGCTGGACCACGGCCCAGGGCCAGTGGCCGGTGCGCGGGTTGTCGAGCCCGACCGGCTTCATCGGCCCGAACAGCAACGTGTCGACGCCGCGTTCGGCCATCACCTCGATCGGCATACAGCCGTCGAAATAGGGGGTATCGGCCTCCCATTCCTTGAACCCGGTCTTTTCACCCGCCATCAGCGCGGCGTGAAAGGCGAGGTATTCGGCCTTGGTCATCGGGCAGTTGATATAGTCGGCACCGTCACCCTGCGTGCTGCCCTTGTCCCAGCGGCTCGCCTTCCACGCGATGTCCATGTCGATCGTATCGTGATGAACGATCGGGGCGAGCGCGTCGAAAAAGGCGAGCGCCTCCTCACCGGTTTCGGCAGCGATGGCCGAGGCGAGCGTGCTGCCCGTCAGCGGCCCGGTGGCGATGATCGCCTGGCTGTCCGGCAGCGCGTCGACCCGCTCGCGGACCAGCTCGATCCGGGGATGCGCGGCCACCGCCTGCGTCACCCCGTATGAGAAGGCGTCGCGATCGACCGCCAGCGCCGACCCGGCGGGAACGCGGGTGCGGTCGGCCTCGCGCATGATCAGCGAGCCGAGCGCGCGCATTTCTGCATGGAGCAGCCCGACCGCGTTCGACGTCGCGTCGTCCGAGCGAAAGCTGTTCGAGCAGACCAGCTCGGCCAGGCCGTCGGTACGGTGCGCGGCGGTCGCATCGCCGCCGCCGCGCATTTCGGAAAGGCGGACACGGTGCCCGGCCTCCGCAAGCTGCCAGGCGGCCTCGGACCCCGCCAGCCCGCCGCCGACAATGTGGATGTCGTGGGTCATCGGCGCGTGCCTAACCCGTCCGGGTGACCGCGGCCAGCGGGAGCGGTCCATAGACATGCGGAAACAGCTGGCCGCCGCGCGACACTTCCCAGCGCACGTCGGAGAGGGCGGTCAGATCGACGCAGAGCGTGACGAGGCCGGTCTGGCCGGCGAAATGCCGGGCAATGGTCTCGGCAAGCTGGTCGGCCGTCGAGAGGTGGATATAGCCGTCAGCAAGATCGACGGGCGCGCCGGCAAAAATGCCGTCGCGTTCGAATTGCGCCCACTGATCGCCGGTCAGGACCTTATAGGCCCGGTCGGGACGCACGCTCATCGTGGCCGGTTCGGCTTTGCGCGATAGGGTGGCTTGCCCCGGCCGGGCGCCGGTGCGTGGCGGGGCGGGGGACCGCCCTTGCGCTCATGGGCTGGCGGCGGGCCGTTGTGCGGGGCGATGGCGATGCCATCCTCGGTGTCGCGATCGCTGCCCTCGGTCCGTTTCAGCGCCGCCTGGAAACGGGCGGCGGCGGCGCGGGGTACCTGGAACATCGTTTCGGTCGCGGTAATCCGAATGGCACCGATTTCCTGGCGGGTGATATGCCCGCGACGGCACAACAACGGCAGGATCCAGCGCGGATCGGCGTTCTGATTGCGCCCGACGTCCATGCGGAACCACACGCTGTCCTCGAACCCGCCGCGCTTCACCGGATCGGGGCGCGCGGTCGCATCGAGCATTTCCTCAGGCGCGGGCATTTTGGCGCGGTGGGCGTGGACCAGCGCGGCCGCGATTTCGAGCGGTGTCCGCTCCGCCAGCAGGCGTTCGGCCAGCGCCTTGTCCTCATCGTCGGTCTCGACCGGTTCGAGCAGCGTCGCGATCAGCCGTTCGCGGTCCTGGCGGCGAATGTCCTCCGGGCCGGGCGCACTGATCCATTCCGCCGTGACATGGGCGTCGCGCAGCATCGCCTCCACCCGGCGTCGCCTCGGATGCGGGACGACGAGGATCGCGGTGCCCTTCTTGCCCGCGCGACCGGTGCGGCCCGAGCGATGCTTGAGGCCGTCGGCATCGCGCGGCAGTTCGACATGGATGACGAGGCTCAGCGTCGGCAGGTCGATGCCGCGCGCGGCGACATCGGTCGCCACGCAGATGCTCGCGCGGCGATCGCGCAGCGCCTGCAACGCCGCATTGCGCTCGTTCTGGCTGTGCTCCCCCGACAGGGCAACGGCGGAAAAGCCGCGCTCGGTCAGGCTGGCGTGGAGGTGACGGACGTTGTCGCGCGTCGCGCAGAACAGCATCGCGGATTCGGCACCGTGAAAGCGGAGCAGGTTGACGACGGCGTTCTCGATGTCCGACGGCGCGACGGTGACCGCCTGATAGGCGATGTCGCCGTGCCCACGATCTTCACCGATCGTCGAGATACGCAGTGCATCCCGTTGATAACGCTTGGCAAGTGCCACGATCGGCTTGGGCATGGTGGCCGAGAACAACAGCGTGCGGCGGTCGGGGGGCGTCGCGTCGAGAATCTGTTCGAGGTCTTCGCGAAACCCCATGTCGAGCATTTCGTCGGCCTCGTCGAGAACGGCGGCGCGCAACGCCGACAGGTTGAGCGCCCCGCGTTCGAGGTGATCGCGCAGCCGGCCGGGCGTACCGACGACGATCTGCGCCCCCTGGCTCAGCGCGCGGCGTTCCTTTGCCGCGTCCATCCCGCCGACACAGGTCGCGATGCGCGCGCCGGTCTTCGCGTAGAGCCAGATCAGCTCACGGCTGACTTGCAACGCCAGTTCACGCGTCGGCGCAATAACCAGCGCTAGCGGATTGCGCGGAAAGGGAATACTTCCGTCATCGGCGAGCAGCTGCGGCGCGATGGCCAGGCCGAAGGCGACGGTCTTGCCCGATCCGGTCTGCGCCGAAACGATCAGGTCGCGGCCACCGGCTTCGGGCTCGATAACGGCGGACTGGACGGGAGTGGGCGCGGCATAGCCATGCGCGGCGAGTGCCTCGGCAAGAAGCGGCGGGACGGTGCTGAATGGGGTCATCGGCGCGGCCCATAGCGCACCCCGCCGCACTTGTCGCGCCTTGCGTGGTGGCATTCGGTGCGACAGGAAGCGTGATGACGTCACGCGCTCATCCCACGCCAACGGGCCTCCCGCAGCCGATAATGGTGAGTCTCGCGCTCGCGCTGATCTACATGGCGGTCTGGCATCAGCCGCCTTCGGTCGCGCTCGCGCTGCTGAAGGCATCGGCGGTGGCGGCGCTCGCGGTCTATGCGGCGTCGCAGGCACGCGACGTCGACGGCCGCCTGATCGCGGTGGTGCTGTCATTCGGCGCGCTGGGCGATGCACTCCTCGAATGGCGGCTCGAGGCGGGGGCGGGTGCGTTCATTATCGGTCATGCACTGGCGATGCTGCTCTACTTCCGTAACTGGCGCGTGCTGACCTTTGCGGCACGCGTTCCGGCGCCGCTGCTGGTCGGCGCGAGCGTTGGCCTGGCGGCGTTGCTGGTCCCGCCCGCCCGGATGACCGGCGTGGCCGTCTATGCCTTTTTCGTGAGCGGGATGGCGGCGAGCGCGTGGACCAGCCGCTTTCCGCGCAACCGCGTGGCGCTCGGCGCAGCGCTGTTTCTGGCGTCCGACATGCTGATCTTCGCGCGGATGGGACCGCTGGCGGGGCAGGCGTGGGTGAATATCGCGGTCTGGGTCTTGTACATCGCGGGACAGGTGCTGATCTGCCTCGGCGTCACGCGGACGTTGGCTACCGGCAAGCCGCGCTAACGCAGACCGCGCCCGTCGCCGAATTTTTTCCCCGCATCCTCATGCGGGCGCACATAGACGCGCGTGACACTTGGGAATTCGGTCTGCACGGCGTGTTCGATCTCCTCGACCAGCCGCTCGACGTCGCTCGCCGTCAGGCGATTGTCGAAATCGACGTTCATTGCCGCGACGATCTGTTCGGGCGCGTTGTGGAGCGTCATGATCTCCCCGATGCCCATGATGCCGTCGCGGGTCGCCGCCTTGCGCAGGCCGTCGATCAGCGCCGGGTCGGCGGATTCGCCGATCAGCAGCCCCTTGGCCTCGCGCGCGAGGAAGATCGCGACGCCGCCGAGCAGCACGCCGATCAGGATCGAGGCGATGCCGTCGTAGCGCGGGTTGCCGGTCAGTTGAGAAAGACCGAGGCCAATCGCCGCGATTACGATGCCCGCCATTGCCGCGCCGTTTTCGAGGAGGACGATGACGGTCGTCGCGTCCTTCGTCTCGACCAGTGCGCGCCACCAGGATTTGCCGGCGCGGGCACGGTCGAATTCGCGGAACGCGGCGATGGTCGATCCGCCCTCGAGCGCGAAGGCGACGGCAAGCACGATATAGCCGATCAGCGGGGAGACCGCTTCCTCCGGCGCGAGGACGTGGACGACGCCCTCATAGACCGAAACCCCCGCGCCGAGCGCGAACACGAGGAGGGCGACGACGAAGCTCCAGAAATAGAGCTCGCGCCCGTACCCGGCGGGGTGGCGCGCGTCGGCGGGCTTGGCGGCGCGACGCTGGCCGTACATCAGGAGGAGCTGGTTGGTGGAATCGACGAGGCTGTGAACCCCTTCCGTCAGCATTGCCGACGAGCCGGTGAGCGCGGCAGCGGCGAATTTGGCAACGGCGATCCCGACATTGGCGGCAAGCGCGATGACGAGCACGCGGGTGTTGTCGGCTTTCATTCCCCGCCTTCGGGACCCTTCGCCGCGTCGTCGCCGATTGTGGCGCCGTCGTCCGGCGCGGTTTCGGGGTCGGTGGTGTCGAGTACCGCTTCGGCTTCGTCCTCGCTTTCCTCGATCCGCGCGGCGCCCACGACGTGTTCGCCAGGAGCGACGTCGAACAGCTTTACGCCCGCCGTGCCGCGACCGATGACGCGCAGGTCGCCCACGGTCATGCGGATGAGCTTGGCCTGGTCGGTGACGAGCATCAGCTGCTGGCCGTTTGCCGCCGGAAAGCTGGCGACGACCGGGCCGTTGCGCGCGAGGTTGTCGATGTTGGTGATGCCCTGTCCGCCGCGATTGGTGCGGCGGTATTCAAAGGCCGACGACCGCTTGCCATAGCCATTGGCGCAGACGGTCAGGATGAACTGCTCGACGGTGGCAAGCTCGGCCATGCGTTCGGGTCGCAGCGTCGGTGCGTTCTCATTGTCCTTCCACGGGGCGGCGCGCAGATAGGCCTCGCGCTCCTCTTGGGTCGTGCCGACGCGGTGGAGGATGGACAGCGAGATGACTTCGTCATCGCCCTTCAGCGTCATGCCGCGTACGCCGGTGGAGGTGCGTGACTGGAACTCGCGGACGTCGGTCCCCTCAAACCGGATCGCCTTACCGCCGCGCGTCGCGAGCAGGACGTCGTCCTCCTCGGTCAGCAGCGCGACGCCGATCAGGCGGTCGTCCACCCCATCTTCGAAACGCATCGCAATCTTGCCTGCGGTCGGGATATTGGCGAACGCATCCATCGAGTTGCGGCGCACCGTCCCCTTGGCGGTTGCGAACATGACATGGAGCTTGCCCCATTCGGCCTCGTCCTCGGGCAGCGGCAGCACGGTCGAGATCGTCTCCCCCGCCGCCAGCGGCAGCAGGTTGATCATCGGGCGGCCGCGCGTCGCCGGCCCGCCCTCGGGCAGGCGCCAGACCTTCATCCGGTAAACCTTGCCGTGGGTGGAGAAGAACAACACCGGCGTATGCGTGCTGGTCACGAACAGATTGGTGACGGCGTCCTCGTCCTTGGTCGCCATGCCGGCCCGCCCCTTGCCACCGCGCGCCTGGGCGCGGAAGGTTTCGAGCGGCGTTCGCTTGATATAGCCGTCGAGCGTCACGGTCACGACCATGTCGACACGCTCGATCAGCGCCTCGTCCTCGATACCGTCGAAGGCGGCGGTGATCTCCGACCGGCGCGGTGTGGCAAATTCGGCCCGGACGACGACGAGTTCGTCGCGCATCACCTGATAGAGCTTGATGCGGTCGGCGAGGATCGCCAGCAATTCGGCAATGCTGGCCGCCAGCGTCCTCAACTCGTCGCCGATCTCCTCGCGACCGAGGGCGGTCAGGCGGTTGAGACGCAGCTCGAGGATCGCGCGCGCCTGAACGTCGGACAGCCGGTATTCGGTCGCGTCGGCTTGGGGCTCGATCGCCTCGACCAGCTGGATGTACGGCATGATCTCGGCAATCGGCCAGGCGCGCGCCATCAGGTTGTCGCGCGCAACCGCGGGCGAAGACGAGCCCCGGATGATGCGCACCACCTCGTCGAGGTTCGACACCGCGACGACCAGACCCAGCAAAATGTGGGCGCGGTCGCGGGCCTTTGCCAGCTCGAACTTCGAGCGGCGGGTAATGACCTCCTCGCGGAACTTGACGAACGCCTCGATCATGTCGCGCAGCGTCAGCGTTTCGGGGCGCCCGCCGCGGATCGCGAGCATGTTGGCGGGGAAGCTCGACTGCGCGGGGGTGTGCCGCCAGAGCTGGTTGAGGACGACATCGACGCTGGCGTCGCGCTTCAGGTCGAGCACGATGCGCACCCCGTCCCGGTTCGATTCGTCCCGGATGTCGGCCAGACCCTCGATCCGCCGGTCCTTCGCCGCCTCCGCAATCTTTTCGACGAGGCCGTTTTTGCCGAGCTGATAAGGGATTTCGGTCAGCACGATCGAGCGGCGGTCGCCGCGCCCTTCCTCGACCTTGTGCCGCGAACGGATGAGGATCGAGCCGCGCCCGGTCGCATAGGCCGATTTCGCGCCGTGGGTGCCCAGGATCAGGCCCCCCGTCGGAAAGTCGGGCGCGCGGACGATTTCGGACAGTTCCTCGGCCGTGATCTCGCCATTATCCATATAGGCGAAACAGGCATCGATAACCTCACCAAGATTGTGCGGCGGGATATTCGTCGCCATGCCGACGGCGATGCCGCCCGCGCCATTGACCAGCAGGTTGGGAAAGCGCGCGGGCAGGACCTGCGGCTCACGTTCCGACCCGTCGTAATTGGGCGCGAAATCGACCGTGTCCTTGTCGATGTCGCTGAGCAGCGCGGCCGATGCAACCTTGGCGAGCCGCGCCTCGGTGTACCGCATCGCGGCGGGCGGATCGGGGTCCATCGAACCGAAGTTCCCCTGGCCGTCGATCAGCGGCACGCGCATCGCCCAGTCCTGGGTCATGCGGGCGAGCGCGTCGTAGATCGAGCTGTCGCCGTGCGGGTGATATTTGCCCATCGCATCGCCGACGATGCGCGCGCATTTGCGATAGGCCTTGTTCCAGACAAAGCCGCTTTCGTGCGCCGACCACAGGATGCGGCGGTGCACCGGCTTCAGCCCGTCCCGCACGTCGGGCAGCGCGCGCGCGACGATGACTGACATGGCATAGTCGAGATAGCTCGACTTCATCTCGTCAACGATATTGATCGGCGAGATATCGGAGGGGTCGGCGAGGGTGATCTCGTCGCTCATTTACGGGCGCGCTTTCGATGACGATTGGATGACAATCGTCCTAGCGCGCCCGCGGTCGCGTTACCAGCCTCGCGTGCGCGAGGCTGGTTCGGGCCAGACGGCTATTTGCACGCCTTCTTGTTGGTGTTGCCTGCCTTCGAACAATTATAGGTGATGGTCTTGCCCGTGGTCGTCTTGGTCGTGACCATACGGCCGTTGGCGACCGTCGCCGACGCACGGTGGACGGCGGGCTTGGCGGCTGCGGTGGTTGTCGTGGTCGTGGTCGTCTTTTTGGCGGTCATCGCCGAGGCCATGCGCGAGAACATCGACGGCTTGGCCGGTGCAGGCGCTGCGGCTGGCTTGGCGGGCGCGGCCTTGGCCGGGTGCGCCATCATGCTGTTCTGCGCGACGGCACCGGTGGCGAGCAAGGCAGTGGCGGCGATAACGGTAAGCGAACGGATCATGGCTTCCTCCTGTGCGCAATTATGACAATTGCGCGAACGATTCCAGCGCCCGGCCACCTTTCTGGCTGATGAACGACGCGGCCCGCAATGTGATTTTTCGTGGCTCTATTCAGGGATCCGGGTCCCATCCCAGGCGAAATGACCCCCGCTGTCGGCGGGCGACAGGGCATCGGCGACGTCGATGAGGCGCAGCGCCGCGAAATCCGGCGTCAACAGTTTTTCGGGCGCGACCCTCGTTTGAAACGGTTTGCTCATCGGCGTGTCGACGGTGCCGGGATGCAGGGCGACGCAGATCGCCTGGGGATGCGTGCGGCGCAGTTCGATCGACAGCGTCTTGATGAGCATGACGAGCGCCGCCTTTGCCGCGCGATAGCCGTGCCAGCCGCCCGTCCGGTTGTCGGCGATGCTGCCCACGCGCGCGCCCAGCACCGCAAACACCGCGCGTCGGTCGCGGGGCAGGCGCGGCAGAACATGCTTGGCGACCAGCGCCGGGGCGATCACGTTGACGAGGAAAATCTTTTCCAACGAAGCACGGTCGAGGTCGCGCCAGCTGCGTTCGGGTCGCTGCAGCGCGTCGTGCAGCAGGCCGGTGGTGACGAAGACTCGCGTGAGGGGGTCGGCGAGGCGCTGGGCGGCGGCGGCAACGTCGGCCTCGCTCGTCGGATCGATGCCGGCCGCCCGACACCAGAGGGTGACCGAGGCCATCGGGGCCAAGTGTCGGGCAAGCGCTGCACCAATGCCGCCGGCGCCAACGACGAGCGCGGCTTCGCCTGCGGTTCGGATTTCGTTCATCGCACGGCACCTAATCGTATGGGCGGCGTTCGAACAGGTCGTTGCTGGTTTCCGTCCGGCTTGTGTCTGGCGGACGGCGCGATTAATCGCGGGACCACAAAGGTCTGATGGCCCGATTACAGGAGTAGGACGTGAAACTAGTATCTCATCTCGCGCTTTCGGGCGCACTCGCTCTTGGTCTGGTTGTTGCCCCGGCTGTCGCCAAGGACAAGCCTGCCGCCGCCGCGGCGGCAAAGGCGCCCAATCTGTCGAAGGAATTCCGGGTTGCGGTCATTCCGGTGCAGAATGCGGTGAAGGCAAAGGATTTCGCGACGGCCGCCGCCGGGATCGCAGCCGCTGAGGCTGCGGCGACGACGCCCGACGACAAATATTACGCCGGACTTTTCCGCTATCAGATATCGGTCGCGCAGAAAGACGATGCGGGCACGACCGCGGGCATCAAGGCAATGCTGGCGAGCGGTGTCGCGCCGCCCGAGCAGCAGGCGCAGCTCAACAGTCAGCTGGGCCAGACAGCCTATTTCTCGAAGGATTATGCAGGCGCGCTGACCTATATCAACGAGGCGATCCGGCTGGGCACCAAGCAGCCCGACATCTTCATCATGGGGGCCGACGCGAGCTTCAAGACGAAACAGTTTTCACCGGGGCTCGCACTCGCCGAACAGGGCATCGCCGCACAAAAGGCGTCGGGGCAGCCCGTACCTCAGGACTGGTACCAGCGGGCGCTCGCTGGTGCCTATAACGGCAAGCAGCCGGTCGAGATGGTCAAATGGTCGGGCGAACTGGTGCGGGCCTATCCCACGCGCGAGAACTGGCGCAGCGCGCTGGTCCTTTATCGCGACAGCAGGCCGATGGATCCCCAGATCGTGCTCGACATCTATCGCCTGATGCGGGCGACGAGCAGCATCGACGGCGAGCGGGATTTTTTTGATTATGCCTCGATCGCAAGCGACCGCGGCCTGCCCGGCGAAGCAAAGTCAGTCGCCGAAGAGGGGCTGGCATCGGGCAAGGTGCCGGCGGGAAGCCGCAACCTGACCGAAATCCGCACCGGTGCGGCGGCAAAGACGGCGGCGGACTTGGCAAGCCTGCCGGCGTCCGAGCGGGCAGCAGCGAATGCCGCGACCGGCAAGCCGGCGATGAGCACCGCCGACGCCTATCTCGGTTATGGGCAATATGCGAAGGCCGCGCCGCTGTACCGGCTGGCCCTGCAAAAGGGCGGCATCGACGCCGACGCGGCGAACATGCGCCTGGGCATTGCGCTGGCACGCAGCGGCGACAAGGAGGGCGCGCGCGCTGCCTTTGCCGCGGTCAAGGGAGTGCGCAGCGATCTTGCCGCGTTCTGGACCTTCTATCTGGACGCGCCGGCGACGTCCGCCTGAGGCAACCGGGTCAACGACCGTCGGGTTCCGTAGTCACCGGTACCCCCGCACGCTGTTTCGACGTGCGGATGGTGAGAGAGGTCTTCACGCCCGCCACATTGGGGGCGGGCGTGATCGCGCTGGTCAGGAATTGCTGAAAGCTCTGGAGGTCGCGCGCCACGATCTTCAGCATGAAGTCGATCTCGCCGTTGAGCATGTGGCATTCGCGAACCTCCTCGAGTCCGGCGACATGGGCCTCGAATGCTTTCAGATCGGCCTCCGCCTGGCTGCGCAGGCTGACCATCGCAAAGACGGTGATGCCGTACCCTAGGCGTGCCGGGGCGACCTCGGCATGATAGCCGAGGATCGTGCCCTCCTCCTCCAGCGTGCGGACGCGGCGCAGGCAGGGCGGCGCGGTCAACCCTACCCGGTTGGCCAGTTCGACGTTGGTGATACGGCCATCGTCCTGCAGCTCACGAAGAATTTGCCGGTCGATCGGGTCGAGGAAGCGAGACATCGCGGCGTTGTATCAAGATTTTACGTGGAAGTTCCAGCGCATAATAATCTTACGCGTTCTGTGGCCTTGTCCCAGCTTGTGACGTGCCAATTTGGACGCTTGCCGACCCGCCGTTAATCATTAGTCACAATCCGGCGTTCGCATGTTGCGCGGGGCGACCACCAGCGATTCCAGGACGTTAAGGCAGCGATGACGAGGCGGTTCGATTCGATGCTGGCGACCGCGCTCTCGCTCGACGGCGACGGCCCGCAGGCGACGACCGCTATGTGGCGGCAGATCGTGGATATAATCGCCCAGGCCGGCGATGCCCTGCCGGGCGACGCCCGGCGCCTGGCATTCGATCGCCTGTCGACGTTGCAGGCATCGGTGCCGGTGGCCGACCGCCGGCTGGCGGCGGCGAGTCTGGCAGGGCGCACCGAGGACCTCGACATCGTGGCGCTGCTCGCCAATGACGAACCGGCGGTCGCGGCACCGTTCCTGTCGAAAACATCCCTTTCGCCAGAGGCCTGGACGCAGCTGCTGCCCGCAATTCCGCCCGCGTCGCGCAATATACTGCGCAACCGGCGCGACCTGCCCGTGGCAGCGGACGAGATGCTGGCGCGCTTTGCGCCGGGCGATCTGGCGCTTCCTTCGGCCGGGGAGGAGGCAAGGACAGAACCGGGCGTGTCACAGATCCGCGATCTGGTCGATCGCATCGCGGCGTATCGACAGCGCGTGCCGCCAGTCCGTTCTCCCGAACCCGACGATCAGGCCGAGTTCGTGACGATCGACAAATTCCGTTTCGAAACCACGCGTGAGGGTGAGATCGATTGGGTCGACGGCGCCCCCCGCGAAGCGCTGCTGGGGCTGAGCATCGCCGAATTTGACGTCGAGCGCGGTGCCGGCGTCGACGGGCAGGCCGCCGGGGCCTGGCGCCGGCGTGCGCCGTTCACCGATGCCCGACTGAGCGTGCCCGGCGTCGGACCGGTGGCGGGTCACTGGCTGATGTCGGGGTTGCCGCTGTTCAACCCGCGTGACGGGCGGTTCTGCGGTTATCGCGGCGAGGCGCGGCGGCCGATGGTCGGTGAGCGCGCCGATGCGGCGGGGCTGGCGACGGGTATGCCCGCCGATTCGCTGCGCCAGGTGGTCCACGAACTGCGCACGCCGCTGAATGCGATCCACGGCTTTGCGGAGATGCTCGACCGCCAGATCCTTGGCCCCGCCGCCTATTCCTACCGTGAACGCGCGCGTGCGATCGTCGGGGAAGCGGCGCGGCTGATCACCATGGTCGACGATCTCGACACGGCGGCGCGGATCGACAGCAATGCCCTGCCGGTTGGCCGCGAGACCGGGACTGACCTCCCCCGCGTCGCGCGAACGGTCATCGACAGCCATATCGCCTCCTCGGCCGCGCGCGGTGTCCGGCTGACGCTGGCGGTTGGCGTCGATCCGGGCACGGTGATGCTGCCCGAGGCCATGGTCGAGCGGATGCTCGCCCGGCTGCTGGCGGCCGTGAGCGGCGTAGCAAGTGCCGGCGAGACGATTCTGGTCGAGCTGGGCGGTAATGTCGGCGGCATCACCTATTCGGTGACGCGTCCGGTCGTGCTGCGCGGCCTGGAGGAGCGGCAATTGCTCGATCCCGGCTATGGCCCCGAGGGCGACTGGCCCGCTGCGCCGTTGCTCGGGCTGGGATTCACCCTGCGCCTCGTGGCGCGCATGGCCGGGCAGGCGGGGGGTGCGCTGACCATCCTACCCGACCGGTTCGAACTGATCCTCCGTCCTGCAAACGAGGTGGCAGACGATCTGGCAGGGTGAGCGGCATGCGCTTGCACTTGCCGCCGCCTATCCGCTACCGGTCCGGCGGGGCCTGTAGCTCAACGGTAGAGCCGGCCGCTCATAACGGCTAGGTTGCGGGTTCGAATCCTGCCGGGCCCACCAATTGGCTGCTGCATCGTGGCCCAGGCGTAGGAGCCGGTCAAAATCGGCTGGTTGCGCGCGACCGGCAGCTTCGCTATCGCGCTTCATCGACTTTTCGGGGAGTGGCGCAGGCTGGTAGCGCACCTGGTTTGGGACCAGGGGGTCGCAGGTTCGAATCCTGTCTCCCCGACCATATCTTCAGCGCGCAGGTCGCCTCCGAGCGAATTCCTCGTCGGTTAGTCTGACGTCATTTTGCCGCGGCGTTAGTCGCCATGTTGGACTGGCCGTTTGAGCCGTCCGCTTCTGCATCGATATTTTGGACGGT
>JBBRRC010000002.1:0-206073 GCA_038225385.1 Sphingomonadales bacterium | reverse complement strand
AGCTCAAATTTCTCTGAGTTATTCCGGACCCAAGGGCAGATTCCCACGCGTTACGCACCCGTGCGCCACTAGACCCGAAGGTCTCGTTCGACTTGCATGTGTTAGGCATGCCGCCAGCGTTCGTTCTGAGCCAGGATCAAACTCTCAAGTTTGATGCTCGGCCAAGCCTCAGGTGGAATTCCCGAAGGCAAGGCCGCTCATTCAAGGAGCCGTTCCTGCACAAATCAATTACGTATGGATACGTGAAGGACTTGTGAGTAACGACCTAATTTAACCGAGCACCCTGCGCCTTGAAGCCGCAGGACCCGGGGCCGCCGCCCACATGTCCCTTCATCTAAACCAACAATGTCAAAGAGCGCAAAATACCGACGCCTGATCTCATCCCGTTTTACCGGGGTGACCGGACGCCTGTGATGTTGCAGAAACGGCGAAGAAGCTGTTGCCTCAGCGCCGCGTCGAAGGCTGCATATATGAGGCGGGTCTCCGGGCGTCAACCGCTTTTTGTAGGAAAAGCATCACAATCGGTCGACGCCGCGCCCATGATGGGTAAAGCCTTGTTGACCGGGATCGGCTAGGGGCGACTGCAAGTGAACGTAACTTTCGGCATTCTCCCGGAAAACTAGGCGCATTCCGATGAAGCTACCCCGCATCAGCGTTGCGATGAGCGTCTACAACAATGCTCCGTACCTCGCGCACGCCATCGAGAGCATCCTTGCGCAAAGCTTCGCCGATTTCGAATTCCTGATCATGGACGACGGGTCGACAGACGAGTCGGGTGCCATCATCGACCGCTATGCCGCGGACGATTCGCGCATAACGGTGGTGCACCAGCCCAACGCGGGCCTGATCCTCAGCCTCAACCGGCTGCTGGCCATGGCAAGAGCACCTTTGATCGCACGCATGGACGGCGACGACATCGCGCTGCCCGAACGGTTCGCGCGCCAGGTCGCCTTCCTCGAGGAACATCCCGACATCGGCGTGCTGGGCACCGGCTGCACCTGCATCGATGAAAACGGCCGGCCGAGCAGCTACCGCTTCGACAATGTGACGGATCCGGCCGACCTGGTCGAAGACCTGAAGAACGGGCCGCCGCTCTGCCATCCATCGGTCATCATGCGAAAGGACGCAGTGCTGGCGGTCGGCGGCTATCACCGCGCTTACACGCACTGCGAAGACTATGACCTGTGGTTGCGATTGTCGGAGCACGCGCGGATGGCGAACCTGCCAGACCGGCTCCTGCTCTATCGCCAGAGCGAAAGCCAGGTCAGCAACCGGCATGCCCTTGTGCAAAAGGTCGGTGCGGCAATCGCATGGGAAGCGCATGTCGAGCGGATGGCCGGCCGGCCTGATCCCACCGAAACGGTCGATGACCTGCCGCCGCTCGCCGATCTCGACAGGGTTTTCGGTCGGGACGGCGTGACCGATGCCGTCCGTGAGAAGGTCGCGCTCGGCATTGTCTATGCTCCTGAAGCGTTGCGCGGCGCCGGCCTCGATCTCATCATCGACCAGATCCGCGCCCGGGGCGCCACCCACGGTCTGTGGCGCACCGTCGTCCGGCTGCTGACACTGGGTGAACCGCGCCGCGCGCTTCGCCTGGCCGGGGCGCTCGTCAGCCGATGAGCATCTCTCCTTCGGTACGGACCGCAGCCGTCTGGGGCATGGCAGGGCAATATGTCGCCTTTTTCGCGCAGTTCGCGACCTCGGTAATCATTTCACGCTTCTTCCTTTCGCCCGGCGAAGTCGGCCTGTTCGGCACCGCGCTTGCCGCTGCGATGATGGTCGCCGTGTTCCAGGATTTCGGCATCGGCCGTTTCGTCGCCGGCGCGGCCGAGCTCGACACGGAGATGCTGCGTCGTTGCTTCTCGGTTTCGCTGGTCATTGCGTTTACCGTCGGCCTGGCCATTCTCGCGCTCGCCTGGCCTGCGGCACAATTCTACCGCGACGCGAAACTGTTTCCCATACTCGCGACGATCGCCGGCTCGTACCTCGTCGTCCCGTTCGGGATCGTCCCGGCGGCACTCCTCCAGCGCCGCCTTGATTTCCGGGGCCTGTTCTTCGTCAATGTCGGCGCAGCGCTGGCGATGGCGATCGTCACGATCACGCTCGCCGCAAAGGGGTTTTCGGCGATGTCGCTCGCGTGGGGCACGGTCGCCCAGGCCGCCGCGCGCGCGCTGATCGGTCAGTGGCTCAGCGGCGAACGCCCGCGCCTGCCCCTCACGCTGAACGGCATCGAACCGATCCTCAGGTTCGGCTCGGGCTCGTCGCTGCTCTCGCTCTCGGGAGCGCTCGGCGTGCGCACGCCTGAACTGATCATCGGGCGCCTGCTGGGGTTTGTCGCGGTCGGGCTCTACGGTCGGGCGGTGGGGCTGTCGGGACAGCTTCGCCAGCTCGTCAGCGGGGCGATCGGCGGCGTCTTTTTTCCCGCATTTGCCCGAATGCGCGACCGCGGCGAGCCATTCGGTCCGGCCTATCTCCGCGTCGTGGCGGCCTACAGCGTCACGACATGGCCGGCGATGGCGTTTCTGGCCGCCGCCGCCGCGCCGGTGGTCAATATTCTTTACGGTCCGGTCTGGGCGGGCGTGGCACCCCTTCTGGTCCTGATCGCGTTGAGCGAAATCCCCTTCACCGCGCTGCCGCTGCATATGGACGTGCCGATCGTGATGGGCCGAATGCGCCGGCTGCTGGCACTGAACCTCGTCGATACCGCGATTTCCATGACGCTGATGATCGCGGCGTCGCTGGTCAGCGTGGAATGGGCGGCAGCGTCGCGTATCGGATACGGACTGTTGTGGTTCATGGTCTATGCCCGCTTCATGCGGCGGCTGGTCGGGTTTCGCTGGGCGGCGATGGTGAGGGTCTACGCGCAAAGCGCGGCGTGCGCGCTGGCAACCGTGGGGCCACTGCTCGCCCTGTCGGCTGCCGGTGTGTCGATGACCACAATCACCTTTCCCCTGCTCACGGCAGCAGCGCTCGTTGGGTGCCTGGGATGGGCCGGGATGCTGTTCATCGTCCGCCACCCGGCCCGAACCGAATTTCTTGAAATGGCCGGCGGACTGATCAACCGCCTGCAGAGCGCGCCAGCGGGAAAGACCTAGGGCACGATCGCGACTTCGGTCCCGTCAGGCACCATGTCCCAGAGTTCCTCGATCTCCGGGTCGCTCAGCGCGATACAGCCGTCGGTCCAGTCGTCCTCGATCCTCTCCTCGTCGGAGCCGTTCGGCTGGCCATGAATGAAGATGTCGCCGCCCGGCGACCTGCCGTGTCGCGCTGCATAGTCCCGATCGACCGGATCGGGATACGATATCCGTAAACTCAGATGATAGGCGCTGGCGGGATTGCGGCCATTGATGACATAACGCCCCTCAGGCGTGCGCTGATCCCCCTGAAAGTGCTTGGGACCGACCGGATCCCCTCCCAATTTGATGTCGCCGAATTTGCGCAACTCGGTGCCATCCGACAGGACCGTCAGGGTGCGCGCGGTCTTGTCGATCACGACCTGCCGGACTTCCGCCCCCGTCGGCGTGGCCGCAAGCAGCAGCAGGCCGAACGCGGTGCGCATCAGTCGGCGAACGGGTCCCTGACCAATATCGTATCCTCGCGCTCGGGCGAGGTGCTGACGAGCGCGACGGGACATTGGATCAGCTCTTCCACCCGGCGGATATATTTGATCGCCTGCGCAGGCAGATCGGCCCAGCTTCGCGCACCCACGGTCGACTGCGACCAGCCCTCAATCTCTTCATAGATCGGTATCGCGTTCGCCTGATCCGACGAATGCGCCGGAAAATAGTCCAGTGTCTGGCCGGCAAGCCGGTAGCCCGTGCAAATCTTCAACGTCTCGAACCCGTCGAGCACGTCGATCTTGGTTAGCGCGATGCCGGAAATGCCCGACACGGCCGCCGCCTTGCGCACCAGTACCGCGTCGAACCATCCGCAGCGCCGCTTGCGGCCGGTCACCGTGCCGAACTCATGACCGCGCTCGCCCAGCCTTTGCCCGGTCGCGTCTTCGAGTTCGGTCGGAAACGGTCCCGCCCCTACCCGCGTCGTATAGGCCTTGACGATGCCCAGCACATAGCCCGCCGCGCTCGGCCCCAGCCCCGATCCCGACGAAGACGAACCCGCAACGGTGTTCGACGACGTGACGAACGGATAGGTGCCATGATCGACATCGAGCAACATGCCCTGCGCACCCTCGAACAAGATGCGCCTGCCTGCGCGGCGCAACTCGCCAAGCGTGTGCCAGACCGGTTTCGCATAAGGCAGGATATGCGGCGCGATCTCGGCAAGCTCGGCCGTCAGTCGCCCCCGATCGATTGGCGGCTCGCCGAAACCAAGGCGCAATGCGTCATGATGCGCGCAGAGCCGGTCGATCTGCAGGTCGAGGTCTTCCAGATGGGCCAGGTCGCACACCCGGATCGCCCGTCGGCCCACCTTGTCCTCGTAAGCCGGGCCGATGCCACGCCGCGTCGTGCCGATCTTGAATTCAGAAGCATCCTCGCGCAGCCCGTCGAGGTCGCGGTGGAATGGAAGGATGAGGGGGCAGTTATCGGCAATCTGCAAATTTTCCGGCGTGATCGTCACGCCCTGCTGACCCAGTTTCGCGACCTCATCACGGAAATGCCAGGGATCAAGCACAACGCCGTTACCGATCACCGACAGCGTGCCCCGCACGATGCCCGAGGGCAACAGGCTGAGCTTGTAAGTCTGGTCGCCCACGACGAGCGTATGGCCGGCGTTATGGCCACCCTGGAAACGGACGACGACATCGGCCCGGCTTGCCAGCCAGTCGACAATCTTGCCCTTGCCTTCGTCGCCCCACTGCGC
The DNA here is from genome assembly GCA_038225385.1 of Sphingomonadales bacterium. GTDB lineage: Bacteria > Pseudomonadota > Alphaproteobacteria > Sphingomonadales > Sphingomonadaceae > Sphingomonas_O. The sequence continues at coordinate 201,252 of JBBRRC010000002.1, read as the reverse complement.
CCCGATAACAGTCACATTCGCCAAAACGCGGGTCTCTTTCTCGATGTGTTCAGCAAAGGGAAATGCTGGCTCGTCCGTATTGAGGACGACACACGTCGTCCACCCCCGGTGCACGGCCTAATGGAGTTGTGCGATGCGTATCATCATTTTTACTGCTGCTCTTTCGATCGGCGCCGCCGCCCTCGCTCAGGACACTGCCCCCCGTCCGATGATGTCAGCGGCCTGTCGCGAGGAAGTTATGAAACTCTGCCCGCCCGGTGGAGATCGCGATGCGCGCCGCCAGTGCATGATGGCGAGCCGCGACAAGATTTCAGATGGTTGCAAGAAGGAAATGGCAGAGATGCGCGCCGCCCGTCAGGCGAGCAGAAAAGAGCATGACCAGTTGTCAGGTGGCGCACAGCACGGTGACCCGATGACGGCGCCTCCCCCGGAAAACGCCACTCAGCCTTTTTGACCTCCCGCCTTACTGATCGCCGATCCCGGGCGTCAGTGCGTCAGCATAGACGGAAAATCCGGTTGCCGGCTCATCATGACCGTTGCCGTGCACGATCGCATAGCTGCCGCCGCGCCCGATGGCGTTGGCGGCACCGCTCGCGAAAAGCGAAAACCCGAACCAGCTTTGATATTCAAAGCCGTGCCGCTCAGTCGGATCGAGTGTCACTCTCACCCCGTTAAGAGCGCCGGCAATCGCCGCGATCCCGTCGATGCGCGTGGCCATGAGTCCCGCGTGGTCGAAGGCGCGCAGTCCCGCTAATGCCACCTCCACCGGTCCCGTCGCGGCAATCAGTGGGAGCCAATCGCCAAATCCCGCGTCAACGAGACCACCGGCGTCCTTCATGTCGAGCAAGGCGTCCAGCTCCGCTATCTTCGTCGGCGGAAGCACCCGACCGGCAAGCGTGTCGACGAGGTCGGGCAACGTCAGATCGACGGTCACCCCCTCGACGCCCGCAGCCTTCAGCGCCTCGACCGCCATCCGCACGATTTCGCAGGCCGCTTCGACCGAATCGCTGCCGATGAGCTCGGCACCGATCTGCATCATCTCGCGCTGCGGATTGAGCTGGGTTGCCCCCAGTTTCAGGACGGGCCCCGCGTAGGCAAGCCGCAGCGGTCTGGCGATGTCTTTCATCTGCGTGACGGCGATGCGCGCGATCTGCGGCGTGATGTCGGGACGGATTGCGAGCGTATGCTGCGACAACGGATCGACGAAGCGCGCAAGTTCGGTCCGCGAGGACTTCAGCCGCGTCGCCAGGCTTTCCTCGAATTCGACGAGCGGCGGCGCGACGCGGGCATAGCCATGCGTCTCGATGCAATCGAGCAACGCACGGACCAGCCTGAAATGCGCCGCGGCCTCGCCCGGCAGGCGATCCCTGAGGCCCTGGGGCAGAAGTCCTGCGGCAATCATCAGAACTTCAGTGCCTTGACGGTCTTTACGCCGGGCAATTTGCAGACTTGCCACAAGACGGGTTCGGGGATGGGTGCGTCGAGCGACAGCAGCAACACCGCCTCACCGCCAGCCGCGCGGCGCCCGAGGTGGAACGTGCCGATGTTCAGCCCGGCCTCGCCGAGCGTCGAGCCGAGCCGACCGATGAACCCGGGCGCATCCTCATTGACGATATAGAGCATATCGCCAGCAAGCTCTGCCTCGACCTTGATGCCGAAGATTTCGACCAAACGCGCGGCGCCCGATCCGAACAGCGTTCCCGCCACCGACTTTTCACCTGCCTCGGTCTGAACGGACACGCGCAGCAGCGTCTGGTAGTCGCCCTCCCGGTCGTGACGGACCTCGCGGACATCGAGACCACGCTCCTTTGCGAGGAAGGGCGCGTTCACCATGTTCACGGTGTCGGTATAGCGCCGCATCAGTCCCGCCAGCACCGCCCCGCTCATCGGCTTGATATTGAGGTCGGCGGCGGCCCCTTCTGCTTCGATCGAGATCTTGGTGAGATTGTCGTGCGCCAGCTGGCCGACAAGCGAGCCGAGCTTTTCGGCCAGCCCCATATAGGGTTTCAGCTTTGGTGCTTCTTCGGCGCTGAGGCTCGGCATATTCAGGGCGTTGCTGACGCCGCCGGACATCAGGAAATCGGACATCTGCTCGGCAACCTGAATGGCGACATTGACCTGCGCTTCGCTGGTCGATGCCCCCAGGTGCGGCGTCGAGATGAAATTGGGGGTGCCGAACAGCGGCGAGGCAGTTGCCGGTTCATCGACGAACACATCGAGCGCCGCGCCGCCGACTTGCCCGGAATCGAGTGCATCTTTCAGCGCCGCCTCGTCGATCAGGCCGCCACGGGCGCAGTTGATGATGCGCACGCCCTTTTTGGTCTTTGCCAGCGCCTCGCGGCTCAGGATATTTCGCGTCTGGTCGGTCAGCGGCGTGTGCAGCGTGATGAAATCGGCGCGCGCGAGCAATTCGTCCAGCGTTACCTTTTCGATGCCGAGATCGATGGCCCGTTCGGGCGTCAGGAACGGATCATAGGCGATCACCTTCATCTTCAGGCCCAGTGCCCGGTCGGCGACGATCGAGCCGATGTTCCCCGCACCGATCAGGCCCAGCGTCTTCGACGTCAGTTCGACACCCATGAAGCGGTTCTTTTCCCACTTGCCCGCCTGGGTCGACGTATCGGCCTCGGGCAACTGCCGCGCGAGCGCGAACATCAGGGCAATGGCGTGTTCGGCCGTGGTGATCGAATTGCCGAAGGGCGTGTTCATGACGACGATCCCCGCCGCCGACGCCGCGGGAATGTCGACGTTATCGACGCCGATCCCCGCGCGACCGATGACTTTCAGGTTGGTCGCGGCAGCGATCACTTCCTTGGTCGCCTTCGTCGCCGAACGGATCGCGAGGCCATCGTAATTGCCGATGATCGCGATCAGCTCGTCCTTGGTCTTCCCCGTAATCTCGTTGACCTCGACCCCGCGCTCGCGAAAGATCTGCGCGGCCTTGGGGTCCATTTTGTCGGAAATAAGAACTTTCGGCACTTAAATTCTCCATCTTCCCTTGGGAAAGGGGCGGCTCAGTTGATTTGACCCCGTGCCCAATCGAGCCAGGGTCCCAGCGCATCGATGTCGGCGGTATCGACCGTCGCTCCGCACCAGATGCGCAAACCCGGTGGCGCATCCCGGTAGCCCGCGATGTCGTAGGCCACGGCCTCGGCTTCCAGCAGTGAGGCGAATTTCTTGATCATCGCCTCGTCGGCCCCTTCCACCGTCAGGCAGACGCTCGTCTTCGAGCGGTTCGTCGGATCGGCGGCGAGATGTCCCAGCCACGAACGCGCGGCGACGATCTTATCCAGCGCCGCTGCATTGGCGTCCGACCGCGCGATCAGCGCGGGCAGGCCGCCCAGCCTCTTTGCCCATTCGAGCGCAAAGATCACGTCTTCGACAGCGAGCATCGAGGGCGTATTGATCGTTTCGCCCTTGAAGATGCCCTCGGTCAGCTTGCCTTTCGATACCAGCCGGAAAATCTTGGGCAGCGGCCAGGCGGGCGTGTAGCTTTCCAGCCGTTCGACCGCGCGCGGCCCCAGGATGATGACGCCGTGCGCCCCCTCCCCGCCCAGCACTTTCTGCCAGGAAAACGTCGTCACATCGAGCTTTTCCCACGGCATGTCATAGGCGAATACCGCGCTGGTCGCGTCGTTGAAGCTCAGCCCCTCGCGGTCGTCGGCAATCCAGTCGCCGTTCGGCACGCGCACGCCCGACGTGGTTCCGTTCCACGTAAAGAGCACGTCGCTCGACCAGTCGATGTCGGCAAGGTCGGGCAAGGCGCCATAGTCGGCTCTAATGACGGTCGGCTCAAGCCTGAGTTGCTTGACGGCGTCGGTCACCCAACCCTCGCCAAAGCTTTCCCAGGCGACCGCCGTGACCGGCCGGGCGCCCAGCATCGTCCACATCGCCATTTCATAAGCCCCCGTGTCGGAGGCAGGCACGATGCCGATCCGGTGGGTGTCGGGGACGCGAAGTACCTCGCGGGTAAGGTCGATGGCGTGCTGGAGCCGAGCCTTGCCGATTTTCGAACGATGTGACCGGCCGAGCGACTCGGTCGCCAGACGTGAGGCGGTCCAGCCGGGTGGCTTCGCACAGGGTCCGGAGCTGAAATGGGGGCGCGCAGGTTTTTGCGCAGGTCGCGTACTATTAGTCATGTCATCTCTCCTCACAGAGAGCAGCGCGGCGTTGGGACCGCGTGGCCCGTCGCCGCCCCTAGCGATGGATCGGAGCCCGTCAAGCGATTATGCTCGCCCGATGCGCTACTGGCTTCTGATCCTCGCCCTCGTGCTCACATCGTGCATCAACCGGCCAAAGCTGAGTCGCCCTGCCGCGACTCCACCACGGGTGCCTGACCAGCAGGCGCTGCGACAATGCATTGGCAGGCTTGATCATATCGTCGCGCGCTACGCCCTGCTCGCCGACCGCGATTTCGGCGGGGGATGCTCGGCACTCGGTGCCGTGCAGCTGCGCGACATCGGCACCCCGGTGACCAACCTGGGCGCGATGACCTGCGCGCTCGGCTACGCCTTCACCAGCTGGGTCCAGAACGACCTGGCGATGGCCGCGATGACGGAGTTCGGGTCGCCGGTGGTGCGCGTCGAAACCTTCGGTACCTACAGCTGCCGTAACGTCAACGGCGGCACGACTGGGCTGCTGTCCGAACACGCTTTTGCCAATGCGGTCGACGTTTCGGCCCTGGTCCTGAAGGACGGCCGACGGATTACCATAGCCGACGGGTGGCGCGGGGATGAGCATGAGCAGCGCTTTCTGCGCACCGTTCGCGATGCCGCGTGTCGCCGGTTCAACACGGTGCTCAGCCCCGACTATAACGCCCAGCATCGGGACCACCTTCATTTCGATATGGGCCGCGGCCCGTTCTGTCGTTAAGGCGCGCGGCCATGACCGAAACCCGCATCCCGTCACGCGTCTTCCAGCCAGCCGCCGAAGAAGCCGAAACAGCAAAACAGGGCGTCTCGACAGCCCAGACCGAGCATCCGGCGTACAAGCTCGCATTCCAGGATATGGATTTCCTGTTGAGCGAGGAGCTGAGGCCGGTCCGCTTCCAGCTCGAGCTGCTGAAGCCCGAGCTGTTGCTCGATGCGGCGAAAATCGGGTCGATGATGGTCTTCTACGGCTCCGCGCGCATCCCCGAGCCGGGGATGAAGGCCGACAACCCGGACCCGGCCGTTGCCGCCAGCCTTGAGGCAAAGTCACGCTATTATGATGAGGCCCGCAAACTGGCCGCACTCGCCAGCGCAACGCCGCTCGACAGCGACGGCTGTCGTCATTTCGTCGTCTGCTCGGGCGGCGGCCCCTCGATCATGGAGGCAGCAAACCGGGGCGCAGCCGATGTCGGCGCGGAATCGATCGGCCTCAACATCGTCCTGCCCCATGAGCAGGCCCCGAACAAATATGTGACGCCGTCGCTCAGCTTTCAGTTTCACTATTTCGCCCTGAGGAAGATGCACTTCCTGTTGCGCGCGCGCGCCGTGGCCGTGTTCCCCGGGGGGTTCGGCACATTCGACGAGACTTTTGAGCTTCTGACGTTGATCCAGACGGGCAAGGTCAAGCCGATGCCCGTCCTGATGTTCGGTAAGGAATTCTGGACCCGCGTCATCGACTTCGACGCACTCGCCGCAGAGGGCGTCATCAGCCCGAACGATATCGACCTGCTGACTTTCGTCGAAAGCGCCGAAGAAGCGTGGGCGATCGTTCAGGCATTCTACGACCGGGCATAACGGACGTATTCGCAGCGCGAACGATCGTCGACCGGTGAATTATTTCTTGGGCGCCGCCGCGGCGGGAGCTCCGGCAGAAGGTGCCGCAGGCAGGGGGAGGTTGGATCCCTGACTGTTGAGATAAACGATGACGTTGGCCCGGTCTTCGGCCTTGGACAGGCCGGCAAAGCTCATCTTCGTCCCCGGAACATAGGCCGATGGCTTGGTCAGCCAGGCGTTCAGCGAGTCGAAATCCCAGACGCCGCCTTTGCCCTTCAATCCATCAGAAAATGCATAGCCGTTCTTGCCCTGCCCCTTCGCTTCTCCGACCGTCGCGTAGAGATTGGGGCCGACACCGTTCGGCCCGCCCTGGTTGATCGTGTGGCAACTCTTGCACTTGGCGAACACTGCTTCGCCCTTCGCCGGGTCAGCGGTCGGTAACAGGCTGGCGATCGGCACGTCGGCCACGGGGGCGGCGGACGTCGCTTCCGCTTCGACCCCTTCGACGACATAGCCCATTTTTTTCGGGCGTTCGCTGTGAAATGCTTCGTTGCTGACAATCGTGCCGCCCAGTGCGACGATCGCCGCGCCCAGCGCCATCATGGCGACGATGTTGCTCCGATTATCCATGCCTTCGCGAATGCCTTTTTTATAAGCTGGTTACCGGCGTGGCCTTTATAAGCGTGATCGGTGGTCCGCAAGCGGTCTTGCCGCGCCGCACAACGCCGACTAGGCGCCCGTATTCATGCAGAACTACCCCGCCCCGGCGTTGCCCATCGTTGCCGCCATGACCGCTGCGGCCATGGCCGAACCATCACGCGCCGTGTCGTTCCAGGGCGCGCCAGGGGCTAATTCGCACATTGCCGTCCAGCAGGCATTCCCCGACGCCCTGCCCCTCCCATGCTTCGCGTTCGAGGATGCGATCGACGCCGTGAAGGAGGGGCGCGCCGACTGCGCCATGATCCCGATTGAAAATTCACTCCATGGCCGGGTGGCGGATATCCATTTCCTGCTGCCGGAATCGGGACTTGTCATTACGGGCGAGCACTTTCTGCCGATCCGCTACGCGCTGATGGGCATGGGCACGCTGGCAGAGGTGCGCGAGGCCACCAGCCATCCGCAGGCGCTTGGTCAGTGCCGCAGGTGGTTGCGCGCACGCAATATCCAGCCGGTACCCTATGCCGATACGGCGGGGGCCGCCGCACTTGTCGCCGAACTGGCCGACCCGGCGGTGGCCGCGATCGCGCCGCCAGGCGCGGCCGCGCTCTACGGCCTGGCCACGCTGCAAGGCGGGATCGAGGATTCGGACGAGAACATGACGCGGTTCGTCGTCATGGCGCGCGAGGCACCGGCAAGGCCGCTGCCCCCGGCGGTGATGACAACGCTGATCTTCGAGGTAAAGAATGTGCCCGCCGCGCTGTACAAGGCGATGGGTGGGTTCGCGACCAACGGTGTCAATATGACTAAGCTGGAGAGCTATCAGCGCGGCGGCAGTTTTGCCGCGACCGAATTCTTCGCCGATATCGAGGGGCACCCCGATGACCCTGCCGTCGCACGGGCACTGGACGAGCTGGCGTTCCATTCGAAATGGGTACGGCTGCTGGGTACCTATCCGCAGGCGCGCAGACGCGACTGATCCTCGTCGACCCACCATGCCATCAACGTATGCGCGATGGCAAAGGGCGGGGGTGCATTGAAACGACGTCCTTCCGCGCCGTTCAGCGCCGCCCGCGCCTCCTCCCGACTGACCCATATCGCATCCTCGAGCTCTTTCGGGTCCAGCGTGATCGTGTCGTCGAGCGCCTCCGCGATACACCCGATCATCAGTTGCGATCCGCCGAACGGCCATGGCTGGCTGGCGACGTAGCGGACCGCGCCGATCGAGACGCCCGCCTCCTCCATGATTTCGCGCCGGACAGCCTCCTCGACCGATTCACCGGGCTCGAGAAAACCGGCGAGCGCCGAATAATTGCCCGGGGGAAACCGGGACTGGCGACCGAGCAGCGCCTTGCCACCGCGTTCGGCCAGCATAATGACGACCGGATCGGTGCGCGGAAAATGCTCAGTCCCGCAGCGATCGCATTTGCGACCCCAGCCTGCCCTGAACAACGTCGTCGTACTGCCGCACCCCGGGCAGAACCGGTGCGTATTATGCCATAGGATCAGACTGTGCGCGGTCCCGAAAATCGCGGCGTCGTCTGCCGTCAAACTGTTCAACGCCTGCCACAATGCCGGAGATCGAAAGAGCGGGGCGGCCGCCACTTCGACGACGGCTGCGAAATGGGGGCGGTCGTCCATCATGCCGAGCAAAATCAGCTCGGCCTGGTCCGGCGCCTCCGCCATGCTCACCCAGACCAGCGTTCCCTCGTCCGAAAACCGCGGTCCCAGACCGTCGAGCGCGAGCAGGCGACCGCGCCAATCGCCCCGGAGCGCGGCATAGGCCTCGACATCGTTCCGTACGGCATCGACCCGGTCCAGCCGCGAGCCCGTAAAGCCAGGCGAAACGAGCGTCACAGGCTGAGGTAGACGCTCTTGGCGAAGTCACTGGTGAACGGCATGGCCTCGCTCGGCATATATTGGGCAAAACCGCATGCCCGGACATTTTTCGCCGGGTCGATGAACGTCGTCGTCGCCGCTGCCCCGCCCCAGCTGAACGTGCCCATTCCCGCGCCCTTGGGATCGGGATTGATCGTCACGCGACCACCGGCACCAAAGCCCTGGCCGTCGGCATAGGTCCCTTCGGTCTTTGTGCCCGGCGGCAGCAGATTGGACATGGCCAGCTTGACCGTTTCGGTTTTCAGGATGCGCGTCCGCCCGACTGCACCACCGCCGGCCAGCATGAGCAGGAAGCGATCATAATCGCGCGGCGTGCTGACAAGGCCGCCGCCGCCCAGCGGTATCGTCGCGGTATCGGTGTAGATGCTGTCCGCGCCGCCGTCGATCGCAACCTGCTTGCCATCCTGGACGCCGTAGTTGGTGACCAGGCGTGGAAGGTCGGCCGGCGAAACATGGAAAAACGTCGACGTCATGCCGAGCGGATCGAAGATGCGCGCCTTCAGGAACTGATCGAACGCCATGCCGCTGGCCACTTCGATGACCCGGCCGAGGACATCGAGCCCCGCCGAATAGCTCCACCGCGTGCCCGGCTGATACATGAGCGGCAGGGTCGCGATCCGGTCGCCGAAGTCCTTCAGCGTGGGTGGCGTCGCGATCCGGGGCAGACCGGGCAGCGACTTGCGGCTGATTACGCCGCCCGTCAGGCCGAGCTTCGCATATTGCGCCAGCAGTTCCCCCTTACTGGTGATTATGTAACCGAGCCCACCCGAATGCGTCATCAGGTGGCGGACCGTCAGCGGTCCGTTTGCAGGAACCGTTTCCAGACTCCGCTCGGAGTCCGGGGCGACACGCAGGGTCTTGAACCCGGGGATGAAATCGCCGACGTCCTGGTCGAGGCCGATCCTGCCTTCCTCGATCAGGATCATCGCTGCCATCGCCGTGATCGGCTTCGACATCGAATAGATGCGGTAGAGACTGTCAGCATCGATCGCCCGCGCTCGCCCACGCCCGACCGTACCGGCAAAGAGGAACTCTGCGTCATCGGTTCCCCGGGCGACCGCGGCTGCGGCACCCGGCAAACGATCGGTCGCAACATAATCGCGCAGCAGCGCCCCGACCTTGTCCCACTGGCCCGCGTTCGTGCGGGCAAGGCGGCGCGCCAAGGCCGGCGACGCTGTCAATGCCGCGATAAACGCTGCGCTTCCGATAAACTGACGCCGGTCGAGCGTTGCTTCGAACATCACAGGCACTCCTTCTGGCCGGTGGCCACCGCTGCCGCCTTCCTGAACACGGTTGGCAGTCCTGCCGCGTCTATGCGGCCTGTCGGCCACCATTCCCCGCCCGGTGGCAAAACGCAACCGGGTTGCAGGCGCGCAAGCCTAACGTCCAGGGTGAGCCGGAAGTGTGTGAAGACGTGGACGATTTTTCCGAGCGCTTTTTCCCCGATCACAGCGACCGCCGCATCGTCGCCATCCCAACCCGTGCCCGGCAAACCGAGCATGCCGCCAAGCAGGCCGTTCGGCGGACGCCTGACAAGCAAAACGCAATCGTCCTGCTCGATCCACCAGACAATCCCATGCCGCTCCGGCTTCGCCTGCTTGACGGGACGATGCGGAATATCTCCGGCCATGCCCTCGGCGTGCGCCCGGCAGGCATGGGCCAAGGGGCAGGTCTGGCACTTGGGCGTCCGTGGCACGCATATGGTCGCGCCCAGGTCCATCATTGCCTGGGCGAAATCACCGCACCTGGCATCCGGTGTAATTGCATCGGCCAGTCCGGCGATGGCCGTCCGGGCAACGCGAACCGGCGCCGTGATCGCGAACAGGCGCGAGACGACGCGCTCGACATTGCCATCGATGACCACCGCCCGTCGGTCGAAGGCAATCGCCGCAATCGCGGCTGCGGTATAGGCACCGATCCCAGGCAGTTTGCGGAGCTCGACCTCCTCGCGCGGAAAAAGGCCCTCGCGAGTGACGACCCGCGCACAGGCGAGCAGGTTGCGCGCCCGCGAATAATAGCCAAGTCCCGCCCACGCCGCCATCACATCAGCGTCATCTGCTGCGGCCAGCGCCTCGATGGTCGGCCAGCGACCGAGGAAGGCGGCGAAATAGGGCCGCACCGTGGCGACGGTCGTTTGCTGGAGCATGACCTCCGACAACCAGACGCGGTAGGGGTCGGGCGTTGGCGAACCGGGCAAACTTCGCCACGGCAGAATTCGCGCGTTTTCATCGTACCATGCGAGAAGCGGGACAGCGATATCAGGAGTATCGACGGGCACGCTGTGCTTGTGGCATGGACGCGGGGAATGGCGAAGCGATCGATACCCGAATCCCTTGAGGTCCGCGCAAATCGGGCCCGCGCCGTTGCGGACATTGTCCCCGACATCGGTCGCACCGCATTCCGTCGATTCGGATTTGTTCAGTCGGCCGTCGTGAGTCGCTGGAGTGAGATCGTCGGAGAGCGCTATGCTGGCGTTTCCACCCCCGAATCGATCCGGTTCCCGCACGGCAAACGCGAACTGGGCGTCCTGACTATCGTCGCGGCGGGCGCGCATGCCCCAATGATGCAGCACATCGCACCGACCCTGATCGAGCGAGTAAACCGGTTTTTCGGTTACACCGCGGTCGCCAGGATGGTCATCCGACAGGGAAATCTTCCTGTCGCACCAGCCCGCGCGCGCCCGCGTGCCAGCGTTCCGCTGCCCGTCGACCTTGGCGACTCGCTCCGCACGGTCGCCGATCCCGAGTTGAAGGCCGTGCTCGAATCGCTGGCGCGTGGAATCGCCGCGACCCAGACGGTTCCTGTTCTTGGAAAAATCTCTTGAGACGCTTGCTGTTTGCCTTGATGGCGTGGGTGGCCCTCGGTGCTGCCGGTCACGTCGATTTCGTCCATATGGTGACGGCCACCGCCGAGGGCGGCTACCGGATGGGCAGCCCGTCGGCGCGCGTAAAGATCGTCGAATATGGCTCGCTCACCTGTCCGCATTGCCGCGATTTTCATGCCGAAGCGGCGACACCGCTCGAAACTGTTTACGTTGCCAGGGGACTCGTCTCTTACGAATACCGCAGCCTGATCCTCAACGGCCCGGACATCGCCGTTGCCGTTCTGGCACGTTGTGACGGCGCACCGGCATTTTTTGACAGAGTTGACCTGTTCTACCGCAATCAGCGGACTTGGCTCGATCCGTTCTTTGCGCTCGGTGAGGCGGATTTTCAGCGGGTGCAGGCGGCACCGAAAGAGCAGCAGCTTGGCATCTACGCATCCGCTGCCAAGCTCGATACATTTGTTGCAGCCCACGGCATAACCGCATCGCACTTCAACCAGTGCCTCGGCAATTCAGCGCTTGCCGACAAGCTGGCGCAGATCGGGCGTGATGCGAACCAGGCGGGCGTCAACGCGACCCCGACATTCTTTCTCAACGGCAAGCGCCAGAGCGTCAACACATGGACGGGCCTGGAACCCGCCATACGTGCCGTCCTCAAACTGAAACCCAAGGCAGGATGAACTCATGATACGACAATTGCTGGCGGTTATGGTGTCTCTGACACTCGCTGCATGCAACGCCACAGGCAATTCGGCCGCGACATCCTCGGCACCAGTGAAAGCGGTGGCACCGCCCGCGGGAACCGAATGGGTCACGACTGTTACGGCAACGCCGGACGGCGGTTTCCTGATGGGCAACCCGAATGCGCCCATCAAGCTGATGGAATACGGCTCCGTGACATGTCCGACCTGCCGCGCGTTTTCGGTCGACGGCGCAGAGGCCCTGAAGGCGAAATACGTATCGACCGGCAAGGTCAGCTATGAGTATCGCAGCTTCCTCATCCACGGACCGGACGTGATGGCGACATCGTTGCTCCAGTGCGGCGGCCCGGGCCCGTTCTTCGCGCTGCTCGAGGCGAATTACGCCAATCTGGAAAGCTGGCTCAACAAGATACAGGCCACGCCCCCTGCCGAGCTGCAGCGTGTCCAGTCGCTGCCCGTCGCCGCGCAGAACGTGGAGCTGGCAAAACTGAGCGGCTTTGACGAATTCGTCATCCAGCGCGGGATCAGTCGCGAGGCGGCGCAAAAATGCCTGACCGACCCGGCAACGCCCGACAAGCTGGTCAAGCAACGCGACCGCGGGACGAACGAGTTCAACGTCCAGGGCACGCCGACGTTCTTCATCAACGGCAACGTCGTCGAGAATGTTTCGTCGTGGCGCGATCTGGAGCCCGAGCTTCGCGCGGCTGGCGCATAGGGTCGCTCGTTGAAGCTGTCCCGGGTCAAACTTTCGGGGTTCAAGAGCTTCGTTGATCCCGTTGAGCTGGCGATCCTGCCCGGTCTGACCGGAATCGTTGGCCCCAACGGCTGCGGCAAGTCCAACCTGCTCGAGGCTATCCGCTGGGCGATGGGCGAAGGCTCGCCGAAATCGCTGCGCGGCGGCGGGATGGAAGACGTGATTTTTGCAGGGACGGCAAAACGGCCGCAACGGCAATTCGCCGAAGTATCGATCCTGGGTGAGAACAACGAGCAGGACATCGATGTCACGCGGCGGATAGAACGCGGGGCCGGGTCGGCCTACCGCATCAACGGCCGCGACGCACGCGCACGCGATGCCCAGTTGCTGTTTGCCGATGCAGCCACCGGCGCTCACTCACCCGCGCTCGTCAGTCAGGGCAAAATCGGTGCCGTTATTGCCGCAAAGCCGGCCGAACGACGGGCGATGCTGGAGGAGGCGGCCGGGATTGCCGGTCTCCACGTCCGTCGCCATGAGGCAGAGATCAGGCTTAAAGCAACGGAAGCCAACCTCACTCGCGTTGCCGAAATGGTCGCGGAAATGGACGTCCGTATTGCGGCGCTGCGGCGACAGGCGCGTTCGGCGCAACGCTACCGAAACCTCAGCGACGCCATCAAGGTGGCGGAGGGGCGGCTCGTCTTTGCGCGCTGGCGCGATGCCGCCGCCGCCGCCGACGCTGCTCGCGCAGAGGCGAAGACCGCCGAGCAGCGTGTCGGCATCGCAGCCGAGGCGCAGCGGGTCGCGGCGGCACTTTCCCGCGATGCGGCCGAAACCCTCGCGGCAACTCGGGGGGCGGCACAGTCGGCACGTGATGCAGCTGCCGAAGCACGGCACGCCCTCACCGCTGCCGAGACTGACGTCCGGACGATCCAAACCCGGCTCGGCGTACTTGCCGCCAACCGGGAGCGGTTGAACATCGACCGCGAAAGAGAGGGTGAGCTGGCACGGGACGCGAGCGATGCGCTGGCGAGACTGTCCGGGGAAATCCAGGCGCTCGACGCGCGTATTGCCGCTGCGGATGCGTTGCAGGCAGACCGGCAGGCGGCAGTTGCAGTCGCCGAAGCCGCCAGCCGCGACGCCGAACTTGCCCTCGCCCGGGAAACGGCTCAGGCCGCCCAGCGGCGGGCCGATCGCCAGGTAGCCGAAGCGTCATACGCAGCCGCTGTCGCCAGCCTCGACCGAGACGAACGGGCCCTCGAACGCGCCCTCGCCGATGCGGGCGCCCTCCCACGGCTGGCAGATATCGAAACCGATCTGGCCAATGCCATGAGGGACCGAGAGCAGGCCGAACAGGCCGCCGTGACTGCGCTGGCAAGGATGGATGCCGCCGACATAAGGCGTGAGCAGGCGGCGGCGCACGTCGCCGATGCGCAGACCGAACGGTCCCGGGCAGCGGCGGCGGCGGCGGCCCTCGACAGCGAAGCGCGTTCATTGGCGCCGGCAAACGTCGTGCAAGGCGCGCTCGGCGTCGTGTCGGCGGCGCGCGGCTATGAGGTCGCGCTTGCCGCCGCGCTCGCCGACGACCTCGCCGCCGATATTGGCAGCGCCTCGACGGCTCCGCGGCGTTGGACGGGTGCGGTCGTGTCGCCCGACGATCCACCGTTGACGGCAGGGCCTCCGCTGGCAGCGTCGGTAACCGCGCCGCCCGAACTTTTACGACGACTGACGCAAATAGCCGTGGTCGAGGAAGATGACGGCGTATCGCTGGCCGTCGGTCAGCGCCTCGTGACGCGCGGTGGCAAATTGCGGCGCTGGGACGGTTTTGTGAGCGAAGGTGCCGGATCAGCGGAAGCGGAACGCCTGGTACGGCGCAATCGTCTGTCGGACATCGAAGCGCAGCTGCCGACCGTCATCGCCGCGACGAAAGCTGCGGAGTGCGCAGTCAACGACGCCACGCGAGCGCTGAGTACCGCGACCGGAGAAGCGATGGACGCACGTCGTCTGCGCGATGCTGCGGATGCGACACTCCGCGCTGCCCTGCGTTCGGTGGATGCGGCCAGCGCGGCGGTCGACCGCTGGCGAACGGCGCACAGCGAGATTGAGCGGCGCCGCGCGGCTGCGGCGGCCGAACATGAGACTGCCCAGCGGGACGTTGAAACGGCCAGGGCCTTTCGCGATGCCCTCCCTCCGCTCGACGAGACCGATCAGATGGCGCGACGGGCCGCCGCGGCGCAAAGCGCGCGCGATGCTGTCGCGTCGGCGCGAATACAGCTGGCAGCCATGGACGCCGCCCTTGGGGCCGACCGCGCACGCCGCACGCTGGCCCTGGCGGAGATCGCAGACTGGCGAACGAGGAGCGGCACCGCGACCAAGCGGATTGAGGATATGGCGCAGCGCGGCACGGCACTTGATGCGGAGGCGACGGCGCTGGAGGGCGCGCCGGATGAAGCGGCCGCGCGCATTCTGCGCTGTGAGCAGTCGGCCAAAACAGCGACTGCCGCTGCTGAGGCGTCGCTGCAGGCCGAGCGGGCGGCGGAAGGACATTTGCGAGAGCGGGAAGACGAAGCGGCACGGGTCGCCGAGGTCCTCTCCCTGGCCCGCGAAGAACGGGCCGCCGCAGTCGCCAGGGCCGAAAGTCAGGAAACCCGCCGCGTCGAAATGGGTCGGATCTCAGGCGAACGATTCGAATGTTCGCCACCGCTGCTTCCCGAAAAACTGGGTTTTGTCGCGACAGACGTCGATGATGCGCAGCGTGAAGCCGGGCGACTGGACGCACTGACGATGGAGCGCGAGCGGCTTGGTCCGGTCAATCTCATCGCC
This sequence comes from Sphingomonadales bacterium, assembly GCA_038225385.1. Classification (GTDB taxonomy): domain Bacteria; phylum Pseudomonadota; class Alphaproteobacteria; order Sphingomonadales; family Sphingomonadaceae; genus Sphingomonas_O. The sequence continues at coordinate 185,955 of JBBRRC010000002.1, read as the reverse complement.
GAAAGCGAGCTGGCGCAACTCGAGGCGACCCGCCTTGAGGCCAACGCCGAGGCAGCGGACCTGACCGAGGCTACCCACCGGCTGCGCGGATCGATCGCCAACCTCAACCGCGAGGGTCGCCTCAAATTGCGTCTCGCTTTCGAAGCGGTTGACGGTCACTTCAGAACGCTGTTCCGGACCCTGTTTGACGGCGGGGAAGCCCATCTGGAACTGGTCGATGCGGATGATCCGCTGAGTGCCGGTCTCGAGATCATGGCCCAGCCGCCGGGCAAGAAACTGTCTTCAATGACGCTCTTGTCGGGCGGAGAGCAGGCGCTGACCGCGATCGCGCTCATTTTCGCGCTGTTCCTGACAAATCCTGCCCCGCTGTGCGTTCTCGACGAAGTCGACGCCCCGCTCGACGATGCCAATGTCGAGCGGCTGTGCGGCCTGCTCGATATGATGGCGCGGGACACCACCACGCGCTACCTGATCGTGACCCATAACGCCGTGACCATGGCACGAATGCACCGCCTCTACGGCGTGACGATGATCGAACAGGGCGTCAGCCGCCTCGTCTCGGTAGACCTGGGGGGCGCAGAGGCGTTGCTGGCAGCTGAGTGAGCCTCCACTGCCAGCAATCAACGCACGGGCCGCTGGCTATCCTCCCGGACAGCCAGCAGCTTCATTACAGTTCAGGCTCTGGCGAGTTTGACTGAGCGGCGGGCGCGCATCGAGCCGCCGACGATACCAAAGCCACCGATCATCATCGCCCAGCTGGCAGGCTCGGGCACGCCCGATACCGCGAGGTTATCGATTTCAAACGAATTTGACGATGATTCGAGCGTGATGCCCGTGATCCGATCCTTGTTGCTGCCGACGGCGCTGAACAGGCCGTTGGTCAGGGCGGCGTGCTGATCGCCGTTCGCCGGGTTGGCGAAGTCGGTACCAGGAACGACGCTCTTGTCGCCACCCACGGTGTGAATGATCAGCGTGTTATAGCGGTCTAGCGAGCCCCAGTCGAACTGGATCGCGCGCACGGGCGATTCAAAACTGATGTTCGCGTGACCGCCACCAAGCACCGATAGATACGACGTGCCCGACGGAACCGAATTGGCGGGCGGCGCACCATTGCCGTCCGACGGCGGGGTCTTGATCTGGAAATTGTTGCCGGTGATGCCGTTGGCGTTGTCGAAAGTATTGATCACCGAATAACCGTTACCTGGCGACGACGCGCCAGGACCAAAGGATATGACCGGCGCCGCAGTGGCAGCGGTGGCAACGGCTGCGACGACCGCAGCACATCCGAGCGAAATAAAGCGGTTCATAATGGTCTCCCTGACGCAAGCCGCCGGCGGCGCTTGCTTACCCGATTCTTAACGATCGGGTTATGAAACCGTTGTTCGCGAATGACTTGGTTAATCTGGTCTTGTCGATTGCGCCGTTTTGAGACGTGTCTCGATCCGAGACGTGGCGCCTTGCGGACGTCAGTCCACCGGGCGGCGCCGCAGCTTTGACCAGACAAATGCCGCAATCCCCCCAACGATCGCGATCAGGATCACCAGGTCGAAGCTGTGCATGACCGTCTTTATCCTGGGGTCGGTGTTCCACGCGTGGCCGAGCGCCATCCCGATCCAGGCCAGCCCAAAGCACCAGGGCCATGAGCCGATAAAGGTGAAGAGGTGAAACGGCAGCAGGCGCATTCGGGCCATCCCGGCCGGAAAGGCGATGAACGTGCGGATCACCGGCAGCAGGCGCCCGACCAGCACCGCCCAAATGCCATAGCGGGCAAAAAACCGGTCGGCCCGGTCGATGTCGTGCGCGTCGATCAGCACGTAGCGCCCGTATCTGATCGCCAGCGGCCGCCCGCCAATCCGCCCCGCCTCATAAGCAACGAACGATCCGATATTGCACCCGATCGCGCCTGCAGTCGCCACGCCGACAAGTGAGAAATGCCCCTGGGACACGAGATACCCGGCAAATGGCATGATGATTTCGGAGGGCAGCGGAAGGCAGGCACTCTCGATCGCCATCAGCAGGGCAATGCCGGGATAGCCGAGAGCGACGATGATCGCCGTGGTCCAGCCTGCGAGCCAGCCAACGATATGCTCGAAACGAATGCTCAATTACTGCTCCGCCAGCACCCCTCAGGCACCGGCGAGCCCTAGCAGCGCACCGGATAAGAACAAGCCGGGCCGCCGCCAGACCATCAACGGACCCGGTGCCCGACCCATACGACCCTGCCGATGATTTCTACCCGTTGCGGATCGCAATCGGCCCAGGGGGGATAAGCGGGATTATCGCTTATGACATCGAAACCGCCGCGGGGACTGACCGCTATTCGCTTGACGTTGACCGCATCGTCATAGCGTAACACGTAAATTCCGTCGCGCAGCCGGTCCGACGCATCGCCACGATCGACGAGAATGTCGTCGCCGTCGTCGAGCGTCGGCACCATCGAATCGCCGGTAACCTTGATCGCGGAGAGCGCCGTCGGGCCGCTGCCCAGATCGCGCAAAAACCGCTTGTCGAAAATCAATCCGCCCACATCGCGTTCGTCCGGATCGATCGCACCTGGCCCGGCAGAGGCGCCAACGGCAAGCCGGGCGATCCGCACCAGCTGGTCACTGTCCCGACTGCGTTTCGAGGCGAGACCGGCCGCGTTGACGGGCGTTGGTCCTCCGAGAAGGCTGTCGTCCACGCCAAAATATCGCGACAGCGTGCGGCGATCTTCCTCGTCGAGTTTGCGGGGCGTTCCTCGCCGAATGAACTGCTGAATATAGGCCGCGTTGCGCCCGAGCAGGCGCGAGAGCGACGCATAATCCTCCCCGCGTTCGCGGATCAGCCGGTCGAGAGTCTCGCGTGCATCGGTCATCGACATGTTAACTAGCAATAGGAAATACCCTAGACAAGTAGGAAAATCCCTTGGAGATAGGAAAACGCCTAGCGAATCAAAAATTGGAGCGCCTGCAATGTTGCTTGCCCGAATCGAAGCCTATCTCCGGAAAACAGGAACACCGCCGACCCGCTTCGGTCGCGACGCCGTACGCGACCCCCGATTGGTCCACGACCTTCGACGCGGACGCACCGCCAGCGACCGCATGGCTGAGCGTGTAACTGCCTATATCGAAAGCCAGAAATCATGATCCCGCGCGATCCGGGAGAAGCCATCCTGGCAAAATTCACCGACCGCCTCGGCTATCTCTCCGACGTTGACCGGCGTGCCACGCCCTGGCGGAGCGCAACCTTCGCCGGAGAACGCCACGACATCACCTTCACGGTCAGTGACGGCGTGGACATCGCCAGCTTCGTCAAGGCAAGTTGTGAGATGGACATTCCGATCCGCAACGGCTTCGTCGCGGATGTCGCGGTCGTGGAAACATCCGCCGGGCCGCACGGCATCAGGTTGCGGGTCGAGGCCCTCACCATCGATGCCTAGCGAGGGTCAGCGGCTGGCAAAGGACTTCAGCGTTCCCATCGCCCGCGTGGCATCCTCGTCAAAGTCACCGGACGCGTTTTCCTCGCGCACCAGCCAGTCACGTGGCTTTGGCTGCGCGGGCTGGGCGTTCGGTGTCGCGGGGTCCGGCGGTGCGGGCAGGCCGCGGCGCGCCAGGCCCGCCTCGAGACGACGGATCAGGGCGTCGATGCTGCTTTCGTCCGGTCGAGCGGAATCCTCGGCAGGTGCGAGATCGAATTCGGCAATCTCCAGAGGGGCGCCCAGTCCGGTCGAGACTTCCTGTTGTTCGGACGGCAAAAGCGATTCGACGCCGCTGATCGGTTCGATCTCGGCCGGTTCGGTAACCTCGACCGGTGATACGGCCTCAACCTTATCCTCCGTTTCGGGCACGGGGGTTGCGGGAACCTGTTCGTCTTCGGGCAGGGCCGCCTCCGGCTCGTCGAGGACAAGCGGCGCGGCGACCGCAAGCGCTTCGTCCGACATCAGCGGCGCGGCGACCGCAAGCGCTTCGTCCGACATCAGCGGCGCGCCCAGTTCGCGGTCGGCCGAGATCGGACGACGACGACCCCCCAGCTTGGGAAGTTCTTCGGCAAAATCGGTCAGGTCGAGTTCGTCGCCGGTCGGTGCCGGTCGCCGCGAAAGGAGTTTCTCAACAAGCGTAACGCCACCCCAAACGACAGCAGCGACGACGGCGAAGGCAGCGAAAACGGCGATCAGACGGGCGGTCATGTGAAGGGGCGGGTGCGCCGCAGCGAGGGCGCCGGAAATGCCGGTCGATACGACCGCGTTTTCGAACAGCCATTGCGGCGTTGCCGCGACCAGCGCCGCGGCCGTCATGCCGAACATAGTTGCGATTACAGGGGCCAGCGGCAATCGCTGGAGTAGCCTGGCTGCATTTGCCATAGTCGGCAGCGTCCTCGTTATCCGCGCGTCACCGCGAGCCTTTGGTAAATCGGGTCATAACGCGCAATGTTTGACGACCAGTTACGCTCCGCCTCGACAAATGCGGCGGCCCGGTTTCGGCGAGCATCCCAATTCGCGCGATCGGCAAAGATGCCCGCAACAGCGTCCGCCAGCGCGGCGGGGTCGCCTGGGGCAAACAGGGTGCCGGTGACGCCGTCTTCGATCAGTTCGCGGTGACCGCCGACGTTCGATGCCGCGACGAGCCGTCGCTGTGCCATCGCCTCGAGCGGCTTGAGCGGCGTGACCAGCTCAGTGAGGCGCATCTGTTTGCGCGGATAGGCGAGGACCTCGGTCAGCGCGTAATAATCCTCGACGCGGTCATGGGGCACCCGACCGACAAAGATGATCCGATCGGCGGCGGACGAAGCCGCCGCCTGAGCCCTGAGCGCGACCTCCATCGGGCCGCCGCCGACCAGCAGCAGCTTGAGCTTCGGTCGTAGGAGCAGCAGTTCCGGCATCGCCGCGATGAGATCGTCGATCCCCTCATAATCGTAAAAGCTGCCGATATATCCGACGACATCGGCGCCGATTAACCCGAGCTCGGCGGCAAGACGAGCGTCGGGTGGCGGTGGGGCCCCGAACAGCGCGAGATCGACGCCGTTGGGCGATACGACGATCTTTTCGGCCGCAATCCCTCGCGCGATGAGATCTCCGCGCAACCCCTCGGAGATAACCGCTACCGCATCGGCGCGGCGACATGCCCAGGTTTCGATCAATCTGGTCGCCTGGTAACGGAGACTGCGGTCAGTCCCCGTTCCGTTGCCCACTGCGGCATCCTCCCAGAATGCGCGTATCTCGTAAACCAGCGGCAGTTTTCGCCGACGCGCCACGCGGAGAGCGGCAAGCGCATCGAGCACAGGTGAATGAGCGTGCAAAATGTCCGGGCGAAACCCCTCGGCGGTGGCATTTATCGTGGCGGCAAAAGCGCTTATCTCGCGCAATTCTGCGATGGGGCTGGGTCCTGCTGCACCCTTGTCCGTTCTGGCGAAGATCAGACCATCGACCGCTTCGGGGTTAGGCCCATCCGCCTGATGCCGGCATCCCGTAACCCCCATGACCTCCAGACCATGCGCCGCCTGGGCCTTCATGATGGCCCGCGTCCTGAACGTGTACCCGCTGTGCAGCGGCAGGCTGTGGTCGAGGACATGAAGGATCCGCATCGCTTTTCCTCGCACACGCAAACTTAAGGCGACGTCAACCGCATTCCGCTAAGGCAGGCGATCGTTAATGGGCCTGACCAGCAGATGATCGATAATTTCTCGCTTGGCCTGACACATGCGCTGATGCTGCTCGCGGCATGGCGACTGTTCCGGAGAGCCGACCTCGACCGCGAAGGCAATGGTGGTGACGGGTCGCGCTGGAGGCGGAAATAGATGCGCGACCTCGCTTTCGTCGGCTTCCTGATCGCGCTGATGGGTATGGGGCTCAGGCGACCTTTCCTTTTCGTCCTTGCCTATGCCTATGTCGATATCGTGTCGCCGCAGCGACTGACCTACCTGTTGCTGAACACCGTGCCGATTTCCCTGATCACGGTGGTGATGGCAGTCGTGGGCTGGGCGATCGCCGATGAGAAAAGCGGCATCGTCATCGCACCGCGTCAGGTCCTGCTGATTCTGCTCCTCGTCTATTGCGGGATCACGACGAGTCAGGCGGACTTTCCGCTGGAGGCGCTCGATAAATGGGATTGGGTGTGGAAGGCATTGGCGTTTGCCATTTTCCTGCCGCTCACCCTGCGCACGCGGCTGCGTATCGAAGCCCTGAGCCTGTTCATGGTCCTGTCGGCGGCATCGATCATCATCGTCGGCGGCATCAAGACGCTCGCGTCGGGCGGTGGCTATGGCGAGCTCAACCTGATGGTCAGCAACAATAGTGGCCTCTACGAGGGCAGCATTATCTCCGCCGTGGCGATTGCGATCATTCCACTCATTCTCTGGCTGACGCGTTACGGCACGATCTACCCGCGGGACTGGCGCGTTTTGCCCTTCGGTTATGCGCTGGTCTTTGCCTGTCTGCTGATCCCCGTTGGCACGCAGGCGCGCACCGGGCTGATCTGCATCGGCGTCCTGGGGCTGTTGCTGTTGCGGTCGACCAGGCGGCGAGTGCTCTACCTGGCTTTGGTCGGCACCGCCGCCCTCGTCGCCATCCCGTTGCTGCCGGCAAGCTTTACCCAGCGCATGGACACGATTCAGGGGTATCGAGCCGATTCATCGGCTTCGACCCGGCTGGCGGTTTGGAAATGGACGGCCGAGTTCGCCAAAGAACATCCCTTCGGCGGCGGCTTCGAGGCTTATCGCCAGAACCAGCTCCGCATCGAAAAGCACGAAGAAAGTGCCGTTGGCGACCAAAGCGAAGTAAAGAACGTCGTCGAATATGATCAGGCACGCGCCTATCATTCATCCTATTTCGAGATGCTCGGCGAACAGGGTTATCCAGGCCTTGCCCTGTGGTTGATGATCCATGTCGGCGGACTTATCCGGATGGAAATCCTGCGGGCGCGGTGGCGACGAAGCGAAGGGAGTGAGTGGATCGGCGAACTGGCCAACGCCCTCCAGCAGGCGCATGTCATCTACCTCGTCGGCTCGGCATTTGTCGGCATCGCCTTTCAGCCGTTCGTCTACATGCTGGTCGGGCTTCAGATCGGCCTCGACAATTATGCCCGGAATGTCCGGGGCAAGGCGCAGATGACGGCACCATGGAACGTAAAGGCAGGGCTCGCCGTTTCGGCGCGATGACCATTGTCTATGTCGATCCCGAAACGCCCGGCATTACGCGAAAGAAAATGAGAAACGGCTGGGGCTATTGGGACGCGAACGGGGATCGCATCACCGACCGTCTCGAGATTGCGCGCCTGAATAAAATCGCCCTGCCGCCTGCCTATATCAATGCGTGGTTCTGCCCGGATGCTCAGGGTCACATCCAGGCAATCGGCTATGACGCGAAGGGGCGCAAACAATATCGCTATCATGGCGACTTCCGTGCCACGCAGGACGCGAGCAAATACGAACGGTGCGCCGACTTCGGTCGGGCATTGCCCCGTTTGCGCGCCCGGGTCGAAAATGATCTGAAGGGACGACCGACTGAACGCGACACCGTCATCGCCGCGATCGTGCGCCTTCTCGACGTCGAACGGATTCGGATCGGCAACAAGGCCTATGCGAAAGCGAACGGGAGCTTTGGCGCGACGACGTTGCGCACCCGTCACGTCAAGGGCGCGGGCAACAAGCTGAGCCTGCAATATCGCGGCAAGTCCGGCGTGATGCGCAAGCTGACGATCAGCGACCGCAGCCTGCTGCGAGTCGTGCGCCGCGTACAGGATTTGCCGGGCCAGAATCTGTTTCAATATCTGGGCCAGGACGGCACGCCCTGCCCGATCGGATCGGCGGAGGTAAATGCGTATATCAAGGACGCGATGGGCGCCGATTTTTCCGCCAAACATTTCCGAACCTGGGGAGCAAGCGTGATCGCGCTGGAACACCTTGTCGCAAGAAAACAGGCAGGTGCCCGGCCGAAGCTGGCCGATCTGCTGACTCCCGTTGCGGAGGCACTGGGAAACACACCTGCGATTGCGCGTAAATCCTATGTCCACCCCCGCGTTTTAGCTCTCGCGCAGGGCGGTGACGATATCGGCGGCCTGCCACGCCGCACACGCTGGCTCACATCCGTCGAGCGCGCATTGCTCGCGCTGCTTGACGCAGCCGCCGGGGACGTTTCCAAGGCTGCCTGATGAACGACATGGGCGATCCGGTCGATCCACCGCTGATGGATCGCGTACACCAGCTATGGGCGGAGAGTGCCGCATGGCTGTTCAACCACAGCACACGCATCATCCTCGCCGGCATTTTGGGCGCGATCATCGTTTCATTGCTGATGATGGCCAAATGGGCGGGGGGTCGCATTTGTCGAACCGATCCGCTGCGCAATCACTGGCGGAGCGTCATCGGCAAAGCGCTGGCGACAACGCGGTTGTGGTTCATGCTGGCTGTCGCTGCGCAAGTGGTCGCAAGATATGCGCACGCGCCCGCCGATCTGGCGACCACCGTAAATTTCCTGTTCGTGATCGCATCGACGCTGCAAGCCGCCATCTTCGGGCGCGCCCTCATCCTCGGGATGATCGAATATCGGGCGGTCGGGCACGAGTCGCTGGGCAGCGCGCTCAACATCATCCGCCTGCTGGTAACGATCGCCCTGTTTTCGATCGCGATCGTTTTGATTCTGTCGAATCTGGGCGTCAACGTGACCGGTCTTGTCGCCGGGCTCGGTATCGGCGGAATCGCCATCGGCCTCGCTGCTCAGGGTATTTTCAAGGATCTGTTTGCCGCGCTGTCGATCCTCTTCGACCGGCCGTTTCGCGTCACCGACGTCATCAAATTCGGCGACGTCACCGGCCGCGTCGAGGCAATCGGGCTGAAAACCACACGGATCCGCTCGCTTGATGGCGAAGAAGTCATCATGTCGAATGACAAGCTGCTCGACCAGCAGATCCGTAATTTTCACGGTATCGAGTCGCGCCGGATCGTCCTGACCGTGCCGCTCCATTACATGAATGAACCGGCCAGGCTGGCCGCACTGCCGGACACGCTTGGCGCCGTCATCGGCACGATTGCGGACAGCAGATTCGTCCACGCCCTGCTCACCTCCTGCGACGCGAACGCCGTCATGCTTGAGATTATTCTGTACTCGACGGCGGGCGATGCGGACGTCCGCGACCGGGTCCGGCACGACGCGATCGCGGCAACCCTCACCCACCTCGCTCAGGCGGGGATTATCGTGAGCTATCAGGCAAGCGCACCGCAACCATTGCACGCATCACAGGCCAACGTCGTCGAGCGATAGCAAGGTCGCATTGCCGCCCGCCGATGTCGTGTCCGTCGACGTGACGCGCTCTACGCAAAACCGTGCAAGGTAATGGGGCCCGCCCGCCTTTGGCCCTGTCCCCGAAAGCCCTTCGCCCCCGAACGGCTGGCTGCCGACGATGGCGCCGATCATCGAACGGTTGACATAGAGGTTGCCGACCCGCGCCAGAAGCTCGACCGTCTCGGCGCTGCGCGCAATGCGGCTGTGGAGCCCCATCGTCAGCCCGAATCCCTTGGCATTGATCCGTGCAACGGTGTCCTCGAGCTCGCCCGCCTTCCAGGTCACGACATGGAGGAGAGGGCCGAACCACTCCTGCGTCAGGTCCTCGATCGAGCCGAGGTGGATAACCGTCGGAGGGACGAACCAACCCTGCGAGGGCCCGTCGATCGTGTGCCCCCAGTTTGCCCGCTGTCGCTCGCGGTAGTCCATCAGGCGGCGGTAGGCCGCTTCGTCGATCACCGGCCCGACATCGGTGGCGGGGTCGGCCGGATCGCCGATGACGAGCGCATCCATCGCACCGCCGAGCATTTCCATCGTCCGTTCAGCCACATCCTCCTGGATCAGCAGCAACCGCAAGGCAGAGCAGCGTTGACCGGCGGACCGGAAGGCCGAGGTTACAATATCGGCTACGACCTGTTCCGTCAGAGCCGTGGAGTCGACGATCATCGCGTTGATCCCACCGGTTTCGGCGATCAGCGGAACCAGCGGCCGATCGTTGTCCTTCACCAGGGCGCGCGCGATAGTCTTGGCAGTCGCAGTCGATCCGGTGAAGGCAACGCCAGCAACCCGGCGATCGGCGACCAGCGCTGCCCCTGCGTCGGGGCCCCCGACGATCAATACAAGGGCATGTTCGGGGATGCCGGCCTCATACGCCAGCGCGACCGCGCGCGCGGCAATGCGCGGGGTCTGCGGCGCGGGCTTGGCCACGACCGTGTTACCGGTGACGAGCGCGGCCACGACCTGACCGAGGAAGATGGCCAGCGGAAAGTTCCACGGTGCAATACACGCAAAGACGCCGCGTCCCGCCATGCGCAGGACGTTGCGCTCACCGGTCGGACCAGGCATTTCGACCGGGACAAGCCCGCGCCGTGCCTCGGCAGCATAATAGCGGCAAAAATCGACGGCCTCGCGTACTTCGCCAAGGGCGTCGGGTAATGTCTTCCTCGCCTCGTCGATCAATATCCGCATCAGGTCCAGGCGGTTGGCTTCAAGGAGGTCGGCAAGGCGATCCAAAGCAGCGCACCGCGCCTCCAGCGGCTGCGTCGACCACGATCCAAAGCCCACACTTGCTCGTTCAACCTTTTCCGCCACATCCTGCCCGGCGACAGGTCGCGGTTCGTCGAGGCTCCGATCGGTCGCGACTTTTTGAATAACGCTCAGAGTTTCGGCGAGAATGCGCCGATCCTGAAGATCGATGCCGGCGCTGTTGCGCGTGTCCCCGAACAGATCGACTGGCAGGGGAATATGGGGATGCCGGGTTCCTCCAACACTTGCGATCTTGGCCACCGGGTCGGCCATCAGGTCGGCGTCGGACAAAGTCTCATCGGAAAGCTGATGCACGAAACTTGAGTTCGCACCATTTTCCAGCAATCTGCGCACCAGATAGGCCAGCAGATCGCGGTGCCCGCCGACGGGCGCATAGATGCGGCAATGGTAACCGCTCTCTCGCACCAGCCGTTCGTACAGTCCCTGCCCCATGCCATGCAGCCGCTGGAATTCGAAATCGCGCGAGGAACCCGCCCATTCCAGGATTGTCGCAACGGTCAGCGCATTGTGCGTCGCAAAGGCAGGATAAATGTTCTTCGCGTCAAGCATGTCCCGCGCGCTCGCCAGATAACTGACGTCGGTCGCCGCCTTGCGGGTGAATAACGGATAGTCGGCAAGCCCCGCTTCCTGCGTCCGCTTGATCTCGCTGTCCCAATAGGCGCCCTTGACCAACCGCAGCGCGAGGCGTCGTCCGGTACGCGCGCCCAGGTCATCAGCCCAGCCGATCACGGCACGCGCGCGCTTGCCATAGGCCTGCACCGCCATCCCCAGCCCATCCCAGGTCCTGAGTTCGGGAAGGGAGGCGATCGCCTCGATGATCGCCAGGCTCATCTCGAGCCGCTCGGACTCTTCGGCATCGATCGTCAGGGCAATCCCCGACCCCGCCGCCTGCAAAGCCAGACCTTTCACCATCTCGGTGAGCGCAGGGACGCAACGATCCCAGTGGGCGACTTCATAGCGCGGGTGAAGCGCCGACAGTTTCACCGAAATCGAATGGCCCGCGTGGGACGACTTGCCCAGGGTAGCGACCGCATCGGCATAGGACGTCAGATAGCGGTCAGCGTCGGCGTACGTCCTCGCCGCCTCACCCAGCATATCGAAACTTGCGGTAAAGTCGGTGAATTCCGATCGGGTCATGCGCCGGGTCGCCTCGTCGATCGTGCGACCCATGACGAAGATTTCGCCCATCATCTTCATCGCGGCGCCGACCGCCTGCCGCACGAACGGCTCACCCGCGCGCGCGATCAGGCGACGCAACACGCCCGCCTCCTCCCGCTCGCTGACCAGCGCCCGACCGATGACCAGGCCCCACGTGCTCACATTGACCAGGCCGGATGCCGACTTGCCGCGGTGTGCCTGCCAGTCGGCATCGCCGATCTTGTCGGCGATGAGCGCGTCTGCGGTTTCGGCATCGGGCACTCGCAGAAACGCCTCTGCGAGGCTCAGCAACGCGACACCCTCGCTCGTATTGAGGCGATATTCATGCAGGAACTGGTTGACCCAGCCCGTCGATTGCGCCGCGCGGAGATCGGCGAGCAGGCCGGATGCCCGGGCGACGACTGCGTCGCGTTCGGCCGGCGCAGTCGCTGCGCGTGCCAGGAGCGGCGCAAGCATCTCGGGCTCGGGCGCCCGGTGCAGGTGTCGCATCATCGCAGTGAAATCGGACGTCGGGGAATCCATCGCTTTTGACTCGAGGTTTTGGCGCGCCCTAAGGGCGTGCGATCAGGATCCAAAGCCGTCTAATAATATTGCGCAAGGAAAGCACCATGGCTGTCGTTTCCGCCGATGAACTCAAAGGGTTCGTCGGGACAACAATCGGCCGGTCCGACTGGCTGACGGTCGATCAGACGATGATCGACAAGTTTGCCGACGCGACGGGCGATCATCAATTCATCCATGTCGACCCTGAACGGGCCAGGATGACGCCGTTCGGCGGTACGATCGCGCACGGCTTCCTCACGCTGTCGCTGATGCCTGTCCTTACCCAGATGACCGACATGCCGCGCCTCGACGGCATCAAGATGGGTATCAATTACGGCAGCAACAAAACGCGTTTCCTTAGCCCCGTGCGGTCGGGCAAGCGCGTCCGCGGCCATTTCAAACTGCTCGACATCATGGAAAAGCGTCCTGGCCAGTGGCAACAGACGATAGAGTTTACGCTCGAGATCGAAGGTGAAGAAAAGCCTGCGATCATCGCCGAGTGGATTTCGCAATTTTTCGTGTGACAATCGATCTTGCCCTCCCGGCAAAAGAGCCGGTCAACTGAGTTTTCAGCCTCCAAGGAGCTTCCCATGCGCGACGCCGTCATCGTTTCCACCGCCCGCACCCCGATCGGCCGCGCCTATCGGGGGGCCTTCAACAACCTTCCCTCGCCGACACTTGCGGGTCACGCGATCAAGGCAGCTGTCGAGCGGGCGGGCATCGACTCCGCCGAAGTCGACGATGTCGTCCTCGGCGCCGCGCTTCAGCAGGGTCATCAGGCGGGCAACATCGCGCGGACCGCTCTGCTCCGTGCAGGCCTGCCGGTCACGGTCGCCGGCATGTCGGTCGATCGTCAGTGCGCCAGCGGATTGATGGCCATTGCCACCGCGGCCAAGCAGATCATCGTCGACAGGATGGACGTCACCGTCGGCGGCGGCGTCGAATCGATCAGCCTCGTCCAGACACCCCAGATGCGCGTCGCGCCCGACCCGGAACTGCTGGCCATGCACAATGCCATTTACATGCCCATGCTGCAGACGGCCGAGGTCGTCGCAACGCGGTATGGCATCAGCCGCGATCGCCAGGACGAATATGCTTTGCAATCGCAGCAGCGGACCGCCGCCGCGCAAGCAGCGGGCAAGTTCGACGACGAGATCGTCGCGGTGACCGCAAACATGGCCGTCACGAACAAGGAAACCAAGGAAGTCACCTATAAAGAGGTCACGCTGACCAAGGACGAAGGAAATCGCGCCGATACCACGATCGAGGGACTGAAGGCGCTTCAGCCGGTGCTGGGCGCGGACATGAACATCACCGCCGGCAATGCGTCGCAATTGTCGGACGGCGCATCGGCCGCGGTGATCATGGAGGCGTCGGTCGCAGCGAAAAAGGGGCTCACGCCGCTTGGACGTTATGTCGGCATGGCCGTGGCAGGAACCGAACCCGACGAAATGGGTATCGGTCCCGTTTTCGCGATCCCGAAACTGCTCAAGGCCAACGGCCTGACCATGGACGATATCGGCTTATGGGAGCTCAACGAGGCATTCGCGGTGCAGGTGCTTTACTGTGCCGACAAACTCGGCATTCCGATGGATCTGCTGAACGTCGACGGCGGTGCGATCTCGATCGGCCACCCCTATGGCATGAGCGGGGCACGGATGACCGGACACGCCCTGATCGAGGGCAAACGGCGCGGCGCGAAATACGTCGTCGTCACGATGTGCATTGGCGGTGGCCAAGGCGCAGCGGGTCTGTTCGAAGTCCTGTAAGCTGCGTGCAGTCGAGACCCCGGTTCGTCGAAGAACCGGGGTTTTGGGAACGTCTCATCCCCCGCCCCGTTTTCACCTTCGGACCAACTCCGGAGAAAACCCGTGGCGAATGAAATCGAAATCAAGGCGAAGTTCTGGAAGGCGCTGAAGTCGGACCGGACAATGTTTCTGGGCCTCGCGGAGGGCGAAGACGGTCATGCCCGACCGATGACCGCGCAGATCGAGGCCGACGAGGGTGGGCCGATCTGGTTCTTTACCTCCGCCGACAGCGAAATGGTCGCCAAGATCGACCGTGGTCAAGGCGGGCGCGCAATGGCGCATTTCGTGTCGAAAGGTCATGACGTCTGGGCGACGCTTCACGGAAGCCTGTCGACAACGACCGACCGCACGATGATCGACCGCCTGTGGAATCCCTTCATCGCGGCCTGGTATGAAGGCAAAGACGATCCCAAGATTACGCTCATCCGGCTCGACACCGAGACCGCGGAAATATGGATCGATGCCTCCAGCATGATCGCCGGCATCAAGATGCTGATCGGGATCGACCCGAAAGAAGACTATAAGGAAAAGGTCGCCGAGGTCACCCTCTAAAGCGTTGAACTTGCAACCTAATTATGGGCAGCGATCCATTCTTCGACAATCGGCGCGATATCGTTGCGCCACTTGCTGCCGTTGAAGATGCCGTAATGACCAGCACCCGGTGCCATGTAATAGCGCTTCATGGCATCGGGCAGCCCCGTCGAGATCTTCAGCGCGGCCTTCGTCTGGCCGATCCCCGAGATATCGTCGCGTTCGCCCTCGATCGCCAGGACGGCGATGTCGGTCAAAGCCGATGGGTCGACCAGCGTGCCCCGATGAAGCATTTCTCCCTTGGGCAGGGCATGTAGCTGGAACACCGTTTCGACGGTCTGCAGGTAAAATTCAGCAGTCATGTCGCAGACGCTGCGGTATTCGTCATAAAATGCCTTGGTAGTATCGGCCGAACTCTCGTCGCCGACGACCAGATGCTTGAACATCTCGTAATGACTGTTGAGGTGGCTGCCGAGGTTCATCGAAAGAAACCCGGTCAGCTGCAGGAACCCCGGATAGACCCGGCGACCCGCACCCGGGTACACGATCGGCACCGTCGCGATCGCATTCTGCTGGAACCATGCATGCGGACGCTCGGTCGCGACGTCGTTGACGGCGGTTGGCGCTTCGCGCGTATCGATCGGCCCGCCCATCAACGTCAGTGTCTTGGGCCGTGCCGGGTTGCCGGCCGACGACATCAGGCACGCGGCGGCATAGCAGGGAACCGACGGCTGGCAGACCGCCAGCATATGCGCGCGCCCGTCGCCCTGCTGCCCGATGTATTCCAGAAATTCGATGACATAATCGATATAGTCGTCGAGGTCGAAACGCCCCTCAGCCAGCGGCACCGCCTTAGCATCGCGCCAGTCAGTGATGTACACGTCGTGCTCGGGCAGCATGCGCTCGACCGTGCCCCGCAGCAGCGTTGCAAAATGCCCCGACATCGGCGCGACGATCAGGAGTTGCGGTGCGCCCTCCACGCCGACCTTGCGAAATCGTTTCAGCTGACCGAACGGCTTTTGCAGGACGATCTCCTCGACGACCGGTACTTCCTGACCCGCCACAATCGTCGACGACAAGCCGAAGGCGGGCTTCCCACGCGGCATCGCGGCATGCGCGAACACCTCTAGCGCCGACGCCATGACCGGAGCACCGAAACGCGCAAACGGGTGCGATGGCGACTGGAGCAGCTCAGCTGAAAAATTGGCCATGGCGGACGCGCCCGCAAGCCAGGTCCGCTGCATTTCATAGGCGTTGTAAAGCATCTGTCCCCGATCTCTGCGCCCGCAGCTTATGCCGCACACCCGGCATTGTGCAACGCATCATTTTTGTGTGGCGGATGCTTCGCATTGAGACACGGTGATAACGCTGCTAGGCGCTCGCCATGGCCGAACCCAGCGCAGCCGCAGCACCACCCAGCCGCAAGATCGGCAATCTCCGACTTATCTGGGGGTTTGCCCTCCACTACCCGGGACGCATTGCGGCCGCGTGCCTCGCCCTCCTCGTCGCCGCCGGGGCGACGCTCGCCATTCCCAACGGCTTTCGCCTGGTCATCGACCGCGGGTTCATGTCCGCGGGCGGCAACATCGGCCGGTGGTTCGAATATCTGCTCGTCGTCGTCGTCGTGCTGGCGATCGCAACGGCCCTGCGCTTCTACTTCGTGTCGTGGCTCGGCGAGCGTGTCGTGGCCGACGTAAGGACGGCGGTCCAGGCGAATCTGATGCGGTTGAGCCCGGCCTTTTTCGAGGAGAACCGCCCGTCCGAGATCGCCTCGCGCCTGACAGCAGATACGTCCGTGATCGAGCAGGTCGTCGGCACCACGGTGTCGGTAGCGCTGCGCAACATCGTCATGGGGATTGGCGGAATCATCTACCTGTTCACCCTGGCGCCCTGGCTGACGGCGATGCTGCTGGTCGGTATTCCCGTCGTCATCCTGCCGATCGTCCTTGTCGGAAGACGGGTGCGCGACCTCTCCCGATCGAGCCAGGACCGGATTGCAGACGTCGGTGCGATGGTCGATGAGGTGCTGGGGGCGATGAAGATCGTCCAGGCGTTCGGCCAGGAAAAGCGCGAAACAGCAAGATTTTCGGCAGCGGTCGAGCGGACCTTCGTCACCGCCCGACGGCGCATTACCGTACGGGCGCTGATGACGGCGGTCGTCATCTCGATCGTCTTCGGATCGATTACCCTGATCATGTGGCAGGGTGCGCTCGACGTGGCCTCGGGCAAATTGTCCGGGGGGAGCATCGCCGCGTTCGTGCTGACGGGGGGGCTAGTGGCGGGTGCCTTCGGCGCGCTGACCGAGGTTTATGGCGACCTGCTTCGCGGGGCTGGCGCTGCGGGGCGTCTGGGCGAGCTGCTGAGCGAGCAGCCCGTGATCGCCGCCCCGGCGAACCCGATACCCCTGCCCCAGCCGGCAGTCGGTCGCGTGACGTTCGACCATGTCACGTTTCGCTATCCGACACGTCCCGAGGTCAGCGCGCTCGACGACTTTTCGCTCGATATCGCGCCCGGTGAGACGGTCGCGGTCGTCGGCCCCTCAGGCGCGGGCAAGACAACTCTGTTCCAGCTGATCCAGCGCTTTTACGACCCGTCTTCCGGCAGCGTGCGCATCGACGGGGTCACGCTGACCGAGACGGACCCCGCATGGTCGCGGGCGCGCATGGCGATGGTGCCGCAGGAGACGGTGATCTTTGCGGCGTCGGCGCGCGATAACCTGCGCTATGGGCATTGGGAGAGCGACGACACGGCGTTGTGGGCCGCGGCAGAGGCAGCCAACGCCGCCGAGTTCCTGCGCAAGCTGCCCGAGGGCCTCGACACCTTCATGGGCGAGGGCGGCGCACGCCTGTCCGGGGGTCAGCGGCAGCGGCTGGCGATCGCGCGGGCGATCCTGCGCGATGCGCCGATCCTGCTGCTCGACGAGGCGACCTCGGCACTCGACGCCGAGTCGGAGCGACTGGTCCAGGACGCGCTCGAACGACTGATGGTCAGCCGGACGACGATCGTGATCGCGCACCGGCTGGCGACGGTGCGCGCCGCCGACCGGATCGTCGTCATGGACGGCGGTCGTATCGTCGAACAGGGCACACACGACCAGCTCGCGCGAAGCGGTGGCCTCTACGAACGGCTGGCACGCCTGCAATTCGAGGGGCTGGCCGCCTAGCGCGTTCGCAACGCCCCCTCGCACTTGCAGCAATTCCCTGCTACGGGCCCGGGAATGCTCAACCTGAACGGCATCACGGTGCGCCTTGGCGGGCGCGCGATCCTCGACCGCGCGACGGCCGCGCTGCCGACAGGCGCGCGCGTCGGGCTGATCGGGCGCAACGGCGCAGGCAAGACGACATTGATGAAGGCGATCGCCGGCATGTCGGAGCCCGACGAGGGGTCGATCGAAATGCCGCGCAATTGCCGCATCGGTTACATCGCGCAGGAAGCGCCGCACGGTAGCGCAACGCCCATCGAGACGGTGCTCGCCGCCGATACCGAGCGCGCGGCCTTGCTCGCGGAGGAGGAGGCGACCAGCGACGCCCATCGCATCGCCGAGATCCATGAGCGGCTGATCGCCATCGACGCGCATTCGGCACCGGCGCGTGCGTCGCGCATCCTGGTCGGGCTGGGTTTCCCCGAAGCCGATCAGCACCGCTCGCTCGACAGTTTTTCGGGCGGGTGGAAGATGCGCGTGGCGCTTGCCGCGCTGCTGTTCTCCGAGCCCGATCTGCTGCTGCTCGACGAGCCGTCGAACCACCTCGACCTCGAAGCAACGATGTGGCTCGAGACGTTCCTGAAAAGCTACCGGGCGACGATGGTCGTGATCAGCCATGAACGCGATCTGCTGAACAATGTCGTCGACCACATCCTGCACCTTCAGGGCGGAAAGACCACGCTTTATCCCGGTGGCTATGATGCGTTCGAGACGCAGCGCGCCGAACGCATGGCGCAGCTTGCCTCGGCACGCGCCGCGCAGGAGAGCCAGCGCGCCAAGTTGCAGGATTATATCGCCCGTAACTCCGCACGCGCCTCTACTGCCAAGCAGGCACAGTCGCGGCAGAAGGCGCTCGCCCGGATGCAGCCGATCGCCGAGATGGCGGATGACCCGACGCTGTCGTTCGACTTCCCGTCGCCGTCCGAGCTGAAGCCGCCACTGATCACGCTCGACATGGCGGCGGTCGGCTATACCGAGGACAAGCCGATCCTGCAGAAGCTCAACCTGCGGCTCGACCCCGACGACCGCATGGCGCTGCTCGGGCGCAACGGCAATGGCAAGACGACGCTTGCGCGCCTGCTGGCCGCCCAGCTCGCGCCGATGGGCGGCGACATGGCGGCATCGGGCAAGATGAAGGTCGGTTACTTCACCCAGTATCAGGTCGAGGAACTCGACGGTGCGGACACGCCGCTCGAACACATGACGCGCGCGATGAAGGGGATGTCACCGGGCGCCGTGCGCGGCCAGCTGGGGCGGTTCGGCTTTTCGGGCGCCAAGGCGACGACGCAGGTTGCCAAGCTGTCGGGAGGCGAAAAGGCGCGGCTGGCGCTGGCGCTGATCACGCGCGATGCGCCGCACCTCCTGATCCTCGACGAGCCGACCAACCACCTCGACGTCGACGCCCGCGAGGCGCTGGTCCAGGCGCTCAACGCCTATGACGGCGCGGTGGTGCTGGTCAGCCATGACCGCCACATGCTCGAGCTGACCGCCGACCGACTGGTGCTGGTCGACGAGGGCACGGCGAAGGAGTTTGCCGGGACCCTCGACGACTATACCGACATGATCCTGGGCAAGGCGCCAAAGGGCG
Source organism: Sphingomonadales bacterium (assembly GCA_038225385.1). Taxonomy (GTDB): domain Bacteria; phylum Pseudomonadota; class Alphaproteobacteria; order Sphingomonadales; family Sphingomonadaceae; genus Sphingomonas_O. The sequence continues at coordinate 166,606 of JBBRRC010000002.1, read as the reverse complement.
AGAAGACCAACAAGAAGGCCGACCGCAAGGCCGAGGCACAGCTGCGCGAGAAGGGCCAGGCCCTGCGCAACGCGGTCAAGTCGGCGGAGGCCGCGATGGCCAGCCTGACGACCGAGCGCAGCGCCGTCGAGCGGGCGATGTTCGATCCGTCGGGCGCGGAGCCGCGGCTTGCCAGCCTGACGATGACCGACCTGATGAAATTGCGCGCCAGCGTCGAGACCAGACTCGAGGCAGCAGAAGCGGCGTGGATCGCGGCGAGCGAAGCGCTGGAGACGGTCAGCTGAGGTCGCGCACGTGGCGCAGGCGCCGCGTACAGGACGCCCCTTGATCAGACCCGCCGCTTTAGTGGTTCGGACGGCAATCCAGCACGATCTTCCCGACGTGTTCGCCCGCGTCCATCAGCGCATGGGCGCCTGCCGCGTCGCTTAGCGGGAAGACCCGGTCGATCACCGGTTTGAGGCGCCCGGCGGCCGCGAACGGCCAGACCGTCCGCGCGATTTCCTCGGCGACGAGGGCCTTGAACGACAGCGGCCGCGCGCGCAGCGTCGAGCCGGTCAGCGTCAGCCGCTTCATCATTATGAGCGGGATGAACACTTCTGCCTTGGGTCCGCCGAGCACCGCGATCGAGACGTGGCGACCATCCTCGGCCAGGCATTGCAGGTTGCGCGGCAGATAGTCACCGCCCACCATGTCGAGCACCGCCTGGCACCCCTGCCCGCCGGTGAGCCGCGCGACCTCTGCCACGAAATCCGCCGTCCGGTAGTTGATCGCGTGATGCGCACCGATTTCCATCGCGCGGGCACATTTCTCGTCCGAGCCGCAGGTCACGATCATGGTCAGCCCGAACAGCCGCCCGAGCGCGATCGCCATGGTGCCGATGCCGCTGGTCCCGCCGTGGACGAGGACGACGTCGCCCTCCACCGCATAGGCGCGTTCGAAAACGTTGGTCCAAACGGTAAACAGGGTTTCGGGCATCGCCGCGGCCTCGACCATGGTCAGGGCGGGCGGCACGGGCAGGCATTGCCCTGCCGGGGCGACACAATATTCGGCATAGCCACCACCCGCGACCAGGGCACACATCGGCTGACCGAGCAGCGCGGGATCGACGCCGTCGCCGACGGCGACAATGTCGCCCGCAACCTCCAGCCCCAGGATCGACGGCGCGCCGGGTGGCGGCGGGTAATTACCTTTGCGCTGCAGCACGTCGGGTCGGTTAACGCCCGCCGCCGCGACGCGGATCAGCACCTCTCCGGCGGCAGGTGCGGGCACCGGCCGCTCGACCGGCATCAGCACCTCCGGCCCGCCCGCGCCCGCCGGATCGATTGCCGTCATCGTCACCGGAATTGTCATGATCTGGATACCCTGAACCCCAAGCCGCTTATTGACAGGCGCGCGCGCCGGGTCAACTTTAGACGCCATGGAATTGGATGACTCGGTCCCCCGCGCGAACGACCCGCTGACGCTGCTCGCGCGGCAGGACCTCGACCCGTTTTCGGTCGCCGAATGCGAAGCGCGGATCGTCGCGCTCGAGGCGGAAATCGCGCGGACCCGGCTGCACACCGACAAGGCCGTTAACCATCGCGCAAGCGCGGAGTCGATATTCAGGCGGTGAGAGGCTGAACCGGCGGCGCGAAACGCCGTTGTTGATGTGCGGGCCATGCTTGATGTGCAAGGGTGGGCACCCGACATAGAATGCAAGTGAGAGGCCGCCCCCGTCGGCCTCCGTGAGGATAGAGACCATGCCTTCGTTTGCCCGCGACCTCGAAACCACTCTTCACAATGCGCTTGCCGCCGCTGCCGGACGCCGCCACGAATATGCGACGCTCGAACATCTGCTGCTCGCGCTGATCGACGATACCCATGCCTCCGCGGTGATGACGGCGTGTGGCGTCGATACCGGTGAGCTGAAGAATACGGTGACGCATTATCTCGACAGTGAGCTCGAGGCGCTGCGCGTCGAGGGGCAGACCGATCCGTCGCCGACCAGCGGTTTCCAGCGCGTCGTCCAGCGCGCCATTCTCCACGTCCAGTCTTCGGGCCGCGACGAAGTGACCGGGGCGAACGTCCTGGTCGCGCTGTTCAGCGAGCGTGAAAGCTATGCGGTCTATTTCCTGCAGCAGCAGGACATGAGCCGCCTCGACGCCGTCAGCTATATCAGTCACGGCGTCGGCAAGGGCGCAAGTGCGCCCGAGGCATCCACCCCCAAGGGTGTTGATGACGAAAAGCCCGCCAAGCCGGAGAGCGGCAAGGGCAAGGGCGAAAGCGCGCTGAAGCAGTTTACCGTCGACCTCAACGAAAAGGCCAAGAGCGGCAAGGTCGACCCGCTGATCGGGCGTGGGCCCGAGGTTGACCGCACCGTCCAGATCCTGTGCCGCCGGTCGAAGAACAACCCGCTCTATGTCGGCGACCCCGGCGTCGGGAAAACCGCGATCGCCGAAGGGCTGGCGCGCAAGATCGTCGAGGGCGACGTGCCCGAGGTGCTGTTGCCCGCCGTCATCTATTCGCTCGACATGGGCGCGCTCCTCGCAGGCACGCGGTATCGCGGCGATTTCGAGGAGCGGCTGAAAGCGGTCGTCAACGAGCTCGAAAAACTGCCGCACGCGATCCTGTTCATCGACGAGATCCATACCGTCATCGGGGCGGGCGCGACGTCGGGGGGCGCGATGGACGCGTCGAACCTGCTGAAGCCGGCGCTGTCGGGCGGCACGATCCGCTGCATCGGGTCGACCACGTACAAGGAGTTTCGCAACCATTTCGAAAAGGACCGCGCACTGCTGCGCCGGTTCCAGAAGATCGATGTCAACGAACCGACGATCGAGGACACGATCAAGATCCTGGCGGGCCTGCGTTCCGCGTTCGAGGGGCATCACAACGTCCGTTATACGCCCGATGCGATCAAGTCGGCGGTCGAACTGTCGGCGCGTTACATCAACGACCGCAAGCTGCCCGACAAGGCGATCGACGTGATCGACGAGGTCGGCGCGATGCAGATGCTGGTCGTGCCCGCCAAGCGCAAGAAAGTGATCACGCCCAAGGAGATCGAAGCGGTCATCGCGACGATGGCACGCATCCCGCCGAAAAGCGTGTCGACCGACGATACCAAATCGCTCGCCAGCCTGGAGACCGACCTGAAGCGGGTCGTGTTCGGGCAGAACGACGCAATCGAAAAACTGGCATCGGCGATCAAGCTGAGCCGGGCGGGCCTGCGCGATCCCGACAAGCCGATCGGCAATTACCTGTTCACCGGCCCGACCGGCGTCGGCAAGACCGAGGTCGCGCGTCAGCTCGCCTCGATCATGGGCATTCCGCTGCAGCGGTTCGACATGTCCGAATATATGGAGCGGCACAGCGTCAGCCGCCTGATCGGTGCGCCTCCAGGCTATGTCGGCTTTGACCAGGGCGGCCTGCTCACCGACGCCATCGACCAGCAGCCGCACAGTGTCCTGCTGCTCGACGAAATCGAAAAGGCGCACCCGGACCTGTTCAACATCCTGTTGCAGGTGATGGATCACGGTCGCCTGACCGACCAGCACGGCAAATCGGTCGATTTCCGCAACGTCATCCTGATCATGACGACCAATGCGGGGGCGTCCGACATGGCGCGCGAGGCGCTGGGCTTTGGCGTGTCAGGCCGTGAGGGCGAGGACGAGGAAGCGGTGCGCAAGATGTTCACACCCGAATTCCGCAACCGGCTCGATGCCATCGTCCCATTCGGTTATCTGCCGACCGAAGTCGTGGCGCGCGTCGTCGACAAGTTCATCCTCCAGCTGGAGCTGCAACTGGCCGACCGTGATGTCCACATCCGTCTGGATGACGATGCCAAGACTTGGCTGACGACCAAAGGCTATGACAAGCTGTACGGCGCGCGGCCGATGGGCCGGCTGATCCAGGAAAAGATCAAGCAGCCGCTGGCCGAGGAGTTGCTGTTCGGCAAACTGGTTCACGGCGGTGAAGTGATGGTGCACCTGAAGGACAATGCCTTGTCGTTCGAGATCACCCCTGCGCCGCCGAAGAAGGGCAAAAAGGGCGGCAAGGCAAAGGCAGTGGCGGGGGCCTGAGGCTCCCCCGTCCCGGCGTCCGTTCAGCGAGGGGCAAGGTGATGAGGATCAGTTCATGCAAATGACCCGTATCCTTATGGCAGTCCTTGCCGTCCTCACCCCCGCCGCCGCGCTCGCCCAGACGACGATCGCGCTGCCCCCCGATCAGGCCGAGGCAGCTAAGGAGGCCGGCGCGCGTGCGCATGCCCGCGACGCCGGAATCGGCCTGGATCCGGGCACGCCCGGTCGCCAGGTCCATGGCGAAGTCGGCGTCACCGTCGGCACCGGTGGCTATAGCGCGCTCTATGGAACGGCGGTCGCGCCGCTGGGGCAGACGGGCGTGGTGGCGATTTCAGTCGCGACCGAACAGGGAGGACGACCTTACCGGCGATACCGGCGCTAGCGTTTGCTCCGGTATTGCGATTTCTCGCGGTCAATGTTATAACGACCGTATGAACATGCCGCTGAAACTTGTGAAGATCGGAAACTCGACCGGCGTCATTCTGCCGAAAGAGATGCTGTCGCGGCTGCGCGTCGAACTTGGTGACGTGGTTTATGCCACTGAATCCCCTGACGGGGTAAGGCTCACGGCGGCCGATCCGGATTTTGCCGAAAAGATGCGAGTTGCCGAACAGGTAATGCGTGAAGACCGCGATATACTGCGCGTTCTAGCCCAGTGAACGCACCCACACGCATCGAGCCGATTTGGCTCGATGCGCGAGAGGCTTATGCCATCCACGACCGCCAGCTCGCCGAACACGGCGGTAGCGTTGGTCTTCGCGATCCCGGGATACTGGAGTCGGCCTTGAGGCGACCGCGCAATCGCTGGGCATATGGCGAAGATGACCATGCGATCCTCGCTGCCGCCTATGCCTTTGGCGTTGCGCGCAATCATCCATTCACCGACGGGAACAAGGACACCGCCTGGGTTCTGGCGCGCGTGTTTCTCCTCATGAATGGACATAAGCTTCGGTTCGGCGCGGCTGATGCGATCGCGACTGTCCTCGCCCTTGCCGCCGGTGACCTCGACGAGGATGAGCTCGCCGACTGGTTCCGTGCGCGGCTGATCAGCGCCTAGCGCGTTTGGACCTGTGCTTTCCGCGCCACGCATTGTCATTACGCTAACCACTTCCGATTTATTGCTTGGCGAGCGCGGCAACAGCCGCTAGATGCCGGTGCAAGGAACAGTTCTGACCTCGTGATCGCACCCTGTGACAGACAGGCGGGTGATCAAGACAGGACGTTACCTTACCTCCAGATATCAGTCGGGTCCGCTTCAACGCTGGCCAGACCGGATAACGCAATGGGCGTTGGGGGCGGATGCCGGGGAATTTCGTATTTTCCAGATAGGGCAAGGACGGACCACAGCTTGATCAACAATCGTCAGCAATCCGGTCGCCGTCGCGGCCGGGGCGGTCAACGCCAGAACGGCGGCGGCCAGGGCAACGGACGTTCGGGCGATACGGGCAACCGGATCGACAACCGCTCACGCGGCAACGCGGCGCAGCTCCTCGAGAAATACAAGACGCTGGCGCGTGACGCGCAGCAGGCAGGCGACCGCGTCCTGGCCGAATATTATTTCCAGTTCGCCGACCATTATTTTCGCGTGCTCGCCGAAACGCGTGCCCGGTATGAAGAAGCGAACCCGAACCGCCGTCCCCAGGGCGACTTTACCGAAGGCGGTGAAGGCGACGGTTACGACGATGCCGATAGCGACGGCGGTGACGAGGGTGACAATTTCGGCGAATTCGACGCCCCCCGCGACCAGCGTCCGCAGCAACCACAGCAGCAACGCCCGTACCGCGAGGACCGCCCCCCGCAGGAGCGGCAACAGCAGGAGCGGCCGCAACCGGATCGATCCTATCAGCAGGACCGCGCGACACGGGACGACCGGCCGCAGCGCGACGACCGACCGACGCGTGACGAGCGACCGGTGCGCGACGAACGGCCGGCACGGGATGAACGGCCGGCACGCGAAGAACGGCCACGGCGCAGCGAAAATCGCGACCGCCCGCGTGACACTTATGCGCAGGCGACCAATCGTCGCCCGGCGAATGGTGCAGCCCAAACCGACGCCAGCGGCGATGACGGCGACGAGGGCGATAACGCCCTGCCCTTCGACGTTTTGCCGCCCGCGATCGGCGTATCGGCCGCATCCGTGCCCGATATTGCCCCCGACCTGCCGGTCGGCGTTGAGGGTGAACCGGTACCCGCACCGCGCAAGCGTGGGCGTCCCCGAAAGGTCGTCGCCGAGACACCGGTCGAGGGTTAACCACCACTATTCATTGCGCCTTCAGGCGTGATGCTGGCATGGGGGCGGCCACGGATATTTCCGGGGAGGACAGTTCATGCGTCGCATCCTGCCACTGGTTTCGCTGATCATCGCGACGCCACTGCTCGCGCAAGCCACTACGGCACCATCGGCGCAACCATCGGCGCAGGGCGATGTATCGGTCACGATCTACAACAATGACCTCGCACTGGTGCAGGACGTACGCCAGGTGGCGCTGCCGCCGGGGATATCCCGCCAGGAATTCCCCGACGTTTCGGCGCAAATCCGGCCGGAGACGGTTACCCTGTCGGGCGACGGTTTCGGCATCGTCGAGCAGAATTTCGACTATGACCTGCTGAGCCCGGCGGCGCTGATGCAAAAGGCGGTCGGGCAGACGGTCACGCTGCTCCGCACCAATCCGGCGACGGGCGCCGAAACGCGTGAGCGCGCCAAAGTTCTGGCGGTAAATGGCGGCGCAGTGCTGCAGATCGGCGACCGGATCGAGATCCTGCGCGATGACGGGCTGCCGGTTCGCGTCATCTATGATTCGATCCCGCCCAATCTGCGCGCGCGCCCGACGCTCAGCGTCACGGTCGATGCGGCGCGCGGGGGAACCCGGCCGTTGACGCTCAGCTATCTGACGCCCGGTATGGGGTGGAAGGCAGATTATGTCGCGCTGTTCGATGAGCGTGCCGGCAGGATCGACGTGCAGGGTTGGATCACCCTCACCAATACGACGGGAACCAGCTTTGCCAACGCGCGGACGTTGTTGGTCGCGGGCGATGTCGGCACGGTCCAGCAACAACAACAACAGTCGCGCTACTACGGCGACGGCCGCCAGATGCAGCCGCGTGGCAACCAGCCCGGCGTCGAGACCGGCACGCATCAACGCGTCGGCGATTTCTATGTCTATCCGATCGACGGGCGCACGACGATCGCGAACGCGCAGACCAAGCAGGTCAGTTTCCTCAGCGCGTCGGGCGTACCTGCGCGCAAGGGGTATGAATATCGCAACGGCTGGATGGGCGCGTCGGACGAAGCGCAGAGCGCTGCGTCGGTGCTGAAATTTTCCAATGCCAAGGCCAACGGCATCGGCGACGCGCTGCCCGCCGGGACCGTGCGCGTCTATATGCACGATGCGAGTGGACAGGCTCAGTTTATCGGCGAGAGCGACATCCCGCACACGCCCGGCGGGTCGTCGCTGGCACTGAAGACCGGCGACGCGTTCGACGTCAAGGTCCGCCCCGTCCTGGTCAGCCGTTCGACCGTGTTGCTCGACGAATGGGAGAAATATGTCCGCTGGCGAGTGACCGACAGCAACGGCAAGGTTACGAGCGGGGAAGCAGAATATCAGAAGGAATTCTATCGCACCAAGATGCAATACATCGTCACCAACGCCAAGCCGGTGCCGGTGACGGTCGATGTCATCCAGGGTGGCCTCAACCAATGGTATTGGTGGAACGATACGCGCGTGCCCGAGGAGAGCATCAAGGGCCGCCAGCTCGATGCCGACGACCGGCTGTGGGAAGTGTCGGTGCCCGCCAATGGCAAGGTCGTGCTCGACGTCACTTTCCTGACCCGCTGGTAGCGGTGCACGTGCGGCGGCTGGTCGCCTTTCTGTTCGCCGCATGGGCGAGCGCGGCGCTTGCCGCTCCCGCGGTCGTCATCTCGCCCGGGCCCGACAAGGTGTCGGTGACGATCTACCGCAGCCCCGACCGCGACGGTGCGCTCAACCTCGACGGCCTGACCGGCTTTGCGCTCATCACCGAAACGCGCACCGTGACACTGCCGCGTGGTCCGGCGACGATCCGTTTCGAAGGCGTGGCGAGCGGCATCGTTCCACAATCGGCGCTGATTTTCGGGGGCAGCATCCGGGAAAAGAACCGCGATGCCGCGCTGCTCTCGCAACACGGCCTGCTCGATGCCTTTACCGGCCAGCGCGTTATCTTGCGCCGCACCGACCGCGCAACCGGCAAGGTGACCGAGGAACTGGCGACGATCCGGTCGGGGTCGGACCGGCTGGTAGTCGAGACAGCGCACGGGTTCGAGGCGATGTATTGCGACGGGCTGGCGCAGACGTTGATCTTTCCCGGTGTCCCGGCGACGCTGTCGGCGAGGCCGGTGCTGTCGATGACGACACGTAACCAGCCGGGCGGGCGCACCACAATCACGCTCGCTTATCTCGCCAGCCGGTTCGACTGGCAGGCGAATTACGTCGCGCAATTGTCCGCCGACGCCAGGTCGCTGGACCTGTTCGCCTGGCTGACGATGGCGAGCAGCGACGACACCAGCTTCGTCAACGCACAGGCCGCGGCGGTCGCGGGCCGCGTCAACCGGTCGGACAACGGCGAGACGGAAAATCCCGTGGACCGGAGTGACCTCGACAAGACCTACGGCTGCCGCCTGGCAGAGGTCCCCCCGGCGCAGGCACTCGCACCCCCACCGATGGTGGCGATGCGAATGGCGGGCGCCATGATGAAGGAAAACGACATCGTCGTAACAGCAGCCAGGGTGGCCACGCTGGAAAACCTCGGCGATCTGAAGCTCTACCGCATCCCGATGCCGGTAACCGTCGCGGCGCGTGCGCAGAAGCAAGTCGCATTCCTGGTGAAACCGAAAGTACGCGGCTCGATCGTCTACCGGGTCCGGCAGAGCGAGAGCCTGACCCGGCCGGAAATGCTGTTCCGGTTCAAGAACGCGAAGGCGAGCGGCCTCGGCGAACCGCTGCCATCGGGACAGGTGGCGCTGTTCCAGCAATCGCCGTTCGGGCGAACACTGGTCGGACAGGCGCGCATCGAGGACAAGACGATCGACGAGGACGTGGACCTGGTTTTCGGCCACGCCAGCAACGTTACCTCCGAACTGCAGCAGGATCGCGTCGGCCGTGGCTGGATCGGCGCCCGGTTGACCGTCCGCAACGCCAACCCGTTCCCGGTCAGTTTCGAGGCGGAGTTTCCGACGGACGGTGAGTCAGATGTCTTCAGCGGCTTCAGTGCGGCGCTTGCAGCCCGCCCCGGCAAACATGTCTGGGTCGTGACGGTCCCCGCCAACGGCACCGCGCAACTCGCATGGCGGCAGACCCGACAGACTTAACCGGGCAGCGCTCGCGGCCTGAAATCGTCGTCGAGCGCGACGAAGGTAAAGACGCCGCTCGTCACCTTGACCTCTTCTTCTCCGCGATTGCGCGTCGCGATGACGTCGAGGCGGATCGCGATCGAGGTGCGCCCGCGCCGCTCGACGTGCGCATAGACCGAGACGATGTCGCTGAGCAGGATCGGCGCGATGAATTCCATCGTCTCGATTGCGACCGTAGCGCAGCGACCCTGCGCGATCCGCCCGGCGACAATGCCACCAGCAATGTCCATCTGGCTGAGCACCCACCCGCCGAAGATATGGCCGTTCGAATTGATGTCGCCGGGGCGCGGCACGACGCGCAAGACGGGTTCATCGGGGTTCATTCGTCGTCGCTCCTTATTCGTGACCGCTGCGGGTCGGGTCCTCGATCTTGTCGTCGTGTCCCGATCCCGAAGACAGGAACACCAGCCCCATCAGCGCGGCGGCGAGTAGGACGGTGAAGAAAATGCCGCCAGCCGAAAAGATCGTCGCAAGGAGCGGCATCGGCCCCATCGTCGCGCGCAGCGCGCCAATGCCCGCAAAGACCGCCAGTGCGGCCGCCAGCGCCATCCACCCCATCAGCCGCCGATAGCGCCGCCATGCGAAGCGCGCATAGTCAGGGTCGTCGAGGTCGGGTTCGGACATGGCTTTCCTTTGCGACCGGTGCGTGGGACTATCCCGGACAGCGGCCGCTTCAGAGTCGCCTCTAGGAGGTGAAGCCATGACTGTCAGGGCCATTTTGTCCAACAAGGGCAGCGATGTCGTCGCCATCGCGCCCGATGCCACCGTTCGCGACGCCGTTACCCTGCTGGCGACAAAGCGCATCGGCGCCATCCCCGTGACCGATGCCAGCGGCGTGGTCGGTATTTTTTCCGAGCGCGACGTGATCTACTGTCTGGAACGCGAGGGTGCCGCCGCCCTCGATAAACGGGTCGGCGACGTGATGACCGCGCCCGCGATGACCGTCGATGCCGAAACGCCGGTGATGTCGGCGCTATCGCTGATGACCCGGCGCCGGATACGCCACCTGCCGGTCGTGGAGAATGACAGGATGGTCGGTTTCGTGTCGATCGGCGACCTCGTGAAATTCCGCATCGACCGGATCGAGGCCGAGGCGGCGGCCCTGCGCGAATATATCGCGACTTAGGTTCGAACGACGCCGACCTCAGCGAAGGTCAGAGGCTCGTCGGGCGGCGATGCCGGCTGGGCCAGTTCGCGCTGCCAGATGGCAACGTCGATCCACTGCCCGTTCTTGTAGCTGATCTCGCGGTAGAAACCGGCGCGCTTGAAGCCCAGCGCTTCGTGCAGCTGGATCGCCTTGTCCTGCGGCATCGTCAGCGTCGAAATCGCCTGGGTGAAGTTTTGCGCGGTCAAGGTCGCGATCAGCGCACCATAGAGCGACCGCCGGATGCCCTGCCCCTCGAACTCGCCGGCGACATAACAGGCGGTCTCGACCGCAAAGCGATAGGCAGAGCCCGGACGCACAGGCTTGGCAAAGGCATAGCCGAGCACGAAGCCGCTGTCGGCGTCGCAGGCGACGATCCATGGGTGGATCGCTTCTGCCCCCGCGATGCGCGCGCGCATTTCGCGCACGCTGGGCGGCGCGGATTCGAACGACACTGCGTTGGTGACGACATAGGGACCGTAGATGCCAAGCAGCGCCGTCGCGTCGTCGCCGGTCGCCGCCCGCAGTATGATCATGCCGTGAGCCATGCGCGGACCGTCTGGAACAATGTCCTGGGCGCAATCGCCGGTGCGGTCGGCGCCGGGCAGTCGAGGCAGCGCGCCTGGATCGCCGACGAGGTCATCAGCAATTGTGCATCATCGACCGCGCCCGCGAGTGTCGCCATCCGCTGACGCGAGAGCGTCGACAGCAGATCGGTCGGGCCACTGGCCTCGTCCTGCGCATTGAACATGGCGGCCAGTGCCTCGCGCCAGCCCGGTTCCTTGTCGAGCCATACGGCATGCGCCTCCGCCGGGTCCAGCTTGGCGCGCTTCGCCGCTTCGGCAATGGCGTCGTCGAGGGTGCCGAACGCATCGACCAAGCCGATCTGCCGCGCCGCGCCGCCGTCCCAGACGCGACCCTGGCCGATTTCATTGACCCGCTCCGGCGTCAGGTGACGGGCACCGCTGACCAGCGCGATGAAGCGGCCATAGCCGGCATTGATGCTCGTCTGGAGGACGGTATCGAAAGCGGCATTGGTGCCGCCCATGACATCGGGCTGACCCGACAGCGGCGTCGTCGTCACGCCATCGGTGGTGATGCCAACTTTTTTCAGCGCGCCCTCGAATGTCGGGATGACCCCGAAGATGCCGATCGAGCCGGTGATCGTCGTCGGTTCGGCGAACACCTTGTCGCCCGCCATCGATACCCAATAGCCCCCGGACGCCGCAACGTTGCCCATCGACACGACGACCGGCAGGCCGCGGGCGCGGGCATCGAGCAGGGCCGACCGGATCTTTTCGGAGGCCGCCGCCGAACCGCCAGGCGAATCGACGCGCAGCACCAGCGCCTTGAACCGGTCGGAGGACAGGGCCTGCTTGATGATCTTGACGATAGTATCGCCGCCCGCCGTCCCGGCATCGGCTTCTCCGTCGGTGATGACCCCGGCCACGGTGACGATGCCAATCCGGCCGTCACCGGTCTTGCGCGGATGGGCGGCGACATAATCCTTCAGCTCGATCCGCGCATAATCGGTGTCCTTGCGCCCTGCCCCGGCGATCGCCGCGACGTGTCGGCCGAACGCCGCCTGGTCGCCAAGCTTGTCGACGATGCCCGACGCGAGCGCCGCCTTCGCAAGGTCCCCGCTGGCCGTCGCCACCGCAGCGGGATCGTTCACATAGCCGGCCAGCTGTGCCTTTGGCCGCGCGCGCGACACATCGGCCTGCCAGCCCTGCCAGAGCGCCTGGGCGAGCGCGATATTCTCAGCCTTCGCCTCGGGCGATTGCGAGTCGCGGAAAAAAGGCTCTACCGCCGACTTGAACTTGCCGACCCGGTAGATGTGCGCGTTGACGCCGACCTTGTCGAGCAGGCCCTTGTAATAGAGGTGCGATCCGCCCGGCCCCTGGAACAATGCCAGGCCCATCGGGTCGAGCCAGATTTCCGAGGCGTGCGCAGCAAGCTGATAGGATTCATCGCCATAGCCCGAGGCAAAGGCCAGCACCGGCTTTTTGGCGCGGACACGGTCGAGCGCCGCACCCACGTCGGTCAGCGCAACCTGCCCGCCGCCCATGAAACCGCTGAGGTCGAGGACGACGGTCTTGACGTGATCGTCGGTGGCTGCCGCATCGAGCGCCGCCAACACGTCGCGCAGACGAAATTCACGGACCCGGTTGCTGCCGGTGAACGCTTGCGTGGGACTGATGCTCGACGGCTGTTCGACGATGCTGCCGTTGAGTTCCAGCGTCAGCGCGCCAGTGCCGACCGACCTGCCGCCGGGTCGCGCAGCCAGCGCGGTCGCCAGCGCGCCGAAAAACAGCAGCATGAACAGCAGCACCAGGAAATCCTTGATGCCGACGAGCAGTTTCCACGCGCCACGAACCAGTTTCATGTTTCCGTATCCCGAGAATCCGAGGGTCGGCGCTACCCAATACGCAGGCATGTGTAAACGCTGCGTCAAAGCGCGCTCCCGGGGGTTGACGCGTCATGCATGCGATCACATATGAACGTTGCTGGCACTCAACTCAGTCGAGTGCTAACGCAAAGGTTCAAGGCCCCGGTTCTGAGGAACCGCGCCAACAAAAGGGTGAAACAACATGAACTTTCGACCCCTGCACGATCGCGTGCTCGTCCGCCGCGTCGAAGCTGAAGAAAAGACAGCCGGCGGCATCATCATTCCCGACACCGCCAAGGAAAAGCCGCAGGAAGGCGAAGTCGTCTCTGCCGGCACCGGGACCAAGGCCGAGGACGGCACGATCACGCCGCTCGACGTCAAGGCCGGCGACAAGATCCTGTTTGGCAAATGGTCGGGCACCGAGGTCAAGCTGAACGGCGAAGACCTGCTGATCATGAAGGAATCCGACATCCTCGGGATCGTCGGCTGAACTTTGTCAAACTTACTGATTTGAAGGAACTAAGAACATGGCAGCCAAGGACGTAAAATTCAGCCGCGATGCGCGTGAGCGCATTCTGCGCGGCGTCGACATCCTCGCCGATGCAGTGAAGGTCACGCTGGGGCCGAAGGGCCGCAACGTCGTGATCGACAAGTCGTTCGGTGCCCCGCGCATCACCAAGGACGGCGTTACCGTCGCCAAGGAAATCGAACTGAAGGACAAGTTCGAGAATATGGGCGCCCAGATGATCCGCGAAGTCGCGTCGAAGACGAACGACATGGCGGGTGACGGCACCACCACCGCCACCGTGCTTGCCCAGGCGATCGTTCGCGAGGGCATGAAGTCGGTTGCGGCCGGCATGAACCCGATGGATCTGAAGCGCGGCATCGACCTCGCAGTGACCACCGTGGTCGCGGATCTGGTCAAGCGTTCGGTTCCGGTTTCGGGCACCAAGGAAATCGCACAGGTCGGCATCATTTCGGCAAACGGCGATACGATCGTCGGCGAAAAGATCGCTGAAGCGATGGAGAAGGTCGGCAAGGAAGGCGTGATCACCGTCGAGGAAGCCAAGGGCCTCGATTTCGAACTCGATGTCGTCGAAGGCATGCAGTTCGACCGCGGCTATCTGTCACCCTATTTCATCACCAACCCGGAAAAGATGACGGTCGAACTGAACGATCCGTACATCCTGATCCACGAGAAGAAGCTGTCGAACCTGCAGGCGATGCTTCCGATTCTGGAAGCCGTCGTTCAGTCGGGCCGTCCGCTGCTGATCATCGCAGAGGACATCGAGGGCGAGGCACTCGCCACGCTCGTCGTGAACAAGCTGCGCGGTGGTCTGAAGGTCGCGGCCGTCAAGGCTCCCGGTTTCGGCGATCGTCGCAAGGCGATGCTCGAGGACATCGCGATCCTGACCAAGGGCGAGATGATTTCGGAAGACCTGGGCATCAAGCTCGAGACGGTTACCGTCGGCATGCTCGGCTCGGCCAAGCGCGTGTCGATCGACAAGGACAACACGACGATCGTCGATGGAGCCGGTGACGAAGCCGCGATCAAGGGCCGCGTCGAAGCGATCCGCCAGCAGATCGAGAACACCACCAGCGACTATGACAAGGAAAAGCTCCAGGAGCGTCTTGCCAAGCTCGCCGGCGGCGTTGCCGTGATCAAGGTCGGCGGTGCGTCCGAAGTCGAAGTCAAGGAGCGCAAGGACCGCGTCGACGACGCCCTGCACGCGACCCGTGCGGCCGTCGAAGAAGGCATCGTCCCCGGTGGTGGCACCGCGCTGCTCTATGCGACCAAGGCGCTCGAAGGTACCAAGGGTGCCAACGACGACCAGACGCGCGGCATCGACATCGTCCGCAAGGCGCTGCAGTCGCCGCTCCGTCAGATTGCCCAGAATGCCGGGCATGACGGTGCCGTGGTCGCGGGCAACCTGCTCCGCGAGAACGACGAGACGCGCGGCTTCAACGCAGCGACCGACGTCTACGAGAACCTGGTTGCGGCCGGTGTCATCGACCCGACCAAGGTCGTGCGCACCGCGCTTCAGGACGCAGCCTCGGTCGCCGGTTTGCTGATCACGACCGAAGCGACGATCGCCGAACTGCCCGAAGACAAGTCGCCCGCGATGGGCGGCATGGGCGGCGGCGGCATGGGCGGCATGGGCGGCATGGACTTCTAATCGTCCAGGCCGACGTGCCCCCTACCGGGCCAACCACGAAAGGGGCCGGGAGAGAAATCTCCCGGCCTTTTTTTTGTCGGTCGGTCAGGCGAAGATTTCGGCCAGGCCCGAAGTCGATGCGCCCTCCCTGGCCGTCCGCAGTTCGACATAGGCGGCGGCAATCGCGGTTGCGAAGAGCGCGCTGGTGACCGATCTCACTCCGGCGTTGATGATGGCAGCCGCGATGGACCCGAGTAAGGGAGCGACGAAGCTGGTGATCGCCCCGATGACGATCGCAACGATATAGACCACAATGAACAAGCCGAGCAGCGAGATTCTCGACCCCTTCGTCAGCTCTCTGCTCCGCGCGAGGCTGCCGAAGACGCCGCGCTTTTCCTCGATCTGCGACGGCACCGATACCGACCAAATGAGCGCCAGAATGACTCCGGGGACAATCAGCAACACCATCGCAAAGCTGATGGCGAAGGTCGACACGATCGCGATTCCGAGGATCGGCAGGAAATTGTTCAGTGCGGTGCTGAGGCAATTGGCGAAGTCGACCTTGCGTCCGCCCAGGTCGTCGATCGTCGCCCGGATCAATGCCGCCTGCAGAAGATAGGTACCGATGACGCTCACGACCAACCCGATGACAAACGCCGGGCCGATATTCGGGATGGGAGAGGTGCTGAACGGGTTTCTGCCGATCAGACCCGGAACCGCGAGGGCCACGAGAAGGGTCGGAATCCCCGTCAAAAGCAACGCCAGCCCGAGATAGACAGGCAGATTATTGCCAAATGCCGAAAAGGTACGGCTGAAGACACGGCCGAAGTCGAACTTGCCCACGACATCTGGTGCGATTGCCATCGTTACTTGCCCCCCGAAAGTGACGCCCCTCGCCACAGGCTTGCACCGCCCAAGTATTTTGTCCAGTCGCAACAGCGATCGCTTGCGGCCCGCACCTCAGCCGTCCAGAACGCGCCATCGGGCGGTTTCGAGGGGGCATGTGCCGGAGCAAGCGAAGCAGGTAGTGGATTCGGCGATCGAAGGACGCTTTGCATCCGCTCACCGGGCGCTGGTCGCCGACAGCAGCATCCAGTTCGACCTGCCGCGCTTCGTCGTGCCCAAGACGCCCGAGTGGCTGAAACCGCTGGCAGAATTCATCAAATGGATCGCGCCTGCCTTCCCTTATCTGTTCTGGGGCACGATCGGCGTCGCGGTGCTGACGATTTTGTACCTCGTGCTGTCGAACCTCGACGGGTTCGAGTGGCCGTGGCAGCGTCGATCGAAGGACGCAGCGGACCATGAGGACAGCTGGCGGCCGGAAGCGGGTGCCGCGCGCGCCCTGCTCGCCGAGGCCGAGGCGCTGGCGGCGCAGGGCCGCTATGCCGAGGCGGCGCGGCTGTTGCTGCTGCGCAGTGTCGAGGACATCGCCCGCCGCCTGCCGCAATTCCTGAAGCCATCGCTGACCGCGCGCGACATTTCGACTGCGGAGGCGCTGCCCGGCCCGGCGCGACCGGCCTTTGCGGCGATCGCCCGCGTCGTGGAACTCAGCGCCTTCGGTTCGCGCACGGTTACCGCCGATGCCTGGGTTGAGTGTCGCGCGGCCTATGCGCAGTTCGCACTGCCCGAAAGCTGGTCGGGACGCGCGCAGCGTGGCTGACCAGAACGCCAATCCGTTTTCGCCCCGCATCGTCGCCGCGGTTGTCCTGGGCGGGATTGTCGCATTTCTGGGGTTCCTGTTCCTGACCGCCTATGCCCCGCAAATGAAGCTGCGCGGCGCAGGCGGGGT
This sequence comes from Sphingomonadales bacterium, assembly GCA_038225385.1. GTDB lineage: Bacteria > Pseudomonadota > Alphaproteobacteria > Sphingomonadales > Sphingomonadaceae > Sphingomonas_O. The sequence continues at coordinate 149,684 of JBBRRC010000002.1, read as the reverse complement.
CAGCGCGCTGTCGAAATCGGCGGTCGGCTTTTATGGTCTCTACCACCTGGCCGAAGCCACCGGACGCCCGGTCGACCTCGCGCAAACCCCGCGTGACTGGCTCCAGACCGGGTTCATGATCGTGACGATCGACGCCGACACCGATGTCGCCGAGCTGAAGAAAATCGTCGCCGCCCGGCGGAGCGTGGAGGGTACCAAGACGCTCTATATCCTCCCGAAATGGGGAACGATGCCGCTGGCCAGTAATCGCCGCTGGGTCCAGTCGATCGGCACGCTGCCGCCCGAATGGTCGCGCCCGCTGCTGGGTGTGTTCGGGGTCATACGCTTCGGCGAAGACAAGGCGGGCAAAGCAGGGCGCGTGCACGGCGTCCCGGCGAGCGAAATGGCGTCGGTCGACGCACCGCTGCCACAGCGCGCCCATTACATCGTCCAGGGAATGACGCCGGTGCTGGCCGACGACCGGGGTCATGTCATTCTAGGGCGCACCGACCTCCATAATGGCGCGGCGGACTATATTCTTGCCGATCCTGACCTGCTGTCCAATCAGGGGCTGAAAACCGCCGAAGGAGCCCGCGCGGCGCTCGCCATCGTCGATGCCATGCGGTTCGGGCCTGAGGATTCGGTCGCTTTCGACCTGGTGCTCAACGGCCTCGGTGGCAACCGGAACCTGCTGCAACTGATGTTCGAGCCGCCGTTCCTCGCGCTGACGATCGCCGTACTCGCGGCTGCCCTGCTCGTCGGCGTGCACGCCTTTGGCCGGTTCGGGCCGGCGGTTGCCGAGCCCCGTGCGATCCCCTTTGGCAAGCGGGCGCTGGCCGACAACGCCGCAATCCTGATCGGCCGGGCAGGAGCGGTCAGGCGCCTCGGCGATCGTTACGTAGCGCTGACGCGCGACGCCGTGGCGGGCGCGCTCGGTGCCGGCAACCTCGACGTCGAGGCTCAGGAGGAGTGGCTCGCCCGGCTGCCAAGGCGGAGCGGGGGCGATTTTGCCACGCTGGCCGCGACGGCGCGCGCCGCCAGGGACAGCGAATCAATGCGGAGCGCCGCCAGGGCGCTGCACGACTGGAGAAATGAGGTGACGCGTGACCGTTGACGACGTGAAGGCCCTGGGAGAGGCGATACGCGAAGAGGTCGCCAAGGCGATCACCGGGCAGGAGGCGGTCGTCGACCTGCTGCTCGTCGCGCTGTTCGCGAGCGGCCACATCCTGCTCGAAGGACCGCCGGGGACGGCCAAGACGTTCCTGGCGCGCTGCTTCGCTCGCGCGACCGGCCTCGACTATGGCCGCATTCAGTTTACGCCCGACCTGATGCCCGGCGACATTATCGGGGCCAATTTGTTCAACTTCCAGACGTCGAGCTTCACGCTGACCCGTGGGCCGATCTTCACCGAGCTGCTGCTCGCCGACGAAATCAACCGAACGCCGCCGAAGACGCAGGCGGCGCTGCTCGAGGCGATGCAGGAACGATCGGTGACGTTCGACGGGACGACCCACATGCTGTCGTCGCGGTTCATGGTCGTCGCCACCCAAAACCCGATCGAACAGCAGGGCGTCTATCCCCTGCCCGAGGCACAGCTCGACCGCTTCCTGTTCAAGCAAGTGGTCGACTATCCCAGCCTCGACGAGGAACTGGCGATCGTCACGCGCCACGGCCACCGGTTCGGCGCACCGCAGATCGAGGAATGGGGGATAACGGCGGTGGCCGACGCTGCCCGGCTCGACGACGCCGCGCGCGCCGTCGCCGACGTCCGGCTGGTCGACGACGTCGTTCGCTATGTCGTGACACTGGTCCGCGCAACGCGGGAAAGCGCCTCGCTCGAGGCGGGCGCATCGCCGCGCGCCGCCGCGATGCTGGCATCGGCGGCCCGAGCGCATGCCGCGCTCGACGGGCGCGACTATGTGATCCCCGACGATGTGAAGGCGCTGGCCCTGCCGCTGCTGCGTCACCGCGTCATCCTGTCGCCCGCCGCCCAGATCGACGGCAGGCGCGTAGAACAGATCGTCGCCGAACTGATTGCGCAAACCGAGGCACCCCGGTGACGCGCGAATGATCTATCCGAGCGGGCGGGCGGCGATACTCGCCGCGCTGGGTGCCGTCCCGGCGCTGGTCGTGGCGATCGCCGCTCCCGGTTATTGGTATGCCGGGTTGGCGGGGGTGCTGTTTGTCCTCGGCCTGACCGCGGCCGATGCGCTCGCCGCGCCGGGTGCAAAGGGCCTCGACGCTTCCGTCGACGCGCCTCGCGCAGCCTTCGTGGGTCAGGATTTCGCGATCGATGTGCGGGCATGGGCCGGCGGCGCGAGGCCCCAGGTGATCGTCGAACATGACGAGCGCATGCAGGCGAGGTCGCGCCAGCCGGGCGTGGTCACGGACGGGGCGGTCGCCCTCCCCTTCGCCGCCGTACGGCGCGGCGCCGCGACCATCGATGCCCTGTGGCTGCGGTGGCCGGGGCCGTTCGGGCTCGTCTGGCGACAGCGGCGGATCAGCCAGGATAGGCGGATCGCGATCCTGCCCGATATCCGCCCGGCACGGACGGAGGCTCTGCGCCTGTTCCGCCGGGAAGCGCCGATCGGTGAGACGCTGCAGATCGAGACCGGCGCAGGCGGTGAGTTCCAGGCGCTGACCGATTTCCGCAGCGGCATGGATCGCCGCTCGATCGACTGGAAGGCCAGTGCGCGCCACGGCAATCTGGTGGCCAAGGAGTATCGCACCGAGCGCAACAACGACATCGTCTTCGCGATCGATGCCGGGCGGTTGATGTGTGAGCCGGTCGATGGGATCGCGCGCATCGACCGTGCGATTTCGGCGGCGCTAACCGCCGCCTTTGTCGCGCTGAAACTCGGCGACAGGGTCAGCCTTTTCGGTTTCGACGCGCGCCCGCGTATTTCGAGCGGCGCGGTTGGCGGCATCGCCGCGTTCGGGACGTTCCAGCGGCTCGCCGCCGAACTTGATTATAGCAACGAGGAAACCAATTTCACCCTCGCGCTGACGACCCTGGGTGCCGAGCTGAAACGACGATCCCTGGTGCTGGTGTTCACCGATTTCGTCGACCCGACCAGCGCGGAGCTGATGCTCAAAACCGTCGGTCACCTCGCCAAGCGGCATCTGGTGCTCTTCGTGCTGATGCACGATGTCGAGCTCGAAGCACTGGCCGGGGCCGCACCGGAGAGCCCGGAGGATGTGTCGCGAGCAGTCATTGCCGCCGCTATGCTGCGCGAACGGCGCATCGTCGTCGCGCGGCTGCAGCGACTGGGCGTCCACATCGTCGAGGCGCATCACGACCGGATGGGCAGCGAACTCGTCAACGCCTATCTGGGCCTCAAGCGGCGCAACCTGTTGTGAGCCAGTCGCGCGACAGCTTTCGCGCCGAGCGCGAGGCCGACTGGCAACGGCTCGAGGCGATCCTGAGAAAGATCGAGAACCGCAGCCCGCGCGCGCTCAGCGATGACGACCTGCTCGCGCTGCCGCTGCTCTATCGCTCGACGCTGTCGTCCCTGTCGGTGGCACGTGCAACGATCCTCGACCGGGCGCTGATCGATTATCTCGAGGCGCTGGCGTTGCGCGCCTATCTGGCGATCTATGGGGCGAGCGGCGGGATCGGCAAACGCATCGCCCGTTTTTTCCTGACCGACTGGCCGGGCGCGATCCGGTCGCTGTGGATCGAGACGCTGGTCGCGGTCGCGGTCCTCGCTGGGGGCACCGTCGCGGGCTATCTGCTGGTGCGCGACAGTCCGGAATGGTTTTCCGCAATCGTCGGGGCCGACATGGCCGGCGGGCGCGGGCCGGCGGCGAGTGCGGCGATGCTCAGGCAGATTCTTTACAACAGCGATCATGATGCATCGGGGCTGCGCATCTTCGCGACGATGCTGTTCACCCATAATGCGCAGATCTCGCTCGCCTGTTTCGCGCTGGGCTTTGCCTTCGGCGTGCCGACACTGATGATGGTGTTCTACAATGGCGCGTCGCTGGGCGCGATGCTCGAAATCTATGTCGCCAAGGGGCTTGGCCTGCCGATGATCGGCTGGCTGTCGATCCACGGCACGACCGAACTTTATGCCATCGTGCTGGCCGCAGCCGCAGGCCTCCGGATCGGATCGCGCGTCGCCTTTCCAGGCGCAGTCTCCCGCCTGACCGCCGCCAAGCGCGCGGGTCAGACGGCCGGCATCGCGATGATCGGTGTGGTCATCATGCTCGCGATCGCAGGGATGCTTGAGGGCATCGGGCGTCAGACGATCAATGCCGATGCCGCACGCCTGTCGATCGGCGGCGGGATGCTGATCTTCTGGGTGTTCTATTTCTATGTCTTGAGGCTTCGCCGTGGCGCGTGAGCCACGCGACATGCGGCGCCGACTGATCACGCCCGAAGGGGTCGACCTGGGCGTGGTGCTCGGCGATATCGGGCAGCGGGTCGGCGCGTTCATGCTCGACATGCTGGTGCTGGCCGGCGTCCTGGTCGCGATGACCCTGATCGCGATTTTCGGGATCGCGGGGGCAGGGAATGCCGCCGCCGAAGCGAGCGCGATCATCTGGCTGCTCGGCTTTTTCCTGCTGCGCAATTTCTATTTCATCCTCATGGAGATGCGCCCGCGCGCCGCGACCTTTGGCAAGCGCTGGCTGGGCCTGCGCGTCGTGGCGCGCGACGGTGGGCGGCTGACGGGCGACGCGGTCATCGCGCGCAACCTGATGCGTGAGATCGAAGTGTTCCTGCCACTCAGCATGCTCGCCGCCAACAGCGATCAGGTGGACGCGATCACCGGCCTGCTCGGTTTCGGCTGGGCGGGCGTCTTCCTGTTCTTCCCGCTGCTCAACAAGGACCGGCTGCGCGTCGGCGACCTGCTGGCGGGAACCTGGGTGATCCGCAGCAGGCGCGACAAGCTGGCGACGGACCTGACCGTGCTGCCCGCGGTCGAGCGGTTCGCGTTCACGGGCAAACAACTTGATGCCTACGGCGTTTATGAGCTTGAAACGCTCGAGGGCGTGCTCCGCCGCAGCGATGCGGCAGCGCGGCTGACGGTCGCTCAGGCAATCATCGACCGGATCGTATGGCCGACCGAGGTTGCCGACATCGACGGCTTCCTGGCGGCTTATTACAATCAGTTGAAGACGCACCTCGAACAGCGAATGCTCTTTGGGAAACGCCGCGTCGACAAGCACGACGTGGCCGCCTGAGCGAGAGCCGAAGGAGCTCCCTGCTGTCTATTTCGGGCAGGCGATCAGCCCCATCGCACTCGACCCCAGCGCGATGCGTGAGATGCGCAGATCAGCCGCACCCGACGCCGTCAGGCGGAGCGGCGTGGTGACCTTCGCCATATCGGCACCCTGTCTGGCAAAGCACGACAGGGGCACCGAAATCGTCTGCCAGTCGTGCGTCCCTGACAGCGCGGACCCGATATCGACGCCGGGAACACCCTCGGCCGCAAGCATCACCGGACCGGTGACTGCATCCGCACGAACGTCGATCTCGATCGCCAGAGCACCGTTGGTTTCACGCGACAGATCAAGCGGGGCGGCACTGCCGATCACGACGCTGGCGCTCCCCGCCCCCGACCACACAAAGCGCCGGGTATCTTCCTGGGCGGCGCGATCGACCGGGGTCGAGACCAGCCAGCCATTCACCGTGCGCGCAGCTCCGACGCCGACGGGGGCTGTCGTCCCGCCACTTTCCACGCGCATCGTCAGCTGGGGCGAAGTCTTTCCGCGTGCAAACCACGTACCGATCGGTTGATCGGCCCCGTCGGCAAGCCCGCTTGCCTCGCTCAACGGGCCGACCGCACCGGGCTTTGCGTAGCTGAGCCCGTAACCAAAGGCGAACAGCGGATCATAGCCGGGATCACCGACGTTCAGCCGGTATTGCGTGGCGAGCTTCGGCCAGCTGAAGGGGAGCGTGCCCGTGAAATCGGCTTTGCCGAACAGGACGTCGGCGACGCCGCCGCCCTCCGACCCCGGCAGCCATGCCGCCACAAAAGCATCGGACGCATTGATGAGCGGGTTGACCCACATCGGTCGCCCCGACAGAAAAATCGCCACGGTCCGGATGCCTTGCGCCCGGTAGCGCGTCAGGAGGGCAAGGCTGTTCGCCTTGTCACGGAACAGCAGGTCGGGGACGTCGCCCTGAAACTCGGCATAGGGATCCTCGCCAAAGACGACGATCGCCACATCGGGCTTCACCGTGAAGGCGCCATCGACGCTCAGTGAAGCATTGCCGGGCCCCGCCGCCGCGACCAGCGCCTGGCCGATGGTCGTCGCGCCCGGAAAATCCGTTCGCTTCAGGCCGGTGCCCTGCCAGGTCAGCGTCCACCCGCCCGATTGTTTCATGAAGCTGTCGGCACCGTCGCCGGCAATCAGGATGTGCTGCCCGACCCTGAGCGGGAGGACACCGCCCTCGTTCTTGAGGAGGACGAGCGATTTGCGCACCGCTTCGCGCGCGACAGCCCGGTGGGCGGGCGAGCCCAGTTCGGCAAATTGCCCGGCAAAGGGGCGGGAGGAAGGCTTGCCCGCCTCGAACACGCCGCTGCGCAGCTTGACGCGCAGGATCCGCGCCACGGCATCATCGAGGCGGGCCATCGGCAGCGCGCCGTTCTTCGCAGCCGCGAGGGTCGAGGCGTAGAGCCCTTTCCAACTGTCCGGGGCCATGTACATGTCGAGCCCCGCCATCATCGACGCTGGGCAATCCGTCGGGCTGCAACCAGGCAGCTGGCCATGCCCGTTCCAGTCGCCGACGATGAACCCGCCGAAGTTCATGCGGCCCTTCAGGACATCCGTCAGCAGGGAGGCGTTGCCGTGCATCTTTGTCCCGTGCCAGCTCGAATAGCTGGCCATGACCGCCTGCACCCCGGCCTTCAGCGCGGGCACATAACCGGCCGCCTGCTGGTCGCGAAGGTCGGCCTCGGTCGAGGCATTGTCGCCCTGGTCCTTGCCGTTGGTGGTGCCGCCGTCCCCGACGAAATGCTTCGCAGTCGCGACGATGTGGGCGCCCTTCAGCCAGTCTTTTGCCCCGACGCGCCCCTGCAGGCCCTCGATCAGCGGACCCGCATAGGACGCGGCGACGGCAGGGCTTTCCGAATAGCTTTCATAGGTTCGTCCCCAGCGATCGTCACGCACGACGGCGAGTGTCGGCGCGAACGTCCAGTCGAGGCCGGTGATGCGCATTTCCTTGGCCGTCACCGCGCCGATCCGGCGCATCAGCGCGGGATCGCGCATCGCGCCCAGACCGATATTATGGGGAAACAGTGTCGCACCAATGACCTTGCCATGTCCGTGCACCGCATCGCTGCCCCAGATGATCGGAATGACCGGCAATTTGCCCTGGGGCCTGATCGAGGCGGCATAGAATTCGTCCGCCCCCGCCAGCCACTCAAGGCCGGTGGCATAGAGCCGACCCCCGGGGGCACTGTTGCCGCCGTTCAGGACGGAGCCGAGGTGATAGCGGGACACATCGTCGGGCGTGACGCTGCCCACGTCGGCCTGGATCACCTGCCCGACCTTTTGTTCGAGCGTCATTGCCGCCATGATCGACCGGATCCGCTTTTCGATCGCCGGATTGGGGCGGACGGGATCGCTGACGACGGGCCAATTCGCGGGGTTGGCGACACCGGACACGGGCGATGCAGCCCGCAGCCCGCCGTTAATGGCAACCGTCATCGCTGTTGCTGTCACGACAAGCGTCATGCCTGAAAGCCGTTTCATCCGCATCCCTGTCTTTTTTTGTTAGCGCTATCATAGTCATCTAGGCGGATGTCGCGAGTCAAGGATTATTGCGGCGACCGGGCTGCACGGAAAAGACTTGCCGTTTTGTGGTAGCGCTATCATTATTGGGCAGCAAAAACAGACCGGGGGGATTAAATCGATGCGGTTGCATACGGCGGACGTGCTGACCGACTGTCTCGTCCTCGTCGCCGAAGAAAGCCGCTGCACGTTGCTGCCCACGCTCGGCGGCAGTATCACCGCCTGGACGATCGCCGGCCAGTCGATGCTCCGTTCGGCCCTGCCCGGCGCTCTTGCCCGGCAGGATCCGTTCGGCACCTCATCCTTTCCGCTGGTCCCCTATTCAAACCGGATCGGTCGTTCTGAATTTTGCTGGCAAGGCCGGACAATAGCGCTCCGGTCCAATTTTTCGCCGGAACCGCACGCCATCCACGGGCTCGGCTGGAAGCGGCAATGGCAGGTCGATCGGCAGACCGCCAACACAGCCACGATGACGCTCGAGCATCGGGGCGATGCAGACTGGCCGTGGCCTTTTCTTGCCGAGCAGCGCCTGACGCTGATGCACGACCGGCTGGTCATCGGGATGCAGGCACGGAACTTGGCGGACGAGCCAGTGCCGCTCGCCTTTGGCCATCACCCCTATTTCGATGCGGAGGGAGCGGACCTGTCGTTCCGGGCCAGACGCGTCTGGATGACAGGGAACGACGGACTGCCTGCGCGGCCGGTCGTCCCCGCGGGGCGTTTCGATTTCACCGGCGCGGGCGGAATTGGCGACCGCGACATCGATCATTGCTATGACGGCGTGACCGGGTCCGCCCGTATCGCCTGGAAGGACAGGCCGCTGGCGCTCGAGATCGATGCGGAAAATCTCGATGCGGCGGTGGTGTACATTCCGGCAGGGCAAGCGGCGTTCTGCTATGAGCCCGTGCCTCACATCAACAACGCATTGAACCTGCCCGATCACGAACCGGGGATGCCCGTCGTGCTGCCCGGCGAAAGTTTCCGCGCCACGATCACCCTGCGAGCGGTCGCGAGTTGATCAGGCGTATCCTGCTGATCCTGGCCGTACTTGCCGCACGGCCGGCACTGGCCGCGGCGAAAGCCGGCGATGCGATCTTCGACTGGGTGTCCTATAGCGGCGGCGAAACCACGCCGGACGCCAGGTCAACCGGGCGCGGACAGTTCCGAAACCCGATAATCCCGGGGTTTGCACCCGATCCCAGCATCGTTCGGGTCGGCAGCGACTTCTATATCGTCAATTCCAGCTTCGGCTTTTTCCCCGGCTTGCCGATCATGCACAGCCGCGACCTCATCCACTGGCGTCAAATCGGCAATGCGATCAGCCGTCCCGGCCAGATGAATTTCACCGGACGCGGCATCAACCGGAGCATCTTTGCACCCTCGATCCACTGGCAGGGCGGCCGCTTCCTATTGTTCGCGACATGCATCGAGTGCGGGGGCAATTTCGTCATCACCGCAGCCAACGCGGCAGGACCGTGGTCACAGCCCAAGTGGCTGCCGCAAGTCGACGGCATCGACCCGTCGCTGTTCGTCGACGCCGATGGTCGTGCGTGGCTCCTCAATAACGGAGCGCCAGAAGGAATTCCCCAATATGAGGGGCACCGGGCAATATGGATCCAGCGGTATGACCTGAAAACCCAACAGACTTTCGGACCGCGTTCGGTGCTGCTCAACGGCGGGACAGATTTTGCGAAAAAGCCGATCTGGATCGAAGGCCCCCATCTGTTTCGCAAGGACGGCTGGTATTATCTGAGCGCCGCCGAGGGTGGCACATCGACTGGACATTCCCAAGTCATCCTGCGCAGCCACAGCGTCATCGGGCCTTATGAGGCCGACCCCGACAATCCAATCCTTACCCAGCGTGACCTGGATCCAGCGCGGACGCTGCCCGTCGAGGCAGCGGGTCATGCCGCGTTCGTCACGCTGGCCGATGGTAGCTGGTGGGCCACCTTCCTCGGCACCCGACCCTATCAGGGCAAGCTGACCAGCCTGGGTCGTGAGACGTTTCTCTTGCCGGTTACCTGGAAAAATGGCTGGCCGACCATCCTTTCGCGGGGCGTGTCCGTCCCGCTGACCGCGCCCGCGCCCATGCTGCCGCCCGGCGGCGGCACCGACTGGACGCACTGGCGCGAGACGTTCGATAGCCAGCGCCTGGCCGACGACTGGCTGATGCTGCGCACCCCGAGCACGAAATGGTACGAGCTGAACACAGGCGCTCTCGTCCTGCATCCCCAGACCGCCACGATCGACGGGCTGGGTAATCCCGCTTTCCTCGCGCGCCGACAACGGCACCATTTCATGAGCTATTCGACGCAGATGCGCTTTGCGGCATTGCGGGCCGGGGACCGGGCAGGGCTCGTCGCGTTTGCCGACGAGACGCATCACTATTTCATCGGGCTGTGGCGCAACGCCGGCGGCACGGACATCGTCGTGACGAAACGAAGCGGCAAAGACAGCCCACCCGGCGGCGTGATCATCGCTAAGACCCGCTGGGCAGGAGCGCCCGGCGCACCGATCCGGCTGAGGATCGTCGCCAGAGGCGGCGACTATGACTTCGACTATGCCGAAGCGGGGCAGCGCTGGCGCCACCTCGCCCAGTCGGCAGATGGCCGCATCCTGGCGACCGAATATGACGGGCTGTTGTTCACGGGCGTCGTCATCGGCCCCTATGCCGCCCGCTCCGATTAAACCGTCCGCGGCTCCACCGCGGAATCGCGCGAAATCAGGGTGTAATCGAGCAGCGCTTCCTCGATCGGTGTGGCTTTGCCCGCCCGCGACGCCCGAATCTGGTCGACCAGCATCTTGACCGCCACGCGGGACATGTCGGCAATCGGCTGATGGATCGTGGTCAGTTCCGGCCAGATCGACTGGGCGAAATCGGTATCGTCGAATCCGCAGACTGTCAGGTCCTCGGGCACGTCGATATGTCGCCGATGGGCCATCGCGACCGTTGCCGCCGCCATGTCGTCGTTGCTCGCAAAGATCGCCGTCGGCCGCTGCGGAAGGTCGAGCAGCGCCTCTGCCGCCGCCAGGCCCGACCGATAAGTAAACAGGCCCTGGGCCACGAGCTGGTCGGCCACCGGCAACCCCGCCTCACGCATCGCATCGTGAAAGCCGTGCAGGCGTTGCTCGCTCGCCTTGTGCCGCGGATTGCCGACGATGAAGCCGATGCGCCGGTGGCCGAGCGCGAGGATGTGGCGGGTCATTGCCGCGGCGGCCTCGCGGTCGTCGATCCGAACGACCGACACCCAACCCGGTGGGCGCCAGTTGGCAACGGCTACCGCCAATACCCCGGCCTTCGAAAGCATCTGCAGCAGCGGCTCCGAATCGCACAACGGCGCCGACAGGATGATCCCGTCGACACCGCTGGCCATCAGCGTGCGGATGGCCTCTTCCTCTTCCTGTTCTCCGGAATCGCACTTTTCGATGATCAGCTGGACATGGCTGAGCCTGGCCTGTTCCAGACTGCCGAGCAGATAGCGGCTGAGATAAGCGGCGCTCGGGTTACTGTAGAGCAGACCGATGCGGATCTGGTCGGCCCCGGCCAGCGTGCGAGCGGCAAGATTGGGCGAGTAATTGAGTTTGGCGATGGCCAGCTGGATCGCTTCGCGCGTGGTCGCGCGAACATTCCTCTCGCCGTTGATGACCCGCGATACCGTCATCGGTGAAAAGCCGGCTTCGGCCGCGACATCGGCAATCGTTGGAACGCCGACTGGTGTGCGCGGCGATTTGTTGTTCATGTTCTGCCCAAGCCCTGTCCGACCTTCCCGCAATACATCGCAGCTGACTCCGACGAACGGACGCAGCGATGCAATCGCGCGCTTCCCCACAATTGACAAGTGGCGAGACCTTCACGCATGTTAGCGCTATCAAAGCGCAGTACAAGGCGCGCCGGTAGGGAGAGAATGATGGCACCGAAATCGATGGGCGTTTTGCTCGGCGCGGCGGCGCTTTGGTTGTTCGGACCGCCATCGATGGCCGTGGCCAAGCCCCTGAAATCGGCCGCCTATCCCCTGTATAAGTCACCGTCGGCAACAGTCGATGCTCGTGTCAACGATTTGCTGGCGCGGATGACGCTCGAGGAAAAAGTCGCCCAGATGATGACGATCTGGGACAGCAAGGACGCAATCTTCGACGCCGCCGGCGAACTGGACCCTGCCAAGCTCAGCAAGCTCTACCCGAACGGCATCGGCCAGTTCGCCCGCCCGTCCGACCGGCGGGGGCCGGTTTCCCCGCGCGAAGTCCCCGGCCGCGACGTCCGCGCCACGATCCGCCTGGTCAACGCGCTGCAACGGCAGGCGATGACGCAGACCCGGCTGGGCATCCCGATCCTGATGCATGAGGAAGGGTTGCACGGTTACGCCGCAGTCGGCGCGACGAGCTTTCCTCAGGCGATTGCGCTGGCGTCGAGCTGGGACCCCGACCTGATCCGTGAGGTCAACGCGATTACGGCCCGGGAAATCCGGGCCCGCGGCGTCAGCCTGGCCCTGACCCCCGTCGTCGATGTTGCCCGCGACCCCCGCTGGGGCCGTATCGAGGAGACATTTGGTGAAGACCCGTTCCTCGTGGGCGAGATGGGGGTCGCCGCGGTCGACGGCCTGCAGGGCATCAACCGCGCGCGGACGCTGGCACCGGGCAAGGTTTTCGCGACGTTGAAACACCTGACTGGCCACGGTCAGCCCGAGAGCGGCACCAATGTCGGTCCGGCGCAAATTTCCGAACGCACCCTGCGCGAGAATTTCTTTCCGCCGTTCGAGGCCGTTATCCGGCGGACGGGCATCAGCGCCGTAATGCCGAGTTACAACGAGATCGACGGCGTACCCAGTCACGCCAACACCTGGCTGCTCGGCAAGGTGCTGCGCGGCGAATGGGGGTTCGACGGCGCCATCGTCAGCGATTATTATGCGATCGATGACCTGGTCGCGGTCCACCAGATCGCCGCAACCAAAGCCGATGCCGCGCTGCTCGCGCTGGCGGCCGGCGTCGATAGCGACCTGCCCAGCGGCGGCGCCTATGTCACCCTGACCGAGGCAGTGCGCGCCGGCAAGATTCCCGAGACGACGATCGACACCGCCGTCCGGCGAATATTGTCACTGAAATTCCGTGCCGGCCTGTTCGAGCATCCCTATGCCGATGCAAAGGCGGCGGTGACGCTGACGAACAATGCGGAGGCCCGCGCGGTTGCGCTCAAAGCGGCGCAACGGTCCATCACACTGTTGAAGAATGACGGCGCGCTGCCGTTGAGACTGGACAGCGTGCAAATGCCGACCATAGCCGTGATCGGCCCCAGCGCGGCCGTCGCCCGCCTCGGCGGATATTACGGGCAGCCGCCGGTAACCGTGTCGATCCTAGACGGGATACGCACCAAGGTCGGCACCCGGGCCAAAATCGTTTTTGCACAAGGCGTCAGGATCACCGAAAATGACGACTGGTGGGCCAATGAAGTCAAGCTCGCCGACCCGGCCGCCAACCGCAAGCTGATCGTCGAAGCCGTCGGCGCAGCGAAAAATGCCGATCAGATCATTCTGGCGATCGGCGACACCGAGCAGACGAGCCGCGAGGGCTGGGCCAAGACGCACCTCGGCGATCGCGACAGCCTCGATCTCGTCGGTGAGCAGCAGGAATTGTTCGACGCGCTCCATGCGCTCGGCAAGCCGATCACGGTCGTCTTGATCAACGGCCGCCCTGCCTCGACGGTCAAGATCGCGGAACAGGCGAACGCGCTGATCGAGGGCTGGTATCTGGGCGAGCAAGGCGGCAATGCCGTCGCCGACGTCCTGTTCGGGGACGTCAACCCGGGCGGCAAGCTGCCCGTCACCATCCCCCGCAGCGTCGGCCAGCTGCCGGTATTCTATAACGCCAAACCGTCGGCACGGCGTGGCTATCTGTTCGATACGACCGACCCGCTGTTCCCGTTCGGCTTTGGCCTCAGCTATACGACCTTCGACGTCGGCGCACCGACATTGTCAGCGATCAGGATCAAAACCGACGGCAGCGTCAACGTGTCGGTTCCGGTCCGGAATACCGGCACGCGCGCCGGTGACGAAACGGTGCAAGTCTATGTCCGCGACAAGGTCAGTTCGGTCACCCGACCGATCAAGGAGCTGAAGGCGTTCCGGCGCATCACCCTGGCGCCCGGCGAGAGCCGCAAAGTCGATCTGACGCTGACGCCGGAGGCGTTCCGCATGTGGAACGACAAGATGGAGCGGGTCGTCGAACCCGGCGAGTTCGATATCATGGCGGGACCGGATTCGGTCGCGCTGAAGACCGTCACGCTGACCGTCGAGAAATGACGCGCGGCTAGCCGACCATATCCTCGAGCTCGCGGCCGCGCGTCTCATACACCGCGCGCATCACGAAGATGATCGAGAGGAAGGCGCATAGAGTATAGAAGCCGTAGGTGACGGGCAGGCCGATGTTCTTTGCCAGCCACGGGAAGCTGAGGCTGATCGCATAGTTCGACAGCCACTGCGCCGCGCCCGCCACCGCCAGCCCCGAACCGCGGATCTGGTTGGGGAACATCTCACCCAGCATCACCCACATGACCGGGCCCCAGCTGAGGTTGAAGAAGATCACATAGATATTGGCGGCGTAGAGCGCGATCAGGCCGTTCTGGTCGGACAGGTGCAATTTGCCATCGACGAAAGACCCGCTGGCAAAGCAGTAAGTCAGGATGCCGAGCGTCACCGCCATGCCGATCGAGCCGATCAGCAGCAGCGGCTTGCGGCCGATGATGTCGATCGTAAAGATGGCAAACAGGCAGGCCGCAATCGACAGGCTGCCGCTCAGGATATTGATCTTGAGCGCGTCGGCCTCGCTGAAGCCGACGGCCTGCCACAGCACGGCGCCGTAATAGAAGACGACATTGATACCGACGAGCTGCTGGAAAGTCGCAAGGCCGATGCCCACCCAGACGATCTTGCGCCATTTACCGGTGACTGGATCGTTGAGGTCGGACAGTTTCGGGGCGTGATCGGCGGCGATCGAATTGCGAATCTCCGCCACCTTGGTGACCGCCGCACGGGCACCGAACAGGCGCGTCAACACGCTCTCCGCCTCGGCATTACGGCCCTTCGCCACCAGAAAGCGCGGGCTTTCGGGAATGAAGAGCAAGGTCACGACGAACAGGATTGCCGGAATCACCTGCACCCAGAACATCCAGCGCCACGCCGGGTAGCCAAGCCAGAAGGGGCTGGTCGAGGATCCCGCAGCACCGGCCAGATAGTAATTCGCAAGGAACGCGCCGGTCAGTCCGGCAATGATCATGATCTGCTGCATGCTGGACAGCCGTCCCCTGATGTTCGCAGGGGTGACCTCGCTGATGTAGGCGGGGGACAGCACGCTGGCGGCACCGACTGCAGCGCCCGCGAAGAAGCGTGCCAGCCCGAGGATGAGGGCGGAGGGCGCCGCCCCGGATGCCAGCGCACTGACGATGAATAACATGGCGGCGATCACCATGACCCGGCGCCGGCCCATGCTGTCGGCGAGCCGGCCGGCCGTGAACGCGCCAAGCGCGCAGCCCGGCAAAAGCGCACTCACCGTCAGCCCAAGCCATAATTCGCTGAGCGCAAAAGTGGTCTTCAGCCCCTCCTGCGTCCCGTTGATCGCGCCACTGTCATAGCCGAACATGAACCCGCCGATAGTCGCAACCCCGACGATCGCGGCGATCAGCGGCAGGTTGGTCTGGCTCTCGGCCGGTGCTGTCATGAAATCCCTCCCGCTACGTGCGCCCGTCTTATGGTAGCGCTAACGCTTATCTGATTGGTCTGGGCGACGCTGTCAACGCGGCGGTCAAAGCACGACAGCCGGGGGTGTTTTCTGCAACGGATCGCTGGGCACGGTCAGAAAATGTTAGCGCTACCTTTTTCTTCCTGATAACGGCGAGAGAGATAAAAACGCGAGAGGGTTTTCGATGTTTCTGGGGATCGACGTCGGCACATCGGCGGTAAAAGCCGTGCTGGTCGACCACGCCGGATCGGTCGTCGGACAGGCAAGTGCCCCGCTGACGGTCGCGCGACCCTTTGCGCTGTGGTCGGAACAGAACCCGGCCGACTGGTGGGCGGCAACGAACGTTGCGGTAAACGGGCTAGACCCTGGGCTGCGCAGCGGCGTCCGGGCAGTCGGGCTGTCGGGCCAGATGCACGGTGCGACCATGCTCGACCGCAATAACCGCGCGCTGCGGCCCGCCATTCTCTGGAATGACGGGCGCAGCGCGGCCCAATGTGCCGCTCTCGAACTCAAGGTTCCCGAAACCGGGCGGATTACCGGTAACCGGGCGATGCCGGGTTTTACCGCGCCAAAGGCGATGTGGGTGCGTGAGCACGAACCCGACGTTTTTGCGGCAACGACCCATATCGTGTTGCCCAAGGATTATGTCCGGCTGCGGATGACCGGCGATCTGGCATCGGACATGTCCGACAGTGCGGGGACGCTGTGGCTCGATGTGGCGGCACGGGACTGGTCGGAGGCGATGCTCGAAGCGACGGGCCTGACGCGGTCGCACATGCCTCTGCTGTTCGAAGGCAATCAGTTTACCGGCGAGTTGCGCGCCGAGCTGGCCGAGGCATGGGGTATGGAGCGCGTCCCGGTCGCGGCCGGTGCCGGTGATAATGCGGCGGGTGCGGTTGGCGTCGGCGTGGTCCGGCCGGGCGATGCCTTTCTCTCGCTCGGCACGTCGGGCGTGCTGTTCCTTGCCAATGACGGTTATCGCCCCAATCCGGCCGGCGGCGTCCACACATTCTGCCATGCGCTGCCTGGTCGCTGGCACCAGATGTCGGTGATCCTCAGCGCGGCAAGCTGTATCGACTGGGCGGCGCGGCTTTGCGGCGTGAAGGACGCCGGCGCAATGCTCGCGCTGGTCGAGGCGCGCGCTACGCCCTCAACCGGCGAGATGTTCCTCCCCTATCTCTCGGGCGAGCGCACCCCGCACAATGACCCGCAGGCCAAGGGCGTGATGTTCGGCATGACGCACGAGACCGAAAGCGCCGCCTTCGGCCAGGCGGTCCTCGAGGGCGTCGCTTTCGCCTTTCGCGACGGGCTCGACGCGCTCCTCGCCACCGGTGCGACGCTCGATACGATCACGGTCATCGGCGGCGGCGCGCGATCGGCCTATTGGGGTCGTATCCTCAGCGCCGCGCTCGATCGTCCGCTGATCTATCGCGACGGCGGCGAGGTCGGGCCGGCTTACGGGGCAGCAAAGCTCGCCCAGCTGGCGCTCGAACAAGGCGGGGTCGAAGACGTCTGCGCCCCGCCGCCGATCCTCAGCGTCATCGAACCCGACAGCCATTTGGTCGACCGGTTCGCGGCACGCATGCCGATCTTTCGCACTCTCTATTCATCACTCCAACCGATTTTCCAGGAGCATGGCTGATGGCCGCCACTTATTTCAAGGATATCGCCCCGATCCAATTCGAGGGGCCCGACGCGACAAGCCAGCTTGCCTATCGTTATTACGACAAGTCGCGCATCGTCATGGGCAAGACGATGGAGGAACAGCTGCGCATGGCGGTCTGTTACTGGCACAGCTTCTGCTGGGATGGCTTCGACGTCTTTGGTGCGGGGACGTTCAATCGTCCCTGGCACGGCGGTCCGCTCGATCAGGATGCCGCCGATCACAAGCTGGAGGAAGCGTTCGATTTCTTCACGAGGCTCGGCCTGCCCTATTTCTGTTTCCACGATGTCGATGTCATGGCCCAGGCACATACCATTGCCGAACACGTCCGCAATTTCGCGACGATGGTCGACAAGATCGAGCAAAAGATGTCGGACACCGGCATCAAGCTGCTCTGGGGCACAGCAAATCTGTTCAGCAATCCGCGGTACATGGGGGGCGGTGCCACCAACCCCGACCCCGACGTCTTTCGCTTTGCCGCCACCCAGGTGCGCGCTGCGCTGGAAGCGACGCACCGGCTGGGCGGCGCCAATTACGTGCTGTGGGGCGGGCGCGAGGGCTATGACACGATCCTGAATACCGACCTGAAGCAGGAGAAGGCGCAGCTCGGCCGCTTCCTTAGGATGGTCGTCGAGCACAAGCACAAGATCGGCTTCAAAGGCACGATCCTGATCGAGCCGAAGCCGCACGAGCCCACCAAGCACCAATATGATTTCGACGTCGATACGATCTACGGTTTCCTGCTCCACCACGGGCTGGAGCAGGAGGTAAAGGTCAATATCGAGGCGAACCACGCGACATTGTCAGGGCATAGTTTCGAACACGAGATCGCCAGCGCCGTTGCCCACGGCATCATGGGATCGATCGACATGAACCGCGGTGACCCGCAGAACGGGTGGGACACCGACCAGTTTCCTAACGATGTCCGCGAGATCACGACCGCGCTCTACTACATTCTGCAGGGGGGCGGTTACGGCAACGGCGGCAATAATTTCGATTCCAAGGTGCGCCGGCAAAGCATCGACCCCGTCGATCTGTTCTATGGCCATATCGGGGCGGTCGATGTGCTGGCACGCGGGCTGCTGAACGCGGCAGAACTGATCGAAAGCGGTGAGATCGCGGGTTTCGTCGCTGAGCGCTATGCCGGATGGAAGAGCGCGGCGGGTCAGGCGATGCTTGACGGGTCACTTTCGCTCGCCGCCATCGCCGACGGCGCCATCGCCGACGGGATTGCCCCCCGGCCAAGATCCGGACGGCAGGAATATCTCGAAAATATCATCACTCGGTACAGCTAGGCGATGAACCGGCGGCTGTTGCTATTTGCCGCGGTCCTGCTGGGTATCGGTTCGGCAGCGTCGGCGCGACCGGCGATTGCGCTGACCTTCGACGATCTGCCTGCACACGGCCCCCTGCCCGCCAGTGAGACGCGGCTGACCGTCGCCCGGACTATCCTCGCGACGTTCGACGCGCATCACGTCCGGCAAGCCTATGGCTTTGTCACGGGCAGCTTTGGCCACGACGATCCGCTCGCCCCTGACGTCCTGCGCGCCTGGCGGGCGGCGGGGCAGCCGCTGGGCAACCACAGCTGGTCACATCCCAATCTCGATGCGACCGACCCGGCTGCCTACATCGCCGACATCGTGCGTAACGAGGGAACGCTCGCGCCGCTGATGCGAGGGGGCGACTGGCACTGGTTCCGCTATCCCTTTCTGTCGGAGGGCACGGAGCCGGTACGACAACAGGCGGTCCGCGCTTTCCTAGACAAACAGGGATATCGGGTCGCCAGCGTTACGCTCAATTTCGACGACTGGCGTTACAACGAACCCTATGCGCGCTGCCTGGCGAAGGGGAACAGCGCGGCGGTCGCCCTATTGGAGGCGGACTGACTGGCGGCGGCAGAGGCCAGTTTCAGGCGCTCTCGAGCCCAGGCCAAAGCCGTCACCGGACACGACATCCCCTATGTGCTGTTGCTCCATGTCGGCGCGTTTACCGCGCGGATGTTACCCCAACTCCTCGATTTCTACGAAGCGGCGGGTGCACGCTTCGTGCCGCTGGCCACCGCCGAAGCTGACCCCTTTTATGCCGGGGACACGCGGCACGTCGCCAAGGGACCGCCGGCCAGTCTGGATGCCGCCGCCGCACGCGAGGGCAAGATGATCCCCGCCACCACACCATCACCGCTCGACCTGAGCGCTCTCTGCAGCTGAAGGCAGCGCGTCAGGCGGCGCAATATTGCTCCAGAAAGGCCTGATGGGTGGGCATCTTCGCGACCGACGTCGCGACCTGGGTGCTCAGATCCTGCAATGCCCGGTGCAGATGATCGCGATTCATCAGGCGCGCGAGATGATGATATTCACGGGGTTCGACCCGCTGGCCGAGCAGGACCTGGACCCAGGAGTCGACGCGAAACAGATCGTCCGCTGCCTGATAGGCGTGAGCGTTTTCCCGAAACAGCGCAATCCGCCGCGAAAGCGTATCCGGAATCGCCATTGTCCGGCAGCGGCGCCAAAACCCGCTGTCGTCGCGTCCCGTCTGGTGATAGTGCAAGATAATGAAATCTCGTATCTTTTCCAGCTCCTGCTGGGCGAGATCGTTGTAGCAGTCGGTCAGCGCGTCAGTGCAGCCGCCGAACGGAAACATCTGCAACAGGCGCGTGACGCCGATCATGATCAGATGGATGCTGGTCGATTCCAGCGGCTCGACAAAGCCGCTGGCGAGGCCGAGCGCAACACAATTCTTGTTCCAGACCTTGCGTCGACGACCGGTCACATAGCGGATCAGCCGCGGCTCGATCAGCACATCGCCCTCCACCCGGGCGAGAAGCATCTCGCGCGCGGCGTCGTCGGTCATATGATCGCTGCAATAGACCAGCCCGTTGCCGACCCGGTGCTGCAACGGGATTTTCCACTGCCATCCGGCCTCATGGGCAATGGCACGGGTGTAGGGCACGGCGGGCCCCGTCGATCCCGTCTGCACGGCGAGTGCACGATTGGTCGGCAGCCAGTGCGTCCAGTCCTCGTAGCCTGTCTTCAGCGTCTGCTCGATCAGCAGCCCGCGAAACCCGGTACAGTCGATGAAGAGATCACCCGCCACGCGTTCGCCGGAATCGAGGACCAGCGCCTCGATGTTTCCGCTTTCCGCCGCCTGTTCGACCCCGGTGATCTTCCCTTCGAGCCGGACGACACCCCGCGCCTCGCTCAGACCGCGGAGGTAACGCGCATAGGCCGACGCATCGAGGTGATAGGCGTAATTGAGGTCGCCATCATCACCTCGCGCGAATTTGTCGGCCTTTGCCGCCTGCAACTCGAGACTGTAATCGCCCAGGTCACCGCCAAATCCCTCCGCCTTGGCCTGCAGCCAGAAATGGTGGAATTCCCCCATCCAGACCGACTTACCCATCTGCCCAAACGAATGGATGTAGCGATCACCCACCTGTCCCCAATTCTCGAACGAGATGCCCAGCTTGAAGCTGGCGCCTGTCGCACGCATGAAATCCTGCTCGTCGATATCCATGAGGCGGTGAAAGCTTACCGCCGTCGGAATGGTCGATTCACCGACGCCAACCGTGCCGATATCGTCCGACTCGACCAGCGTGATGTCGAGCAGCGGCCCCAGCTGGCGCGACAGCGCAACGGCGGCAATCCAGCCCGCCGTGCCGCCCCCGGCGATGACGACCTTCCTTACCGCTTGCGTGGCCACAGGGCTTTCCCTTCCTAACGGTTGAGACGGTTGAGCAGACTGGCACGCAGGCGTCGCGCGCCGATTTCATCGAGCGGCGCAAGGTTGCCGCGGATATGATCGGGCAGATGCGCGGCGGCGCGGTCTGCGGGGCCAAAGACATAATAATCGAACAGCGCTCGCCATGCCTGCTTCTCGGCTGACGGCCGGTCACGCAGACTGAGCAGCGCGTGAAGCAACGTATTCATCGGCGTGTCCATGAATGTGGGCGACGTGTTCCACCAGTAATTGATCATAATGTTGAACGGGTCGAGAGCCTCGACATGATGCCACCACATCGCCGGGTAGAACAGCACATCGCCCGGCGCGAGGTCGGCAACCATCCCGGCTGCGGCGGCATCGGCAAAACGCGGATAGCGAGCAAGGTCTGGTGCCTCGAAATCCACCATGCTGACGACCTGTCCGCCCGGCGTGGGCTCGAGGGGGCCTGGATAGAGATTTTCGACCTGTCCGGGCGGGAACAGGGTGAAGCGCCGATGCCCGGCGACACAGCAGACAATGTTGTTCGACATGTCAAAATGGGCCGACGCGACTGTCCGGTTACCGATCCAGATGCTGGTCAGGGGCGGGTGTTCGGCAAACATCGGCTCATCGAGTGGCAGGCGGTTCGCCGCGCCCAGCCCCGGCAGATAGATGTCGAGATCGGTCGAACCGATATAATAGGATGGCGCGTCCGGTCGGTCGACAACCGCAGCGATCAGGTCGAGGAATTCGTCGAGGCGGACCCGGTCGGCGGTGAAATTGAGCCCGGTCATGTCGGCATTGTAAAAAAAGCGCCCCTCGATCTCGGGCGGCCCGGTAAAACCGACGACGGGCTTGCCGGTGTAGCTGGACTTCAGCGCCTGTATGGCAGCGGCAGGTGACTCCAGACCCCGCTCAACAAGCGGCCAGTCCGCGGCAAGCCCCCTGAACACAACCGGTTCGCCCGCCGCCAGTACTTCCTCGAACCGGACCGACGAGGGTGACGCGTTCTCGACGACGCGCACCCGGTCAGCGATGTCGAGATTCGCCATCAGTCAGACGACTCCGCGCTTGCTATTTTTCAGCTCGATCAGACGATTGATGTGGCGCAGCGACGCAATGATCGCGAATGCCGCGCCCAGAAACCCATCACGGTGGAGACGCTCCAGACCGGCACCTTCGAGCGCGGCGAACCGGTCCTTCGGGATCGTGTAGTAATCGGCCAGTGCATAGCTTTCGGTATCGCTGAGCTTGATCTCGACAGCCACCGGCTCGATCAGCCCGAGTGCCTCAAAGGCGGCGAACATCGGCGTCGTCATCTCCACGCCGAGATGGATCGTGCGCAGGACATCGGCGATGTGCGCGAGATACGGTGATGTTCCGCCGTGCGGCAGGAACAGCGCTGCCCCCCGTTCACGGCCGACCCGTGGATCGTCGAGATCGATCATGATCGTCGGTTCGCGGTTATGTTCGCCGTCGATCCGCCGATCCTGAAATCCGATCAAAAAGGGTCCGCGCCGATGAAGCGCGGGAATATAGCGTGCCTGCCACCCCGCCTCGTCGAGAAACAGGTTTTCGTCGCGGTCAAGCCCGAGCAGCGCAACCGGCTGGAGCGTCCCTTCCGCATCGCGCCGGATCAGGATCGGGTATTCACCAGAGATTTCGTCGAATTCGGTGGGAAAGATCAACGTCTGGTTGACGCTGTCGCCGAACGCGGCGGAATGGCCGACGACGACATGGAGATCGGCATGATCGATGTTGTTCAGTAACGTCGCGTTGACCATCGATCCTACCCAAACCCCCGACTAACAGGAAAAGGGCCGCTGCGGAACAGCGACCCTTTTCCCCGACCTGGTCGAAGCCGCCGTCAGAATTTGTAACGCGCGCCGAACAAATAGCGTGAGTTGGTTTCCTGCGCGAACCACAGTTCCTTGGTATCGCGGGCGTAGGTCCGCGTCGTTTGCTTGGTCAGGTTGATACCCTCGATCGACAGCGCAAGATGCGGTGTCACGTCGTAGCTGATGTTGAAGTCGAGCTGACCATAGGGCGCCACGAACACCGGGTTACGGAACCCGCCGCGGTTGACCTGGGTCAGGAATTTACCGCGCCAGTTGTATGCAAGGCGCGCGGACAGCCCGTATTTGTCGAAGATGCCGGTGACGTTGGCCGTATCGCTCAGCCCGACCAGCGCGAACTGGTCAACCGAAGGATCGGCGCCGACATCAAAGCCCACATCGCCGACGACCTTGGTGTAAGCCCCCTGGATGCCGAAGCCGGTATCGCCGAGGAAATAAGCACCCGCGACCTCAAAGCCATGAATCTTGCCCTGCTTGTTGTTCAGCGGTGTCGTGACGTTGAAATTGAAGAGCGGATCGTTGGCATTCGGCGTAACGTCATACGCCGCAAGCGTTGCGTCGACGAAAGCTTGGCTGAGATTGCCGCCCGAGAAGTTCGAGGCGAACTCGCTTTGCGCCGCCGCCAGGTTCCCCGAGTTCTTGTCGATCAGTGCTGTCATCGTGAACAGGTTGATGTCGCTCAACCCCGCCCCAACATTGCCGAGCAACGTTTTGGCATCGCCCGACCGGCTGCCCGGTGCCGCGGCACTGGGATCGCGCAGCCCGTAGAGGTTTTCGGTCACGGTACCTCTGCCGATGAAATTGTTCACCCGCTTGTCAAAGAACCCGACAGACACGTAGCTCGATTTTCCGAAATACCATTCGAGCGATATATCGAAATTGTCTGAAACCAGTGGCGAGAGCTGAGGATTGCCCGAACTTCCGGTCGGTACGCCACCCGTTCCGGTTGGCCGGTTCGGGTTGTTGGCGGTAGCCGCCGCGAACAGGTCACCGAATTCGGGCCGTGCCAGCGTCTTGCCATAGGACACACGCCCGACGAGATTGTGAGTAATATCGACGGAGAAATCGAGCGCCGGCAAGATATTGTCGTAGCTCGCATTGCCACTGATCGGCAGGAACGTGCTCGTCAGGGTCGTCTTGAAATCATTGTCCGCCTGCCAGACGATGGCGAGCGGCGTCTGAACGAGCGAAGTCGAAGCCGACTTGGTCTTTTCATAGCGGACCCCTGCAACGAACGTGGCGCGGTGACCCATCAGGTCGCCCTTCAAGGTCAACTGACCATAGGCGGACCAGATTTCCTCGTTCACTGAGTTATTCTGATAACCGCTGGCCCCGACCGCATTTCCCTGCGCCGCATAATAAGGCGAAAGCACGTTATAGAGCTTAGTCGCATCGCCTTGGAATCCGACGAGCGAAGCCCCGGTCGTTCCCGGATTGAAATGCTTGAAATTGCAGGTGTTGCAGAAGGTCGTGACGAGGCCCGGCGCTATCGCCGCCACGTCGCCGACATGTCCGACGCCCCAGTCACCGAGCGCCTGATAGGTCGACGACAGCACCTGGTTCATGTTTGTCTTGCGATAGTCGCCGCCGAAATCGAAACGGCTGCCATCACCAAAATCCCAAGCACCATCGAGGCGCAGTTCCTTGACCTTCTGGCGCTGACTCGACGTCCAAGTCCGCGCTACCTGCGTGCCAAGGTCGGGAATGTCGAGGACACCATTGGCGTTGCCCTGCCCGCCGTTGGCCGGATTGTCGTTGAAGGTGAACGCCTGCATCGGGAAACCGGTCGAAAAATCGAGCGTGTGTCCGGCCACCGCCTTGTCGGCGATGCTGACCGACGTCGTCGTCGCGCCATTGGGGTTGTCGGGATTGCTTGTTGCGGTCGAGATGTGGCCGTCGAGTACGAAATGCAGATTGTGGGCCGCTTCCCAGCCGATATTCAGACCATAGGATTCGAGCTTGTCTTCGGTCGCGCGATATTGCTGCTCGAAGCCGCCGTCCTTCGTCCCCTGGATGGTATCGCGCAGAAAGGTCGTGGTCGACACGATCGGGTTGCTGTCGAACGTGACTTCGCTGAACGGCCGGTTGAACCACTGCGTCTGATCGCTACGCTGTTCGGACTGCTTATTCTGGAAATAGGTGGCGTCACCCGTTACCGTAACAGACTCGGCGGGCTTGAATTGCAGCGTCAGCTGACCGTTCAGCCGTTCGCGGCGGAATTCCGAAAAATCATAGCGACTGTCGTTCGGGAACGCGACCAGCTGGTTGCCGTTGGTCGGCGTGTTATGCAGGACCGTCCCGGCCGTGACGCGACCGTTCCCGGGATCGAGGAATTTGGTCAGGGTCTCGACGTTCCAGTCGTTGACCGTCGCCGAGGGAGCCGTGCTGTTACGCTTTTGATAGCTGGCAAACAGGCCGATGCCGAAGGTCTGGTCGTCGTTGCTCCAGCTGGCGAGGCCCGACAGTTCGGGCGTCACGCGCGAACCCTGGTCGGTGCTGCGGTCGTACACGGCCTTAGCACCGAAGTTCGCGGAAAAGCCGCGCGTATCAAGCGGGCGACGCGTCTCGATGTTGATCGTGGCACCGATGCCGCCCGAGGGCACGGCGGCGCGCGCCGTCTTGTAGACTTCGAGCGTTTTCACCCCTTCCGAAGCGAGGTTCGAAAAGTCGAACGAGCGGCCGGTGCCGGCGGCGCCGTCGCCCTGCTGATCCTGACCGACGGTGGCAACGCTCGCGGTCGGCATCGTGCGGCCATTGAGGGTGACAAGGTTGAAACTCGGCCCGAAACCGCGAACCGTGACCTTCGATCCTTCGCCGTTCACGCGGTCGATCGACACGCCGGTAATCCGCTGAAGCGATTCGGCGAGGTTGGTATCCGGGAATTTGCCGATATCTTCGGCTGAAATCGCGTCGACAACGCCATTTGAATTGCGCTTAAGATCGATCG
The DNA here is from genome assembly GCA_038225385.1 of Sphingomonadales bacterium. Taxonomy (GTDB): domain Bacteria; phylum Pseudomonadota; class Alphaproteobacteria; order Sphingomonadales; family Sphingomonadaceae; genus Sphingomonas_O. The sequence goes on along the minus strand of JBBRRC010000002.1, from coordinate 124,069 downwards.
AGCGGTCGAGGGAGGCGCGAATGCCGGTCACCACGATCTCTGCATCCGCCGGATCGGCCGCCTTTGCCTGAGCGATAGCGGCAGTGCCTGTCACGAAACACGTCGCAACGGCAATTACTGATGCCGAGCGAACGAGCGCCGACGAAGTACGCGAATGAGTCATAGCCTTTGATCCTCCCCTGTGGCCTTCGAAAGCGCCCTACCGGAACCACTGATCAGGTCTTGATGCCTGATACCGTGGGTGGTGGTAGCGCTACCACTTTGGTAGCGGTACCATATCAGATCGGCATGTCAACAGTAATCAGGCGTCAGGATGAAAGTCATCCGCACATTTTTTGAGCGCGTGGCGATGACGTCGCGTGGCCATGACCCGCGTGGCGGGAAATCGAGCGCGGCGAACCCGATACCCCCTTTACGGCTCTTTCGAGATTATCGCGCGACCGGGCCTATCGCTTGCCCATCACACTTTCGGGCAGATCGGAGCCGAACACCCGCTGGTAATATTCAGCGACCAGCGACCGCTCCGCCTCGTCACATTTGTTGAGGAAGGTCAGGCGGAACGCAAAGCCGACATCGTTGAATATCAATGCATTCTGCGCCCAGGTGATGACCGTGCGCGGACTCATCACGGTCGAGATGTCGCCGTTGATGAAGCCTTGCCGCGTCATTTCGGCGACCCTGACCATGTTGTCGACCTCTGCCTTGCCACCTTCGTGATCATATTCGCCCGACTTGGCGAGCACGATCCGGGCCTCAACCGCGGCGGGAAGATAGTTCAGCGTGACGACGATGTTCCAGCGGTCCATCTGACCCTGGTTGATCTGCTGCGTCCCGTGATACAGGCCACTGGTGTCGCCCAGCCCGACGGTATTGGCGGTGGCGAACAGGCGGAACCACGGGTTCGGCCGGATGACCCGGTTCTGGTCGAGCAGCGTCAGCTTGCCCTCGGCCTCGAGCACGCGCTGGATGACGAACATCACATCGGGCCGGCCCGCGTCATATTCGTCGAACACCAGTGCCGTCGGCGTCTGGAGCGCCCAGGGGAGCAGCCCCTCGCGAAACTCAGTGACCTGCTGACCGTCCTTCAGCACAATTGCGTCGCGTCCGACCAGGTCGATACGGCTGATGTGCGCGTCGAGATTGATCCGGATGCAGGGCCAGTTGAGCCGCGCCGCGACCTGTTCGATATGCGTCGATTTCCCGGTGCCGTGATACCCCTGAACCATGACGCGGCGGTTGTGCGCAAACCCGGCAAGGATCGCGAGCGTCGTATCGCCGTCAAAGACATAGGCCGGGTCGAGGTCCGGAACGCGTTCGTCGGCCTCGCTGAACGCCGGCACCTGCATGTCGGAGTCGATCCCGAACAGGTCGCGCACCGAAACACTCTTGTCGGGGGAATCCATCACCGTCGCAGTGCGGCTGTCGGGCTGGACGTTTGGAATGTCGGTCATTGCAGCAGGCTCGCCAATTTCGCTTTGCAACGCAGTGCGAAGGTATTTGGTGCGCGTCAACCTTTTCGGGCACACTGCCTCATCGACTCGGGTGATGGAGAGGACCATGACCGCCAAGCCGCAAGGACCGACCGGCGGGCTGACCCCGCACATCACCATCAGCGGCAATCGCGCGGCCGAGGCCGTCGATTTCTACAGGGCCGCGTTCGGTGCCGAGGAGCAACGACGCATGTTCGCCGAGGACGGCAGGCGAATTATGCATGCCCATCTGGTGATCAACGGCGGTTCACTAATGCTCAACGACGATTTTCCTGAATATCGTGGTGAAGCGGATGTCGGGGCTGGCCCGCCGTCGGGGTTGACGCTGCACCTGCAGGTCGATGACGCCGATGCCTGGTGCGCGCGCGCCGTCGCCTCGGGCGCAACGATCGCGATGCCGCCAGCCGACATGTTCTGGGGCGATCGTTATGGTCAGGTGACCGATCCCTTTGGCTATCGCTGGTCGATCGGATCGGCGATCAGACATGGATAAGGCCGTCGCCAGGAATACGCTCTGCCTGTGGTATGACGGAGATGCCGAGGAGGCCGCCGCTTTCTACGCGGCGACATTTCCCGACAGCCGGGTCGGCCCGGTTCACCGGGCGCCCAGCGACTATCCCAACGGCAAAGCCGGCGACGCGCTGACCGTCGAGTTCACGGTTATCGGCATCCCCTGCATCGGCCTGAACGGCGGTCCGATCTTCAAACACAGCGAAGCCTTCTCCTTCCAGATCGCCACCGACGACCAGGAGGAGACCGACCGCTACTGGAATGCGATCGTTGGCAATGGCGGCGAGGAAAGCCAATGTGGCTGGTGCCGCGACAAATGGGGCCTGTCGTGGCAGATCACGCCGCGCGTGCTGAGCGAGGCGCTCGCCGTCGGTGGCGCCGAGGCAAGGCGCGCGTTCGAGGCAATGATGACCATGCGCAAGATCGACGTTGCCACGATCGCGGCCGCCCGGAGGGGGGCGTGAGGCTCGAACTGTTCGGCCACCCGTTTTCATCCTACACGTGGAAAGTGCTGATCGCGCTCGACGAAAAAGCGATCGATTTCGATTTCCGGATCCTCGGCCCGGACCAGCCGGCCAATGTCGAGCGCTTTGCCAGTCTCGCGCCGTTTGGCAAATTCCCCGTCCTCGTCGATGGCCAGCATGTCGTGCCCGAGGCGACGATAATCATCGAACATCTCGATATGATTGCCCCCGAATCGAGGATGATCCCTGTCGGTGCAAAGGCTGCGATCGCGGCCCGGCTGCTCGACCGTCTGTTCGACAATTATGTGATGACGCCGATGCAGGCGTTCGTCAGCGACGCGCTCCGCCCGTCCGGCCGGCGCGATCCGGTCGCAGTGGCCCAGGCCGCAACATCGCTCGACACCAGCTATGCGTGGCTCGAGCGTCACATGGCGGATCGCCAGTGGGCGGCCGACGGCTTTACGCTGGCGGACTGTGCCGCCGCGCCATCGCTGTTCTACGCCGATTGGGTTCATCCGATCCCCGAGACCCTGACCCGGGCGAGGGCCTATCGCGCCCGCCTGCTCGCCCGGCCATCGGTGGTACGGGCGGTCGAGGGGGCCCGCCCCTATCGCCCTCTTTTTCCGCTGGGCGCACCAGACCGCGACTGACCGAGGCCCCGATATGACCGCACCGCTTTACGAACTTTCCGTCGAACGCTTTATCGACGCTTCGCCCGAAACCGTCTGGGCCATAATGACCGAGCGCATGAGCGAATTCTGGTGCCCCCGGCCCTGGACGACCGAGATCGTCGAGATGGCCTGGTGCGCGGGCGGGCGCTGCGCCATGATCATGCGTGGCCCCGAGGGCGAGGAATCGCCGATCGAGGGCGTTGTCCTTGAGGTGGTACCGGGTCATCGCTTCGTCTTTACCGATGCCTTTTCGGTCGGGTGGATACCGAAGCCGCCGTTCATGACCGGCATTTTCGAAATCAGCTCCGAGGGAACGGGCACCCGCTACCGCGCGTCGGCGCGCCATTGGGACGAGGAAACGATGAAGCAGCACGCGGCGATGGGCTTTGCCGACGGCTGGGCAAAGGTGGCTGAACAGCTCGCCGAACTGGCCGAGGCCTGATTCAGCCGAAGGCGGTCGACTTCTTCAGCCGGTCATAAGCGGAAATCGTATCCTGCAGCGCCAGTTCGTGGCTACGGTCGCCGCCGTTGCGATCGGGGTGATAGCGACGAACAAGCTCGGAATATCGCTTCCGCAGCGCCCGGCGGTCGGCATCGACCTCAAGGCCCAGCGTCTTGAGGTCGCGCCGGTCCGCGCCCGACAATGGCCGCCCGTCCCTCCGCTCCTGCGGGACGGTGCGCGCAAAACGGCCCTGGATCGCTTCCAGCGGGTCGGAGAAATCGGCCCAGCGCGGCGGCCCATCGGTGCCCGCACGCGCGAAGGCCCGCGTCTCACGTTCCCAGCCGGCAAACGGCCGCTGCTGCTCCTGAATCTCCTCGGGGCTCATCCCGTTGAAGAAGTTGTAGCGCGCGTTGAATTCACGCACATGGTCAAGGCACAGCCAGCGCCATGCCCCCGGCCCGTCGAAGCCGCCGGGGGCGAGCGGTGCGCGGAACTCGCCAGGCGCACGGCACCCCTGCTGCTCGCACGGCGCATCGCGTTCGACGCGCCCGTGAAAGCGGGGATTGCGGGGGCGAAAGGGGGAATCGCTCAACGGCTAGCCTGCTCGAACCAAATCGCACATATAGGCGCAATGCCAAGCGATCTTAAGGGGCCTGTTGAGGGCGAAATCGAGGAGCTGTTGCGGGCGGCCTTTTCACCCACCCAGCTGTCCGTGATCAATGACAGCGGACGCCATTCGGGGCACAGCGGCGATGACGGCACCGGCGAATCGCACTTCACCGTGGAGATCGAAAGCGTGGCTTTCACAGGGGTCTCACGCCTCGAACGCCAGCGCCTCGTGAACCGGGCGCTCGGCGACCTGCCGGGTCGGCGTGTTCACGCACTCGCGATCAGGGCCCGCGCACCGGGCGAATAACGCGTCCTTGCTTCGTCGGCGTTTTTATTTGCCGCGCGAACCTCCGGGTGCAACAATCGTCATGGGGGGGAGACCGGCACATGGCTTCGCTGGCGACGCAGAGGGTAACCAATCACGCGCGCCTACTGGTCGGGTTGCTCGGACTGATGGTCTTCATCAACTATGTCGACCGCGGCAATCTCGCGACGGCAGGCCCGCTGATCAAGGGCGAGATGGGGCTGAGCAACACACAGTTTGGCCTTCTCGTATCCGCATTCTTCTGGACCTACACCCCTGGGCAGCTCGGCGCCGGCTGGCTGGCGCAGCGCTACGACACCTATCGTATCCTGGCGATCGGCCTTGCGGTCTGGGCTCTGGCAACGATCGCCATCGGGTTTGCGGACGGCTTCATAGCACTGTTCGTGCTGCGCCTGGTGTTGGGCCTCGGCGAAAGCGTCGCTTTTCCCAGTTGCTCGAAACTGGTCACCGAACATTTGCCGCCCGCTCTTTACGGCCGGGCCAACGCGGTGACGGCGGTGGGGCTGTCGATCGGCCCGGCGTTCGGCATTTATGCCGGCGGGCTGCTGATGGCGTGGCAGGGGTGGCGGATCAGCTTCGTCCTGTTCGGTGCGGTCTCGCTGTTATGGCTGATCCCCTGGCTGATGCAGCGCCGCGACACCGTCCCGCCGCACCGGTCGGCAGCACTGCCGCCCTCGCTGGGGGAGATCGTGCGCAGCCGCGCCGCATGGGGCGCGGCGCTCGGGCATTTCTGCATCAATTATGCGTTCTATTTCATCCTTGCCTGGCTGCCGCTCTATCTGGTCAGGGTTCACGGATTTTCGCTGCCGCAAATGGCGATCGTGGGGGGTTGCGTCTATCTGCTTCAGGCGATCGGCTCGATCGTGGCGGGCATGCTGTCGGACCGGTGGATCGAGCGCGGGGCCACGCCCAATCGCGCGCGCAAATCGATGATGGTCGGGGGGACGCTGATAACCGCCGGGTGCATGGTATTGGTTGCGGCCGGGGGGCCGGTGACCGCGATCGTCGCGCTGCTCGCCAGCGGCCTGTTCGGCGGCATGACGGCAAGCAATTGCTTTGCCACCGGACAAACGCTGGCCGGACCCTGCGCGGCGGGAAAGTTCATCGGATTTCAGAATTTCATCGGTAATATCGCGGGCATCGTCGCGCCTGCCCTGACCGGCTATCTGGTCGATACGACCGGTGGCTATACGGCCGCCTTCGCGGTCGCGGCAGCGACCTCCGTCGGGGGCGCATTGTTCTGGGGCATCCTCGCCGGGCGGATCGAGCCCGTCATGTGGAGGCAGCCTGCCGGTTGACCTTGCTCTGCGTCACGCGATCGCGCACGGTTGCGTTGGCGGCAGGAACATCACGATGAACGAACTCGGCAGGCAACGTTTTTCGCTTTCAACGGGCGTCGAACTCGACGTGACGATCGGCGGTCCTCCGGACGCCCCCGCCCTGATTTTCCTCCACGGTTTTCCCGAAAGCGCGCGGACCTGGCGTTATCAGCTCAAGGACCTGGCGCGCGACTACCGCGTCGTCGCCCCTGACCAGCGCGGCTTTGTTCGATCATCGAAGCCCGAGGGCGTCGAAAACTATACGCACGACAAGCCTGTCGCGGACCTGTTCGCACTCGCCGACACGCTGGGCATCGACCGGTTCACGCTCGTCGGGCATGATTGGGGCGGCGCGATTGCCTGGGCGGCGGCACTCGGCAACCCCGGACGGGTCGAGCGCCTGATCATCGTCAACGCCCCGCACCCTTACGTCTTCCAGAAATCAATGTTCGATGACATGGGCCAGCGGGAGGCCTCGCAATATATCCGTGCGTTTCGCACCCCCGGCATGGAGGATTACATCCTCGGCAACCTCGACAATTTCTACGAGCGCTCGTTCGGGCACTCCGGCCTTGTCGTCGCGCCGCCGGAGGAAAAGCCGCTCTACCTCGACGAATGGTCACAGCCCGGCGCGATGACCGCCATGCTCAACTGGTATCGCGCGTCCGCCGTGATCGTGCCGGCGATGGATGAGACGCCCGAACGTCCGGCCTTCCTCGACGCTCCCTTTCCCAGCCTGGCGATGCCCGTGCTGGTGATATGGGGAATGGGCGACAAGGCGCTGACCCCTTCCCAGCTTCAGGGGCTCGATGCGCTTTGCACCGACCTGACCATCGTCCGTGTGCCGGACGGCGGGCATTTCGTGACATGGGAAAGGCCCGAGGCGGTAACCTCGGCGATGCGGGACTTCCTGAATGGCTGATGCCGACACCCCTGATTTTCACGCCCGCCTGGTCGCGTTGCGCGGACAACTGACCGCCGACGGACTCGATGGCTTTGTCGTGCCGCTGACCGATGAACACATGAGCGAATATGTCGGCGACTATGCCAAGCGGCTGGAATGGCTGACCGGGTTCCGGGGTTCGGCGGGCAGCGCCGTCGTGCTGCAGACGCGCGCCGCGATCTTCGTCGATGGGCGCTATACGCTTCAGGTGAGGCAGCAGGTGTCGGGCGACGACTGGGACTATGTCGGCGTGCCGCAATCAAGCGGCGCGGCCTGGCTGGTCGACAATGCACCCGCAGGGGCCCGGATCGGCTATGACCCCTGGCTCCATACGAAGACCTGGGTAGCGGCGACTGCGGCCCGGCTCGCGGAAATCGGCGCTAGTCTGGTACCAGTAAAGCGCAATCCGGTCGATGCGATCTGGGCGGACCGGCCGCCGATGTCGCCCGCCCGGCTCAAGGTTCAGGCCACTGAACTCGCCGGACGCTCTGCCCCCGACAAGCGCGCCGAAATCGCCGACTGGCTGACGGCGAACAAACTCGACGCGACGGTAATGACCGCGCTCGACTCGATCGCCTGGACCTTCAACCTGCGCGGCGCGGACGTGGCCCACACGCCGGTCGGCCTCGCCTTTGCGATCCTGCACGCCGATGCGACTGCCGACCTGTTCATCGATGCACACAAGGTCGGGGACGATGTCCGGGCTCACCTCGGCAACGGCGTACGACTGCACGACCGCGCCGCGTTCCGCCCCATGCTCTCCTCATTGTCGGGCAAGCAGATCGCCGCCGACCCCGAACGTGCCGTCGTCGCCGTCTTCGATGCGCTGACGACCGGGGGCGCGTCGATCAGCGAGCGCCGCGACCCCGCCGTGCTGGCCAAGGCGGTCAAGAACGCCGTCGAGCAGGCAGGCCAACGGTCGGCACAGGCGCGCGACGGCGCGGCACTGTCGCGCTATCTCCACTGGCTGTCGGTCGAGGCACCCAGAGGCGGGCTGACCGAAATTGCCGCCTCCGACGAGTTGCAACGGCTTCGCGCGGCGACGGGCAAGCTCGTCGATCTGAGCTTCGACACGATTTCAGGTGCAGGGCCCAATGGCGCGATCATGCACTACAAGGCCAGCGCTGAGACCAACCGCAGGATCGAACCGTCGTCGGTTTATCTCTGCGATTCGGGCGGCCAGTACCCCGACGGCACAACCGATGTGACCCGCACGATCTGGGTCGGTCCCGGCCGACCGCCGGCCGACATATGCGATCGGTTCACGCGCGTGCTCAAGGGCCATATCGCTATCGCCACGGCGGTTTTCCCAGAAGGGACCAGCGGCGGCCAGCTCGATGCCCTCGCGCGCCAATATCTCTGGGCGGCCGGGCTCGACTATGCCCATGGCACCGGCCACGGCGTCGGTGCGTTTCTGGCGGTCCATGAGGGGCCGCAGCGCATCGCCAAGTCGGCCGGGGCGCAATCGGGCACCGATGAGCCGCTGCGTGCCGGCATGTTCCTGTCGAACGAGCCGGGCTATTACAAGGAAGGCGCATACGGCATCCGTATCGAAAACCTGATCCTCGTCGAACCGCGGTCTATTGCGGGCGGCGAGCTCAACATGCTCGGCTTTGAAACCCTGACCTTCGCGCCGATCGACCACGCGCTGATCGACGTGGCGATGCTGACGGTGGCCGAGCGGTCGTGGCTCAATACCTATCACGAGCAGGTCTGGGACATCGTCGGGCCCCAGCTTGAAGGCGCGGCGCGCGCCTGGCTGGACGCGGCGTGCGCGCCCCTGGCCTAGGTTTGATCGGCGTCCGTGTGGACCCACGCGCCCGGACGATCCTGACCAATGGGCACATCCCCCTCCTCGTCCGCGCCATAGGACGGCAGCGGTTCGCCCGTTTCGCGCTGCGCCCGCATCCGTTCCTTGCGCTTGCGCAGATTGGCACGCAGCGCCTCCGCAAGGCGATCGGGGGTATGCGCGCTGCTCACCCCACGAGTGTAGCCCGCTGCGCCTTGACGGGTCGAGAGGCTTTGTTCATACGCCCGCTTCTGTCGCGCCGCCCAGCCCGATATGCTGCCGTAGCTCAGTGGTAGAGCGCATCCTTGGTAAGGCTGAGGTCGTGAGTTCAATCCTCACCGGCAGCACCATCCCGTACAAGTCCCCTGGGCGTATCGCCGAGACGGTGCGGGGGCCCCGCAAAGTGGCACAGTTCTGCGGGCCTATGGGCGTTGCGCTTTTAGTGTGTGGACAGAGGCGCAGCCGACCCCCGGCGCATTCGGCGCCACCCCTCCCGCCCCAATTATGCAGAAGCACTGATTGCCGCAGCCATTTCGTCGATCAGCAAATGGTGAAAAGCCTGCATCCGGTCGTCCGGCTGCCAGAGTTCGATCATGTGGAGCGCCGGATCTTCGACGCGCGTGCGCTGGCCGCTCAGCGTCTCGAGGATGGCATGGCCGCAAAAAGGAACATAGCTTTCAGCGTATCCGCCCTCGTGAACCACGACGAGACGGCCGCCGCACAGATTCCCTGCGACCGACATCAGCCGTTCGGTCAATGCCCGGTACGTCTCACTGTGCAAGAGCATGCGCGCCAGCGGGTCGACGGCATTGGCATCGAGGCCGCTGGCGACGATTATCAGGTCCGGTCTGAACGCCTTGAGCGCAGGCATGACCAGCTTTTCCAAGGCATAAAGATAGGTTTCGTGGCCGCTGCCGGCAGGGAGCGGAATATTGAGGTTTGCCCCCAGTCCTGGCCCGGCGCCACGATCATCGGTGCCGCTGTAGCCGGGCGGAAAGCAGCGATCCTGATGTAGCGAAATCGTCAGAACGTCGCCGCGTTCATAGTAGATTGTCTGCGTGCCGTTGCCGTGATGGACATCCCAGTCGACGACGGCAACCCGCTCGATCCCATGCCGCGCCCTGGCCGTTTCGATCGCAATCGGGATATTGCACAGCAGGCAGAAGCCCATCGGCCTGTCGGGCAGGCAATGGTGCCCGGCCGGACGGCACAGCGCATAGGCGTTGTCGACCTTTCCGGTCAGGACACCGTCGACCGCGTCGATGGCGAGCCCACACGAAATCTGGGCGATCTCAAACCCGCCCTGGCTGAAAGGTGCCAGATCGCCCAGATCGCCGCCGCCGGCATCGCTCGCCGCCTTGAAGCGGTCGATATAGTCGCGCGGATGCACGCGGCAGAGGTCCTCAATCGTCGCGGGGGCAGATTCCATAGGGATCAGCGCTTTCATCAGGCCCGAGGCAGTCGCCAGATTGACGAGACGGCGTTTCGAATCGGGCGTATCCGCGCCGGCCGTCCCGTTGGGCGGTTGCACCCACTCGCCAAGCGGCAGAAAAAGCGCCTGCACGCCAGTCGCATGCCAGAACGTTCTTTCATTCGAGTAGAATCCGGTCCTGGTCATCGACAATGCTCCCAAGAATTAATGTGCAGTCAGCGGCGGCGGACTGGCAGCGTCGTAAACTTTTTCGCCGTCGATGAAGGTCATCCGCACTTTCGTAAGATGAACCTGGGTGATCGGAACCGTAAAGGGGTTGGTCTCCGTCACGATCAGGTCGGCGTGCATGCCGGGCTCGATCGTGCCCACAAGGTCGCGGTCCCCCATCAGCACCGCGCCATTTTCGGTGAAAATGCGCATCGCCTGCGCGAGCGTGATGCGCTCATCCGGTGCGATGATCCTGCCGCCGCCCCCGGGCACCTGGCGCGTCACCATCGTTTCGATTGCCAGCCACGGATTGACCGACGGGATCACCGACCAGTCGGACCCCGCGACGACATTGGCGCCGGTAGCGACCGCGTCCCGGATCGGCCAGATGCGCGCCATCATCGCTTCGCCCACCGCCCTGCGGATATCGACATCGGTGATCGGCACCGGATACCAGATGTAAGGCGACATTTCCCACGTCATGTGGAGCTCGCGAACACGCGGCAGGTCGGCAGGGTCGACGAACGTATTATGGGCAAGATCGTGTGCGGACCCTCCCCAGCCGTTGACCCCCCGCGCATAGGCGACCGCGTCGATCGCGGCACGGACGGCCGCATCGCCAACCGCATGGAATTTTATGTGCAGGCCGAGCCGGTCGAAGCGCGCCACCGCTGGATTCAATATGGCAGGCGGGATCAGCAGCAATCCCTTCGGCGGCGTGTTCGGGCTTTGGATCCCCTTGTACGGTTCGATCATCGCCGCGGTGTGACTTTCGGTCGGCACGCCATCCATAAAGATCTTCACGCAATCCGGCTTGAAGCGGCTGGCGGCGTACAGCGCGCGGTCGGCAATCAACTGCTCGCCCTCGGTATCGCCCGGGGTCCACACGATGCAGCCGCGAACGCGCTGCCGGAGCAAGCCATCACGCGCCATCGCAGCGAATGTGGGCATGTTATTCCGGCGGATGGTCGCATCGGTAAAAGAAGTGATGCCGAACGAGAGCATCTGGTTGGTGGACAACGTCAGGGCTGCGCGCTTGGCCTCATCGGACGGCTCGGGCACTAATTTCTCGACCAGCGCGGTTGCGCTCTGCTCGCGAAACACGCCGGTTGGTTCGCCATGGTCGTCGCGCTCGATAACGCCGCCTGGCGGAGTGCCGGTCGCGCGCGTGACGTTCGCCAGCCTCAGCGCGCGTGAGTTCACCCAGATGCTGTGATGCGCTTCATCGTTAAGCAGGACAGGGTTGTCGGGCGCAACCTTATCGAGGAATTCTGCGGTCTGCTGCCCGGGGCCAAAGACCGCCCCTACCCAATTGCCGCCGACGATCCATTCGCCGGGTTTCGTGCTGGCCGCGCATTGCTTGATCCTCGCGGCAATTGCCTCGGGTTTTGCGCCATAGGCAAAGCCGCATTCGAATTGTTCCAGCCCGGCGAACTGGGCATGGACGTGCATGTCGTGCAGTCCCGGCAGCACCGTGGCATTACGAAGATCGATCACCGTCGCGCCGTCGGGCTTGCTGTCGGAAATGGCTTTGGCGGTGCCGACGGCGGTGATGATGCCGTCGTGAATGGCGACGGCCTCGGCCCAGCCCTGCGGCGTCCAGACCTGCCCGTTCAGCATGACGATGTCGCTGGCTCGCGCGGGGCCGGCCGCGGCCATCATTGCCCCCAACAAGATGACCAAGTTACGCATCGTGCCCCCCTCGTCCTACAGTGTTGCAAGATTTTGAGTTTGCGAGCGCAGGTCGCGGAGGTAACGTTCAAGCGTCGCGCGGCGGGCCGGAACGAGCCGCCGGCCGGCCGGCGACAGAACGCGACCTGGCACTTTGGCCAAATTCTCGTCGAGCATTTTGACGACGTCTGGGCCCGCCGGACTGCCGCCATTGGGATCGACCAATGCCGTGACGCGGGCAATCCCGATAGCGCCGAGCCAGTCGAGCGCATCGGCATCATGGAGATAGCGCGCCTCCGGGGTCAGTGGATCACGGAAATACATGTGGGTGCGGATCGCCGAGCGGACCGCATCAAGTTTGGCATCGGGAAAGCCGGTCCCCTTGAGAATCGTCTCGACGAGTTCGGCAGCGCGATCGGCGTGGTCGACCCCCTCCTTGGCGTAGGGCGCGAACGCCGCCATGTCGTGGAGATAGGCCGCCGCGAACATGACGTCGTCATCGAGCCCGACCCGATCTGTCTTGGCAAGCGCGGTCGCCAGCGCATAATCGCGCAGGCAATGCGAATAGCCCCAGGCGGGGTTCTTAAAATGCTCGAGCGCGAAGGCGCGCACCGTTGTTCGCCACGGCTGCTCCTGCGCAACGGCGGGCTGTGCGCCAATGAGGAGGGCGGCGATAAATAGAGCGCGACGGATCATCGATTTCCTTTCATCGGCACCTGGGCTGCGATGCTGTATTTGAGGAAGAAGTCGGACTGCCCGTAATCGGGGTAGAGCCGGATCATTTCTGCTATTGCGGCTTCGCGCGATGGCGCCGCCGATGTGACCCGGAGGAAGTCGTCGATGTACCGGACCGAGCGGTCAAACAGCGTCATGTCCGCCGGATCGCCGTGACCCGGGTAGATCACCGGGTTGCGCGTCGCATAGGCGGCGCGGATTCTCAGCAATTCCGATCGCCAGTTGGCGATATCGCCCCGGGTGATGTCGTCACCCATCCAGAAATGCACCTTGTTATAGCCGAAATCGGCGAGAAACAGGGCGTTCAGATCGGGACTGTAGACCGTTGTCGCGTGATCGGCCTCGGCGGGCAGGTAATCGGTCGTCAGCTCCAGCGTGCCGCCGCCATCCATGTGGATTGCGGGTTCCGGTAGGACATGGATATCGTTTTCATAATCGAAGCCGTTTGGATTCGCTGCCGACCTGGGCTTGAGCGCAGGATCAAGCGACGGTTCGGCCGCCGTCGCGCCGACGCCGTCCATGTAGATTGCATAGGCTTTGATATCGCGCTTGATCGCGTCATTCGCCACGACGATCTGCGCGTCGGGGAATTCGCGGCGAAAAACCGCCATGCCCGTAAAATGGTCGGTGTGCCCGTGGCTTATCAAGATGTGCGTGAGCGGCAGGTGCATCTCCCTCACGACCTTCGCCAGTTTTTCGGCTTCTGCGGCCTTGCGCTGCACGTCGAGGACGACGAGCGATTTGCCGTTCGAAAAGATGTACGAATTCACCGTCGCGAAACTGCCCTTGTAGGCGGTCACGCTCAGCGTCGGGTCGTGCGGCCGATCATAGACGGTCCGGCCACCGATGACGGTCTGCATGACACGGACATTATGGATGTCGGTGACCGGAACCTCGAGCGGGTTACGATCGAGCAGCAGGAAATCGGCATCCTTGCCGACTTCCAGACTGCCCGCATGACCGGCAACGCCGAGGCGGCGCGCCGCGTTGACCGTGAACAGGGCGATGGCCTCACGGACGGTAATCGCCTCTCTGCCGCCCCATTGCGGGCCTGACGTACCGGGCGTCCGCCGTGTCACTGCTGTCTCGATCGCAAGCCAGGGATCGGGCGCGGGTACGACCGCCCAGTCCGATCCCGCCACGACCAGTGCGCCGCTGTCGATGGCTTCACGCATCGGCCAAGCGCGCGCGGCGCGTTCGGGACCGACGGCGTTCGCGATATCGTCGTTGATCGGCTGGGGGTTCCAGAGATAGGGTGAAAATTCAAACGCGGCGTTCAATGCTTTCCCGCGCGGAATATCCGCGGGATCGACGAAGGTCGAATGCGCGACCTGATGAACCGGTCCGGTCATGCCGTTCACTTTGCGCGCATAGGCGATCGCATCGAGCGACGCGCGCACGGCCGCATCACCTGCGGCGTGGAAGACGACGGTCAGCCCGCGCCGATCCCAGTCAGCCATCGCGACGTCGAGCTGGGCGGGATCGAACTGCAACAAGCCGCGCGCAGGTTTGCCGGTGGTATCACCGGCATAGTCGGCGAGCATCGCACCGGTGTGGCTTTCGGTCGGCACGCCATCGGCGAAGACCTTGATGCAATCGGTACGGAAATTGGGCCGTGTGTAGCGTTCTCGGTCGGCAATCAGCGCGGGCAGATCGGGATTGATCTTTCCCGCTCCGCTATAGGCCATGCATCCCTGGACGTGCTGAACCAGCTCGCCACGATCGCTGAGTGCCGCATAGGCGGCCAGCCCCTCACGATAGAGAAACGGCTCCACATAGCTAGTGATGCCATAAGAGAGCATCAGACGCTGGCTCGCCTTCAGCCCCTGGACGATCTGCTCCGGGCTGGGCGGCGGCACCTTGATCATCACCAGCTGCCGCGCGGCCTCGCGAAGCAGGCCCGTCGGATTGCCTGATGGGTCATGTTCGATGATCCCGCCATCGGGATTGGGGGTGGCCCTCCCGATACCGGCTTCGGCAAGTGCCCTGGAATTGACCCAAAGACTGTGCCCGCTGATGTCGAACAACATGACAGGATTGTCGGGTGAGACCGAGTCCAGCGTGGCGACAGTGATCGGCGTGGATCCCAGTGACGACGCTTGCCACTGCCCGCCCGTAACCCATTCGCCCGGCTTTGCGGCCCTGACGCAGCCACTCACAACCTTGAGCAGTTCGGCGGCGGACAAGCCCTGTGCGATCTTGCACGCCCCTTCCTCGCCGCTTCCGGCCAGCAGGGGATGGACGTGCATATCGTAAATGCCCGGAAAGACCGTGCGCGCGTGCAGCGCGACGATTTTCGTCGACCGACCCGCCAGCCGCCGGATCGATGCGTCGCTGCCGATGCCCACGATCTTTGTACCTCGAACCGCGATCGCCGTTGGGGATCCCGTCGGCGCGGCCACCTGGCCGCCGAGGTAGATCGTAGCCCAGTGCGCTCAGATCCGCGGCGCACGCCCCGACTTGCGGATTATAACCGCCGGGTCGGAACCCCTTTGACGCCGATGCATAAATCAATGTGGTCGGTGTTGCCTGATAGTTGATCCCGAATTTCGGCGTGAATGGATGCTCCTTCTGACGGCCGACGTCGATCACCGTCGCCCCGACAACCGGTCCTTGTGCAAAGGAATTGATGTCAAAGCGTGTCTCGCCGTAGCGCAGGCCGACCGTGAGCGTGAGCGGCTCAACCGGTTTGAAATTGATCTGTCCATAACCCGCGATCTGGGTATCGATCGAGTTGGTTTTCTGATCGTAGATCAGCCGCCCGTCGACCAACGGCGGGAGAAACGGAATGAGGAAAGGTGCGTATTGATAGAAGAATTTATCCTCGACCTGCTGGATCGCGAGTTGCTTGGTACGGCTATAAAAACCCCCAACGACCCAGGTGAGGCGGGCATTTGAATCCGTCGACTGGAGGCGAACTTCACCAGTGTAGTTCTTCTGGCCATTGACGAAATAGCTGTTGGCGGACTGGTCAGGAAAGATCGGCAGCGTAATACCCGTAAACAGGCTTTGATCGAATGTCGTGTAGTCGGATTGGAACGTTTGCGTCCGATCGAAATACGATCCGATCGCGATCAGGTCTACCTTACCGAAGGAATATTGCACGTTGAGCGCCGGCAGCGTGAACTTGTCGCGCACCCATTCCTGCACCCGGTTGCCGTTCAGGAACTTGCCCGCTGGATAGTCCGAAAACGGCTGGCTCGGCTGCGACAGGTCTCCCTGGAGATTATCCCAGCTATCCGGCCCATCGTTCCGATAGACGTTCTGATAGAAGACCGAGGGCGTGATTTTCAGCTCAGGTACGGGCGACCAGGTTGCCGCAGCGCGCCCGACATAGGTGTTCGCATAATTGGCGTCGTTCTGAATCGGCGATTTGTCTTCGAACCGGACCCGGTCGATATAACCGCCATCGTGCCGGTAATAGCCGCTGATACGGACGCCCAAGTGGTCAGTGACGATTGGGCCTCCCAGGGCAAGGCCGGTCTCGTAGCTGGCGTCGCCATGTTCGGTGAACGCCAATTCGCCGCGAGAATAAACCGAGTATTTGGTGAGACTCGGGCTCGGCGAAATGAACCGGACCGTACCGCCCTCCGAACCCGCGCCGAACAGCGTGCCCTGTGGACCACGCAGGACCTCGACACGCTCGAGATCGAAGATGACCGGATAAGCATTGCCTCCCCCATAGCCCAGCGACCGGATCTGAATCGGCGTGTCGTCGATATAGATGCCGGTCGTCGCTGCACCGACGGTCGAGTTAATGCCACGAATAGAGATATTCGTCGTTGTATGGGTGGTTTCCGCAACAATGCCGGGCGTTTGGCGCACGATATCGCCAAAGTCGCGGACGCCCCGTTTGTCGAGCGTTTCTTGCGAAAAGGCGCTGATGCTGATCGGAACCTTGGTAATCGATTCAGACTGGCGCGTCGCGGTGACGATAATATCGCCGCCGTTGTCGGAGGCATCGCTGCTGGCTGGCACCGCAGACGCCGTCTGCCCATAAGCCAGGCTCGACGACATCAATGCCCCAAAGGCAACTGTGGTGAGCGTAACGACCCTCATCATTGTGTTGGTGCGCATAATTTTCCCCTTTTTAGATGCTAGAGTTCGATCACATCCCCAATCATCACCGTCGCCAGGCCCTCGGCAAAATTTCCCAGGTCGGCACCGGTCGCCGCATTTTCAGGACTTCGCATCGCTTCCCGAAAGCTCGCTTCGTCGGCAAAACAGAGTTCGGCGACGAGCGCGGTGTCCGGCTCACCCAAGATGGTCCGGGTGATCCTGGTCACTTCGATTTTGACAAGACCGGGGATCTTGCGGACCAGCGGCAGGTGTATGTCGCGGTAGTACCCCATGAACGCGTCCGCGTCGGGCGGCGTCTTGTAGACGACGATCATCTTTTTCATCAGTGTAACCCCCGAAGATCGACGACCCGACTGGCCTTGCCCTGCGATCGGTTGAGGGTGCCGGGTGCGGTTACTTCGACCATAACGGTAATACCGATCAGCGATTTGATCTGATCGGCCAGCAAACGACCATCGCGATCCTGCGCGGACTGGTCGGACCCGCTCCGGCACTCGACCGCGATCCTCACCTGATCCAGCCGGCCGGGCCGCGACAGTTCGATCGAGAAATGCGGCGCGAGGCTGGCGCAGGCCAGGATCTGTTCTTCAATCTGGCTCGGAAACACATTGACGCCGCGGATGATCAGCATGTCGTCGCTGCGACCGGTAATCTTCGCGATGCGGCGCATCGTCCGCGAGGTCCCCGGCAACAACCGCGTCAGGTCGCGCGTGCGGTAGCGGATGACCGGCATCGCTTCCTTGGTGAGCGACGTGAAGACCAGTTCGCCCAGTTCGCCATCGGGCAGGACCGCACCCGTTTCCGGATCGATGATCTCGGGATAGAAATGGTCTTCCCAGACTGTCGGCCCGTCCCGCGCCTCGACGCATTCCTGTGCGACCCCCGGTCCGATGACTTCGGACAGGCCGTAGATATCGACCGCCTTGATCGCGAAGGCAGTCTCGATTTCGCGACGCATCGCCTCGGTCCACGGTTCGGCGCCGAAGATGCCGATCTTGAGCGAAGACGCCCGCGGGTCGATGCCCTGGCGCGCAAATTCGTCGAGGATCGCCAGCATGTAACTCGGCGTGACCATGATGATTTCAGGGGCAAAATCGCCGATCAGCTGAACCTGCTTTTCGGTTTGCCCGCCGGACATGGGAATGACCGCGCAGCCCAGCGCCTCCGCACCATAATGGGCGCCGAGTCCGCCAGTGAACAGGCCATAGCCAAAGGCGACGTGCACCCGCATGCCCGCGCGGCCCCCGGCGGTATGGATCGACCGTGCGACGACCTGCGCCCAGGTGTCGATGTCTGCGCGCGTGTACCCAACGACCACTGGTTTGCCGGTCGTTCCAGAAGACGCATGGATGCGCGCGAGCCTGTCCTGCGGCACCGCAAAAAATCCGAAAGGATAAGAGTCGCGCAGATCGGCCTTTGTCGTAAACGGAAATTTCGCGAGATCGGCCAGCGATTGCAGATCGTCGGGATGGACGCCGGCCGCGTCGAACTTCGCCCGGTAGGCGGCGTTACCCGCATAAGCATGACCAAGCGACCAGCGCAGCCGATCAAGTTGCAGTGCCTGCAACTCGTCACGCGACGCGCGCTCGATCGGATGAAGCATCGCAACCGTCATCCGTGAATGACCTGGACGGTCGTCATTTCGGCGAGGCCCAATTCGCCGAATTCGACACCGATGCCCGATTGTTTGACGCCACCGAATGGCGCGTCGGGCCGGATCGCGCCGTGATTGTTTACCCAGACGCTGCCACAATCGAGCCGCGCGGCGACTGTGCGTGCAGCGGCAACGTCCGACGACCAAACCGACCCGCCAAGGCCGCTGGGATTGTCGTTTGCCCGGGCGATGGCATCTTCGAGATCGGTGTAGCGGATGATCGGCAGCACCGGGCCGAACTGTTCTTCGTCGACGATCGCCATGCCGTCGGTCGCATCGGCCAGAATGGTGACCGGATAGAACAGGCCCGGACCATCGGCAGGGTTGGCGCCACAAAGGACACGGACACCGGCTTGCGTCGCTGCATCGACGAGGCTGCGCACGCGTTCGAATTGCATCCTGTTCTGGACGGTGCCGAGCTGGCTGTCGGGCGACTGGCCATCGCCGGTCTTTACCGAGGCGGCATAGTCCACCAGCCGTTTGCACACTTCATCATAAACCGCATCGTGGACGTAGAGCCGCTTGATGCAGGCGCACGTCTGCCCGTTGTTGATGAACGCGCCCCAAAACATCGGCTCGATCATGGTATCGAGATCGACGTCCGGCAGGACGATCGCGGCATCGTTGCCGCCGAGTTCCAGCGTCAGGCGTTTCAGAGACGCCGATGCGCTCGCCATGATCTTTCTGCCGGTCGCGGTCGATCCGGTGAAGACAATCTTGTCGATCCCGGGATGGTCGGACATCGCCTGACCAATGTCATTGTGCCCCGCCACCACGTTCAGGACGCCGGGCGGCAGCGCGCTTTGGAGTAGCTCGACGAGCCGAAGCGTCGCAATCGGCGTATTCGGCGAGGGTTTGATGACGACCGTGTTGCCTGCACGGATGGCGGGCATCACATGCCAGATTGCGATCATAACGGGGAAGTTCCACGGCGTGATGGACCCCACGACGCCGATCGGCTTGCGATGGAGGGTGACACCGTCGGCGAGCGTCTCGACGGGCATTGGGAGGCTTGCGGTATGGCGCGTCCAGGCAACGGCTCCGCCGACTTCCCAGTGCGAACCCAGGCCGCCCAGCGGTTTGCCCTGTTCCAGCGTGATGAGCTCGGCAAGTTCTGCGGCATTTGCTTCGATGATGCCGGCCATCGCCGAAACTGCCGCTTTGCGGTCCTCGTCCGGCGTTCTTGACCACGAGGTAAATGCCGACCGGGCGGCCGCGACTGCGGCATCGAGGATGCGCAGATCGGCGACCGGACAGAGTGCAAAACCCTGACCGGTTGCCGGATTAACGACGATGAAGTGATCGGCAGTCGAAACGCTCTGGCCATCGATCGTCAGGTTATAGGCTTTTGTCATCGCTCTCTTTCAGGCGCCGATCGTCAGCATGGTGCGGCATTGGTGGCGGGAGGCGCGGTAGACGGCGCGGTACCTGGCAGGCTGATGCGCGATGGACGTAAGGGCGGTTGCCATCACGAGATCGGCTCCGCGCCATTCGGACGTCACGGGTTGCGCACCGGCCAGGTCGACAAGCGCGGCGCGACAGGCGTCCTCGCTGGTTGCGCCGCTTGCCGGGTTCGCGACATGCACAGCGGTGACCACCCGGCCGTCGATTTCTGCCATTATGGTTACCGAATCAGGACGCCAGCCCCTGGGAGCGCCCGTGATCCAGCGCGCCGGGGCCTCGACCGATTTTGTGGCGGATCGATCGCCGCAGCCAAGGCCGAAGACCGCGTCGGGGCCAAGCTGAGTGAAGGCGTCAGCCACGGTCGCGCCAATCGACGGCGCAGCGAGCAGCCCCAGTGCAGCCGCGATGCCGCTCGCCGTCACTTGGCGAAGTCCGGCGCCACGTCCATCGCGGGGCTGTGGTCGAAGAAGTTGCGGGGGCGAAGGCGAAAGCTGTGCCAGAGCGTTGGCATGATCGGCCAGTCTTCGGCACGAGTCACGTGCCGGAACCCGATCGTCTGCCAGACCACGATATCCTTGCCCAGCGCGGGCGATCCGTTCGTATAAGCTGGGAGCCCCTCGTTCGGGCCGCTCTGGTTCGGCCATTCGCCAGCCGCGTGAAGCTGCCGGGGATCATAGGTCGTCAGCCAGGTGACATCGGACGTGAAATTCGCACGCTGCTGAACGGGATCGTCAGGTGACAGCAGCGAGGTCACCCCGTGACCCGCAAGGAGTTCGTACGAAGGGTGATGACCGAGCAGAGCGGTCACGCGCGGGCTCTGAAGCGTCAGATAGCCATCGCTGCTGAGATCAACTGGCCCCGCCGTCGTCTGCGCAACGTCGACTGCGTGCCACAGCGAACGTCGCGCGGGATTGTCGGCAATCCTGATCGGTTCGATCCGTTGGACAATGGCGGCGTTGTCGGGACCATCGATATCGAGGTCGAGCCGAAAATTGACGTAGTGGTCATGGGCGACCGCGACCAGGCCCGGTGCAACCAGCGTCCCGACCGCGGTATCCGCGCCCGCCGTCGGGTCGCTCATCCGCTGCGTCGCGACGCCCTTGACCGCGTCTATGCCCGTGGCACCGACGCGAACCTCGATCTCGCCGGACTGGCTGAAAACAAAGTCGAGAATATAGTCGTAATTACCGATCACCGCGACCGAGCGAACAACCAGTTGAACGTCGGGGCGGCTCTCGGCGCTTTGCGTGAAGGCATCGGTGTGTCGCCAACCGGGATCGCCCATGTTCCGCTCGAATATGCACATCGCCCGTTCGATCTTAAGCGGCTTGCCATCGTCGTCGTTGAAAACGGCATCGATGAAATGCGCTGTGTCCGGACAATCGCGTCCTGCGGCCAACGGCGATGCGAGCAGCCCAAGCCCGTACTCCCCTGCGTCGAGATAGGATTTGAACGACCAGGTGGGATCGCGATCCTGATAGGGTACGAACATTTCAGAGGGCGACAATTGATAGGCGATCGACCTTGGCTTGCCGTGATCGTCCCATCGGATCAGGCTGATGACGGGACCGACGCGACGGTCCATCCGCACGTGGAACGACCAATTGTCCCACTTCACCATGCCGCCGTCCAAACTGACGTTGTCGCCCGCCGGGGCCGACATCCCGACAGGTTTCAGCGGTTTACGGTATCTGTCCTGACTGGCATAGTCGTGTTGCGGCGTGGTTGCCGGCACGGGCACGACGCCCAAATCGATCAGATGGACTACTTTCCTGGTGTTCAGATCGACAACCGCCATCAGCCCCTCGACCGGGCGGCCGAAAACATTGTTCTTTGCGCCGGTCGCATCGAAGCAGGGCACATTCATCAGCCGCATTTTGCGATCGGCGGGGTCGGCCAGATAACCGGCGGCGAGCGGATTGCAGAGTATGTTGTCAAACTTGGTGTAGCCGCGTCTCGCCATCGCCGCGCGCCAGCCCGGATCGGCCTTGACCACATCGGTCGCGCCGAAAAATTCCCCGAGCAGGAAACTCGGCTGGACACCTGGGACGGGTGCCCAGCCCAGAACCTTGTAGTCGCGTGCCCGCGATGCGGATCGTCAGCCACGACAGAAATCAGCCGCTTCGGCTCGACACCGTGCAAGGCCCAGTGGCGTTGCCGCGCGTGTTTAGAGCCGTTCGATCATTTCAAATGTCACTAGCGCCAATGACCTCAACCGCCTTTCACACCCTCAGGGTCATCAACGTCGCGGCGGAGACCGCAGATGCCATCGTGGTGACTTTGGCCGCTGACGATGCCGCAGCCTTTGCATTTTCACCGGGCCAGCACCTCACGTTTCGCGCTGAGATTGCGGGCGAGGATGTCCGGCGGAACTATTCGCTCTGTGTGCCTCCCGGTGACCCATTGCGCGTCGCGATCAAGCGCGTCGAGGGTGGCCGGTTCTCCAGCTGGGCGGCGACTGCCCTGAAACCCGGAGACACCATCGAATCGATGACGCCGCGCGGGCATTTTACCTGGGCATTCGATTCGGCAGCGCGGCGCAATTATGTCGCCATCGCGGGCGGATCCGGCATCACGCCGATCCTGTCGCTCCTTGTTGCGGGACTGGCGCAGGAGCGCGGAAGCCGTTTCACGCTGCTCTACGGCAATCGAACGTCGAACTCGGTGATGTTCCTCGAGGAAATTGCCGCGCTCAAAGACCGCTACCTCGAACGGCTTCAGGTGTACCACTTCCTGACTGCAGAGGCCGATGACATCGACCTGTTCAACGGTCGCCTCGATGCCGATCGGATGGCAATCGCGCTCGATTCGATCATCGATCCCGCGCTGGTCGATGCCGCGTTCATCTGCGGCCCCGGTGCGATGATGGATAGCGCCGAGGCTGCCCTGATCGCGGCCGGGGTTAATCCCGATCACGTTCTGGTGGAGCGTTTCACGACCGGTCTGGTCGCAACCAATGC
The DNA here is from genome assembly GCA_038225385.1 of Sphingomonadales bacterium. GTDB lineage: Bacteria > Pseudomonadota > Alphaproteobacteria > Sphingomonadales > Sphingomonadaceae > Sphingomonas_O. Next base: position 101,364 of record JBBRRC010000002.1, on the reverse strand, counting down.
CGCATTTGCTGCAGAAGTCAGCAGCAGCGCGGCAGGCCTCAAGATGCAGATCACGCTCGACGGGCGTCGTCGCACGGTCGCGTTCGACGCGACGAAGGGCAGCATCCTTGCCAGCGCGCAAGCTGCAGGAATGCCCGCACCCTACGCCTGCAAGGCGGGCGTTTGCGCTACCTGCCGCGCACGGCTGACGTCGGGTCAGGTAAAGATGCTCGCCAACTACGGGCTGAGCAAGGAGGAGGTGGCGCAGGGGTACATACTGACCTGTCAGTCTGTGCCGCAGTCAGCTGACGTGGCGATCGATTTCGATGGTTGACCGGCGTACCATCGCCAATGCCATGTCAGCGACCTCCGCGGGAGAAACCGGCCCGGCGGGGTCGAACCAGGTGTGCGTCCAGTTAATGGCGCCAAACAAGAGCATCGCCTGAACGCGCGCGCGCGTTTTGTCGGCCGCGAGCGAAGGGTCGATTGCGCCAAGCAAATTGGCAACCGTCTCAATGAGGCCACGCTGCTGCGCGACGATAACCGCCCGCCGGTCGGCAGGCAAGCGATCGAGTTCGTTAAGCAGCACTTTCTGACGATCAGCCGCGCCGACATAATGCTTCATGAAGCGATGAACGAGTGCCGACAATTGCACTTCCGGAGCGTTTTTATCGACCATGACCTCCGCCACGTCCTGAACGAGCTGATCGATATGCGATGACATCACCGCGCCGAGAATGTCTTCTTTCGATGGATAATAGTGATAAATGAGAGACTTGGAAGTTTCGCACGCTGCCGCCAGGTCTGCCACCGACGTTCCGTCAAACCCCCTGCGAGCGAACAGAGATGCGGCATGTTCGATGATCGCCTCGCGGCGTCGGTCGTAATCCGCCGACTGGGTGCGCGCCATCAAGAACCTCTTTTCTAATCTCGCCCGGCGAGCTGCCGTCTGACCGGCCCTCGCGGAAGTGTCAAAGCAAATGCACCGCCCTTTTTCATCGGGTTACAGCGCCCAGAGCAGTCTGGCAGGCATGGCGCACCTTGATCGTCAAACCGGCTTGGGCGTTGGTGCCAGGACGGAATGCAATCGTCACAGACCCGGCGACTTAGGCATCCGGTCGTCGGCGGCACTTAGTGCGGCTGATGTGCCTCGATCCAGCGCATGACCACCGCCGCGAGGGCTGCGAACGCGTCGGCATGGATGCCGTGCCCGGCGGCCGGTGGGTCACCGGCGTCCGATTGCTCACGGATCGTGATGTCGAGCGGAATTCGCCCGAGGAACGGCAGGTTCATCGTCTTTGCCGCGGCTTCGGCACCGCCGCTGCCGAACGGATCGCTGACCTCGCCGCAGTGCGGGCAGGAATAGCCGCTCATATTCTCGATGAGGCCAATGACCGGCACCCCCGACTGGTTGAACAGGTCGATCGCCCGCGTCGCGTCCATCAGCGCAAGGTCCTGGGGAGTCGAAACGATCAGCGCCCCGGCGGGCTTGGCTTTGCTCATCATCGACAGCTGGACATCGCCGGTGCCGGGGGGCATGTCGACGACGATCAGCTCGGCATCGCCCCAGTCGGCATCGATCAGCTGGCCGAGCGCGTTGCCCGCCATTGGCCCACGCCACGCGACCGCCTGCCCTGGTTTCACCAGATGGCCGATCGACAGCATCGCCACGCCGAATCGGGTCGGCACGGGTTCGAGGCGATTGTCCTTCGCCGTCGGCCTTGCGCCCTCAGTCGCCATCAGTCGCGGTTGCGAGGGGCCGTAGATGTCGGCGTCGATCAGCCCGACCTTGCGCCCCGCCCGCGCAAGAGCGACGGCGAGATTGGCCGCAATGGTCGATTTCCCCACCCCGCCCTTCCCGCTCGCCACCGCGATCACGCGCCGGCCGCCGCGCTCCGCGGTTACCGCGATGCGCACGTCGGTAACGCCGGGAACGGCAGACAGCGCCGCGCGGACCCCGTGTTCGAGCGCCGTGCGGGCGGTCGCATCAAGGCCAGTGACGTCGAGAATCAGGCTGGCCCGGCCGTCGGCAAAGCGGGGCGGGCCCGCGCGACCGGCGGCGGTGGGGACGGCGGCCAGGGCCAGCTGCAGATCGGCGATATCGGTCATTGTCCCGGCCCATACACCGGCGCTTGCGCATACCCACTGTAATTCCGTGCGCCGCCTTCCTATAACAGTCGGTATGACAACTTTGCGCGACTTGCGCGCGGCCATCGCCGCGAACCTCAACGACAGCAGCGGCGGCCCCTGGGGAGGACGCGGTGGCGGCGGTGACAATTCGGGTGGCGGATCGGGCGGCGGTCCGCGCAGTCCCTGGAGTCAACCGCCCGAGGGCGACCGTCCCCGCGGCGGTGGCAAGGGTCCGTCGGCCCTCGACGAATTCCTCCGCCGGGCGCGCGGCATGGGGGGCGGATTGCCCAACGGCGGCGACACGGGCCGGTGGATTGCGTGGGGCATTGCGGCGCTGCTGGTGTTGTGGGTGCTGTTTACCAGTTTCCATCAGATCGAACCCGCCGAGCGCGGCGTTGTCACGCGGTTCGGACGCTATTCCCGCACGCTCGATCCCGGCGTCAGCCTGACGTTGCCTGCGCCCATTGAGCAGGTCCAGACGATCGACGTGCAGAACGTCCGCACGATCGACATTCCGGGTGGTGCCGGCGAAAAGCTGGTCCTGACCGCCGACCAGAACATCATCGACCTCGAATATGCCGTGCGCTGGACCATCCGCGATCCCGAACTTTACCTGTTCCAGAACGTCGATACCGACAACACCATTCGCAGCGTTGCCGAAAGCACGATGCGCGCAGCGCTCGCCAACGTCTCGCTGAACGATGCAATCGGTCCCGGGCGTAACGCGATCGAGCAGGAGGTTGCGCTCCGGATGCAGGCGCTGCTCGACCGTTACCGGGCGGGTGTCCGTATCCAGGGCATCGCCATCAAGCAGACAGACCCTCCCGAGGCCGTCATCGATGCGTTCAAGGAAGTGTCCGCCGCGCAGCAGACCGCCAAGACGTCGGTGAACCAGGCGCGCGCCTCGGCACAGCAGATCCTGGCAAAGGCGCAGGGCGATGCCGCCGCGTTCGACCGGGTCTATGCCCAGTATAAGCTGGCGCCCGAAGTGACCCGGCGACGCATGTATTACGAGACCATGGAGCGCGTGCTGTCGAAGGTAGACAAGACTATCGTCGAGACGCCGGGCGTGACACCCTATCTGCCGCTGCCCGCGATCAAACGAACGACCGAAGCGCCTGCGCAGGGAGCGACGCAGTGAACAGCATCGACCGCATGATACGCAACCCCGTCCTGCTCGCCATCGTCGCGATCGCGCTCCTGTTCCTGGCCGCCAATACGTTTTCGGTGGTGCGCGAGACCCAGCAGGGGGTGGTCCTCCGCTTCGGACGCCCCGTTGCGATCGTAAACCGCTACCAGGCCGGGGCTCAATTCGGCAGTCCAGGTGCCGGCTTGCTGGCCATCGTTCCGTTTTCCGACTCGGTGATCTGGGTCGACAAGCGCGTCCGCGATGTTGAGATGCAGCACCAGCAAGTGTTGTCCACCGACCAGCTGCGTCTCAATGTCGATGCCTTCGCGCGGTTCCGCATTGTCGACCCGCTCAAGATGTACAGCGCGGCCAAGACCGAAGAGCGCGTCACCGATTCGCTCCAGCCGATTCTGGCATCGGTTGTACGCAACGAACTCGGCAAGCGGCGCTTTGTCGAATTGCTCAGCCCCGAGCGCGGCGAAATCATGAGCAATATTCGCCGCGCGCTCGACGTACAGGCACGCAATTATGGTGCCGAGATCGTCGACGTCCGCATCAAGCAGACCAATCCGCCCGAGGGTGCGCCGCTCGAAAGCGCGTACGAGCAGATGCGCAGCGCACGCAAGCAGGAGGCCCTGACCATCCAGGCGCAGGGGTTCAAACAGGCGCAGATCATCCGCGCCGATGCCGACGCCGAAGCAGCAGGCATCTACGCCGCCGCCTATGGCAAAGACCCGAAATTCTATGATTTCTACCGGGCGATGCAATCCTATGAACATACGTTCGGTGCCGATGGATCGACGCCGACCGGCCAGTCCTCCATCATCCTGTCGCCGGGTAACGATTATCTGAGGGAGTTTCGCGGCGGTCGCTGACCGGGTGTGATCATTCAATTGGCGTTCAGCCGGGCCGGGGCAGTGGCATCGCCGGGTCGAGTGCCAACGTAATATCGAGAGGAAATGAATCTGTGCGTTACGCCTATGCCCTGACCACTGCCCTGCTGATCGGCGGCACTGCCGCCTCGATCGCGTTCCAGTCCGCGCCCTCGGCCGCGCAGGTCGCACAAAATGACCCCGGTACGATTTCCGCCACGGCACCGCGGCCGGGCGCGCCGATGAGTTTTGCCGATATGGTCGACAAGCTGCAGCCGGCGGTCGTCAATATCTCGACGACACAGAAAGTGACGATCCAGCAGAACAATCCCTTTGCCGGGACGCCGTTCGGTGACTTGTTCGGCGGCGATTCGGGCAATGGCGCCCCGGTGACGCGCGAGGGGCAGTCGCTCGGCTCCGGCTTCCTGATTTCGCCTGATGGTTACATCGTCACCAACAACCACGTCATCGCGGCGGGGTCGCGGACGGCGACGGTCGAAAGCATTACCGTCACGATGTTCGACAAGCGTGAATACAAGGCGCGCGTGGTTGGACATGACGCCTCGTCCGACATTGCGGTGCTGAAGATCGACGCGACAGGCCTGCCGTTCGTCCGTTTCGGCGATTCAACACGGGCACGCGTCGGTGACTGGGTCATCGCGATCGGCCAGCCCTATGGCCTCGGCTCGACGGTGACGGCGGGCATCGTTTCGGCCCTCCACCGCGTGACCGGCCAGGGCGGTGCCTATGACCGCTTCATCCAGACCGATGCCGCGATCAACCAGGGGAATTCCGGCGGCCCGATGTTCGACATGAACGGCAACGTCATCGGCATCAATTCCCAGATCTATACGCCCACGGGCGGCAATGTCGGCATCGGCTTTGCAATTCCGGCCGAACAGGCGAAGCCGATCGTGGACAAGCTCCGCGGCGGTGCAAAGATCCAGCGCGGCTATCTGGGCATTCAGCTCAACCCGATGTCGCCCGACATCTATGAATCGCTCGGCCTCCCTAAGGATCGCGGCGAGCTGGTGGCCAAGGTCGAACCAGGCGAAGCCGCTGCCCGTGCGGGCATTCAGCAGGGCGACGTCATCGTCCGTGTGAACAACCGCACCGTGACGCCCGACGAAACGCTGTCCTACATCGTGTCCAATCTGCCGGTCGGGTCGCGCGTGCCGATCGAGCTGATCCGCAATGGTCAGCACGTCACCGTAACCGCCACGCTGGGTGAGCGTCCTTCGGATGAAAAGCTGGCGGCAATTGCCGGCCCCGACAGCGCCGACGACGCACTGGGCGGGCCGGACGATCAGTCGAACGCGCAGACGACCCGCAATGCGCTGGGTTTTTCGGTAACGCCGATGACGCCCGACGTGGCGCGCGCGCTGCAGCTTGCCGCACCGGTCCGCGGGGTGGTGATCACGTCGCTCGATCCGTCGAGCGATGCCGCGCAAAAGGGGTTTCAGCGCGGTGACATCATCCTCTCGATCAATCAGCGACCGGTAGCGACCGCCGCCGAAGTCAATGCGGTCGTCGCTGCCGCAAAGTCGGCGGGACGGGCAAGCGTGCTGCTCAACGTGCAGCGTGGCAACAACCCCGCGCGTTACATCCCGGTCCGCCTGACTAGCCGCTAGCCCCGGCTTCCTGCCCGCGCCCGACTGCGCTAGACCCCTTGCCGAAGCAATTCGGCGGGGTCTAACACATGGCGGACGAAGGCATTTTTATCGGCGCGGGCGAAGGCGGTGCCAATCCGCAGTTGCTGAATTTCAAGCGTGCCAATCGCCACGGGCTGATCGCGGGCGCGACCGGGACCGGCAAGACGGTGACGTTGCAGGGAATCGTCGAGGGCTTTTCCAAAAACGGCGTCCCCTGTTTCGTTGCCGACGTGAAGGGCGATCTGTCTGGCCTCGCAATGGCGGGATCGCCGACCGCGAAGACCCACGAGATATTCGCCGCGCGCGCCGCAGAGATCGGCGATACCGACTGGGCATATAAGGACAATCCGGTTCAGTTCTGGGATCTGTTCGGTGAACAGGGCCATCCCATTCGCACCACGATTTCCGAAATGGGGCCGCTGCTGCTCGCGCGGCTGATGGACCTGAACGAAGTGCAGGAGGGCGTACTGGCGATCGCCTTCCACGTCGCCGACAAGGACGGGCTGCTGCTCCTCGACCTTGACGATCTGCAGGCGATGCTGACCGACTGCGCGAACCGGGCCGACGAACTCACCACGACCTATGGCAACGTCTCGAAACAATCGGTCGGCACCATCCAGCGCTCGCTGCTGCAGCTGCGCAGCCAGGGCGGCGAACATTTCTTCGGCGAACCCGCGCTCGACATGGCGGATTTCATGAAGACCGACGACAGCGGTCGCGGCGTGGTCAACATCCTCGCCGCCGACAAGCTGATGGCCAGCCCCAAGCTCTATTCGACCTTTCTGCTATGGCTGTTGTCTGAGCTGTTCCAGACCCTTCCCGAGGTTGGCGACCCCGACAAGCCGAAGCTCTGTTTCTTTTTCGACGAGGCGCATCTGCTGTTCGATGACGCTCCCAAAGCACTGCTCGAAAAGATCGAACAGGTCGTCCGCCTCATCCGGTCGAAGGGAGTCGGCGTCTATTTCATCACGCAGAACCCGATCGACATTCCCGATACCGTCGCGGGCCAGCTCAACAACCGCGTCCAGCACAAGCTGAATGCCTTCACCCCGCGTGATCAGGCGGCGGTCAAGGCAGCGGCAGACACGTTCCGCGCCAATCCAGGCGTCGACGTGGCAACGGCTATCACCGAGCTGAAAATCGGTGAGGCGCTGGTCTCGCTGCTGCAGCCCGACGGGTCGCCGTCACCGGTCGAACGGACGCTGATCAAGCCGCCCGCGAGCCGCGTCGGGCCGATCACGCCGCAGGAACGCGGCGTCATGATCACCACCGATGCCGTCGGCGACAAATACGACACGCTGATCGATCGTCAGTCGGCCGAAGAAATCCTGGCCGCCAAATCGGGCGAGGCCGCTGCCGCCGCGGCCCAGGCCCAGGCGTCGGACGCGGCAGCCAAGGCGGCCGCCGCCCAGGCCAAGACCGATGCCATCGCCGCCAAGGAAGCCGCGCGCGAGCAGGCCGCCGCACAGAAGGAAGCCGACCGCCAGGCCGCCATCGCGGCGCGCGAAGCCGCCAAACCGACGATGCTCGACAAGGTGCTGACCTCGGCCACGCGCTCGGCCTCGTCCACGGTCGGACGCGCCGTCGCCAGCGAAGTCACCCGCGCCGTGTTCGGCGGACGCGGCGGGAGCAGTGGCGGCATTGCCGGACAGCTCGTCCGCGGCATTTTGGGCGGGCTGTTCAGGGGATGACGGGCGCCTGGACACCAGGGCCGAGCTAACGCACCCTGCTATTTGAGCGGCGGGGCGAATTTGATCATGGCCAGCCGCGCCAGCCCGATCCCCATCGGTCGCGTCGCCTCTGCCGTCATGCGCCAGTGAACGCCGCCGTAGATCCGCGAATTGTCGACCGCGTCCATATAGGCGGTCGCCGTCGGCATCGTGATCGACAGCCCGTCGAGCGAATCACTGACAAACCGGTAACCGCCCGCAGGTACCGGCCCCTCGGCCGCGAGGATTGTTCCGAATACGGCGGCAAATCCGCAATGACCGCAGGGGTATTCGGGCTGGGCCGGCGTCCGCAGCAGCGGCTCCCAATTGGGGTCCATGGTCGTCGCGTCGTTGCCGTCGATGTCGGCGGTCCGGATGGCGTTGAAGGGGCGCCAGAACATGTAGGTCATCTTGCCGTCGATAGTCATGATGGTAAAATCGTCGAGCGCCATCTGGGTCAGCGCATAAAAACGGGCATTTTGGACCAGGCTGCGGCCGGGCTGCTCATCGATCTGGCGCATCACGGAATCGATGCCGTACTGGCGCCAGAAGCGCGCCGTCATCGTTTGCTCGGGCGTACGGACAGCGCTGTTCCGGGAACCGATCGCCTTCGTCTCGTTGAACGAGTCGGTGTAGGACTTGCTGGTCAGCGAGGGCGGAGGCGGCGCCCGGAACTGACTGGCTTTGGTCATGAACCACGGGCGGCTGGCAACATATTCTGGCGGAAACGGTACACCGCTGGCCGACCATTTGCCGACCGACACGATTGGCCGGTAGCTTCCTTTGGGCAAGGCCGGATCGAGGCCGCCTGCGGAAAGCGCGGCGACCGCAGCAGCACGACCAAAGCTGACCCCGGCCTCGCGCGCAGGTCCCGCGGGAACCGCCATCAGCGCGAGTGTATAAGCCTTTTCGATCTTTTTCCGCTGTCCGGGATAAAGTGCGACGAGCATGTCGCGTGCCGCCGCATCGACCGCGGCCAACCCGGACGCCCCCTTTGGCGGCGGGGCCAGCTTCAACCAGGATTCATATTTGCGATCGATGCCGTTTGCCGCCTCGAACATGGCCAGGGTCAGCTTCGATCCAGCCTGGTAAGTGTCGGCTTGAAAACTGTCGTCGGGGTTGTCGACCCCCTTGTCGATTGCGGTTTGCAGCTCAGACCAGTCGCTGACGACGTCGGCGCGCGCCGGCGCCGAAAGAAGCGCAAGCGCACCACAAATCACACCGTACAAACCCCGCATTGCCGTTCTCCCTTGCCCGATCGAAACCGTAGCGGCGCATTGGCTGCTTGCAACAGGATGACGAATGCAATTGTTGCGTTCGTGTAAGGAAACCGAATGCAACCCTGCTCGTTGGGCGAGCGAATGCAGGTCGGGGCAATCCAGTGAAGCGAGTATGGCTCATTCTCAATCGCAGCTCGCGCTCGGTCGCCGGCGATTGGGACGCAATTTTGACTGCGGCGTTCGAGGCACGCGGAACTACGGTTGCCGGGTTGACCGATTTTCCTGATCAGCCGCTACCGACGGCCGCCGAACTCGATGCCGGCAAGGTCGATGTTGTGGCGGTTGCGGCGGGCGACGGCACAATCAATGCCGTCGCCCGCGCCTACGACGATTGGGGCGGTGTACTGCTCGTCCTGCCGGGCGGAACGATGAATCTGCTGGCGAAATCACTGCACGGCGACGCGGCACCCGAGGCGATCGTCGCCGCCATTGCCGACCCGCCCGACGTGCGTCCCATCGCCACCGTCGATGCGGGCGACCATCGCGCCGTCGTCGGTGCGATCGTCGGTCCCGCCGCCAGCTGGGTCCACACGCGCGAGGCCGTGCGCAAGGGGGCATGGAGCAAGATCGCCCGCAATATCCGCCTCGCCTATACGCGCACCCTGTCGAAATCGGTGCATCTGCGTGCAGGGCAAGGCCGCTCACGCGGCTACCGCGCCGTGTTTATCCACCCTGCCGACGACACGCTGTCCATCGTCAAGGTCCGAGCGAGCGGCTGGCAGGACGGCGTGCGCCTGGGCTTCACCTATCTGACCGGAACCTGGGAAGGCGCGCGCGGGGTCGAGACCGATACCAAGACGGAAGTTGTCCTGGCGGAACGCGAGCCGGTCTCTGCATTGTTTGACGGCGAGCCGCTGAAACTGCCCGGCCGGTCGACGCTGACACTGGGCAAGACCCGGTTGCGGTTCGTTCACACCATATGACCGTGCTCTTTCATGTGTCCGACCTGCACTTCGGCCGCGAGGACGCCGACGCCCTTGCATGGTTTGCCGACGCCGTGCGCACTGGGCGGCCCGATGCTGTCCTCATCACCGGCGACCTGACGACATACGCGCGGCGGCGCGAATTCGCCGCCGCTACCGAGTGGCTGACCGCGCTCGAAGCACCGCTGTCGATCGAGGTCGGCAATCACGACCTGCCCTGGTTCAATCCCTGGGCCCGGCTGGTGCGGCCATATGCGCGTTACGACCGGCTGAAGCTGGCACTCGAAAAGCCGATGGTGCTGGCCGACGCGGCGATCGTGCCCCTCAGGACGACGGCTCGGCTGCAGTTCAGGAGCAACTGGGCGCATGGGCTGGTCACCCCGCGGCGTCTGGCGGCAACGACCGTGGCGCTTGCCGACGTCCCTGCCGGTCGGCTGCGCATCGTGACCTGTCACCATCCGCTTTACGAGAAGCCCGGCGGCCATAGCTCGGGGGGCACGCGGGGCGGTCGTAGCGCCCTGTTCGCGCTGGCGGACGCTGGCGCCGACCTGGTCCTGTCGGGCCATGTCCACGATCCTTTCGACATCGAATGGAACGAGGGATCGCGGCCGCTGAGGCTGATCGGTGCTGGCACCTTGTCCGAGCGAATCAGGACCAGTCCGCCATCGTACAACCGGATCGAGATCGTCGCCGGCAACGTCCTGGTAACAGCTCAGATCCTGGGCTGAGTTCAGTCGCCCTTGCCGAAGAAATGCGCGGCGATGTCCTTGGCGATTCGCGCCGGACGCATCGTTTGCGCGTCGATACAGCACCAGCTTGATTTCACTTCGGCCAGCACGTCCTCGCCGCGCCTGATCAGCGTAGCGTAGAAGGCGCGCGCACCCTCAACCTTTTCGAGCACCACGGTCGCGATCACTTCGTCGTCGATAAAGGCCGGTTTGCGATAGGTAATTTCGTGCTTGAGCGCGACCCAGAGATGAGCGGCGACGGCGGCAGGCGGTGCCAGTTTCTGCCAATGGGCGACCACGGCGTCTTGTACCCAGTTGAGATAGCGCGCGTTGTTGACGTGTCCCATGAAATCGATGTCGGCAGGCAGAATGCCGATGGGATGGTCGTGCGAGCGCGTGGCGGTCATGCCCTGTGCTTACACGCATGTCATTAATAGCGCTACAACGCGTTAGCCCCGACCGCGATAACCAGGCACGTCCTGCGGCGGCAGCCACACGCCCATCGGCGGCTCGCCCGACTGCCAGAATACATCGATCGGGATGCCGCCGCGTGGATACCAATAACCGCCGATCCGCAGCCAGTGCGGCGAAAGTTCCCTGAACAGGCGTTCACCGATCCCGACCGTGCAGTCTTCATGAAACGCGGCATGGTTGCGGAAACTGCCGAGAAACAGTTTCAGCGATTTCGATTCGACGATCGTTTCGCGCGGCGCATAGTCGATGACGAGATGCGCGAAATCGGGCTGTGCCGTCACCGGGCAGAGCGACGTGAATTCGGGTACGGTAAAGCGCACCAGATAGGGTTTCCCGGGACGCGGGTTGGGCACATAGTCGAGGATCGCATCATCCGGCGATGTCGGCAGCGGTGCCTGTTGGCCAAGGAATTTCGGTGTCATATCTTGCCTTAGCGCCATTGCATCTTTTGCAGAAATCATGATCCTAGCCGAAAATTACAAAGGGGTAATTCGTGAAACGACTCTTGCTCGTCCTGGCGCTGTTCAGCGCGCCTGTCCTTGCCGATGACAAGCCCGCCGCGCCTGACAAGACTGCCGACAAGCCGGCCGACACCACCCCGCCGATCATATCGGTAACGCACCACAGCGGTTCGTTCGGCGGCACCACGGTTGGCTACACCGCGACGGCGCGCGAGACGTTCCTGAAGGCCGAGGACGGCACGCCCAAGGCGAGCATTTATTCGACGGCCTATGTGAAGGACGGCAGCGACCCCGCCCGCCCCGTCACGTTCCTGTTCAACGGCGGTCCCGGATCGGGATCGCTGTGGCTGCACATGGGCGCGTTCGGCCCCAAGCGCGTTCATATCCCGAGCGACGCGCACGACGACGGTGCGCCCCCCTATCCGATCTTGCCTAATTCCAATTCGCTGCTCGACGTCACCGACCTCGTCTTCATCGATCCGGTCGGCACTGGTTTCAGCCACGCGATGGGCAAGACCGAGGCCAAGTCCTATTGGGGCGTCACCGCCGACGCCAAATCCATCAGTCAGTTCATCCGGAAATGGCTGACCGAAAACGGACGCTGGAACAGTCCGAAATTCCTGGGCGGCGAAAGCTATGGCACGACACGGTCCGCCGCGGTCGCCAACGAGCTGGAGGGCGGCTACAACGACGTCGCTCTCAACGGCATCATCCTGATCTCCACCATCCTCGATTTCGGGGCCCAGGCGCAGGTGCCCGGCAACGAAATGCAATATGTCGTCAACCTGCCGACGATGGCGACAACCGCCTGGTATCACGACAAGGTCCCGAACAAGCCCGCCGATGTTGCCGCGTTCGCTCAGGAAGCGAGGGTTTTTGCCAGCACCGACTATCTGCTCGCACTGAACAAGGGCAGCAAGCTGACACCCGAGGAACATACCGCAATCCGCGCGAAACTGGCGCGCTACACCGGGCTGTCCGAACATTATCTCGACACTGCCGACCTGCGCGTCACGCCGGCGCGGTTCTTCAAGGAACTGTTGCGTGACCGGCGGCTGACCGTCGGGCGCCTCGACACGCGCTACACCGGGACCGACCTCGACGCCGCCGGCGAGGAGCCCGACGACGATCCCGCGTTCTATGGCATCGACGGCGGCTACACGGCCGCGTTCAATGCTTATGCCCGGGGCGAGCTCGCCTTCAAGACCGAGCGTCAGTACACCACGATCGGTGACGTCGACGACTGGGACTGGAAATTGAAGACGCGCGAAACCGGCGACAGCGACTTTTATTTCAACGTGGCCCCCTACATCGGCAAGACGCTGCGCGAGAATAGCGGTGCGCGCGTGTTTGTGGCGGCCGGTTGGTATGATTTCGCCACCCCCTTTTACGGAGCCGAATATTCGCTCAGCCGCATGGGCATTCCCGCCGACCGGGTGCAGTTCCATTACTATGACGCCGGTCACATGATGTACGTTCGCGACGAGGACCTGGCGAAGCTGAGTGGCGACATACGAGCATTCATAAGGGCGCGGTGAGGACGCCGCGGTCTCGACGCGGACGCGAAGCGTAACTAAGGCCGACTCAGCCTGAAAGTTATGGAGAAGCCCGTTTATGGATGCGCTCGTTTCGACCCAGTGGCTCGCCGCCGAGCTGGGAGCGCCCGATTTGCGCATCGTCGATGCCACATGGTTCCTCGACGCCAGCCGTGATCCCGCGGCGGAATATGAATCGGCACATATCCCCGGTGCAGTATTCATGGACCTTGCCGGCTTGGCCGACGAAAAGACCGAGCTGCCGATGATGCTGCCGTCGGCGGAAAAGTTCGCGAGCCGGATGCAGTCGCTGGGCCTCGGCGACGGCAGCCGCATCGTACTCTACGACAATTCGCCGCAGCACACGGCGGCGCGCGCGTGGTGGATGCTGCATCTGTTCGGTGCTCATGCAGTTGCAATCCTTGACGGCGGCCTCGACAAATGGCGGGCCGAGGGGCGGGACGTTGCAACCGGCAAGGAAACGCTCCGCCACCGTCATTTCACCGTCTGGAAGGACACGGCGTTCGTTCGCTCCCTCGACCAGATGCGAGCGCTGTTGACGACCAAGGCCGAGCAGATCGTCGATGCGCGGAGCCCGGCGCGGTTCGAAGGGCGCGAAGCCGAACCCCGGCTGGGCGTCAATCCGGGACATATGCCCGGTGCCATCAACCTGCCGATGGTCACATTGTTCGACACCGATGGCACATGGAAGTCGAAGGACGGGCTGCGCGCGGCATTCACGGCGGCGGGCGTCGATCCCCTTGCGCCGATTGCGGCGACCTGCGGATCGGGCATCACGGCCGCGACCGTCGCCTTTGCCGCGCATCTGCTCGGTAACGAACATGTGGCGGTCTATGACGGATCGTGGAGCGAATGGGGCGCGCACCCCGACACGCCCAAGGCGATCGGCGCCGCATGACGGCGAAGTCGTTCCGCCCGGCGACGCAGATCGTGCGGGGCGGTCGGCGCAAGGAATGGACCGGTCCCGTCGTCAGTCCTCCGGTCTGGCGCGCCTCGACGATCCTCTATGACGATGTCGCCGCGTTGAAGGACGGGCTGAAAACCAATAGCGACGGCGACTGGTTTTACGGACGACGCGGGACGCCGACGCAGTGGTCGCTCGCCGATGCGCTCAACCAGCTCGAACCCGGTGCGGCGGGCACCATGCTCTACCCTTCGGGCGTGGCGGCGGTTGCCGGTGCGCTGCTGAGCATCCTGAAGACCGGCGACCACCTGCTGATGGTCGACAGTGTTTATGATCCAACGCGGCGGCTGTGCGACGCCTATCTGGCCGATCTCGGGATCATGACGACCTATTACGATCCGCTGGCCGGGGGCGCGATCGAGGCGCTGATCACGCCCGCCACCCGCGCCATCTTCATGGAATCGCCGGGCAGCATGACCTTCGAGGTGCAGGATGTGCCCGCCATCGTCGGGATCGCCAAAGCGCACGGGCTCACGACGCTGATCGACAACACATGGGCGACGCCGGTCTATTTCCCTGCGATGGCAATGGGCGTCGACCTGTCGATCATCGCCTGCACCAAATATATCGTCGGGCACTCGGATGTTATGATGGGCGCGGTGACGGCGGCGCCGGGCGTCTGGCCGCAACTGCGGGCGACCGCGCAGATCCTGGGGCAGGCGGTCAGTGCCGACGACGCCTGGCTTGCGGCGCGCGGGCTGCGCACGCTCGACGTCCGCCTCGCCCGCCACCGCGATTCGGCGCTGGAGATTGCCCGCTGGCTTGATGATCAGCCACAAGTCGCGCGCGTTCTTCATCCCGCACTGCCGGGCATGACCGGAAATGATATTTTCCTCCGCGATTTTCGTGGTTCGACCGGCCTGTTCGGCTTCACCCTCGCGGATGGCAGTTACGATGCGGCAGCGCGGGTCGTCGATGCACTGGATCTGTTCGGCATCGGCTATAGCTGGGGCGGTTTCGAAAGCCTGGCATTGCCGACCGAGCCCAGTCGGTACCGGACAGCGGTTCCGTGGACAGGTGGCCCGGTGATCCGCCTGCAGATCGGTCTGGAGGACAGCCGGGACCTGATCGACGACCTGCATCGGGCGCTTCAAATATTGTCTTAAGTGTTGCGCGCACGCAACAGTTGATCGGATTGGTACACGGCGCGGGCGTTTTCTTGTTGTGCATTGCACCATTGCGCGGCATTGATGCACCTCGATGACGACGCGACCCCGTAGAGAGGCCTCGCGCGCATCGCAGCAGGTGGGACGACCCGTAACGAAAGGGAAGTCCATGCAATTCACTCAACGCAGCCTCGGCAGCGTCCTCATTCTGGCCAGTGCGCTGGCGGCGACGCCCGCGCTTGCCGACGACACGGCACCGCCGCCGGCGATCACGATCAACGGCACGGCGACGCTCATTTCCGACTACCGGTTCCGTGGAATTTCGCAGACCGACAAGAATTTCGCGGTCCAGGGGTCGCTGACGGTCACGCATTCATCCGGGCTCTACGCCTCGGTCTGGGGCTCCTCGACCGACAACTATGTGACCGCCGCAAGTGATCTCTACACCGGCGGCGGCGGCACGATCTGCTGCACCGCACACCAGGAAATCGATATCATCGGCGGCTTCAAAAAGACGTTCGGAGGGACGACGTTCGATGTCGGCGTCCTCTATTACTACTATCCGAAGACCAAGGCTGTGGGCGATCCGACGAGCTCCGATTTCATCGAGCCGTATTTCGACATTTCGCACACGTTCGGTCCGCTGAGCGCCAAGGCAACGATCAACTATGCGCCCAAGCAAAAGGCGCTGCGCCTCGACCAGGCCACGGGCGAGAGCAACGACAACGTCTATATCGCGGGTGATTTCGGGCTGGCAATTCCCAAGACGCCGCTCGGCCTGACCGCGCATATCGGCCACACCTTCGGGCCAAGCTGGCTGGCGATCGGCAAGGAATACACCGACTGGGGCCTCGGCGCGACGCTGACCTACAAGTCGATCAGCATCGGCGTCCAATATGTCGATACCGACGGCGATTTCATCGGCCCGTCGGGCAAGAACGAGAGCAAGGGCGGCGTCGTCGGATCAATCGGCGTCAGTTTCTAGAGCCCAAGCGTCACCCCGGGCCTGGCCGGATCGTGTTCGGAAAAAGGAGCGCCCTCTCCCTTTCCGATCATGACCCGGCACTTACCGGGGTGACTAATTACCGCCGCTGTCAGTTCTGCGGCGTCGTTGCCCGGGCACCCTGGCCCTCGGATGCCGGTGCCGCCACCACATCACGCGTCGTTGCCCCCTTGTCGACGACCGTCGTCGCCGGATCACCCGCGGTCGACCGGATACCGGCATCGGCGCGGGCAGCCCCCGCTGCATCCAGATTGGCCGTTTCCGCCGGGCTGCGCTGGGCCGGACCGCCGAACATCGCCTGTAAGGCCAGCGTCGACGAATCGGCCTCCTGCGGCCGTGGCGCGCCCGGAACAGGGGGACGAAGGGCGAAATCGGGCGGGACGACAAGCGGTGCCGCGCGCGCGACGGCAAGCTCGTCGGGCCGCGCCCGGTTGAACACGCCGCTCGACCGGCCGCAGCCAGCTAGCGTCGCCATCAGGAGGATCACGGGGATTATCTTACGCATCAATCACGGCCTTCGGCTTGTCGCGCGCCAGCAACGCGCGGAACAGGAGGAGGAGAACACCGATGGTTATAGCGGCGTCGGCGACGTTGAACACCAGAAACGGGCTGAAGCTGCCGAAGTGCAGATTCGCAAAATCGATGACATGGCCCGGCAGGTCGTACCGCGCCGCGGCGATGCCGGTCGTCACGCGGTCGACGATGTTGCCGGCCGCACCGCCGAGGATCATCCCCAGCGCCACGACATCGGGGCGGCTGCGCTCTCGCCACAGCCAGATCGCGACGCCGGTGGCAATCGCCGCGGTCAGCGCCGCGAGACCCCAGCCTTCCAGCGCAGTCCGAGCCGTCAGCAGCCCGAGCGAGACGCCCGAATTGTTCACCCAGAGCAGCTTGAAGATCGGCAGGACCTCGATCTCGCCGCGCGCGGGCAGGTCGAGCGGCCCGACAACAAACCATTTGCTCAGCTGGTCGAAAGCGAAGACGACCGACGCGATGGCGAGGCCGATCGTGCGGTTGCGGCTGTCGGGCCCGGTCATGCGAGGACCTCCGTACAGCGGTCGCAGAGGGCGCCGTCCTCGGTCACTTCAGGGAGGTGCCGCCAGCAGCGGCCGCATTTGTGGTGAGTGGTGCGTTCCACCAATACCTCACCGAAGTAGGTGTCAGGAGTCTCGCTATCGACGAGATTGACCTTCGAAACGATGCAAATTTCGGCGAGGTCCATCCAACGCAAATCACGTCCAAGTGTGCCGCCAACCGTGGGAATCGTCACCTCTGCTTCGAGGCTTGAACCAAGAATCTTCTCGCGACGTAGCGGCTCAATCGCTTCTGTAACCATCCGGCGAATGGGCCGCGTATCACTACGATTAAATAACAGCGAATCATCCAACCACCGGGCATCGACGTCCGGCCACTCGAGCAGATGCACGCTGCCCGCGACTGGATAGCGCGTGCCCCACACTTCCTCTGCGGTGAACACCAGCACTGGCGCAACCCACCGGACGAGCGCGTGGAATAGCGTGTCGAGCACGGTGCGGCATGCGCGGCGCTTGAGCGCGGTGGGCGCGTCGCAATAAAGGCTGTCCTTGCGGATATCGAAATAAAACGCCGAAAGGTCGTTGTTCGCGAAATCGCCGAGCAGGCGGACATAGGTGTTGAAGTCGAAATCGGCGACGGCCTGCCGCAACTTGCTGTCCATGTCCGCCAGCAGGTGGAGGACGTAGCGTTCGAGTTCGGGCATCTCCGCTACGGCAACCCGCTCCTCCTTCCCGAACCCCTCGAGCGCGCCGAGCAGATAGCGGAAGGTGTTGCGCAGCTTGCGATACTGGTCCGACACGCCCGACAGGATTTCCTTGCCGATGCGGTGGTCTTCGGTGAAATCGACCGACAGCGCCCACAGCCGCAGGATGTCCGCGCCCGATTCCTTCATCAGGTCGAGCGGGTTGATGGTGTTGCCGAGCGATTTGGACATCTTCATGCCCTTGGCATCCATCGTGAAGCCGTGGGTCAGGACCGCCTTGTACGGCGCACGGCCGCGCGTGCCGCAGCTTTCGAGGAGCGACGACTGGAACCAGCCGCGATGCTGGTCCGACCCTTCGAGATAGAGGTCGGCGGGGCTGCGCAGGTCGGGCCATTTGCCCGATTCGAGGACGAAGGCGTGGGTGCAGCCGCTGTCGAACCAGACGTCGAGAATGTCGGTCTGGCGGTCGTAATCGGCCGCATCATAGGCGTCGCCAAGAAAGCCCTGCGCCGCCTCATCCGTCCAGGCGTCGACGCCCCGTTCGCGCACCGCCGCGACGATACGCGCATTGACGTCCGGGTCGCACAGATAGTGTCCTGACTTGCGGTCGACGAACAAGGTGATCGGCACGCCCCATGCCCGCTGGCGGCTGATCACCCAGTCGGGCCGCCCCTCGACCATGGCAGTGATGCGGTTCTGGCCCTTTTCGGGTACCCACCGGGTGTCCCTGATCGCCTGCAGCGCGGTTTCGCGGAGGCCGCCCGCTTCGCCCATGGGAATGAACCATTGCGGCGTCGCGCGAAAGATCAGCTTCGCCTTGGAGCGCCACGAATGCGGGTAGCTGTGCTTATAGTCCGCACTGGCCGCGAGCAGCGCGCCCGCGTCGCGCAAGTCGCTGCAGATCGGCCCGTCGGGCGCGTTGAACTTGGCGTTGATGACCGACCCCTGCCCGCCGAGCCATGCCCAGTCGGCACGGTATTTCCCGTCGCCCTCGACCGCGAAGACCGGGTCGATGCCGTTCGCCTTGCACAGGTCGAAATCATCCTCGCCGTGGTCGGGCGCCATGTGGACGAGGCCGGTGCCCTGTTCAGTGGTAACGAAATCGCCGGGCAGGAACGGGCGGGGCTTGGCAAAGAACCCGCCGAGGTGGTGCATCGGGTGGCGGGCCACTGCTCCTTGGAGCTGATCGCCCTCCACATAGAGTTCTTGATCACATATGGCGAAATGCCAATCGGAAGCGGTCTTTTCTTCTGCAATTGGCTGTGCCGCGCTGACCCAATTAGATCCGTTCACACGTGCTCCCAACGCCCAAAGAAGGTCGGGATCGTCCGCAACCACATAACGCTTATCGCCAACGTAAAGCAGTCGATATCGAGTTGCAGGTCCATAGGCGATTGCTTGATTTACCGGGATCGTCCACGGCGTTGTTGTCCAAATAATTGCGTATGCGCCGACGAGGTCAGGGTCATTTGGCGACTCGACAATCTCGAACGCCACATCGATCTGCGTCGAGACGATGTCCTCATATTCAACTTCGGCCTCCGCCAGCGCGGTTTTTTCGACCGGGGACCACATCACCGGCTTGGCGCCGCGATAAAGCTGCCCCGACTCCGCGAACTTCATCAGCTCGGCGACGATCGTCGCTTCGGCGGCGAAATCCATCGTCAGATAGGGATGATCCCAGTCGCCGTTGATCCCCAGCCGCTTCAGCTGTTCGCGCTGGGTGTCGACCCATTTCTGTGCATAGGCCCGGCATTCGGCGCGGAACTCGACCGGGTCGACCTCGTCCTTGTTCAGCTTTTTCTTGCGATATTCCTCCTCGACCTTCCATTCGATCGGCAGGCCGTGGCAGTCCCAGCCCGGCACATAGGGCGCGTCCTTGCCCAGCAGGCTCTGCGTGCGCACCACCATGTCCTTCAGGATGTGGTTCAGCGCATGGCCGATATGCATGTCGCCGTTGGCGTAGGGCGGGCCGTCGTGGAGGATGAACTTCTCACGCCCCGCACGCGCGGCACGAAGCTGCGCGTACAGGCCCTCGGCCTGCCAGCGCGCGAGGATGGCCGGCTCCTTTTGCGGGAGGCCGGCCTTCATGGGGAAATCGGTCTTCGGCAGGAAGACGGTGTCGCGGTAATCTCTGGGTTCGGTCATGTGGAGCGAGCGCTTAGGATTTCGCGTGCGGTCGCGCAATCGCGGTCCATCTGCGCCTTCAAAGCCGCAAGGTCCTCGAACTTCGCTTCGGGCCGGAGGAAGGCGTGCAGTTCGACCTCGACCGTCTGGCCGTAGAGATCGCCGGCAAAGTCGAAGAAATAAGGTTCGAGCAATTCCTTGGGTGGAACAAAGCTCGGCCTGATCCCGAGATTCGCCGCCCCGTCGAGTGTCCGGCCCCCGGATTCGGCATCGACCCCGAGGCGCCCGCGCACCGCATAGATCCCGTAGCGGGGACGCAGATAGTGCCCGAGGTCGATATTCGCGGTGGGGAAGCCGATCGTGCGTCCCACCTTGTCGCCGTGCTGGACGACCCCCTCGATCGCGAAGGGGCGCGTCAGCAGTCGCGTCGCCGTTGCGCAGTCGCCTGCTTGCAGTGCGGCGCGGATTCGGCTGGACGATATCGGCCCCTCGCTGTCCGAAACCGGACTCACCGCTTCTGAGGTGAGGCCGTGAGCCTCGCCAAGCGCCGCGAGGACCGCCACGTTGCCGCCCCGCCCCTTGCCGAACGTAAAATCCTGGCCGGTGACCACGCCTGCCGCACCGGTACGGTCGACCAGCCAGTCGATCACGAAATCCTCCGCCGTGACGGCGGCGAGCGTCGCGTCGAAGTGGAGCACCATCATCGCATCGGCGCCGGCGGCGGCGAACAGCCGCTCACGCTGGTCAAGGCTGGTCAGCCGGAACGGCGGGGCACTGGGGCGAAAGTGGTGAACGGGATGCGGGTCAAAGGTGGCGACGATCGCCGCGCGACCCTGGGCCCGGGCGAGGGCGACCGCACGGCCGACGACCGCCTGGTGTCCGCGATGAAAACCATCGAAATTGCCGAGCGCGACGATGCCGCCGCGCATCGGGCCCCCAACCCGCTCACCCCCGATCAGACGTTGCATGGGGCGGCTATATGAGCGCGGGGCGGCGACAACAATGGTGTCGCCGCCCTGCGACATCAGGCGCGCAGGGAGCAGCGCGCCCGGTTGGGATCAGGCCTTCGCCTTGGCGTTGCACTTGGCGAGCGCGTCGGCGTCGAAATCCTTCGCATTCGCCGTGAAACTGGCCAGCTTGCCGACCTTCTTCACCGCCTGCTCACAGACGATGGCGGGGCGCGCGGTTGCCTGGCTGGTGGTGCAACCGGCCGGACCGCATGCCCACAAAGTTTCACCGATGATCATGCTGTCGGCGCTCGCCAGCTGTGTGACGGGAACCGCGCGATAGGTGGGGGTCTGGGCCATGGCCGGTGCCGAAACGCCAAGGGTCAGCGCAGCGGCGGCGAGGGGAGCAAAGAGTGATGCAGTGCGGAACATGGGGAGGTCCTTTCATTTCCAGTTGCGAATCACTACCTACTCCTGTAGGTTGCGGGTTGCAACTAGAAACTTATGCGGCGCTGCAATATTTTTCAAGCCTTGTATGACAGTCAAATTACGATAGGTTCTGAATTAGGATGGGAATGCTGAAAGAAGATCTCCGGGTGCTCGCTTCATGCGCGCTGCCGGCTGCATTGGAGGCGACGGGCGAACGCTGGTCGTTCCTCATTTTACGCGCCGCTTTCAATGGCCTCCACCATTTTGAGGAATTTCAGGCAACGCTGGGCATCGCCCGCAACATTCTTGCCAACCGGCTTGGCCGCCTCGTCGATCACGGCATATTGTCGCGCGAGGCAATGGCCGACGACCGGCGCAAGGTCGAGTATCGCCTGACGCAAAAGGGGGCCGAATTGCTCCCCGCCATGCTCGCCCTGCGTCAGTGGGGAGAGAAATGGGAATCGGGCGTACCCTCGACGCCCGTTCTCGTCGATCTGCGCGATCACCAGCCGATCCGCCAGATCGCGATTCTTTCGCACGACGGTCGCGAACTCGCGCTCCACGATCTGTGCTGGGCCCACGCCGAAGACATCACGCCGCTCGAAGCGGTCAAGCTGAAGGCAGTCGCCTAGGTCTTCGCGCGCACGCCGTCCGGTCGCGCCTAATTCGGCTTAGCCGTCGTAGTCCGCGCCAAGGTTTTGATTCCGCGGCGGCGCGGCAGCGGTCAGGCGCAGCGCTTCGGCCGACTGGCTGAGTGAACCCATTTCATCGACAGCGTCATCGTCGTCGACCTGAACCTTCTGCAGATTGCCCACCAGCGCCTCATGCAGTTCCGCCGGGATCACCGTCTTCTCAGCGATTTCCCGCAGCGCGACGACCGGGTTCTTGTCGCGATCACGGTCGATCGTCAGCTCGGCTCCGCCCGAGATCTGGCGCGCGCGTTGCGATGCAAGCAGCACGAGATCAAAACGGTTGGGAATCTTGTCAACGCAATCTTCGACTGTGACGCGCGCCATCGGCAGGAACCTTCATGAAACATACTGGTGCAGGAAAGCCTGTCCCGCTAGCAGCGCCCGGCGTCCAGCGCAACCTTGTCAATGCGCACGCGACCGGCGAAAGCGCTTTGGTGGCGCAAGAATTCCTCGTCGATGGCAACCGGTTCGCGCTGCTGATCCGGGGTGCCGAGCGGCTCGACGCGCTGGTCGCGCTGATCGACGCCGCCCGGTCCAGCCTGCGCCTGCTCTATTACATCTTCGCCGAAGACGACGCCGGAACGCGGGTGCGCGATGCGCTGATCATGGCGGCGGGGCGCGGCGTTGCGGTGCGGCTGATCATCGACGGGCTGGGCAGCAACACGACGGGAGATGATGCCTTTCTCAAACCCCTGAAAGACGCCGGTGTTACCCTGTGCGTGTTCGTCCCGCATTGGGGCCGCCGCTATCTGATGCGCAACCACCAGAAATTCGCCCTCGCCGATGAAACCAGCGCAATTATCGGAGGATTCAACGTGGCCGACGGCTATTTCGCCGACGAGGGGGCCGATGCCTGGCGCGACCTCGGACTGAGCATCGAAGGACCGGCGGCCAAGCGGCTGTCGGGCTATTTCGACACTCTCGCTGACTGGACGCTGCGACCGAGTGCACGAATGCGCGACCTTCGCCGCGCGCTGCGCCGGTGGAGCAATCCCGCCGGTGCCGTGCGCTGGCTGCATGGCGGCCCGGTACGCCGGCTGTCGCCGTGGCTGAAGACACTGCGGGGTGACCTTGCGACGGCGAAGGACGTCTCGCTCGTCGCGGCCTATTTTGCCCCCACACCTGGACTCACCCGGCTGATCGACCGCGTGGCCGGCCGGGGTCGCGCGCGGGTTATGACAGCAGGCAAGACCGATAATCTGGCGACGATCGGTGCGGCACGCTTCACTTTTCCCGGCCTTCTGCGAAAGGGCACGCGCGTCTTCGAATACCAGCCGTCGCGGCTGCACACCAAGCTCTACGTCATCGACGATACGGTCCACATCGGGAGTGCGAATTTCGACCCGCGCAGCCTGTTCCTCAACCTCGAGATCATGCTCAGGGTCGAGGATACCGCTTTCGCCGACGCCCTGCGGACCTATATCGACGGTGAGATCGCCCAGTCACGCGAACGCACGCTGGCCGAATTCAGCGGCATGGCGAGCGTGCCCGACCGCGTTCGCAATGCGATCTGCTATTTCCTCGTCGCCGTGCTCGACCCCAGCGTGACCCGGCGCGTTCACCTGGGCATCGAATAAATGGCCCCGCCCCTCCCCCAGCGCGTCGAACGCGATTTCGTGCTGCTGTTCCTGGTGATGCTCGTCATCGGGGCGGGCAATACTGCGCTCCAGTCGGTCATGCCGGCGATCGGCCGCTCGCTCGGCATTCCCGACAGCATCATCGCGATGGCCTTTTCGGTGTCGGCGCTGGTGTGGGTCGTCGCGGCCCCTTTTTGGGCGAAGCGCTCGGACCGGACCGGGCGCAGGCGCATGGTCCTGACCGGACTTGCCGGCTTTTCGGTGTCGGTCCTCCTCTGCGGTGGCTTCCTGACCGCCGGTATCCACGGCCTGATCGCACCGGTGGCGACGATCGCGGCCTTCATCGGTGCTCGGATGATCTACGGCCTGTTCGGGGCGGCGGCCCCACCGGCGGCACAGGCAATTCTGGCCTCGAGGACGACACGAGCCGAGCGGACCAGAGCATTGACGATGCTCGCCTCGGCATTCGGCCTCGGCACGATCCTGGGTCCGGCATTGGCACCGTTCTTTGTCTTGCCCGGTGTCGGGCTGGCGGGGCCCGCCTATTTCTTCGCGCTCTGCGGATTTGCTGTCTTGGTGGCAGCGTGGCGCGCACTGCCCGACGACAAGCCCGGCGACCACAGCCACGGCGCCGCAACGAGCTATCCCTCACTCGGCGGCAATTTGACGGGGGCCAGCGTTACCGCCGCGATGACCGATGGCCCTGCGGGTACGCTGCCGCTGTTCGATACGCGGGTCTGGCCCTGGTTGCTGGTCGGGCTGGTCATGGGCCATGCGCAGGCGATGACCGGCCAGGCCATGGGCTTTCTGACAATTGACCGCCTGCATTTGGATGTCCGCACGACGATTGCCCAGCAGACGATCGGACTGGTGCAGATGATCGGAGCCGGCGCGGCGCTTCTCGTCCAATGGGGTCTCATCCCGCGCCTTGACCTGACACCGCGAACGATGGTGCTGGTCGGGCTGTTGCTCGGCGGGGCGGGACTGGTGCTCACGTCCACGGCAGACTCGCTTTACGGCCTCGCGCTGGCATTTGCCCTGTCTTCGGCCGGGTTCGGCTTTGCCCGGCCAGGGTACACGGCCGGATCTTCGCTGGCGGTGGGGCCGGACCTGCAGGGCGTCGTCGCCGGGCGGGTAACCTCGGTCAACGGCGCTTCGTTCGTGCTTGGTCCCTCGATCGGCGTCGCGCTGTACGAAGTGTGGCGACCCCTGCCCTATCTGGTTGCCGCGACGATGTGCGCAGCGCTCACCGTCTACAGCTATGTCCGGTTGACAGGGCAAAAAAAAGGGCCGGTCCCGAAGGACCGGCCTTGAAAGTTTTAGGAGAGGATGCCTGAAAGGCACCCTCTATGTGCACTGCAGCATTATTGTTCGCAAGTGCGAAAAGGATAATCGAGATTGTTAATATTGCATCTTGCATAAGCTGCAAAGCTGGGTATCATCGTCCCAATGTTACCGGTATCGGCCGTTAGCAACTGCAACAAGGGATTAGCTGACCGATGCGACGCCTGCCGTCCCTGTCCGGGGTGGAAGCATTTGTGGCGATTGCCCGGACCGGATCGGTCAAAGCGGCCGCCGAAGAACTCTCGCTCTCGTCACCTGCGCTCAGCCGCAGGCTCCAGTCGCTCGAACGCTTTGTCGGCAAACCGCTGTTCGAACGGCGCCACCATGCGCTGGTGCTGAACGCCGATGGCGAGCGGATGGTCTCGCTCATTGCCCCGGCGATCGACCAGCTCTCGGACGCGATCGAAACCGTCGCCGGGAACAACGCCATCCTGCGGCTCAGACTGGGTGTGCTGCCGCTGTTTGCCTCGCAGCAGCTGATCCCCCGCCTCCCCGATCTTCGCGCCGCCCATCCGTCGCTGCACCTGGATATCGACACGGGCGCGCACGGCGTCTCCAGGCTGGGCGATGGCATCGACGCCGCGATCGTCCTTGCCCGCGATATCGATCCGGCGCTCTACGCCCGACGCCTTGACCGCAACGAGGTTTACGCAATCGGCAGCAGGGCGCTTACGCTCGGTGGCGGCCCGGTGACAGAACCCACACAACTTGCCGACCTGACCGTTTTTCTTCACCGCGACATGCCCGACACGTTCGATGCCTGGCGCCGCGCAGTGAAGCTGCCCCGACTCGAACCGGTCGCGATCGATCTGTTCGATTCAGGGCAGCTGATGCTCGACGCCGCAGCGCAGGGTCTCGGCGTCGCCTTCCTTCATGCCAGCCACCTTGCCGCCGCACCTGACGAACGGCTGGTGCGATTGTTCGACGTTGCGGTCGAAAGCCCTTACAGCTATTGGTTCGTCTGCCGACCACGGGCGCTTGACGCGCGCCCGGTCCGGTTATTTCACGACTGGCTGGTGGGCGTGATGGCCGCCAAATAGGTCAGGCGACGCGGGCACTGACGATCTTGCCAGGTGTCCGGGGCGGCTCTCCCTTGGGCAGGGCGTCGACTGCATCCATGCCAGACGTCACCTCACCCCACACCGTATATTGCCCGTCGAGGAAGGTCGCGTCGTCGAGGCAGATGAAAAACTGGCTGTTCGCGCTGTTCGGCGACGACGCCCGGGCCATCGAACAGATGCCGCGACGGTGCGGCTCGCGGCTGAACTCGGCTTTCAGATCGGGCAGCTTCGACCCGGACATGCCCGTCCCCGTCGGATCGCCGCCCTGCGCCATGAACCCGGCGATGACGCGGTGGAATACGACCCCGTCGTAAAACCCTTCGTTCGCCAGCGTCGTGATGCGCTCGACATGACCGGGGGCCAGATCGGGCCGCAGCTTGATCGCAACTTCACCGGTGTCGAGGGTCAGGGTCAGAGTGTCGGCCATTATTATCCTTTCAATGTTCCAAAATGCCCTAGGCAGCCTTGGCGAGGCCCGCCAGCCCATATTCGGCGGCGATCGATTCATAACTGCGAACGCGCGCGGCATGGTCGGGTAAGATGTTGACCAGCATCAGTTCGTCCGCGCCGTAGAGCCGCGCGACTTCGTCAAGCCCGGCATGAACCTCAGCAGGCGTACCCAGGGTTGTCCGCCGGCGTCGGGGAGGCGTCCCGTTTTCCGCCGCCCAGGCCGCGGCGGTTTCGATCGATGGTACGGCGATCAGTTCACCCCGAATGAGATGCGCGAACATCATTGCCGCCGGCAGCGCCAGCCGCTCGGCCTCGGCACGGGTCGGCGCCGCGATCGTCCAGGTCGCGACCATGACATAGGGCTCGGCAATCCGCCCGGGCCGGAAACGTGAGCGATAGACATCGGCCAGCGCCATTCCGTCCGAATTGATGAAGTCGGCGATGCAATAGGGCAGGCCGGCCTCCGCCGCCCAGATCGCAGAATCGCTGGAGGAACCGAGCAGCCATACTTCGGGACTGCCGCCGCCCGATGGAAGGGTGTCCTGCAACGCCGCGAACGGATGGTCCGCGGGCATCGTGCCACCGAGATAGGCAATGGTTTCGGCAAGGTTGTTGGGAAAGTCATCAACCGGCATCCGCCGCGACCGGTCGCGCTGCAGGGCATAGGCAGTGCGCTGATCGCTGCCCGGCGCGCGGCCGAGGCCCAGGTCGATCCGTCCGGGTGCAAGTGCCGAGAGCAGCGCAAACGTCTCGGCTACCTTGAAGGGCGAATAATGCGGCAGCATGATCCCACCAGATCCGACCCGTATCCGTGACGTAGCGAGTGCCACCGGTCCGATCAGAGCCTCGGGTGCCGCCCCCGCCAAACCCGGCGACGCATGGTGTTCCGCCAGCCAGTAGCGTTCGTAACCGCTCGCGTCGCAGCTGCGCGCAAGGTCGAGCGTATTGGCAAGTGCCACTGCCGCGGTCGACCCGGCGGCAATGGGCGTCTGGTCGAGAACGGACAGGCGATAGCTCATCGAAGATATATAGAGAGTGGGTGCTAGACTGCCACCCTTCCAGTTGACGGCAGCATTCAGGCCAGTGGCGACTGTTGCCGGCCCCCGACGCGCTCCTTTTCGGCGAAGAGTGCGTCGAGGCGTTGTCGCAAGTTATTTTCAAAAGTGGCTTTCGGCTGGGAGCGCGGACAGGACAGGGCCAAATCGTTGAAAATCGAATCCTTTATGCGGCCGATCGCCGCATCGTCGAGGACCCCGGCGCGACGCAGTTCGACCGCGATTGTGATCATGCCGACCGCCGTTGCCTGCGCCCGGATGCCCAGAAAAGTCACTGCGTCGTGGAGCTGTCTCGATTCGTCATGCGCCATCGCTGTTCCTCTTACACGGGTGCGGTCGCAGAAATCTTGCGGTTGTCGGTTCATCGACTGCTGCGGGATAGGATAACCGACAAGACGAACGCAAGTCATCAGCGCTTGAACACGTGCGCCCGTCAGCTCCGCCGCAAACCGTGATCGGAGGCGATGGATAGACCCAGCCCGGCAAAAACGGCAATAATTCAGGCGAACCTACAGCGCTGCGCGAAGCCGCACTGGGGATCGTTTGGTACGACCGAGCATATTGCCGACAAAGTCAGTGGCCGGTGCCATGCCGACAGCATCGCTGATGGCACTATGGCGCAGGTCGTCCATTTCCACGTCGAACAGCCCGGCCTTCATCCTCGCGGTGTGCCAGCTGTTGAAGAACGACCGATACGGCTTTTTCGTCTTGGGATTGGCGATGACGAACGAGCAGTCTGGCCAGCGAGGCAATTCGCGAAGGACGTCGAGCGACGCCTGAGACAGAGTGACGTTGCGGACCTGCCCGGACTTCGATGTCGGGATGCGCCAGATACCAGCCTTCATGTCGATATCGGCCCAACGCGCCTCAAGCAGTTCACGCTGCCGGGCACCGGTAAGCATCAGCAAAGAAACGATATATTTCAGCTGGGGGTTGTGGCTGGCCTGTGCCGCCGCGTTCAGCCGCTCGATTTCTTCGGCCGTCAGACAGCGCTCCTCGTCGCCGCGCCGTGTAAAGACGGAAACACCATCAAGCGCCTCGCCGCCGCTGCCGGGCACACCCCATTGCATCGCGAGCACATACATCTGGCCCAGAATTGCCTGGAGCCGATTAACCTTTTCCGGCGGATATCCCTCCTCCTTAACCTTTGCGACAAGCCAGGCGGCGACATCCGATGGCGCAAGTTCGTCAGGGTGCATCTGACCGAATTTGGGCAGGATATGATCCTTCAGGTAGCTGCGATCGATCTCATGCCGTTCCTTGTCGCCCCGAACGTGATCGAGATAGCGATCGGACAGTTGCCGTATCGTTGGCCGTTCGACGGCGGCCGGGGAATTACCCCCGCCGGCGCCATTCTTCGTCGGCAAGCCATCGCCCTGGGCCTTCCCCGTGCCGTCAGAACCGGCATGCACGGTCGGATCCCCAGCGGCAGCAGATGTACCGGCGCCTTCCCCCGTACCAAGCTGCAACGGCCGTGTCGCAACGGCAAGACCCAGCTTCGAGCGCAGTTCCTCGAGTGAGACAGGATGGTCGGCATCGAACGCTGGCCCCCCGCTTTCACTGTTCGCGGACAGGCCGGCCATGCCCATCAGATAGGGCGACACCCGTCGACTGGTGCACATCCCGCCATTGCCGTCGCTGACCAGTGGCTGTTCGAATTCGATGCCCTGCTGTCGCTTTCGCGAACGGCGCACTTTTGCAAACGCGAGCTGACCATCGCCGAAATCGACGATCAGCAAGCTCCCGATGGGAACATCGAGAAGGCCCTCGATCAGGGCGCCGGATTCGGACAGATTTCGGATCAATACCGAGTTGTAGCGGTTGGCGAAGATCACGCCGACATTGCGGTACATCGAAAAACGGTCGCTGCGCTGCTTGGCTGGTCCAGACGGAGCGATTGACCAATCCCCCGTCTGCAACCGGTCGGTGATCGCGGCGCTGTCGATCGCCTTGCTGTAGACATAGCCCTGAACATGACTGACGCGCAGATGACGGACCAGTTCCAGCTGATCGAGCGACTCGATGCCCTCGGCAGTCGTTTCCATGCCCAGCGCTTCGGCGAGCGCGACGATCGCAGCGATGATTGCGCGGTTACGCGATCCCGGCAGGGTGGCCGCCCGCACGAAACTCTGATCGATCTTGATCTTGTCGAACGGCGCCGTGCGCAGATAGCCGAGCGATGAATAGCCCGTACCGAAATCGTCGAGCGCCAGACGCACGCCGATGTCCTTCAGCGTCGCGAACATCGTGTCGGTTTCGGCCGACTCGCTCAGGAACACTCCTTCGGTAATTTCGAGCTCAAGCCGGGCTGGTGACAGCCCGGACGAGGCGAGCGCCGACATGACGATCTGCGGAAGAGACTCGTTGCTGAACTGAATCGGAGAAACATTGACGGCGACCCTGAGCTTGCCGGGCCAGGTGGCGGCGTCCTCGCAGGCCTTGCGCAATACCCATTCCCCGAGGGGTTCGATGAGATTGGCCTCTTCGGCGATCGGAATGAAGAGCGCGGGAGAGATCGGCCCACGCTCGGGATGATCCCAGCGGACCAGCGCCTCGACACCCGTCGTAACATTCGTTCTGGCATCCACGATCGGCTGGTAGAACAGCTTGATCTCGCCCTTGGCCAGTGCATCGCGCAAATCTTCCTCCAGCACGCGCCTGTCTTCGGCGGCTTGGAGGAGCTCGGTTGAATAGAAGCGGAAGCGACCCCGGCCGCTGCCCTTCGCGGCGTAGAGCGCCAGATCGGCGTTGCGGATCAGTTCTTCGCTCGTCCGCCCGTCAAACGGACCGATTGCCACCCCGATCGATGCGCCGATGATGCAGCGGCTGCCCTCGACCGAATAGGGCTGAGACAGGTTTGCAATGATCGTGTTGCCGAGGTCGCCGAGTATGCCGCGATCCTCGCAATCACGCACAATGATCTGGAACTCGTCACCGCCAACCCTGAACACCCGGTCCCGATCGCCGACGATACGCAGCAAGCGCTCCGCGACCTGCTTCAGCAGCGCGTCGCCTGCCGGATGCCCCAGCGTATCATTGACCTGTTTGAAGCGGTCGAGATCGACGAGCATGACGGCGCAGGACCGCTTCTGTTGTTCGAACGCCACCAGATTGGCGTGCAAAACCTGCGACATACGCAGGCGATTCGGCAGACCGGTCAGCGAATCGTACATCGCCAGCTGCGATGCGTGTTCGGATGACCTGCGCTGCTCGGTGATGTCGACGCCGCTGCCGCGGTAGCCAATGAACTGGCCGGCTGCATCGAATTGCGGGCATCCCGACACCGCCCACCAGCATTCCTCGCTGTCCGACGCCGCTCGCAGGGTAAGTTTTTCGAATTTCGATTGCCGCGCGAGGATGAATGGCAGCGTTCGGGGAGCACCGACGCCGTCGTCCGATGGCAGGAAGAGATCGACAAACGCTGATCCAACGACAGATTGGGGTTCGGCGCTCAGCCGCGGAGCCACGCTCTCGGTCAGGTACGTCAGACGACCGTTACGGTCGGTCGACCAGAACCAGCCCTGTCGCGACTCCTCGTAGTTCTTGAGAAGCAACAACGCCTCGGCCTGGGTATCACGCTGGTTGATCCATGCCCTTGCCCGGCCAACCGGTTCGGGATTGTCGGCGGGACCATTGGCCGACTGATCATCCGGCCCGACCGCATCGCGCTTGCCGCCCTGCCAGAACCCCAATTTCCCCATCGCGCAATGTCTCGTTCTGGCCCTACAATTCACCAGTCGTAGACGGTTGGCATTTCAGAAGGGTAAAGGACGCAGCAGAGCACCTCGCGCGGGATAGCGCCGAGCCCACGTCAGACGTCTCGACGACAGCTATCCGTTCGTCTCGGCGCCCGGGTCTCCGGCGCTCAGCGCTTCGGCAATCAGCCCTCGCGTATTCGCGATACCATAAAGGGCGATGAAGCTGCCCATGCGCGGCCCCTGGCTCGACCCGAGCAGCGTTTCATAAAGCGCCTGGAACCAGTCGCGCAGCTTTTCGAAGCCGCCCTCATTTCCGATCGCATAGACAATGTCCTGTATCGCCACGCCGTCGGCGTCGTCGGGAAGCGCTGCCAGCTCACGGTCAAGGCGCTCGAGCGCAGCGGCCTCAAGACCCGACGGCGGGCGGCGGACGAGCATCGGCGCGACATAGTCGCGATTATAGGCGAGGGCATGATCGATCAGCGCTTCGAGCTCGGGCGAAATCGCTCCCTCGACATAGTTCGACAGATAGCCGCGCACCTGATCCGCCGTGGCGCCCGCGCCAAGCACGCCCACGAGATTGAGGAGCAGCCCGAACGTGACCGGCGGAACCGCGGTCGAGACCTTGCCATCGTGAATATGATGCACGGGGTTGCCAAGCTGCTGCTCGGCCGGCTGGGCGGCATAATTGCCACGAAACTGGAAATATTCGTCGACCGCGCGCGGGATGACGCCGATGTGCAGCGCCTTGGCCTTTTTCGGCTCGCGATAGGCAAAGAACGACAGGCTCTCCTGCGTGCCATAGTCGAGCCATTGATCGATGGTCAGGCCGTTCCCCTTTGACTTGGAAATCTTTTCGCCGCGTTCATCAAGGAACAGCTCATAGACGAAACCATCGGGTTGCCTGCCGCCAAGAATGGCGGCGATCTTGCCGGACTGGATTCCTGAATCGATCAGGTCCTTGCCGTACATTTCGTAATCGACGCCAAGCGCGACCCAGCGCATCGCCCAATCGACCTTCCACTGGAGCTTGGCCTTGCCGCCGAGCGCCGACTGGACAACCCGTTCACCGCCATCATCGAACGCGATTGTGCCGGTTTCGGCATCGACGACCTCGACCGGCACCTGCAGCACGATCCCCGTCCGCTCACTGATCGGCAGGACGGGCGAATAGCTGGCCGCGCGCTCCTTGCGCAACGTCGGCAGCATCACGCCCATGATCGCGTCGTAATGGCGCAGGACGTTCTTCAGCGCCGCGTCAAAGGCGCCGCTTTCATAACGAGACGACGACGAGACGAATTCATAATCGAACCCGAACCGGTCGAGGAACTCACGCAGCATTGCATTGTTGTGCGCGGCGAAACTCTCGAACTTCCCGAACGGATCGGGGATGCGCGACAGCGGCTTGCCGAGATGTTCGGTCAGCATCGCCTGGTTGGGGACGTTATCGGGTACTTTTCGTAAGCCATCCATGTCGTCCGAAAACTCGATCAGCCGCGTCGGAGCATCGCTCAGCGTGCGGAACGCATTGCGTACCATCGTCGTTCGCAGCACTTCGTTGAAGGTGCCAATATGCGGCAGCCCCGACGGCCCATAGCCGCATTCGAAGAGTACGGCCTCACCTGCCGGCTTTCCCGACGGCCAGCGTTTCAGGAGCTTGCGCGCCTCCTCATAGGGCCAGGCTTTGGAAACGAGGGCGACGTCGCGGAGCGATTGATCTGTCATTGTGCATCGCTCATCGCCGCGCCCGCGTCGCTAAGCAAGGCCGTTGCCCTTTCGTTCCCTGCGCTTCACATGAGGCGGGTGACGATTCTCGCCTATCCAGCCCTCCATGCCAGCCACGCCGGACTGTGGATCGCAGACGAGCGCGGCACGCGCGGGGTGGGACGCGCAGAAGCGATCGGCCGTGCGGCAGAGACACCGATGATCCTGCTCAACGCGCCGCTCGTCGCCCAGCGCCTTGGCTACCCCGAACTGTCCGGGCTCGATCTGCTCGAGCTTTTTGCCTTCATCCATCCGGCCCGCTTCATGGTGCCGACGGTAAAGGGGCTCGCGACGGCAACAGGACTTGCGATGCCCGTCGACGAAGCCGGGGCCGCGTCGCTGCTGCGCGAGGGGGCGGCAGTGCTGGTCGCCCATATGGGTGCGGCGGACTGGCCCGAGCGGGAGGGAGCGTGGTCGAGCGCGGTCACTCTGGCGCGCCAGCGCTGGACGTGGGGAGCAATCGTGACGGCGGCGATCACGCGTCCCGAGCAGGCCGAGCGCGGCCTGTTCGCAAAACTGCCGGAGTGGGAGGAAAAGGCGCCGCGACCCCCCGCCACCCCTGCCGTCGTGTCTGCAAAGGATACCCTGGCGCGGCTGGAATCGCTGACCGGTGCCCTAGCCGAGCGACGCGAGGGGCAGCGCGCTTATGCGCTTGCCGCCAGCGCTGCCTTCGCGCCAAGAATGCGTCGCGACGCGCCGAATATGGTGTTGGCGGAAGCCGGCACGGGCATCGGCAAAACGCTCGGTTATCTCGCACCCGCCTCGCTATGGGCAGAACGGGCGGGTGGCACGGTGTGGGTTTCGACCTTCACCAAGGCGCTGCAAAGGCAGCTCGATGCCGAAACCACACGCCTGTTCGCCGACCCCGTCGAGCGCGCCGCAAAAGTGGCGGTGCGCAAAGGGCGTGAGAATTATCTTTGCCTGCTGAATCTCGAAGATGCCCTGCAGGGCGGCTTTACGGGACGTCCGGCGATCCTTGCGCAACTGGTTGCGCGGTGGGCGGCGTTCAGTCGCGACGGCGACATGGTCGGGGGCGACCTGCCGGGCTGGTTGCCGACGCTGTTCCGGCGCAACGGGTCGACGGCGCTGACAGATCGCCGGGGCGAATGCATTTATGCAGGCTGCCCGCATTACCGCCGCTGCTTCATCGAGCGCAGCGCCCGCGCGAGCGTCGATGCAGACATCGTCATCGCCAATCATGCCCTGGTGATGATCAACGCGGCGCGCGGCCGTGAGGCCAGCAACCGGCCAACGCGCATCGTGTTCGACGAAGGGCACCATGTCTTTGATGCCGCCGATTCGACCTTTTCGGCGGCGCTGACGGGTCAGGAGGCAATCGAGCTGCGGCGCTGGGTGATCGGTCCCGAGGGGGCGTCACGGGGACGTCGGCGGGGCCTGTCAGCACGGCTGGCCGACGTCGCGAGCTATGACGCAGAAGGGGCAGCGGCCATCGGCGCCGCGACCGCGGCGGCGCTAGCGCTGCCAGGTGACAATTGGCTGGCGCGCATTGCGGAGGGTGACCCGTTTGGACCGGTCGAGACCCTGCTGTCGGCAGTGCGCGGCATCGTCTACGCACGCAGCACGGCCGAAGATGCGGGTTACGGACTGGAAACCGAAGCGGCCGTGCTCGATCCGGCAACGGTGGAAGCGGCAGCCGAAGCCGCCGGTGCGCTCGACGCCTTGTTGCGCCCGCTCGTCGCGCTCGGACGGCGGCTTGAAGCGGTGCTCGACGATCCGCCCGACTGGCTCGACGGTCCGGCGCGCGCGCGGATCGACGGTGCCATCGCGTCGCTGGGCTGGCGGCGCGATACCGTCGCTGCATGGCTGGCGATGCTGGCGCGGGTCGGTGGCCCCGGCGATGCCGATTTTGTCGACTGGCTTGCGGTCAATCGGATCGAGGGTCGCGACATCGATATCGGCCTGCACCGCCACTGGCTGGATCCGACCAAGCCGTTTGCCGAGATCGTCCTGAAGCCGGCCCACGGCGTGCTGCTGACTTCCGCGACCCTCAGCGGGGGGGGCGACTGGCATCAGGCCGAGGCGATCAGCGGCGGCGCGCACCTCGAGACCCCACCGGCCCTGTTCGGCGTCGAGAGCCCCTTTGATTACGCAAGCCAGTCGCAGGTACTTATCGTCACCGATATCGAGCGCGGCCATGTCGGACAGCTTGCCAATGCCTACGCCAGATTGATTGCTGCGGCAGCGGGCGGAACGCTTGGCCTGTTCACCGCGATCCGGCGGTTGCGAAGCGTCCATGCCCGCATTGCCGACCGGCTGGCACGCGACGGCCTCCCTCTCTACGCGCAGCACGTCGATCCGATCGACACGGGAACGCTGGTCGACATTTTTCGCGACGATCCAAGGGCCAGCCTGCTCGGCACCGATGCGCTGAGGGATGGTGTCGATGTTCCGGGCGAGTCGCTCCGGCTCGTGGTGATGGAGGGCATTCCCTGGCCGCGGCCGACCGTGCTCCATGCCGCGCGAAGGGCGGCCGGCGGTGGTGCGGCCTTTGACGATCGCATCATCCGGGCGCGGCTGGCACAGGCGTTCGGCCGGTTGATCCGGCGGGCGGACGATCGTGGTACTTTCGTCATTCTTTCTGCGGCCGTGCCCTCACGGTTGCTGACCGCCTTTCCCGCCGGGACACCGATTCGGCGGGTCACGCTCGATGAGGCCGTGACGTTGGTGGGGGAACGACTTCCAACCGTCGCACCAATCGTGCATCACCCGGTGCAATGAAAACCCTTACGCTGCTCCGTCATGCCAAATCGGGCTGGGACGACCCGGTCGCGCGTGACTTTGACAGGGCGCTCAATGCGCGCGGGCTGCGCGGTGCGCACACGATCGGCCGGCATCTGCACGACCTGGGACTCACTTTCGATCACGTCGTTTCGTCGCCGGCCGTCCGCTGCGTCGATACGCTCGACGGCCTGTGGGAGGGCTATGGCCGCACGCTGCATCCGACGTGGGACCGGCGCATCTATCTGGCATCATGCGTCACACTGCTCGACGTGGTCCATGACCGGCCCGACAGTGCCGAACGCGTCCTGATGTGCGGGCATAATCCGGGGCTTGAGGATCTTATCCTGATGCTCGTCCCCGACAACGACAGCGAGGCGCTGCGCGATGATGTCGAGGAGAAATTTCCGACGGCAAGCGTCGCCGAGCTGACCTTCGACATTGATCACTGGACGGACGTACGGACCGGCATCGGCCATCTGACGCGCTTCATACGCCCCCGCGATCTGGACGGGGCACTGGGGCCGGACACGGAATGATCGTGCGGCGCGCGACCGCGGCGGACGCCGAACGCCTCGCGCTGGTCGGCGCCGCGTCGTTTCTCGAGTCCTTTGCCGATGACCATCCGGGGGACGGCATCGTCGAGTTTTGTGCAACCCACCACTCACGCGCGGCATGGGACAAGGCTCTCGTCGATCCCGATCAGGCGGCGTGGATCGTGGAAGGACCCGTCGGGGCGCCCATCGGTTATGCGCTGCTTGTGCCGCCAGTCCTGCCCGGCACGATGCCCGCCGACGCCGAGTTGAAGCGAATTTACGTCCTGTCGCGCTGGCATGGCGCGGGTCTTGGGCGCACGCTTTATCAGCAGGTCGAAGACGAGGCGAGGCGGCGTGGTGCCGCTCGCCTCGTTCTCGGGGTGTATAAAAAGAACGACAAGGCGATCCGGTTTTACATGGCGCGCGGGTTCGAGGCGATCGGCGAAACTGTCTTTGCCGACTTCGACGTGGCGTTCGGCGATTACGTGATGGCCAAGCCGCTCAAACCCCTCGCCTGAGGGAAACAGGGTCTAGTCGTCCAGAATCGCCGCCAGCTCGGCACGAATACGACGCAGCTCTGCCAGCAGCCCCGAACCGGCCGCGACACCACGGTCTTCCGGCGCGGCCCCGTCCCGGCTCGACAATAATTTCTGTACGCCCTTGATCGTGTAGCCGTCGCGATTGAGAGCCTTGTCGATGCGTCGCACCAGCGCGACGTCCTCGGGCCGGTAATAGCGGCGATTGCCCGCGCGGGTCAGTGGCCGAAGCTGGGGGAAACGCGTTTCCCAATAGCGCAATATATGCTGTGGCACGCCGATGTCGGCGCTCATTTCGCCAATGGTGCGGAAGGCGCTTTCGCTTTTTCCGGGATCGGCCAATCCCGGTTTACCCCGCCTTGGCGATGCGGTCGCGCATCATCTGGCTGGCGCGAAATGTCAGCACGCGGCGCGGAGCAATGGGTACCTCGACGCCGGTTTTCGGATTGCGTCCGATCCGCTCCCCCTTGTCGCGGAGCAGGAAACTGCCGAAGCCCGAAACCTTTACGTTCTCACCCTTTGAGAGCCCTTCGCACATGTGACGCAGGATCCCTTCGACCAGGTTCGACGAGTCCGCACGCGACAACCCAATCTTGCGATGGATCGCTTCTGCAATATCCGCGCGCGTCAAATTCCCGGTCTTCGCCATGCGTCCCCCCAAAGGTCCCCTGTGATCACTCACTATACCCTAAACCGTGCGAGGTCCGCGCGTCAAATGGCGGATAAGATTGACTTACCAGCGCAGGACGGCAGCGCCCCAGGTGAAGCCGCCGCCCATCGCCTCGAGCACGACAATATCACCGCTTTTGATCCGTCCGTCGCGCACCGCGGTATCGAGCGCGAGCGGTACCGAAGCGGCGGATGTGTTGGCATGATCGGCAACCGTCACCACGACCTTTTCGGGTGGCAGGCCCAACTTTTTCGCCGTCGCGTCAAGGATGCGGGCATTCGCCTGGTGCGGTACGACCCAGTCGACATCGTCGGGCGTCAGATCCGCGAGCGCGAGCACTTCGCGCATGACACTGGCCAGGTTGACAACGGCGTGGCGGAATACCTCGCGACCCTTCATCCGGACTTTGCCGACCGTGCCCGTCGTCGAGGGGCCACCATCGACATACAATAGCTGGTTATGACGCCCGTCGGCATGGAGTTTGGCGGCGAGTACGCCCCGGTCGTCCTCGGTTGCGCCCATCACGATCGCGCCAGCGCCGTCGCCGAACAGCACGCACGTCGCCCGGTCTTCCCAGTCGAGGATGCGGCTGAAGGTTTCGGCCCCGATGACCAGAGCGGTTTGCGCCGACCCGGCGCGAATCATGCTCTCCGCCACCGAGACAGCGTAGAGAAAACCCGAGCAGACCGCTGCCACGTCGAAGGCCACGCAATCGTCGATGCCGAGCGCCGCCTGAACGATGGTGGCGGTTGCCGGGAAGGTCTGGTCAGGCGTCGCGGTCGCGACGACGATCAGGTCGATGTCCGTCACGACGAGCTTCGCGGCGGCAATCGCCCTGCGCGCCGCCTCGGTCGCGAGCGTTGCCGTCGTCTCGCCCGGCCCGGCGATATGGCGAAAGCGGATGCCCGTGCGTTCGACGATCCATTCGTCGCTGGTGTCGACGGTTTCGGCGAGTTCGGCGTTCGACACACGGCGGACGGGCAAGGCCGATCCGGTACCCAGGACTGCGGCGCGCCTCATGCCGCATTTACCGACGCCGGACCGGCCAGCGCCCGGTGCGCGCCGAAATGCGCAAGGTCGTCGGTGATGCGGCGCGTGATGTCGTTCGCCACCAGCTTTGCCGCCACACCGATCGCGTTGGAAACCCCCTTCACATTGGCACTGCCGTGACTTTTGACGACGATGCCGTTCAGTCCGAGGAAGACTGCGCCATTGTGGTTGTTCGGATCGAGACGGTTGCGCAGCAGTTCGGTTGCCGGGCGCGAGACGAGAAAACCCATCTTGGACCGGAACGAGCTGGTAAATGCCTGGCGCAGCAGATCGGTGACGAAGCGCGCGGTCCCCTCAGCGGTTTTCAGCGCGATGTTACCCGAAAACCCGTCAGTCACGATCACGTCGCTCTCACCGCGTGAAATCTTGTCGCCTTCGATGAAGCCGCCAAAGGCCATCGGCAGGTCGATGGCCTCGCGGAGCAGTCCGGCCGCCTCGCGGATTTCCTCGGTCCCCTTCATTTCTTCGGTACCGATATTGAGCAG
The DNA here is from genome assembly GCA_038225385.1 of Sphingomonadales bacterium. Lineage (GTDB taxonomy): Bacteria > Pseudomonadota > Alphaproteobacteria > Sphingomonadales > Sphingomonadaceae > Sphingomonas_O. The sequence continues at coordinate 62,500 of JBBRRC010000002.1, read as the reverse complement.
ATGGACGCGCGGTCGTTCGAGGCCCAGCGCACATCGCGCGTAAGCGGCACCCATCACGGCAAATTCGACGAGGTTGCGGGTGTCGCATTCGGTGTTGGCACCCAGGTCGAGCATGACGTGGTCGGTTTCGCCAAGGCTGGGCAAGAGCGCGGCGAGCGCCGGCCGGTCGATCCCCGGCATGGTGCGGAGCGCGAGTTTCGCCATCGCCATAAGCGCGCCCGTATTGCCGGCGGACACGGCGGCTGCGGCGCTACCGGTCTTTACCGCGTTGACCGCCAGGCCCATCGACGTGGTCTTGGCACGGCGGATCGCCTGCGCCGGCTTGTCGTCGCCGGCGATGACATCAGCGGCATGGATGACCTCTGCGCTCGACAATTCGGGATGAGCGACCATTTCCGCGCGGATTGCGGACTCGTCGCCGACCAGCGTGAACTCGAGTTGCGGCCATAGACGACGGGCGAGCGCGGCGCCCGCGACCATCACCCCGGGCCCGACATCGCCACCCATCGCATCGATGGCGATTCGCCGGCCCGCTGTCACTTCATGCCCCCAATTTCACCCGTCAGGCGTCGATCGCTATGATCTCGCGCCCGTTATAGTGCCCGCACGCGCCGCACAAGTTGTGCGGGCGTTTCAGCTCGCCACAATTCGGGCATTCCTGAAACGCTGCGGGCGTGAGTGCATCGTGGCTGCGCCGCATGTTGCGGCGTGAGGGCGTCGTCTTTCGCTTTGGAACTGCCATGGTCTTGTCCTGAAATCCTGCAATCGCGTCCAGGACGATCGTATGGGGTACGAAGCCTGTTCCGCGCGTGGGTGACGGTTACGTCTGCCCGCTGGCGAAGCGCCGCGCATATACTGATTCCCCGATGAGTTGCAAGGCGATCTGGTCCGTGGCAATGCAAAACTCACTTGTGAGGGGACCAGCAATGACACTTTTGCCGATCGCGCTGACGGCGGCGGGCGCTGCCGCGCTCGTCAATTTCTGGCTGGCGCTGCGCATTGGTCGCGTTCGCACCGCGGAAAAGGTTTCGATCGGCGACGGCGGCAATCCCTTGCTGATCGCACGGATGCGCGCCCAGGCGAATTTTGTCGAATACACGCCCTTCGTCCTGATTCTGATCGCGCTGATCGAACTGGCGCTTGGCAGCTCATTATGGCTGTGGGTCGTGTCGGGGGTCTATATCATCGGCCGGGTACTGCACGGCATCGGCATGGGCGGACAGGGGCCCTGGCGCCTCATCGGGACGGTGGTGACGATGCTGGTCCTGGTCGGGCTGGCGCTCGTCGCGCTGACGCTCCCGCACCTGTCGCCGGCGCGGTCCGAAATGCACACCGCCGTGGCTGCGATCTAAATCCGGTCGGCAAGATGGCGCAGGCTTGCATCGAGCGCCGTGCGCTTGTCGTGAGCCACTTCCTTTTCGAGCTCCCTACGGACGGCCTCGACTTCGGTCGACGTCATATGCTCGATGCCGATAAACTTCTCACGGGCACCTTCGACCGCATAAAGCAGTTCGTCGAGCTTTGCCTGCATCGAGGCGGTGTCCCGATTCTGTGAATTCTGAATCAGGAACACCATCAGAAATGTGACGATCGTCGTGCCGGTATTGATGACGAGCTGCCACGTTTCGGAATAGTGGAATAGCGGCCCGGTCGCCGCCCAGACCACGACCGTCAGCAGCGACAGGACAAATGCGGCCGGATGCCCGGCCCCATTGGCAATCCAGGTCGAGACGCGTGTAAAGAACGTGTCGAGTGACTGAAGCATATCTAAGCCGAAACGACTATGCGCTGGCGTTGTTCCATCAGCCGGTGGCGAGCACCCGGTCGGCGACGTAAGGGTTGGTGGCCCGTTCATGACCGAAGGTCGACATCGAACCATGGCCTGGCACGAACGAGGTGTCATCGCCAAGCGGCCACAAATTGTCGACAATCGCGTCGAGGAGATGCTGGTGATTGCCCATCGGGAAGTCGGTGCGGCCAATCGAACCCTGAAACAGGACGTCCCCCACGATCGCGACTTTCGAGGGGGCGTGATGAAAGACGACGTGGCCGGGGGTGTGGCCCGGGCAGTGGTACACGTCGAGAACCAGGGCGCCGACGGTGACGGTGTCGCCGTGCACCAGCCAGCGGTCGGGTTCGAACACGCGGCCATTGACGCCGTATGCACGCCCGTCGTCCTCCAGTCGGCTGATCCAGAACCGATCTGCCTCGTGCGGCCCCTCGATCGGCACCCCCAGTTCTTTCGCGAGCGTGCCCGCCTCACCGCAATGATCGATGTGGCCATGGGTGATCAGAATTCTCTCGATACTCACGCCCGCTTTCGCAACCGCCGCCTTCAGGCGGGGCAGGTCGCCGCCGGGATCGACGAGAGCACCGCGCATCGTTTCCGTGCACCACAGCAAGGTACAATTCTGCTGCAAGGGGGTGACGGGTATGATCGATGCGCGCATGGGGGGAATGGCCATCGCCGCGACATGGCTTGCGCGGCACGGCGTGACAAGAGGACAGCAAGATGCTCCGATGGATCGTGATGATGATCGCCGCCACCGTTTCGCTGCCCGTTGCGGCTCAGCCGCTGGTCATCGGCCATCGCGGCGCCAGCGGCGAGCGGCCCGAACACACCCTCGCCTCGTACCAGCTGGCGATCGACGAGGGCGCCGACTTCGTCGAGCCCGATCTCGTCATGACGAAGGACCATGTCCTCGTCGCGCGCCACGAGAATGAGATTTCCGGCACGACCGACGTTGCCGCGCACCCGGAGTTCGCCAATCGGAAAGCCACGAAGACCATCGATGGCGAGCATGTGACCGGGTGGTTTACGGAAGACTTTACGCTCGCGGAACTGAAGACGCTGCGCGCGCGTGAGCGGCTACCGCTCTTGCGGCCATTGAACACGGCCTTCGATGGAAAGTTCGAGATACCGACATTTCAGCAGATTCTCGATCTGGTGGCGGCGAACAACCGGCACAGCGACCGCCGCGTTGGCGTTTATCCGGAGATCAAGCACGGTACCTATTTCGACGCGCTGGGTATGAACATGGAGGCGCCCCTGCTGCAGATCCTGAAAGACAATGGATATGCCAGCAGGTCCGATCCCGCCTTCATCCAGTCGTTCGAGGTCGGCAACCTTGAGCGGCTGCGCAAGCTGACAAAACTGCGCCTCGTGCAACTCATCGACGATCAGGGGTCGCCGGCCGACCGTCCCGACCTGACCTATCGTGCGATGGTCACGCCCGCCGGCCTCGCCACCGTCGCGCGCTACGCGGATGCGATCGGCGTATCGAAGGCGCTGATCGTGCCGCGGGACGCCGCCGGAAAGTCGCTGGCGCCGACCGTTCTGGTCGCTGACGCTCACCGGGCGGGGCTGAAAGTCCACGCCTGGACATTCCGGGCGGAAAACGCATTCCTCCCCGCCGAACTGCGTTCGGGGAGCGACCCCTCGGCGCACGGCGATCTCGCCCGCGAACTCCAACAGTTTTACGCGCTGGGGCTCGATGCGGTGTTCTGCGACTTTCCTGGAGCGGCAGTCAGGGCGCGGCGCTGAGCGTCGCCATCGAGGGTGGCACGGTCTTCATTGCGGCCGACGTGGCCTCGACGCCGCGCATGACACGCAGAATGTTGCCGCCGGCCAGCTTGGTCAGGTCGGCATCGTTCCAGCCACGCCGGATCAGCTCGGCGAACACCGGCGGATAGCCGTCGACGCCGCTGATCCCATCGACCGCGAAGGGAACGCCGTCGAGGTCGCCGCCGATGCCGACGCAGTCATGACCGGCCAGCTGGACAATGTGCTCGATATGATCGGCAATGTCCGAAAGCGGTGCCGGCGGCCTTGGGTTTTCGCGGTCCCACGACGCCATCGCCGTTTCCCGCCGTTCCGGCTGGCCGGCGAACTGTGATTTCAGGGCTGCCTCCTCGGCATCGCGCGCGGTCGCCCAGCGCATCGTGGCGGGCGACAAGTGACCGGGGTAGAAGTTGACCATCACGACGCCGCCGTTCGCCTTGACGAGGGTCAGGACATCGTCGGGGACGTTACGCGGATGGTCGTTGAGGGCGCGTGCGTCGGAATGCGAGAACATCACGGGTGCCCTGCTCGCGGCCAGTGCGGCCTTCATCGTGGCGGGACTGACATGGCTTAAATCCACGATCATGCCGATGCGGTTCATTTCGCCCACGACGGCCTTTCCGAAAGCGGTCAACCCCTTGTGCGCCGGATCGTCGGTCGCGCTGTCGGCCCAGTCGTTGTTCTTGAAATGCGTGAGCGTCATGTAGCGCGCGCCGAGCACGTACATTGCTCGCAGCGCGGCCATCGAATTGCCGATCTGACTGCCGCCCTCGATCCCGATCAGGCTCGCGACGCGACCCGCCTTGTGGACGCGCACGATATCGTCGGCGGTGTAGGCCATTTCGAGGTCGCGCGGATAATGGGTGGCGAGCCGTTTGACGATGTCGATCTGCTCGATCGTCGTGCGGACCGCGGCGTCACCGGTGATCTCGGCAGGAATCCAGACCGACCAGAATTGCCCGCCGACATGGCCCGCGCGAAGACGGGCGATGTCGGTCATCAAAGGTTGCGGTAGTTTGTCGCTGTGCGCGCTGAGGTCTGTCGTCTCGACTTTCGACGCGTATTTGTCGCGCACCTCCCACGGCAGGTCGTTGTGCCCGTCGATCAACGGCGTTGCCCTGAGGATGCGATCGATACGCGCCTCGATCCCCGGAGCGATCGCCTGCGGTGCTGCGGTCGCCGCCGCGCAAGGGCCGGAAAGAACCGCCGCCAGCGCAAGGACAAAGGATCGCGCCCTCTGTTTCGCCTGGCGATTTCGACCGGTAAGTGGGGTCCTGATCATCGGGCCATCAAGCACGTCAGCGAACGCGAGAAAAGGGGCTTGTTCGTTGCGGCCGCTGTCCTTGCCGTCGCAAAGCTACTGGCCACGTCGCGCGGGCGATGCCAAGAGTGACGGGGTGAACCATTTGTCGTCGTTGGTCCCGCCCTTTGTTCTGCTGGACGATGCGCGTGCCGAAGGCGCGATGGCGGCGCGGCTGTATTCGGCACCGGTCGAGATCGTGACCACACGGCGGCCAGGCGAAGTGGCCGTGGCGCTAGAAGCGCTGCGGACGGCAACACGCGGCGGCCTCCATGCCGCGGGCTATCTTACCTATGAGGCAGGCGCTGCGCTTGAGCCGAAACTGAGCGGGCGGCTTGCCGCTGAAAGCGCCGCACCGCTGCTCTGGTTCGGCTTGTTCCGGCGGTTCGACCATATCGCGGCAGATGCGGTCGCGTCGATGCTCCCTGACGCTGCGGGCGGATGGCTCGGGCGTCCGTCCCCCACGATCGATTATCCCGCTTATGCCCGACGGCTGGCACAGGTGCAGGCACTGATCGCGGCGGGCGACGTCTACCAGACCAATCTGACATTCCAGGCGAAAGTCGCGGGCGCGGGCCATCCGCTTGCGCTCTACGCCGGCCTGCGGGCGCGATCGGCCAGCGGCTATGGCGCGGTCATCGCGACAGGCACACGCTGGCTTTTGTCGCTATCGCCGGAGTTGTTCTTTACCGTCGAGGGCGACCAGGTGACGACGCGGCCGATGAAGGGCACCGCCACCGCCGATGCCGATCCGGCTGCGCTGGCGAGCGATCCGAAACAGCGCGCCGAAAACCTGATGATCGTCGATCTTCTGCGCAACGATCTGTCGCGAGTGGCGGTACCCGGGAGCGTCGCGGTGCCCGAACTGTTCGCGGTTGAGCGCTATCCAACGCTCCTGCAGATGACCTCAACCGTGACCGCGACCCTTGCCTCGGGGCGTGATCCTGTCGACGTCATTGCCGCGCTGTTTCCCTGCGGCTCGATCACCGGCGCACCGAAAATTCGCGCGATGGAGGCGATTGGCGAGATCGAAGGGGACACGCGCGGCGCGTACACTGGCGCGATCGGACGTATCGATGCCTCCGGCGATGCCGCGTTCAACGTCGCCATCCGGACCCTGGTCGTCGAGGATGGAGCCGCTCAAATGGGGTTGGGATCGGGCATCGTTGCCGATTCAACGGCGCCGGAAGAATGGCAGGAATGTCTGGCGAAGGGCGGCTTCGTTGCTAGCCGCCGTCACTTCGATCTGATCGAAACAATGCGGTTCGACCCGGTCGAGGGGCTGATCCGCCTCGAACGCCACCTCGCGCGGATGAAGGCCAGCGCCGACGCCTTCGGTTTTGCATTCGACCGGCATGCCGCGCGGAACGACTTGCAGGCCGCGACTTTCCGGCTCCGGACGCCCTCGCGCGTGCGCCTCCTGCTGGCACCGGGCGGGTCCGTTGCCGTGGAGGTTCGCGCACTCCCCGACACGCCTTCGGGTCCGGTTGAAGTGGCGGTCGCGCCGCTGCCGGTCGAGCCAGCCGACTTTCGCCTCCGCCACAAGACGACCGATCGCGCTTTCTATGACAGAGCGCGGCGTTCAGGGATGGAAGTCGTCTTCGAAAACGACGACGGCAAGCTGACCGAGGGCAGCTTCACCAACATCTTCGTCCAACGCGCTGGCACGTTGCTGACCCCGCCGCTCGGTCGCGGATTGCTGGGAGGCGTCCTGCGCGCCGAGCTGATCGACGACGGCAGGGCGACAGAGGCGGAATTGACCGTCGCCGACCTGGAGGGAGGCTTTCTGATCGGCAATTCGCTGCGCGGCCTGTTGCCCGCGCGGCTCGCGGGCGTATAGGCGGGCACGCAAGGGGGTTTCTCAACATGGCTCAACTGTCCGCCGCGATCGACCGCATTCAGCCGTCCGCCACACTGGCCATGACGGACCGCGTGGCAGCGATGAAACGCACCGGGATCGACGTCATCGGCCTGTCAGCGGGCGAACCCGATTTCGATACGCCCGATTTCGTCAAGGACGCGGCCATCGCCGCCATTCGTGCGGGCAAGACCAAATACACCGAGGTCGACGGCATTCCGGAGTTGAAGTCGGCGATCGGCGTAAAATTCCTGCGCGATAACGACCTGACCTACGCCAACACGCAGATCAGCGTGAACGCAGGCGGCAAGCATACGCTGTTCAACGCTCTGCTGGCGACGGTCGGGCCTGGCGACCAGGTCGTCATCCCCGCCCCCTATTGGGTCAGCTATCCCGACATCGTCAACTTTGCGGGCGGCACGCCGGTGATCCTGTCGGCGGGTGCCAACCAGCAGTACAAGATTTTGCCCGAGCAACTCGATGCCGTCATCACGCCCGCGACAAAATGGGTGCTGCTGAACTCACCGTCGAACCCGACGGGGGCAGCCTATTCTGCCGAAGAACTGCGCGCGCTCGCCGAGGTCTTCCGCCAGCACCCACACGCCATGATCATGACCGACGATATGTATGAACATGTCTGGTATGCCGACACGCCCTTTGCCACGATCGCCCAGGTGGCGCCCGATCTTTACGACCGCGTGCTGACCGTCAACGGCTGTTCGAAAGCCTATGCGATGACGGGCTGGCGCATCGGCTATGCGGGCGGACCTCAATGGCTGATCAAGGCGATGGCGAAGCTGCAGTCGCAGTCGACCTCCAACCCGTCGTCCATTTCGCAGGCGGCGGCCGTCGCCGCGCTGAACGGCGATCAGTCGTTCCTGATCGAGCGGAATGCCGCCTTTTTGAAACGGCGCGATCTCGTCGTGGGCATGCTCAATCAGGCCGACGGGCTGCACTGCCCGGTTCCCGAGGGGGCGTTCTACGTCTATCCCGATGCGACCGGCTGTATCGGCCGGATGACCCCGGCAGGCCGGCGGATAGAAAGCGATGCCGACCTGATAGATTATTTTCTCGAAGAGGCGCGGGTTGCCGCCGTGCATGGGGCGGCGTTCGGCCTGAGTCCGGCGTTTCGGGTCAGTTACGCGACCTCCGAAGCGATCCTGACCGAGGCGTGCACACGCATTCAGGAGGCTTGCGCGCGGCTGAAGTGAAACCATCTGCGGGTATGCGCCGTATCTGGTGCATCGCCCAGCAAGGAAATGGCACCATGCCTGCACTTCTCCGTCTCGATTATGTCCGGTCGTTCTTTGCCGGGTTTGTCATCGCCGCCGCCGGTATGGTCGCGACGATGCCGGGGCTGTCGCTGTGATCCGCGGCGCTCTGTGGGGAGCGGCACTTGCCGCCGGTGCTGTATCGCTGGGTCAGGTCCTCCCTGCGCTGGCGGCGGAACGGACGGTGCTCGTTCCGGTTGCCACCACCGATGCGAAAGAAACCGGATCTCGTTCGACTGCGGTGCTGGCAGGCGGCTGCTTCTGGGGAATGGAGGCGGTGTTCAGCCATTTGAAGGGCGTCCAGTCGGTTACCTCGGGCTATGCCGGGGGAACGGCCGCACAGGCAAATTACGAAACGGTGAGCACCGAGACGACGCATCACGCCGAGGCCGTGCGCATCGTCTATGATCCGCGTCAGATCAGCTATGCGACCCTGCTCCGTGTCTATTTCTCGGTCGCGCACAATCCGACCGAAGTTAACCGTCAGGGCCCGGATACGGGCACCAGCTACCGCTCCGCGATTTTCCCGCAAGGTGCCGAACAGGCACGGGTCGCGCGCGCCTATATTGCCCAGCTCAACGCGTCGAACAGCTGGGGCGGGCGACTGGCGACGGGTATTGAACAGGGCGGGTTCTTTCCTGCGGAGGGCTATCATCAGAATTTCGCGATGCGCAATCCGACCTACGGCTACATCGTGATGTGGGATGCGCCGAAGCTGGCGGCGCTGCAAAAGACATTTCCGACGTTATGGACGCCACACTGGGCATCCTAAGCCGCGAGGGGGAAGCTCAGCATCCGGTGAGCGATGGGCACCAGCGCATGTGCCTCGGTGCCGACGACACGAACGATTTCGGGATGTGCCGCGTCGAGACCGCCGGTCAGTGAACCGAACGCGGGCAGGATCAACTTGGTCCTGCTCGCGACGAAGCAGCGCCGCGCGATATGCCGCCCCCGCAGGGTGATGCGAAACTTGGGGTGGAAATGACCCGAGAGTTCGGGCCGGAGATCGCCGGGGTCGGCTTCGTGGCGCAGGACGAGCCCGCCGACGACCGCTTCATCGACAATCCTGCCACCGCAATGATCGACGATTCCGGTTGCCGCGATGTCGTGATTGCCGGTTACCCATATCCAGTCGAGCCCGGCGGTGAGCGCGCACAGCATTTCCCTGGCGGCAGCGGGCAGTCGCTCGCACCCCTGCGCATCGTGAAAGCTGTCGCCCAGACACCAGAGTTCGCGCGGCGACACTGCCGCGACCAGCGCGGTCAGATCGGAAAGCGTCGCGATCGAATCATAGGGGGGCAGCATCTGCCCCGCCTGCGCGAACCAGCTCGCCTTTTCGAAATGCAGGTCGGCCACGATCAGCGCTCGCCGCGCCGGCCACCACAGCGCGCCGTGGGGCAATGCCGCCAGATCGTGCCCCGCGAACGAAAGGTGAACCATAGGACGCCGCTATGCGGTTAGGCGTCGCCCGGCAAGAGGAAGCGCACTTTACGCTGCGCAAAATCGACCGAGACCCGTCGAAAGGCACGCAGCGTATCCATGCCGAGCAGCATCGCCGGACGGTCGATCAGCCCGAACCGCTTGAACGGGTGCGCATTGGCGAAGGCGACGGCGACGGAGTTGATCGTGAAGCCGCCGATACGGATATCATCGACCAGCGCCAGTTCGGCCTCCAGCTTGGTGCCCGTAACGTCCACCAGGCTCGTCGCGACGAAGTTGCGAACCTTGCGCCGTTTAACGAGCATTTTGCGCAAGGCGTCATTGCCGATGCTGTTTTGCGCGCCGGAATCAATGATCACGGTAATCGGCACGCCGCCGATATCCGAATCGACGAGGACCAGCTGGCCGTAGCGCGAGCGCGCCGTGACTACGATCGTATCGGGATCAATCACTTCCCGCGTCCTTGAGTCGGCGATCGAGAAGGTTCCCTTGCGGAAGTCCATGACCACCCGCCTGCCCTTCAGACTGTCCACGCCGAGCAGGCCGCGCGCGCCCAGGAATGTCTCCGACAGGGCAGGAGCATTGATCGGGTCGTGCGTGCCGCCTCCGACACCCAGATGTTCGACCACCACGGTGGCGACCTCGCCGACGCCCGACATGGAGTGCATCAGAGCCGAGGGCCCGGGCATGAGCTTGAGTTCGCTCGCCAGTTCGCGCGATACGACGGTCCGGTCAGCGCCGGTATCGACCACGAATGCATAGGGACCATTATCGCCGATCGTGACCGGCACCGTCATCCGGTCGCTTTGATCGACCGAGGCGCCAATGACCGTGGTCGGCCCATAAGCGGGCGGCGGAACTGCGGTGGCCGGGGCAGGTTCGGCGGCTGTCGCGGCGACGCTCAGGGAAAGCGCCCCCGCGAAAGTTATGAAACTGGCCGTCCAGTGCATGTCAGCGTTTTGCGCGCTGCAGTTGCGCGCCTCTCCCGCTGGAGAGGATGACGTATTTCGCGTGGATATGACAGCCGTATTTCAGGGCGCTATTTCATCGGAACCGCTCGCCCCTCCACCATGACATAGCTGACCCTGAGCACGGCCGTCGCATCGGTCTGGGGGTCACCATCGACCGCGATCAGATCGGCCGATTTGCCGATGTCGAGCGTCCCCGTTTCGCGCGCGAGGCCGAGCAAATCCGCACCGCCCTTGGTCGCCGCGACCAGGGCATCGCGCGGCGTCATGCCGGCCTTGTCGACCATCAGCCCGATCTCCTGGGCGTTCTGGCCATGCGGAAAGACCGCCGAGTCGGTGCCGAGCGCGATCTTGACCCCGCCCTTATAGGCCCGGTTCAGCGCCTTGCCCCATTCATTGAGTGTCTTGCGAGCCTTGGCCTCGGTATTCTCCGTATAAATGCCTTTGCCCATATACATCTGGAGCCCTTTGAAGGCCATCAGCGTCGCGACCATATAGGTACCGCGTTCCTTCATCAGCTTGACGTCGGCGTCGTCGGCAAAGGTGCCGTGCTCAATCGAATCGACGCCGGCGCGGACTGCGGCTTCGATCCCCCGGGCGCCGTGGGCATGGGCCATCGCCTTCAGTCCCATCTGGTGCGCCGTATCGCAGATCGCCTTCATCTCGGCATCGGTGAAATGCTGTTCGAGGCCGATGTGCCCGTCGTCGAGGACGCCGCCGGTTGCCATGAACTTGATGACGTCGACGCCCTTGGCGGCGATCAGGCGCACCGCCTTGGCACAATCGGCGGCCCCGGTGCAGACACCGACCTGAGGGCTTGCGCTATTCAGCGCATCGGCGATTTCGGGCGCCAGCCCGACCGTCCCGTCGGCATGGCCTCCGGGTATCGAGAGCGGCGTCCCGGCGACGAGGATACGCGGGCCGGGGAACGCCCCTTCGGCGACCGCATCACGCATCGCCAGACTGGCCAGCATCGGACCGCCGGCATCGCGGACAGTGGTAAAGCCCGCGCGCGCAGTGATCAGCGCGTTCTTGAGGCCGGTCGTCGCAGCATAGGGTTCCGAATATTTTGTGCGCAGGCCCGCGTACCAGGGAAGGCCCGCGTCCATCGTCAGGTGGACATGCGCGTCGATCAGACCCGGCAGAACCGTCTTGTCGCGCAGGTCGACGACCGTCGCGCCAGCGGGTGACGTCGCGCCGCTCTCGATGCGGGTGACGCGTCCGTTCTCGACGATGACGGTCGAGGGGCCGCGTGCGGGTGCCGCCGCATCGACGATCAGATGTCCCGCCTGGATAGCGAAGGTTTCGGCGTGGGCGGCGGTCGCGAGCATGAGTGCGAGTGCAGCGGCAATGGTTTTGCGCATGTTTTTCTCCCTGTCGGCGCAAGGCTAGCGGTCAAAAAAGGCTAAGTCACCATTCGCTTCAGCGTCTCGATCGCGTCGGCTTCGCTTGCCGGCTTGTCGGTGCGAATCCGATGAATCCGCGGGAAGCGCATCGCCAGACCCGACTTGTGCCGGCTCGACGCATGAATGGAATCGAATGCGACTTCGAGGACCAGTGACTTTTCGACCTCTCGCACCGGCCCGAACCGGCCAACCGTATGCTGGCGGACGAACCGGTCGAGCGTCTTCATCTCCTCGTCGGTGATCCCCGAATAGGCCTTGCCGACCGGCAGCAATTCCCCACCCTCGGCCCAGCAGCCGAAAGTATAATCCGAATAGAAGGATGATCTTCGCCCGTTGCCCCGCTGGGCGTACATCATCACGCAATCGGCGGTCAGCGGGTCGCGTTTCCATTTGTACCACAGACCGGTGCGACGCCCCGCGACATAAGGGCTGTCGCGGCGCTTGAGCATCACGCCCTCGATGGCGGCGTCACGGGCACCGGCGCGGATGTCCTCGAGGTGGTCGAAGTGCGTCGCGTCGATCACCGCCGACAGGTCGAAACGTTCCGGGTCGAACCGCGGCATCGCTGCTTCCAGGCGTGCGCGGCGCGCGGTCCACGGCAGAGCGCGCAGGTCTTCGGCGCCGTCGAACAATATGTCGTAGAGCCGGACGAACGCCGGATAATCGGCGAGCATCTTTGGCGAAACGGCCTTGCGGCCGAGGCGCTGTTGCAGGGCATTGAAGCTCGCGGCACCACCCCCGTCGCCGAGAGCACCGCCCTGTACCTCGCCGCGCACGAGCAGCTCCCCATCGAAGACCCCATCAACGGTGACGGCCTGCGCCACGTCGGGAAAGCTGCCGGTCACATCGTCACCGCCACGGCTGTAGAGGCGAACTTGCCCGCCGCCCCCCCTTTGGCCCGTCCGCACGATCTGGACACGAATACCGTCCCATTTCCATTCCGCGACATAGTCGGTGAGATCGACCCGCAAGTCGTCGAGCGGGTGCGCGAGCATGAACGAACGGAACACCGGCGTGTCGGCGGCCGTCGGCTGTTCGGCGCGTCCCTCTGCCCAGTCGAACAGCGCCGTATAAGGCGGCGCGATGCCGTGCCAGACCTCTTCCACGGCTTCGACGTCGAGGCCGAACGCCTGCGCGAGCGCGGTCTTGGCGAGCCGCGACGAGACGCCCGCCCTGAGCGCGCCGGTTGCCATTTTCAGGAGCGCAAACCGCTCGTTCGCATCGAGCGCGTCGAGCATGTCAGCGAGCGCGCGGGGTGCTTCGCTGCGACCAAGCGTCTGCAGGCGGTGGATGAGGGCGGACAACGAGAGGTCGAGTGCGGTGTCTGGTCCTGACGGCTCGGGCCAGAGCAAGGCGATCGTTTCCGCCGTGTCACCGACATAGTCGCGGCTCATCCGGAACAGGACCGGATCAACGCGCTCCTCGATCAGGCCGCGGATCACGGCGGGCTTGATCCCGGGCAGGTCGAGTTCGCCGGTCAGCGCGGCAAGCGCCCAGCCGCGGTCGGGATCGGGCGTAGCCGTCAGATAATCACCGATCAGCTTCAGCTTGGTGTTGCGCGAACGCGTGTAGATCAGCCGGTCGATCAGGTGGGAAAAGGCGCGCACCGGCCCTGCCTAATCCCTCAGCAGCTCATTGATCGCGGTCTTGGCACGGGTCTGGGCATCGACACGCTTGACGATGACCGCACAGGAAAGCGCCGGGCCGGGCGAGCCGTCGGGCAACGGTCTGCCGGGGAGCGTGCCGGGGACAACGACCGAATAAGCGGGGACGCGACCGACGAACACTTCACCGCTGGTCCGGTCGACGATCTTGCTGGTCGACGAAATGAACACCCCCATCGACAGCACCGCCCCGCGCTCCACGATGACCCCCTCGACAACCTCCGACCGTGCACCGATGAAGCAATCGTCCTCGATCACCACGGGCGCTGCCTGGAGCGGTTCGAGCACGCCGCCGATTCCGACACCGCCCGACAGATGCACGTTCGCACCGATCTGTGCACAGCTTCCGACCGTGACCCAGGTATCGACCATCGTCCCCTCGCCCACATAGGCGCCGATGTTGACGAAGCTGGGCATCAACACGACGTTTTTGGCGATATGCGCACCACGGCGCACGATGCTGCCGGGAACTGCGCGAAATCCGGCCTGGCCAAAGTCGACGGGGCCCCAGCCTTCAAACTTTGACGGTACCTTATCCCACCAGTCGGTGCTGCCAGGCCCGGGGATGATCGCATTGGGATTGAGGCGAAACGACAGCAGCACCGCTTTTTTCAACCATTGATTGACCTGCCACCCGCCAGCGCCGGGTTCGGCAACGCGCGCCTCGCCCTTGTCGAGCAGGCCAATCGCCGTCGTCACCGCATCACGCACCGCCCCGGTGGTATCCGTCGAAATCTGCTCGCGCGCGTCCCACGCATCTTCGATAACCGATTGCAGACTCATGCCATTTCCCTTGTCACTCCATGCAACCAGTCCGTCAGGTCATGGGTTTCGTAATCGATGAAGTCGGGCACGTGGTCGCCCATCTGTTCGGAGCCGTTGTTCACCCACAGCGTCATCATGCCGAGGTCCTTTGCCGGCTTCAGGTTGCGGACCATGTCCTCCGCAAACAGCGCTGTGGTCGGATCGATCTCCCAGCGCGCGCAGAGCGCGGTGTAACTCTCGGGCGCGGGTTTGGGGACGTAGTTCATCGCGTGGATGTCGTGCAGCCCCGCGAACGCGTTGCTCAGCCCAAGCCGGTTGAGAACGCGCCGCGCATAGGCGTCGTCGCCGTTGGTGAAGACCAGCTTGCGACCGGGCAAGCGCTCGATCGCGTCAACCAGCCGCGCGTCGTGAGTGACGCGGTCGAGCGCGATGTCGTGAACAAATTCGAGGAATTCATAAGGGTCGACGCCGTGCACCGCCATCAGACCCGACAGCGTGGTGCCATGATCGCGGAAAAAGGCCTTTTGGATCGTCCGCGCCTCGACCGCGCTGCACCGTAGCAACCGCTGGACATAGTGCATCATTCGTTCATCGATTAACGCGAAGAGGTCGCATCGGGCAGGATAGAGCGTGTTGTCGAGGTCGAAGATCCAGGTGGCGACAGACGATGGGTCGAGGGGGATTTCAGCGGCCATGGCACCCCTCTTCTATCGAGGCCGGGGCACCGCGCAAACTACCTCGCCGGAATTGATTCAATTTGCGCTAGCATCGGTCGTAAAGTCGTGAGCGCCGTACGGGGAGCCGTGATGACGTTGAGTTCGGTGTATCGGGTCGGCGCCGCCACCCCCCTTGTGTTGCTTGCCGCATGTGGCAGCAGCGGCGGGCCAGTTTCGTCGACCCCGACACCGCCGACGGCGACGGCGCCGCCCGCCCCCTCTCCCAGTGCGACACCCAATCCGTCGCCTGTCCTCGATTACGACAGTGCCGAATACCGACGATCGGGCGCGGCCGTTCAGGCGCAGGCCCTGTCCGCCTATAACGCGGGAGCGACCGGCAAGGGCGTAGTCGTAGGCGTCATCGATTCGGGGGTCGACGCCACCAGCGCGGAATTCACCGGACGGATCAGTTCGCTGTCGCGAGATTTTGCCGGCTCCCGGGGAATCCAGGACGAGGGTGGCCACGGCACGGCGGTGTCCGACGTCTTGCTGGGCGCAAGGAACAACAATGGGATCGAGGGGGTCGCGTTCGATGCGACCCTGCTGGCGCTGAGGACCGATACGCCGGGCACCTGCGTGGCGCCGGCTGCGGGCTCCGACCCCGGGGGATGTACGCATAACGACGATGCGATTGCCGCCGCCCTCGACGCCGCGGTGTCGGCACGTGCGCGGGTCGTCAACATTTCGCTGGGCGGCGCGATGCCCAATACGCGACTCCGTTCCGCGATCGACCGGGCGACGGCGGCGGGCACGATCATCGTGATTTCCGCGGGCAACGACGGGGTCAAGGACCCCAGGGCGGCGGTGAACCCCGATCCCCTCGCACAGGTCGCATCGGACCCCATTGCCCACGGGCTGGTGATCATTGCCGGCGCCGTCGATGCGACGAGCAAGCTCGCCGATTTTTCCAACAAGGCGGGAAGCGGGTCGGCAAACTACCTTGCGGCACTGGGAGTCGACGTGCGTGCCGTGGACAACAAGGGAACGTCCTACCTGTTCAGCGGCACCTCGTTTTCGGCACCGGTGATCGCCGGTGCGGCAGCACTGCTCGCCCAGGCATTTCCTACACTCACCGCCGCCCAGATCGTCGACCTGCTGTTCCGCACCGCCACCGACTTGGGCGCGGCGGGCGTTGACAGCGTTTATGGCCAGGGCGAACTCGACCTCGCCCGTGCTTTCCAGCCGCAGGGACAGACATCGCTCAGCGGTTCGGCGATCGCGGTGTCACTGACCAACAATGCGGTTCTGGGCACCGCGATGGGTGATGCGGGGCAGACGGGCCTGATTGCCACGATCCGCGACGGCTACGGCCGCGATTTCAGCGTCGACCTGTCGCCGACCGTCCGGCACAACGGCGTGGCGCGGGCGCTGGCCCCGGCCATGGCCCTGAACGGTCGCACCCTGGCAGCGTCCGGCACGAACGCCAGCATTGCGCTTGCCATCGATGATGCGCGGCCGCAGCCCTTGTTGTTGCGGAATGAGGACGCGCGGCAGGCCGAGGTGCTGGCCGGTGCGGTCGCGTTCAATTTCAGCTCTCGCCTGCAACTCGGCTTCGGCGCGGGACGCGGCGCGGACGGGCTGGCGTCACCGGCGGGGCAGAATGACCAGCCCGCGTTCCTGATCGCGGACCGCAGCCTGGACCGGGCACCGGTCGCCGCATTCGCCCTGCGGCGGCAGGTGGCAGGCGTCGGGCTGAGGCTGGCGGCGGAAACGGGTGACTTGCGTCTGTGGGAGGCAAGCGACCTTGGCCCCCGCGGCGACGGCATCCGGCGCTACCCCTATTCGACTCAATCGGTCGGCGTCGATACCCGGGCCGGACCGCTGGCGGTGGTCGTCCAGATGTCGCGGATGGCGGAGCGCTCGACCGTGCTGGGCGGGCGGTTCGACGCCGCTCTCGGCGGCAGCGGCGCGGTGACCTGGTTCGCCGACGCGGGCGCGACGTTCACCCCGCTCGACCATTGGCAACTGACGGGATCGGTCCGACGCGGCTGGACGCAGGTGCCGGGCGATGCGGTGCGCGGGCAGAGCGTGCTGGCCACACGAGCCCTGTCGGCGGACCTGCATCGTGACGATCTGTTGGTCGCGGGTGACAGTTTCGCGCTTCGCTATTCGGAACCACTGCGCGTAACGGGCGGTGGCCTGGCGCTGCGCTATACGGGCGGCATCACCGAACTGTCGCTGGCGCCGGCAGGACATGAACGCGATCTGGAGATCGTCTATTCGCGGCGGGTGGCGAACGGCACGCTGAGCGTGAACGCTTATCGCCGGTTGCAGCCCGGCAATTTTGCGGCGGCACCCGACGACCTGGGAGCGGCAGCGCGCTATAGTTTCGGCTTTTAGGGCGGCTGTACGCGGGGGAGCGGCAAGGAAGTTGGCGCCTGGCCGACAACGGTGCCACTGAAATGCGCCTAACGCTTGTGACGGGCCTCCGCGATCGCCGCCTTTAGCGCGTCATAGCCGACCGCCCCCGAGAACATCCTGTCGCCGACGATCCAGCTCGGCGTACCCGTCATGCGCAGCGCGTTCTGGATCTGAAGGTTGGTGGCGATCTCCTGCCGCGTCGCATCGCTCCGCGCCGCGTCGGCGTCGACGCCGTACTCGCGGGCGATGCGCGCGACGGTCGCGGGTTCTGGACGACCCGCTGCGTAGACTGCGCGGTGAAACGCGCCGTAGCGCCCGACCTTCGCCACTGCCAGGCTGACATGGGCGGCGGCTTCGCTGTCGGGGCCAAGCACCGGCATTTCGCGATAGACCACCCGCAGATGCGGGTCTTCCTTCAGCAGGCGGTCGACAACAGGCAGGCTGGCCCGGCAGAAGCCGCAGGCATAATCGAAGAATTCGACCAGCGTCACGTCGCCGTCCGCCGCGCCGTCGAACGCCCCGCCATAGGGCGTTTCGATGAGCGCGCGGTTGGCCGCTATGAAACTGGCATTCTCGCGCGCTTGCAGCCGGTCCATCGCCTCGGGCAGGATTTCGGGATGTTCGAGGATATAATCGTGGACCACCGCTTCGATCGCGGCACGATCGGTCGTCGCCATGGGGACGCTGTCCGTCGCGGCCAGCGTTGCCGCAGCACCAGCGGCGGCGGCGAAAAGTCCGATCATTACCTGGGTTCCCCGGTTGGTCACGACGTGGTGGGCACCTCTGGCGATGCCTCCGGCGGCGTTTTTTTCTTGTCCTTGCGCTGGCGTTCGCGTTCGCGCTTGAACCGCGGATCGGTATCGATCGTGTTCTGCGCGACGAGGGCGATGTCCTGTGCGCGCAGAAAATCCGCGCTGCCCTTAGGGATGCCGGCCATCGCCATTCGTGCGTTCATGAGCGCCTGCGGCGCCGCGCCTTCGAGGTCGAACTTTTCGGCCGTCGCCAGTGCCGCCCGCGCCTGGTCGCCCTCCTGAGCATAGATCGTGCCCAGCTGATACCAGGCAAAGGGGTTTTCCCGGTCGCGCGTGATCGCGTTCTTCAGCACCGTCTTGGCTTCGGCGAAATTGGTCTTGTCTTCGGTCGCAATCAGCGCATGGCCGAACAGCGCCGCGATCAGCGGCTGGTAGTTGGTCCGCTGCACCGCATCGCGCAGCACGGGCAAGGCGTCGGACGGCCGCCCCGCCTCGAGCAGAACCTGCCCTTTCAGCTCCTCGAAATAGGGGTCGTGCGGAACCGCGGCGAGCAGCGCATCGGTTTCGGCGACCGCCTTGTCGTCGAACGACTGCTTGTGCCAGGCATAGGCCCGGGCATAGCGCGCCGGGATCGCCAGGTTCGTCACCGGATAGCGATTCAACGTGTCCTTGGGATCGTTGATGAAACCGAAGAGCTTGGCCTTGATCCGCTGGAAGCGTGCCTCGAGCTGAAGGTCGGTCGGCGTGTTCCAGGCGGGGTCATGCTCGAACGCATCGCCCAGCACCGCGACGCGGTCGCCGCTCAGCGGATGGGTCTGGGCATAGGGGTCAATCTTGTCGATGCTGTAGCGATATTCCTGTTGCTGCAGCTTTTTGAAGAAGGAAATCATCCCCTTGCCGCTGATCCCGGCGGTGCCCAGAAACCGCCGCGCCGACTGATCCGCGCCCGATTCCTGCGTGCGCGAAAAGGCGAGATATTTGCCGAGCGCGGCCTGCTGGCCCGCCATCAGAATCCCCGCGCCCGCGTCGCCGGACCCTGCCGCGATTGCGGCTGCACCGAGCAGCAGGCTGAGGATCGAGATGCCGGTGGCTTCCTTGCCGCCCTCGCTCCCGCGCAATACATCGCCTGCCGCGACGTGGCCCAGTTCGTGCGCGATCACGCCCTGCACTTCGTTGGCGTTCGACGCCGCCTCGATCAGGCCCGAGTTGATATAGACGACCTGCCCCCCCGCGACGAAGGCATTGATTTCGCCATCGCCGATCAGGACGATGTCGACGCTCTTGGGGTTAAGGCCAGCCGCGGAAATGAGCGGCGCGGAAATGTCGTGGAACAGCGCCTCGGTTTCGGCGTCGCGCAGAACCGACTGCGCCAGCGCGGGCTGCGCGACCAGTGTCGCGGTCAGTGCGGCAGCGACGAGTCGGCGGATTATGCGCATCATTGCCGTCCTTGCGCTTCCCCGATGAACCCCAAGTGAAAAGCCCCCTCCCCGTCAGGGGAGAGGGCCGATCCGTCAGGCACCAAACGTCCGCTGCCACCAGCCACCGCGCTTTGCCGCGTCGCCGTCGACGCCGCCTTGCGCGGTCGCCGCATCTGCGGTCCCGACGAGTGAAAGCGCCGGGGCCGCGTTTGCGGCTATTTCCATGTCATCGGCTTGCCCGGCCTCTGCGGGCGCCTTTGCCTTTCGGGTCCGCTTCGGTTTGGCCGCGGGAACGGCAACGGCCGTCTCGGCAACCGGCGCGGCATCCACCTTTGCCTTGCGGGTCCGCTTCGGCTTGGCGACGGGCTCGACGTCGACAGCGGCCATGTCGGCCGCGTCCGGTGTTTCCAGGGCCGCGGTCGGCAGGTCGTCGACGATCTTTGCCTTGCGGGTCCGCTTCGGCTTCGGCGCATCGGCAACAACCTCGACCTCGTCGACCATCGGCAGAGGGTCGCCCTCGTCGGCCGTTTCGGCGACCGCGTCGTTTGCGTCGAGCGGAGCATCACCGACAGCGCCACCGCGACCGCGCCGACGGCGGCCACCGCGACGGCCACGACGCTTGGGTTCACCGTCCTCCGCGCGATCAGCACGCGGCGCGGCGTCGGCGGTCTCGCCAGCTGCGGCCAGCTCCTCGCCCTCGCCCTCACCCGGTTGCTCGGCATCGCCTGCGACGCGCGGCTCATCCTCGCGGCGACCACGTCTGCCGCGCCGCCGCCGCCTGCGGCCGCGTCCGGCTTCACCGTCCTCGCGCGGCTGGCGCGGCGCACCGCCGGCGTCGTGCCCGGCCTCGGTGTCCTCCTCGTCGCCCTCGTCCTCGTCGGCGTAATCCTCGATCGGCTCTTCGTCTTCCTCGACGAACACCGGCGCTTCGATCCGGGGGGTGAAGGCGGGCGGCGGTCCGGAAACCTCTACCGTCATCCTCGCACCCTCGTCCTCATTGTCCGATGCGACCTCGATCAGCACGCCGTAACGGTCTTCGATCGCGGCGAGTTCGCTGCGCTTCTTGTTCAGCACGTAGAGCGCCGCTTCCTTGCTAGCGGTCAGCACCAGCTGGCTGCCGCGCCCGCGCGCCGCCTCATCCTCCAGCATCCGCAGTGCGGACAACCCTGCCGACGATGCCGTGCGGACGAGGCCCGTTCCCTCGCAATGCGGGCATTGCCGCGTCGACGCTTCGAGCACGCCGGTGCGCAACCGTTGCCGGCTCATTTCGAGCAGCCCGAACGAGGAGATCCGGCCGACCTGGATGCGCGCGCGATCATCGGCGAGCGCCGCCTTGATCGCCTTTTCCACCTTACGGATGTTGGAGTTGTTCTCCATGTCGATGAAATCGATAACGACCAGCCCGGCCATGTCGCGCAGGCGCAACTGCCGCGCGATTTCGTGCGCCGCTTCCAGATTGGTGCCGACGGCGGTCGCCTCGATCCCGTATTCGCGCGTCGAGCGTCCCGAGTTGATGTCGATCGACACCAGCGCCTCGGTCGGGTTGATGACCAGATAGCCGCCCGATTTCAGCTGGACGACCGGGTTGTACATCGCCGCCAGCTGGTCCTCGACATGAGCACTTTGGAACAGAGGCACGGTTTCGGCATAGGGCTTCACGCGCCGGGCATGGCTCGGCATCAGCAACTTCATGAAGGTTTTCGCCTGCGCGTAGCCTTCCGCCCCCTCGACGATGACCTCGTCGATGTCCTTGTTGTAAATGTCGCGGATGGCGCGCTTGATCAGGTCCGAATCCTGATAAACCAGTGCGGGCGCAGCCGATTTCAGCGTGTTCTCGCGGATTTCATCCCATAACCGCGCGAGATAGTCGAAATCGCGCCGGATCTCGACCTTGGTCCGCTGCAGCCCGGCGGTCCGCACGATGCAGCCCATGGTGCGCGGCAGGTTGAGTTCGGCCATGATCGACTTCAGCCGCTTGCGATCGGCGGCGTTCGAAATCTTGCGGCTGATCCCGCCACCGCTCGACGTATTTGGCATCAGCACGCAATAACGCCCGGCCAGGCTGAGATAGGTGGTCAGCGCCGCACCCTTGTTGCCGCGCTCCTCTTTCACGACCTGGACGAGCAGCACCTGGCGACGGCGAATCACGTCCTGAATCTTGTACCGGCGACGCAGGTTCATGCGCTTTTGCCGCAGATTCTCCGCCGCCTTTTCGTCGATCCCGTTGCCACTCGCGGTGGACGGCGGTGGCGGGGCGTCGTCCTCACCCTCGCCGCCTGGCATGTCGGGACGGTCGTTGTCGTGACCGTCATCGTCATGATGCTCGTCATTGTAATCGAACGCCGCGTCGCGGTCGTCCTCGGCGGCGCGCAGACGTTCTTCCTCGGCGGCGTGCTCGGCCTCCTCGCGCAGCAGCGCCTCGCGATCCTCCTTCGGAATCTGGTAATAATCCGGGTGGATTTCGCTGAACGCCAGAAAGCCGTGGCGATTGCCGCCATAGTCGATGAACGCCGCCTGCAGCGACGGTTCGACCCTGGTTACCTTGGCGAGATAGATATTGCCCTTGAGCTGCTTGTGCTCTGCGGATTCGAAGTCGAATTCTTCGATCCGGTTACCCTTGACGACCGCAACCCGGGTTTCCTCCCGGTGGCGCGCGTCGATCAGCATGCGCATTGTCATTTGTATGTCTCCGGGCGCGCAGCCGATCGGTCGTAAACCGTGCGGGCGCGCCTGATGTTGGACAGCGGCTCATTGGGCGCGGCTCCGGGCGCCTGCCGCTGATGATGGTTGATGAATGAAGAGCGTTTGCGTGTCTGCTCGCGGGGCATGTCTGGCATTATCGGCCAAATGGGACGTCCGTCCGGGCGATCCGGCTTCAAGGCCGGGGATTACGCCGTTCGGAATGTCATGCGTCATGCGAGCGTCAACCTGATTGGTGGCCCATGAATTGAGCCACCCCGAGGAAGCAATCCTGAAAACCTTGCGGCGGGCTGCTTCGACTATAGAGGTAGCAGGCCTGTAACCTCACGGCAACAACAAGCGCCTGCCCGCCATACCACTGGACTATCACCTGTTTTCGGGAGCAAAGAGTTCAGGTGCCCGTATTTTTTATCCTGCTGCTGGTCATGGCCAGCGCGGCGTCGGCCCGGCCCCCGGCGATCCTCGCGCCTCTGATCGCGTGGTTCCCGCCGCCCCACAGCCGTTACAGCGTCACGATCAATATCCCTCCGGCACGCCCAGGCGTCCCGATTCCCTTGGCCATGGGCCCCCCAGGACGGCCGCTGGTGGTCATCGACCCCGGTCACGGCGGGCACGATCCAGGTGCGATCGGGGCCAATGGCGTTCGTGAAAAGGATGTGACTTTGGCCCTTGCTAAGGCAATCCGCGACGAATTGCTGAGCGGCGGCCGCGTTCGTGTCGCGCTGACCCGTGAGGGCGACAGTTTCCTGGTGCTGCAGGAGCGCGCGCAGGTGGCACGCGCTGTGAAGGCGGACTTGTTCATTTCAATCCACGCCGACAGCGCCCGGGCAGCCGATGCGACCGGCGCCACGATCTATACCTTGTCCGAAGTCGCATCGGGCCGCGAGGCGGCGGCGCTGGCGGCCCGCGAAAACCGCGCCGACATCATCAACGGCGTCAATCTGGGCGGCGAAACCAGCAATGTCTCGTCGATCCTCATCGACCTTGCCCAGCGCGAGACGATGGGTACGTCGACGCAGTTTGCCGATCTGCTTCACCGGGAGGGCAAGGCACTGCCGTTCAAGCGCGATTATCACCAGATGGCAGGATTTGCCGTGCTGAAGGCACCCGATACCCCGGCAATCCTGTTCGAGACGGGCTATGTCAGCAATGCCGCCGACGTCGCGCGACTGACCTCGCCGGCCGGTCGCCGGGACATTGCGACGGCCCTGCGTCGCGCGATCGAGATTCACTTTGCGCGAGCCCTGGCATCGCGCTGAGCCTTTCCCCCGCCCGCGAACCCTTATAGACACCCGCCCGATGAACGATGCGGTCGAGCCTGCCAATCTGCGTTTGCGCCTGACACGGTCGGGCGGTGCCTTTACCGACCTGGCGCGCCGGATCTGGGACAACCGCCTCGGTCGCTGGTCGCTGGTCGCGGTCGGCTTTCTGCTGCTTGCCTATGTCGCCTTCTGGTTTGCCGTCGCGCGCAACCTGCCCGATGCGTCGGCGCTGCTCAAATACGAGCCACCGTTGCCGACCAACATCCGCTCGGTCGACGGGACGCCCGTCTATTCCTACGCCCGCGAACGTCGGGTGCAGCTGGCCTATGACGAATTTCCGCCGATGCTGGTGAAGGCCTATCTGGCGGCGGAGGACAAAAATTTCTTCAGTCACGGCGGCGTCGATTATTTCGGCCTGGCGGGTGCGGTGTTCGACTATGTCGGCAAGATCGGCAGCGGTCAGCGCGCGCGGGGCGGCTCGACCATCACCCAGCAGGTCGCCAAGAATCTGCTCGTTGGCAATGAATATTCGGTCAACCGCAAGCTGAAGGAGGCAATCCTCGCCTATCGGATCGAGGCCGTTCTCTCCAAAAAGCAGATCCTCGAGCTCTATCTGAACCAAATCGCACTCGGCCGGAACGCCTATGGCGTGCAGTCGGCGTCGCGAGCCTATTTCGACAAGGACGTCGGTGAGCTGACCCTGCCCGAAATGGCGTACCTCGCGATCCTGCCCAAGGGGCCGTCGAACTACCGGCCAGAGCGGTTCTACGACCGTGCGATGGCCCGGCGGAACTGGGTGCTGGGACAGATGCTGTCGAACGGCTTCATCGACCAGGCTCAGCACGATGCGGCCGTTGCGACACCGCTCGGCACGGTCGACCGTGTAGCGCTGAAGGACCAGGTTGCCGGGGGCTATTTCACCGAGGAGGTCCGGCGCCAGCTGATCCAAAAATTCGGCGAGACCGCAAAGGACGGGCCCAATTCGGTCTATTCGGGCGGGCTGTGGGTGCGGACCTCGCTTGACCCCAGGGCGCAGAACTATGCCGAAACCGCGCTGCGCGAAGGGCTGCTACGGTTCGATCATGGTCGCGGGTGGAGCGGCCCGATTGCCAAGATCGACATCTCCCACAACTGGCAACAGGCGTTCGCGGCGCGCAACATCGGTGTCGATTACCAGGACTGGCGGACCGCGGTCGTGCTGGCCAAGGGCGGCGGCGTGGCCACGCTGGGCTTTGTCGAGGGCGCCGAGGGACGGCTCCCGGCTTATGCCGCGTCGACACCGCGCAAGGGCGGCGGGGCGGCGTTCGACTGGCTTCAGCCGGGTGATGTCATCGTCGTCGCGCCGGAAGGCGGCAATTGGGCGCTGCGCAATATTCCCGAAGTGTCGGGCGGCATGGTCGTGCAGAATCCGCATACCGGGCAGATACTGGCGATGCAGGGCGGGTTCGATGCCCGCCTCGGCTCCTTCAACCGCGCGACCCAGGCGTTGCGCCAGCCGGGGTCGAGCTTCAAGCCGTTCGTCTATGCGTCCGCGCTCGACCACGGCATGACCCCGGCATCGATCATCGTCGACGGGCCATTCTGCGTCTATCAGGGCGCGCGGCTCGGGCGGAAATGCTTCCGCAATTTCGGTAACATGCGCGGGGCAGGTCCGCAGACGATGCGCTGGGGCGTCGAACAGTCGCGCAACCTGATGACGGTACGCGCCGCAAGCCAGACGGGCATGGACAATGTCGTCCGCATGGCCGCGGCGGTCGGGATCAGCGATCCGGGCAAGCCTTATCCGGCGGTGCTTGCCGTCGCACTGGGGGCCGGTGACACGACGGTCGCGCGGATGGTCAATGCCTATTCGATCCTTGCCAACAACGGCCGCGCGACGACGCCGACGCTCATCGATTTCGTGCAGGATCGCCACGGCAAGATCATCTGGCGCGCCGACACGCGGCCCTGCGAACGCTGCAACATGGCCGAATGGGATGGCAAGCCGATGCCGCGCCCACCGTCGCGGACGCGGCAGGTCATCGACCCGATGACGGCCTATCAGGTCGTCCATATCACCGAGGGCGTGATCCAGCGCGGCACGGCGACGGTCCTGCGCGACCTCGGCCGGCCACTGTTCGGCAAGACGGGCACCACTTCAGGTCCGACCAACGTATGGTTCGTCGGCGGCTCACCCGATCTCGTCGCCGGAGTCTATCTCGGCTATGACCAGCCGCGGTCGCTTGGCGGCGGCGCGCAGGGCGGCGTCGTGGCGGCACCCATTTTCAAGGCCTTTGCAAAGCCGATGATGGAAAACATGCCGATCGTGCCGTTCCGTGCGCCGCCGGGCATCCGCATGGTCCGCATCGACAGGCGCAGCGGCCGCCGGGTCTATGGCACCTGGCCCGACGAGAGCGATCCGAAGGCGGCGGTGATCTGGGAAGCATTCAAGCCCGAGAGCGAGCCGCGGCGCTCGATCCGTTCGGACCAGCTGCCCGCCGTCGCTCTGAAACGAACGGGCCAGCAACCCAAGGCGCAATCGCGCCCCGACAGCGATTTCTTGCAAAGGCAGGGCGGCATCTATTAAGCCCGGTTACGTCGCCCGGCGGAGCCACGGCCACAAATTCTGATAAGGTAATTTCTATGCGCGCCGAAGCGCAGGCACATATCGACCAGATCAAGGCGGCACTCGCGCTGCTTCGTCGCTTCATCGACTGGGACAAGGCGCTGGCGCGGCTCGCCGAGCTGGACGCGAGGGTCGAGGATTCCTCGCTCTGGGACGATCCCAAGGCCGCACAGACGGTGATGCGCGAACGCCGCCGCCTGGAGGAGGCGATCGGCGCGACGCGCGCGATCCAAAACGAGCTGAGCGACACGGTCGAGCTGATGGAAATGGCCGAGGCAGAAAACGACGAGGCGATGGTGGACGAGGGCGCGACGGCGCTCGCGGCGCTCGCCGAACGCGCCGAACGTGACAAGGTCGCCGCGTTGCTCGCCGGGGAGGCCGACGGCAACGACACTTATGTCGAGGTCAACGCGGGCGCGGGCGGCACCGAGAGCCAGGACTGGGCGGGGATGCTCGCGCGCATGTACCAGCGCTGGGCCGAACGGCGCGGCATGAAGGTCGAACTGATCGACAGCCATGCCGGCGAACAGGCCGGCATCAAGTCCACGACGCTGATGCTGAAGGGCGAGAATGCCTATGGCTATGCCAAGACCGAAAGCGGCGTCCACCGGCTGGTGCGGATCAGCCCTTATGATTCGGCGGCGCGTCGGCACACCAGCTTTGCCAGCGTCTGGGTCTATCCGGTCGTCGACGAGAACATCGACATCGAGATCAACGAGAGCGAACTGCGCATCGACACCTACCGCGCGTCGGGAGCCGGCGGGCAGCACATCAACACGACCGACAGCGCGGTGCGCATCACCCACATTCCGACCAACATCGTCGTCCAGTGCCAGAACCAGCGCAGCCAGCACAAGAACAAGGCGGAGGCGATGAACCAGCTCCGCGCGCGGCTGTACGAGGCCGAACTGCAGAAGCGCGAGGCGGAGGCGAACGCCAATGCCGCGTCGAAAACCGATATCGGCTGGGGCCACCAGATCCGGTCCTATGTCCTGCAGCCGTATCAGATGGTGAAGGACCTGCGCACGGGCGTTGTCTCGACCGCGCCCGATCAGGTGCTCGATGGCGACCTCGACCGGTTCATGGCCGCCGCCCTGTCGCAGCGCGTGACCGGCGAAAAGGTTGTGGTGGAGGACGTGGAATGAGGCGGTCGAGCATCGCCCTGGCACTGCTGCTTGCCGCCTGCAACACACACGCCGCACAATCCCCCAAAACGTCCGAATTTCCCGCCGCCGCGCGACCCGTGGCGTCGATCGTCTCCCCGCGTTGGTCCGACGAAGTGACGCGCGACAAGGCCGGTGAGGCGACCGAGGTGATGAACCGCGCAGGCATAAAACCGGGCATGACGGTGGCCGACATCGGCGCGGGCGAAGGCTATTACACCATTCGCCTGGCCGCGCGGATCGGGATGAAGGGCCGGGTGCTGGCACAGGACATTGTGCCGGAAGTGCGCGACAAGCTGGCCGACCGGGTAACCCGCGAACGCCTCGACAACGTCTCGGTCAAGCTCGGCACGCCCGACGATCCGGAACTGCCCGAACACAGTTTCGACCGGGTGTTCATGATCCACATGTATCATGAGATCGCGAGCCCCTATGCGTTCCTCTGGCACCTGCGTCCGGCGGCCAGGGCCGGGGGACGGATCATCGTGGTCGATGCCGACCGCCCGACCAACCAGCACGGCACCCCGCCCGCATTGCTCAAATGCGAATTCGCCGCGGTCGGTTTCAAACAGGTCGATTTCCAGGTGATGCCGTCGGCGGGCGGCTATCTGGCGGCGTTCGAGCCCGTTGGGGCAAGGCCGGCGCCGGCGGCGATCAGGGTGTGTGAGGGGTGATGAGATCGTTCCGCCTGCGGGAGACGAGTTAAATCCCGTCCCCCTGGTACTTCATTTCCAGATACTTGCCCTGCGTCGCCAGTTTCTCGAGATCGCCGCGCGCCAGTTGTTCGCTCATGCGCGCGAGTTCCTGATCGACGACCGTCAATCCCTCGACCAGCTGGCGCTCGGGCATGATGCCGTC
Organism: Sphingomonadales bacterium; assembly: GCA_038225385.1. GTDB lineage: Bacteria > Pseudomonadota > Alphaproteobacteria > Sphingomonadales > Sphingomonadaceae > Sphingomonas_O. The sequence goes on along the minus strand of JBBRRC010000002.1, from coordinate 34,431 downwards.
GGTATCGACGCTGCGCAGGGCCTCGGGCACGCGCCTATAGCCCTTGACCAGTTCGGGGAGTTCGTCGCCGATCAGGCGGCGCACCGCGGCGGCCGCGGGCTCGCGTTCGTCGAGCGTCTGGAGCTGCGGGGCGAGCGCCGCCAGCTTGACACCAATACCGTCGACCAGCCGCGTGGCGGGCGCGGGGAGAGCGAGGCGCTGGGTCGACAGCCATTCCTCCGTCCGGAGCGGAAGCAGCGCGAGCTGCGTCGTCGGCAGCGCCTCTGCACTCGGTTCGCGCGCGCCGGGCATCATCACAATAGCCGCTGCGGCGAGTAGCATCAGCGCGACCGCGACCATCACGCCCGTCGTGCCGATGGGGACGACCAGGCCGACGAAGAAGGCGATCAGAAAAATGACGGAAATCGTCCAGCCGATGCGGACGACCTTGTTCGTCGCCGAGCGCCGCTGCCGTTCACGTGCCCGCTTGTCGACACGACCATCCGCGTGGCGGCGCAGGATGTCCTGCGCGCGCGCAATCGTGTCGTCGACGTCGGACACTAGGCGACCGGGGCCAGCGGATTGTCGACCGCCGGGCCGGACAGCCGACCCTGCGCCGCACCTTCGGCGCGGGCGATGTACCCCTTCGACTTTTCGACCTCGTTCGAGAGCGTATCGACGGTCGTCTTCATCGACACCAGCGCCTTGGCCTTGAACGCATCGACCGCGTCCATCGTGTCGTAGATATTCTGGAAGGCGCGCTTCAGCGTTTCGAGCGGGATCGTCGACGAGGCGGCCTGTTCATGGATGGCCGCCGTCTGCGACTTGAGCAACGTGCCCGTCGATTCGATGATGTTTGCGGTCGTCGTGTTGAGTGAGGTGATCTGTTCGAGCACCAGCTTCTGATTGGTCAGTGCCTGGGCGACGGTGATTGCCGTGCGCAGCGCGGCGACCGTGGTGGTCGAGGCGCGATCGACCCCCTTCATCAGTTCCACATTGTTCTTCTTGACGAGGTCCAGCGCGAGATAGCCCTGCACGCTGACCGCCATCTGGGTCAGCAGGTCGGTCGTCCTCTGCCGCACATAGAACAGCGCGGTTTCGCGGATCGCCTTGGCCTTGGCCGGGTCCGACGTCTCGATCTCGTTCGCTTTCGCTTCCAGCTTCGCGTCCAGCGCCTTCGACACATGGATCATCTGTTCCAGGCGACCCATCGCCGCCCACAAGGTCTGGCGCTCGGTCGCGATCGCGGCATTGTCCTTCAGCAGTTCGTCCTTGCCCGAGGCGAGGCGCGTCAGGATCGAGGCGATGTGCGTCTGCGACGATTTATAGCTGTCGAAATAGTCGCGCATCTTGTTGCCGAAGGGGATGATACCGAACAGCCGCTTCGGCGCGGTCAGCGAGCCGCGCTTGCCGGGGTCGAGGTCCTCGATCGTGCGGCGCAGTTCGGCGAGGTCATTGCCGACGCCGCTTTCCTTGTCCATCGAGCGTACCGGCCGATCGAGGAAGCGGTTCGACTGTCCCGCGGCCTGCGCGATCTCGTTGCGGCCCATATCGGCGATCATGTCGACCCGCCTGCCGAATTCAGGGGAATTGGTGTCCTGTGCGACCAGGTCGTCGACGAATGCTTCTGCCTTCGCCTCCAGCTGCGTCTTCTGCCCGTCCTCCAGCGGAACCAGTCCGGCCGCCTTTTCCGCCGCGATCGGCGCGACGGGTTCGGGCGCGGTAAGCGCAATGTCTGCCGTCTCGGTTGTCGTGGTGGCCATCATGTCCCTCCGGTTGTTATAGAAGATACGGGACAGCCTGTATTATTCAAGTGATACGCGTCCGGCGGCCGACAGGTGCAAATCCTGCACGCGTGTATCCTATGTTGCCACTTGGACGTTCCGTTTCGGAGGAGTAATCAGCCGCCATGCCAACGACCGAGACGGCCTTGCTCCTCGCGCGCGCGCAGTTTGCGTTCACCGTGTCGTTCCACTTCATCTTCCCGTCGTTCTCGATCGGGCTGGCCAGCTATCTTGCGGTGCTCGAGGGGCTGTGGCTGAAAACCGGGAAGCAGGTCTATCTCGACCTGTTCCGCTACTGGCTGCGCATCTTTGCCGTCGCCTTTGCGATGGGTGTCGTCTCCGGCATCGTCATGTCCTACCAGTTCGGAACCAACTGGTCGGTATATTCCGACAAAGCCGGGCCGATCATCGGCCCGCTGATGGCTTATGAAGTGCTCACCGCCTTTTTCCTGGAGGCGGGGTTTCTCGGTGTCATGCTGTTCGGCCAGCAGAAAGTGGGCAAGGAGCTTCACTTCGGCGCGACGCTGATGGTCGCCGCCGGCACTTTCGTCAGCGCCTTCTGGATCATATCGGTCAACAGCTGGATGCAGACCCCGGCGGGCTGGGCGATGAACGCGGCGGGCCAGTTCGTTGTCGGCAAGGACGGCTGGCTTGCCGTGATCTTCAACCCCAGCTTTCCTTATCGCCTGGTCCACACCGTCATCGCCGCCTATCTGACGACGGCCTTTGCCGTCGGCGGCGTTGGGGCCTGGCACCTGCTGAAGGGTCACCGGACCGAAGCGGTGAAGGTCAGCTTTTCGATGGCGATGTGGATGGCGGCGATTGTCGCGCCGATCCAGATCATGGCGGGCGATACGCAGGGGCTGAACACGCTTGCTCATCAACCGGTGAAAATCATGGCGATGGAGGGGCATTTTGTCAGCCACCCCCACGGCGCGCCGCTGATCCTGTTCGGCCTGCCCGATCAGGATGCGCAGACGGTGCGCTACGCGGTCGAGATTCCCAGGCTTTCCTCGTTGATCCTGAAACATGATCTGAATGCGCCGCTTGCCGGGCTCGACACCGTGCCGCGCGCGAACCAGCCGCCCGTGGCGATCGTGTTCTGGACCTTCCGGATCATGGTCGGCATCGGCTTTGCGATGCTCGGCCTCGGCCTGTGGAGCCTCGTCGCCCGCGCGCGCGGCACTCTATATGACTGGCGATGGCTGCACCGCGCGGGTGTGCTGATGGGCCCATCGGGCTTCGTCGCGGTCATCGCGGGCTGGGCCACGACCGAGGTCGGGCGGCAGCCGTGGACGATCACCGGCCTGTTACGCACGGCGGACTCTTCCTCGGCGATCGGGACACCCGGCATGGTCGGCTCGCTGATCGCGTTCGTCCTCGTCTATTTCAGCGTGTTTGCGGCCGGCACCTGGTATGTCCTGCGCCTGATGGCCGACCCTCCGCACGAGGGGGAACCCGACAGCGTCGCGGGACCGGTCCGGACCGCCGGCATCACGCCGGCGAGGGAGGGTGCGTCGTGATGGACCTGACGGTCATCTGGGCTGGCATCATCGCCTTTGCCGTCGCGATGTATGTCGTGATGGACGGCTTCGACCTGGGCATCGGCATCCTGTTTCCGCGCTTCAGGGTGGGTGGGGAGCGCGACACTGCGATGAACGCCATTGCGCCCGTCTGGGACGGCAACGAGACATGGCTGGTCTTGGGCGGCGGCGGGTTGATGGCGGCATTTCCCCTCGCCTACGCGATCATCCTGCCCGCGCTCTACGCGCCGCTGATCGCGATGCTGCTCGGCCTGGTGTTCCGCGGGGTCGCCTTCGAATTCCGCTGGCGCGACCCGGCGCACCGCGCCTTGTGGGACGTCGCATTCTTTGGCGGATCAATCGTCGCAACCTTCGCGCAAGGGGTGACGCTGGGTGCGCTGCTCCAGGGGATCAGCGTCGTCGGGCGTCACTATGGCGGGGGATGGTGGGACTGGCTGACCCCCTTTTCGCTCCTGACCGGGGCAAGCCTGATCGTCGGCTATGCGCTGCTCGGCAGTTGCTGGCTGATCTGGCGGACCGAAGGGCCGCTGCACGACGACGCGCGCCATTTCGCCAGAACGCTGACCCCTGCCGTGCTCGTCGCGATCGCGGCGGTCAGTGCCTACACGCCCTTTCTCGACGGGCAATATTACGCCCGCTGGTTCGGCTGGCCAGGAGACCTGGTCGCCGTGCCGATGCCGCTGCTCGTCGCGGGGGCGGGGTTCATGCTCTGGCGGTCCGTGACACGGGGCAGTGACCATGCCCCCTTTTTGTGGTCACTGGCGATCTTCGCGCTGTCGATGGCGGGGCTTGCCATTTCGATGTGGCCCGACGTCGTACCGGGCCGCGTGACCATCTGGCAGGCGGCAAGCCCGCGCGAAAGCCAGGTGTTCATGCTGGTCGGCGTTGTCATCATGGTCCCGCTGATCCTTGCCTATACCGGCTGGGCTTATTGGGTATTCCGGGGGAAAGTCGGCGACGCGGGCTATCATGCGCACGGGCATTAGGGAGGTCGGCTGGCTGGTCGCGATCTGGGCGGCGAGCGTGCTGTCGCTGGGTACCGTCGCTTGCGCCATTCGGGTGATGCTGAAGCCCTGACGATGCCCGCCAGCGCTAGCCGGGTCCGCGAGCGGCTGGACCGGACATCCCCGGGTCGCCATGATAATGCTGCTATGACCATTCATGGAAGCTGCCACTGCGGCAGCGTGCGGATTGAGGTGCCGGACAAGCCCGCGTGGGTTGCGGACTGCAACTGCTCGCTCTGTCGTCGGCTCGCCTGGCGTGTCGCCTATTTCCCCCCGGATCAGGTGCGCATTTCGGGCGAAACGACCGCCTATATCTGGGGCGACCGGATGATCGGCATTCACCACTGTCCGGTCTGCGGCTGCGGCACCCACTGGCAGTCGCTCGGGGAAGATTTCGGCAAAATGGGCATCAACGCGCGCCTGCTCGACGATTTCGATGAGATGGCGGTTGAGGTGAGACCTTTCGACAATAGGGATAATTAGGCCGGCTGCCGCCCGCCGCTGCTCTGGTCCGTGCGTAGCATTGCAACTGTCCGTTCCCAGCTGCACCACCGTGTGTCGCGCCACCTTGTTGCGCAGCAACAATTCGGCTAGGGGCGCGCGCTGAACAACGCTCCAATCCAGGATGATTCATGAGCCTCCGCCCACCTCCGCTGAGGAACGTGGCCATCATCGCGCACGTCGATCATGGCAAGACGACTCTCGTCGACCAGCTTTTCCGCCAGTCGGGCACCTTCCGCGACAACCAGCGTGTCGAGGAACGCGCGATGGATTCGAACGACCTGGAGAAAGAACGCGGCATTACCATCCTTGCCAAGTGCACGTCGGTGGAATGGCATGACGATGCCGGGCATGCCACGCGGATCAATATCGTCGACACCCCTGGGCACGCCGATTTCGGCGGCGAGGTTGAGCGCATCCTGTCGATGGTCGACGGCGTCATCCTGCTGGTTGATGCGTCCGAAGGGGCGATGCCGCAGACCAAGTTCGTGACGGGCAAGGCGCTGGCGCTCGGCCTGCGGCCGATCGTCGTCGTCAACAAGATCGATCGCCCTGATGAGCGTATCCAGGAGGTGCTCGACGAGGTGTTCGACCTGTTCGTCACGCTCGACGCGACCGACGAGCAGCTCGACTTCCCCGTGCTCTACGCCTCGGGCCGCAACGGTTACGCCAATGAAAATCCCGATCTTCGCGAAGGGACGCTTAAGCCCCTGTTCCAGAAGATTGTCGATCATGTTCCCGCCCCCTCGGCCGATCCCGACGGTCCGTTCAAATTTCTGGTGACGCTCCTCGACCGCGACAATTTCCTCGGACGCATCCTGACCGGCCTCGTCTTTTCGGGCTCGGTCCGGACCAACATGCCGATCCACGCGCTCGACAACGACGGCAAGGTCGTCGAGACCGGCCGCGCGTCGAAGATCATGACGTTTCGCGGGCTGGAACGCGTCCCGACTGACGAGGCCAATGCCGGCGACATCATTTCGATCGCCGGGCTGACCGTCGCAACGGTGTCGAACACGATCGCGGACCCGAGCGTTACCGAGCCGCTGCATGCGCAGCCGATCGATCCGCCGACGTTGTCGATGCGCTTTGCCGTCAACGACAGCCCGATGGCGGGCCGCGAGGGGACCAAGGTCACCAGCCGTATGATCCGCGACCGGTTGATGCGCGAGGGCGAATCGAACGTCGCGATCAAGGTCACCGAGGCCGACGACAAGGACTCGTTCGAGGTCGCGGGGCGCGGCGAACTGCAGCTGGGCGTGCTGATCGAGACCATGCGACGCGAAGGGTTCGAACTCGGGATCAGTCGTCCGCGCGTGCTGTTCGCCGAAGACGAGAACGGCAACAAGACCGAGCCATATGAGACCGTCATCATCGACGTCGACGAGGAATATTCGGGAACCGTCGTCGAAAAGATGAACATCCGCAAGGCCGAGCTGACCGACCTGCGCCCCTCGGGCGGCGGCAAGTCGCGCCTGACCTTCAGCGCGCCGTCGCGCGGCATGATCGGCTATCACGGCGAATTCCTGTCGGACACCCGCGGCACCGGCATCATGAACCGGCTGTTCGAAAAATACGGGCCGCACAAGGGCAAGATCGAGGGGCGCAAGAACGGCGTGCTGATCTCGAACGGTGCCGGTGAGGCCAATGCCTATGCGCTCGGCCCGCTCGAGGAACGCGGCATCATGATGGTTGCCCCCGGTGAGCCGCTCTATGAGGGGATGATCATCGGCGAGAACGCCAAGACCGACGACCTCGAGGTCAACCCGATGAAGGCCAAGCAGCTGACCAACTTTCGCGCCAGTGGCGGCAAGGACGACGCGATCCGCCTGACACCCCCGTGGCGGCTGACGCTCGAACAGGCGATTGCCTATATCGACGATGACGAACTGGTCGAGGTGACGCCAAAGTCGATCCGCCTGCGCAAGCGCTACCTCGACCCCAACGAACGCAAGCGCGCCAGCAGGGCAAAGCAGGCGGCCTAGACCGAGGCCTCGGGGGAGAATCCTCTCCCCACTACTTAAGCTTTCATCGCCTCGACGATGCGCTTGACCTCCTGGCTGCGTCCCCGCGGCAGGATGAGGACGCTATTGCCCGAGGCGACGACGATCAGGTCACGCACGCCGACTGCGGCAATGCGGATGCCGTCGCTCTTCAGCAGGCAGTTGCCCGTGTCGATAGCGATGACCTCCCCATCATGGGCGTGGCCGTCGGCATCCGCCCCGATCGTGTGGAGCGCATCCCATGACCCGACGTCGGACCAGCCCATCGACACGGGGACGACGGCGACGCGCTCGGCCCGCTCCATCACCGCGTAATCGATTGAATCGGACGGTGACGCGGCAAAGGCGTCGATGTCGGGACGTAGCTGGCGTCCCCGGCGCTCGGCAATCGCCAGCGCGGCACGCGCCGCCGTCAGCATGGCCGGCGCGAACTGGCCGAGCGCCGCCAGATACGCATCGGCCCGGAACAGGAAGATGCCGCCGTTCCAGACATGGTTGCCGGTGGCGATCATCGCTTCGGCCGCCTCGCGGTCGGGCTTTTCCACGAAACGCGCGACCCGGTGGACGCCGGGTACCAGGGCTGGACCGACCTCGATATAGCCATAGCCGGTCTCCGGGCCGTCGGGGGCAATGCCGAACGTCGCCAGCCAGCCGTCGCGGACCAGCGGCAGCGCGGCGTCGACCGCCGCCATGAAGGCGGCCTCGTCCGCGATGACATGGTCACTGGGCATGACCAGCAACGGGGCGCCCGGTGCCGCACTCAGCGCGGCGAGCGCAATCGCCGGTGCCGTGTTACGGGCAAGCGGCTCAAGGATCACCATGGCTGCACGCGCGCCAAGTTGCTGCTCAATCAGGTCCGCGTGGCGGGCGTTGGCAACGACGATCGGATCGGCGAACCGGGCGTGATCAGCGCACCGTTCGACCGTTGCCTCGAACATCGTCGCTTCCTGCGTGAGCGACAGGAACTGCTTTGGTCGTTCCGGCAGCGACATCGGCCACAGCCGCGTGCCCGAGCCGCCCGACAGGATGACGGGAACAATACGCGTATCGGCTGTCATCGAATGTCCTTGCGTCATGCCAGACCCTTAGATGAGGTCATGCTTTCCGGCCAGCCTAACGCCTGAGACCGATGTTCGGGTTCGTCGAGCAATATGCGGACAGCCTTCACCATATATTTGTCAATTTGAGCGACAGGCTTAGGCTTAGGGTGTCGGAATTCTTGACGCTTTTCTCGGAGGCTCGTCGGTTCGTCCGTGTTCAGACTGTTCAAACATTACGTGCCCTATGCGGTATTGCTGCTGGCTCTGGTCGACCTTGTGCTGCTGGTCGTCGCGGCGGAGGCGGCCTGGGTCGTCCGCGCCAACCAGATCGGGATGACAGTCGAGCCCCTGATCAATCGCTATTGGCCGATCGTCAATTTCGCGCTCACGCTCCAGCTCGCGATGATTGCCGTGGGCGTGTACGGGCCCGACGCCTTTCAGTCGTTGCGCTTTGCGGCCGCAAGACTGCTGGTTGCCATCTGCCTCGGCGTTATCCTGCTCTCGGTCGTGTATTTTGCCTTGCCTGGCTATACCCTGTGGCGATCGAACTCGCTTTACGCGATGTTCTTTGCCTTCCTGCTGCTCGTCAGCGTCCGCGGCGCTCTCGGCAAGATGCTCGGCAGCGCTGCGTTCAAACGCCGCGTGCTGGTCCTCGGCGCGGGACAGCGGGCCGCGCGCCTCGGTCGCATCGGCACCGAGCGATCGTCGGGCTTCACGGTCGTCGGCCATGTCGACATGGAGGATTGCGAAAGCATCGTCCCGACCGCCATCGCACGGGGTAAGATTCCCAGCCTCACCGACCACGTCGCCGCATTGGGCGCGAACGAAGTCGTCCTCGCGCTCGAGGAGCGGCGTAAGGCACTGCCGCTCGACGAGCTCATGAAAATCCGCATGAATGGCGTTCACGTCAACGAGATCTCGACGTTCCTGGAACGCGAGACCGGACGTGTCGATCTGCGCAGCGTCAATCCGTCCTGGCTGATCTTTTCCGATGGATTTTCCAGCGGCCGCCGCCTGTCATCGATTGCCAAGCGGCTGTTCGACGTCTTTGTCGCGGCCGCTCTGCTCGTCGTTACCCTGCCGCTGATCATCCTCGGCGCGATCTGCATCAAGCTCGATTCACGCGGACCCGCCTTTTACCGGCAGATGCGAACCGGCCTTTATGGAGCACCGTTCGCGATCCTGAAATTGCGATCGATGCGCGAAAATGCCGAAGCCGCCGGCAAGGCGATATGGGCGGAGAAAGACGATCCCCGGATCACGCGCGTCGGTCGTTACCTGCGCAAATTGCGCATCGATGAATTGCCGCAGCTGTGGACCGTGCTGAAGGGTGAGATGAGCTTTGTCGGCCCGCGCCCCGAACGTCCCGAGTTCGTCGAGTTGCTTGCCAAGAAAATCCCCTATTTCGCCGAACGCCACGTGGTGAAGCCGGGCATCACCGGCTGGGCGCAGATCAACTATCCCTATGGCGCCAGCCTCGATGACGCGCGCCAGAAGCTCGAATACGACCTCTATTACGCCAAGAACTACACGCCGTTCCTCGACGTGGTGATCATCCTTCAGACGATCCGGGTCGTCCTTTTTCCGGAAGGAGCGCGCTGATGGCGTTTACCGATATCCTGTTGTCTTCCGGCCATGCGCTGGCGGCAATGCTGTTCGCGTTGCTCGGTGCGTGGCAGGCCGAACGCTGGCGCGACCGCGCTTCGCGCGCCGTCGTCGCCGGGTGTATTGCGACCGCGACCTGGGCGTCGATCGTCGCGACCTGGGGCGCATCGGCGCCGGCGGCGCAATTCGCCGAAAGCGTCCGGAATTTTGCCTGGCTGAGCTTCCTCTACGTTCTGCTCGGTCGCGGGGGCACGCCACACCGGGCGCTCGGCATCCTGTATTCGGTACTCGCCTTTGTCGTGGCGGCAACCGGCGTCATCGACCTGCTTGCCTCGATCGATCCGAAACGCGAACTGCCCGTGCCGACGCTGTTACTCTATGCGTTCAGCCTGCGGATGGTGTTCGCCGTCGGGGCGCTCGTCGCGGTGCATAATCTGTACACCGCAACGACGACGGGCGCGCGGGCGGGTGTATCGCTCGCGCTTGCCGCACTTGGCGCAATGTGGGCAACCGATCTGACCTTTTATGCCCTGTGCTGGGCACATGCCGGCTGGCTGACCGACTTCGCCGCTGTCCGGGGCCTGGTCGCGGTCGGGCTCGCGCCGCTGTTCGCCCTCGCGGTCCGTCGCAACACCGACTGGACGATTCGCCTGTCGCGCACCGTCGCGTTTCGCTCGATCGGCCTCGTTGCGGCGCTCGCCTATCTCGGTATCGTGATCATATCGGCCAACGCCGTCGAATCGGTCGGTGGCCCGCTTGCCCGGACCATCCCGACGCTTGTCGTGCTCGGCGCCGCCACGCTTGTCGCCATCGCCATGGTATCGCCCCGTGCGCGCGCCTGGGCAACGGTGATGCTATCCAAACATCTGTTCGCGCATCGCTACGACTATCGCGCCGAATGGCTGCGTTTCACCGATACGCTCGGCATCCCCGGTCCCGGAGCACCCGGCCTCGACGCGCGCGTCGTCAAGTCGGTGGCGGATATCGTTCATTCGCCGGGGGGGCTGCTGATGCTCCCTGCAACCGACGGACTGACCGCCAGCGCGCGCTGGCAGTGGCCAACGCTCAACCCGCCGGTCGAACCCGGCGCCGCCGATCTTGCAACATTGCTCGGCAATGGCCGGATCATCGAGCTCGAGCCGTTACGAAGGGAGCGCGGCGACGCCGCCGAAGCGGCGGTCATTCCCGAATGGATCATGTCCGATGCCTCGGCATGGGCGATCGTCCCGCTCGTCCATTTCGACCGGCTGGTCGGTGCTGTGATGCTGGAACGACCATTTGTCCCCCGCTCTTTCGACTGGGAAGACTTCGACCTGCTCCGCCTCGCCGGGCGTCAAGTCGCAAGCTATCTGGCCGAGGCCAATGCCCAGGAGGCGCTCAACGACGCCGCGCGCTTCGACGAGTTCAACCGCCGCTTCGCCTTCATCATGCACGACATCAAGAATCTGGTCAGTCAGCTGACACTCGTCACGCGCAATGCCGAGCGTCATGCCGAAAAGCCCGAGTTCCGCGCGGACATGATCGCGACGCTGCAATCGTCGACCGCGCGCATGAACGACCTGCTCGCCCGCCTGTCGCAGCACAACACCGGGCGTACGGAGGAGCCCCGCACGGTCGAACTGAGTGGTATTGCGGCACGCGTCGCCGCGGGGCAGCGTCAGCGGCACCCGGTGGTCGTGATGGGCGACAGCAGCTTTGCGCTCGCCGATCCGTCCCGCCTCGAACAGGCCCTGTCACACCTCGTCCAGAACGCGATCGACGTCAGCCCGGAAAGCGAGCCCGTCGTGCTGACCATCCTCCGGCGCGGCGGCGAGGCGGGGATCGAGGTGGCCGATCGCGGCACCGGGATGAGCCCGGATTTCGTTCGCGGATCGCTGTTCAGGCCGTTCACTTCGACCAAGGCCGGCGGCTTCGGCGTCGGTGCCTATGAGGCACGCGCCCTCGTCACCGCGATGGGCGGGCGCATCGGGATCGCCAGCACCATGGGCGAAGGCACCCGCATGACGATCTGGCTTCCCACGATCGCAACCGAAAAAGCCGCCGTTTCCTCCTCGTCAGCAAGGACCGCCGCATGAGCGTGATGCGCCCCGCCGTGCTTCCCAAACTCCTGATCGTCGAGGATGACGAGGGTCTGCAACGCCAGCTGCGCTGGGCCTATGACGATTATGACGTCGTCGTGGCGGGCGATCGCACGTCGGCGATCGATGCACTGCGCCTGCACGAGCCCGATGTCGTGACGCTCGATCTGGGCCTGCCGCCCGATCCGGACGGCGTCGAGGAGGGCTTTGCAACACTTGCCGAAATCCTGCGGCTGAAGCCCCGGACCAAAGTCATCGTCGCATCAGGGCATGGCGAGCGATCATCCGCCCTCCGGGCAATCGGCTCAGGCGCGTATGATTTCTATGCAAAGCCGGTTGAGATCGACGAGCTCGGCCTGATCGTTGCCCGCGCTTTTCACGTCCACGCGCTCGAGACCGAAAATGCACGGCTGGCGACCATCCCGGCGAGCACGACTCTGCTCGGGGGAATCATCAGCGCCGCCCCCGAGATGCTGAAAGTGGTCCGCACCATCGAACGCGTCGCAACCGCCGACGTGTCGGTCATGCTGCTCGGCGCGAGCGGGACCGGCAAGGAGTTGCTGGCGCGTGGTCTGCACGAGGCGAGCGACCGCCGCACCGGTGCTTTCATCGCGATCAACTGTGCCGCAATCCCGGAAAATCTGCTCGAGAGCGAATTGTTCGGCCACGAAAAGGGTGCCTTTACCGGCGCCGTCAAGACCACCGAGGGCAAGATCGAACTCGCCCACGGCGGCACTCTTTTCCTCGACGAAATCGGCGACGTTCCCTTGGCCCTGCAGGTCAAGCTGCTGCGGTTCCTGCAAGAACGCACGATCGAACGCGTCGGCGGCCGCAAGAATATCCCGGTCGACACCCGCGTGGTCTGCGCCACGCACCGCGACGTCGACGCGATGGTCGGCGACGGTTCGTTCCGCGAGGATCTTTACTACCGCCTGGCCGAAATCGTCGTGCGCATCCCGACGCTGGCAGAACGGCCCGGCGACGCCAGCCTGCTCGGCCGCGCCTTTGTCGCGCGCTTTGCCCAGACCATGCGCAGCGACGTGACCGGCCTGTCGCCCGACGCCTGTGCCGCGCTCGACGCCTGGGGCTGGCCCGGCAACGTCCGCGAGCTCGAAAACCGGGTCAAGCGCGCGGTCATCATGGCCGATGGCAAGCTGGTCACCGCTGCCGATCTCGATCTGACCGCCGCGGACACCGGCGACGATCCCATAAACCTGAAAGCAGTCCGCGAAGCGGCCGACCGCAAGGCCATAGCGCGTGCCGTTGCGCGGACCGACGGCAACATCTCGGGTGCCGCAAAGCTGCTCGGCATCAGCCGCCCGACGCTCTACGACTTGTTGAAGGGCTATGACATCGCGGTCTAGGGAGGCAGCATGGATGATCTCCTCCACCGCATCGCCGACGCGCTCGACCGGCTTGCGCCGGCGGCTTGCGCGGAACCGACGCCCGACGCACCCGCCTATAGCTGGCATGACGGTCGGCTGAGTCCCGTCACTTTTGCGCCGCTCCCGCTCGCGCTGCTGACCGGGATCGACGATCAGCGCGACGCGGTCCTCACCAATTTTCGCCGCCACGCCCTGGCGATCGCGGCGCACGACGTTCTGCTGTGGGGCGCACGCGGCAGCGGCAAGTCGGCACTGGTCAAATCGGCGGTGGCGGCGCTCCAGCTGGAAGGGCTGCCGATCGCGCTGACCGACCTGGCGGCAAGCGACATCGGCGCTCTGCCGGCGGTGTTCGCCCTCGCCTCCGCTTTGCCCCGGCGCGTGATCGTCTTTCTCGACGATATCGGTTTCGACGACGACATGGGCGATGTGCGCGCGCTGCGCTCGGTCCTCGACGGCGGCAGTTCGGCGCGGCCAGAAAACGTCCGGCTCGCCGTAACCTCGAACCGCCGCCATATCGTTTCCCGCAACCTGAGCGAGCAGGACTCCGCGATCAATCCACGCGATGTCGTCGACGACCGGCTGGCACTCGCCGACCGCTTCGGGCTGAGTCTGGGCTTTCACGTCGCCGATCAGCCCGCTTACCTGGCGATGGTCGAGGGCTATGCCCGCGCTTGGGACCTGCCCTTCGATGCCGCCGACGCATTGCTTTTTGCAGCCACCCGCGGCAGCCGGTCGGGCAGGGTTGCGTGGCATTATCTCGTCGAACTCGCCGGGCGCGCCGGGCGATCACTGGGCAACTAATTGGGCGCAGTTTCGGCACGGCCCGGCGCCATGGCGCTTGCCTTCCCGCCGAATCGATTCGATACTCCACTAGACGACTCGGGTTTAGACTCGGATTGTTTGCGCAAAGTCCTCCCTGGCGCACCTGTGGTCCGTCGTGCTCGATCGCTCCGGCCCGACGGACCACTTTCCGCCCGCGGACGGCCAGTGAGGATTGGGTGATGGGCAAAGTCAGCGTTATGCCGAATATCATGCCGCACGTACTCATCGTCCCCGGCCTGAACGGCTCTGGTCCCGACCATTGGCAAACGCGCTGGGAAGAAGAGCGCATCGATTGCCGCCGCGTCGAACAGGGCGACTGGGCCGATCCCGATCCGCTGCAATGGATCGCCCGCATCGAGGCCGCGGTTGCGACGATGCGTGCGCCGGTTGTCCTCGTCGCCCACAGTCTCGGCTGCCTCGCCGTGGGTGCCTGGGCGACCCTCAGCCGCACCGCGCAAGAAAAACAACTGGGAGCGATGCTCGTCGCCCCGTGCGACCCGGCGCAAGAGGGAGCCTTGTCGAGCATCCGCCGTTTCGGGCAGATCGCCCGCGGTCGGCTGCCCTTCCCCTCGGTTCTTGTGTCGAGTTCGAACGATCCCTATGCCAGTTTCGGCCGCGCCTCTCGCTTTGCCAGTGACTGGGGCAGCGAACTGGTCGACGCGGGCGAGGCGGGTCACCTCAATGCCCAGTCACAGCTCGGTTCATGGCACTGGGGTCAGGGGCTGCTCGACCGGATGCTCGTCAGGCTGCGCGGGTAGCTTTTACCTGGCCATCCCCTCGACGGTTTCGGCCAGGATCAGCCAGCGCTCCTCCGCCCCATCTTTTTCCCGCCGGGCGGCGACGACTGCAGCGGTCAGCGCATCGAACCGCTTGCGGTCGCGGGTGTACAGATCGGGGTCGGACAACGCCGCTTCGTCGCGGGCGATCAGGACGTCGAGTTCCTCGATCCGCTTTGGCAACAGATCATAGTCGCGCTGGTCCTTATAGGTCAGCTTCACCGCCGGTCGCGGCGCGTCGCCCGCCAGGGCTTTGGGCACAATCTTTCGGGCTTCCGCCTTCGGCGACCGGCGTGCTTCCCAATCGGCATAGCCGCCGGCGACGATGTCGACCTTGCCCGACCCATCGAGCCCGAGCGTCACCGTCACGGTGCGGTCGAGGAAGTCGCGGTCATGGCTGACCAGCAGCACCGTTCCGGCATAGTCCCCAATGACCTCCTGCAGCAGGTCGAGCGTTTCGAGGTCGAGATCATTGGTCGGCTCGTCGAGCACCAGCAAATTGGATTCGCGCGCAAACTCACGCGCCAGCAGCAGGCGCGACCGCTCGCCACCTGAGAGCGAGCCGATCGGCGCATCGGCGACGCCGGGGTCGAACAGGAAATCCTTCAGGTAACCGATCAGGTGCTTCTTGACCCCCTGTACCTCAATCCAGTCGCCGCCCTGCGTCAGCACATCGCGGACACTCTTGTCGGGCGCCATCAGGCTGCGCTGCTGGTCGATGATCACGCCGTCGAGGGTTTTTGCCAGCGTGACCGTGCCCTCGTCGGGCGCCAGCTCACCGGTCATGAGTTTCAGCAGTGTCGTCTTGCCCGCGCCATTGGACCCGACGATGCCGATGCGGTCGCCGCGCCGGACGCGCAGCGAAAAATCCCTGATGATCGTGCGATCGCCAAAACGCTTCGTCACGTGTTCCGCCCTGATCACCGCCTTGGTCCGCACGTCGTCGCTTGCGATCGACAGCTTCGCGGCACCCGCCGGTCCCATCATTGCGGCCCGCTCGGCACGCATCTCGCCCAGCTTCGCCAACCGCCCCTGGTTGCGCTTGCGTCGCGCGGTCACGCCGCGCTCGAGCCAGTGGAGTTCGAGCTTCAGCTTTGCATCGAGCCTTTCCGCGGCGCGCGCTTCCTCGGCGTACACCTGCTCGGTCCACGCATCGAATCCGCCGAAGCCGATATCCTTCCTGCGGATGGCCCCCCGATCGAGCCACAGGGTCGATTTCGTCAGTCGGGTCAGGAACGTCCGGTCGTGGCTAATCGCGACGAACGCCCCGGTGTACCGACCCAGCCAGTCCTCCAGCCAGTCGATAGCGGCCAAATCGAGGTGGTTGGTTGGCTCGTCGAGCAACAGCACGTCGGGATCCTGTGACAGCGCGCGCGCGATGGCCGCTCGCCGCCGCTCGCCGCCTGATGCCGTTGCCGCATCGCGCGTCAGGTCGATACCGATCTGGTCGGCGATCGCCCCGACCTCATGCGGCGCACCGCCGCCTGCCAGCGCGAAATCGAGCAGCGTGGCAAAACCAGCCATCGACGGTTCCTGATCGAGCAGCACGACCCGCGTGCCGGGGACAATGGTGCGCCGCCCCTCGTCACTGTCGATCTGGTTGGCGAGCAACCGCAGCAGCGTCGTCTTGCCCGCGCCGTTACGGCCGATAAGGGCCAGCCGATCGCGTGGACCCACAAACAGGTCGAGATGGCGGAACAGCCACCCCGATCCCTGAATCAGGCCAAGGTCTTCATAAGCGAGTATTGGTGCAGCCATAGCTCTGGTGCAACTCCTGTCGCGCGGCCTAACCGCGCATTCACGGCCTGTTCAATGCCCGACCGCCATGCGAGGGTCATGTCGATGCGAATTCTTGCCCTCGCCCTTCTCTCGGTGACGCCGCTGCACGGTGCCGACGCCCAATGGCGGCGGGGCGACCAGGACGATGTTTACAAGGAACGCCGCCAGGGCGCGCTGATGTCGCTGCGCTCGATCGAGAACACGATCGTCCCGAACATGAAGCGGCGCGGTGCCGATTACATCGGGGCAGAATATGACGGCGACAATAGCCGCTACCGGTTGAAGTTCATGCGCGACGGCACCGTCATCTGGGTGGATGTCGATGGCCGCACCGGGATCGTCCTCGCCCGCGCAGGGGATTAGCTAAGCGTGTCGTCTCTCCTATAGGGAGGCAACAGGAGGATTATCGAATGCGCCTACTCATCGTCGAAGACGAACCCACGCTCGGCACTCAGCTCAAGAACAGCCTGGAGGGCGCGGGCTATGCCGTCGACCTCGCCACCGACGGGGAGGACGGACATTATCTCGGATCGACCGAGAGCTATGATGCCATCATCCTCGATCTCGGCTTACCCGAAATCGACGGCCTCACCGTGCTCGATCGCTGGCGCAAGGAGGGCAAGACGTTCCCGGTACTCGTCCTGACCGCACGCGACAGCTGGTCGGACAAGGTTGCCGGGCTCGATGCGGGTGCCGACGATTATCTCGCCAAGCCGTTCCAGACGGAAGAACTGATTGCCCGGCTGCGCGCCCTCATCCGGCGTGCGGCGGGCAATGCATCGGCCGAAATGACCGCGGGCGATGTGCGCCTCGACACCCGCTCGGGCCGGGTCACGCTGGCGGGCGAACCCGTCAAGCTGACCGCGCAGGAATATAAGCTGCTCAGCTATCTGCTGCACCACAAGGGCAAGGTCGTCAGTCGTACCGAGTTGATCGAGCATATCTATGACCAGGATTTCGACCGCGATTCGAACACGATCGAGGTTTTCGTGACGCGCATCCGCAAGAAGCTGGGTGCCGACGTCATCAGCACGATCCGGGGATTGGGGTATAGCCTCGATGATCCCAGTGGCTGACATCGACCCGGGGCCGACACCGCCCCGGACACTCGACTCAGCGACGACGACCGGGACGTCACTCTCCGGTCCGGCGAAAGCGGGGAACGCGATCCCTTCGGGTTCGCTCTGGCGGCGAATGATTTCGATCGCTGCCGCCTGGATTCTGCTGCTGCTCGTCGGCGGCGGCGTGGCCCTCGACCGCGTGCTTTCTACAGCGATAACCCAGAATTTCGACGACCAGCTCGACTATGTCCTCACCGCGATGATCGCGAGCGCCGAGACGACACCCGATGGCGAGGTGCGCCTCAACCGCCCGCTCGGCGACCAGCGTTTCCTCGAGCCCAATTCAGGACTCTACTGGCAGATCACGGGCAAGGACTTCGAGCCGTTCCGATCGCGTTCGCTATGGGACCACGCTCTCGCCCCGGGCGGCACCCACCGTGACCGGGCCTCGCATTTCTACGACAGCAAGCAGTTTGGGGATGAAAAATTGCGGGTGGTCGAGCGCGACATCGTCCTGCCATTGTCGCCGACCGTCTGGCGCTTTCAGGTTGCGCAAAGCCGGGCCGGCCTCGACGCGCAGATCGGAACGCTCCGCTATACGCTGGTCCGCAGCTTTGCGCTGCTTGGGCTGGGCCTGTTCGTCATGGCGGCGCTGCAGACGCTCTATGGGCTCTGGCCCCTGCGCAAACTTCGTCTGGCGATCGCCGACATGCGCGCAGGCAGGCAGCAGCGCATCGCCCAGGAGAATCTGCCGCGCGAGGTCGCGCCGCTGGTCGATGAACTCAACGGCCTCATTGAACATAATGAAATCCAGGCGGAGGAAGCGCGGCGTCACGCGGGTAATCTGGCGCATGCGCTCAAGACGCCGCTGACCGTCGTCATGAATGCAGCAACCGCTCGCAGTGCCGACCTCGGCGACACCGTCATTCGCGAGGCGGCGACGATGCGGCGTCAGGTCGACCATCACCTCGCGCGGGCGCGTGCTGTCGGTCGCCGGGGCCACGCGCACAGCCACGCCGTCGTCTGGCCGTCACTGCAGGCGGTGGAGCGCGCCGTCGGCCGCCTCTATCCCGATGTTCGCATCGACATCGACGGCGTCAAGACGACCTCGGTGCATGTGGAGCGCCAGGATCTGGACGAGATGCTCGGCAACCTGATCGAGAATGCGGCGAAATACGGCGGGGGCAGCGTCTTCATCACCGTGGTGCGCGCCGATGCTTTCGTCGAGTTCCAGGTCGAGGACGATGGCCCCGGCATTCCGAAGGCGGAGCGAACGCAGATCTTTGATCGTGGCGCGCGACTCGATACCGGCAAGCCGGGAACCGGCCTGGGCCTGGCGATCGTCCGCGACGTGGCGGAAATCTACGGTGGCTCGGTCGCGCTCGATGAAAGCGAGGATCTGGGCGGCCTGCTCGTCCGGCTCCGTCTGCCTGCCGTGGTTTAAACTTTCGCGTGCACGAAATATGCTTGCGCGAACCACGTCGTCGAGTCAGACCGCCAATCCTCAGTAATGCTTGCCGAAAGTCATCCCCATGAAGCATCTTCTCCTCGCTTGCGTTGCGCTGTCGGTCGTCGGCGTCACCTCCGCCACCCTTGCCAGACCCGCGCCCAAGCTTCCTGCGCCGAAGCCCGCCGCAGCTGCCAGCAATGCGCCCAGCCTCGGCCGGTTCGGCGTCGATGAAACCGGGATCGACAAAGGCGTTCAGCCGGGGGACGATTTCTACAAATACGTCAACGGCAAGTGGGACGCGCGTACGGTCATTCCTGCCGACCGGTCGAGCTGGGGCAGCTTTGCCATCCTGCGTGACCTTTCGGACCGCCGCACGCGAACGGTGATCGAGGATGCAGCCAAGGGCACCAACGCCCCCGGCAGCGTCGGCGAGAAGATCGGCCTGACCTACGCCACCTTCATGGATGCCGCCGCGATCGAGGCCAAGGGCACCGCCCCTCTGAAACCCTATCTCGACGCTGTCCAGGCGATCTCCACGCCCGCAGACGTCGCGCGCACTTTTGCGCTGCTGACGCGGCGGGGCTTCGACATGCCCATCGGCCTCGGCGTGGACCAGGACCGCGTCGATAACAGCGTCTACACCGTTTACGCCGGACAAGGCGGGCTCGGGATGCCCGACCGCGACTATTACCTTTCGGCCGATCCCAAGTTCGTCGAGACGCGGGCCAAATACCTGACGCACATCGGCGCGATGCTCAGGCTCGCGGGCATGGCCGATCCCGATGGCGCGGCCAAGCGCATCTATGAATTCGAAAAATCGCTCGCCACCGTCCACTGGTCGCGCGCGGAACTGCGCGTGGTCGAAAAAACCTACAATCCCCTCGCCACCGGTGACCTGTCGTCGAAAATGCCGGGATTCGACTGGCCGACGATGCTCGCGGAATCAGGCGTGGCGGCGCAGCCGCGCGTCATCGTCCAGCAACCCTCGGCGCTGACCGCTACGGCAAAGATCGTCGGCGCAACGCCGATGCCCGTGCTGCGCGAGTATCTGGCATGGGCGACGGTCGCCCACTACGCTCCGTATCTCGGCCAGGCTTTCGTCGATGAGGATTTTGCGTTCAGCGGCACCGTGCTGTCGGGCACGCCGCAGCTCAAGGAACGGTGGAAACGGGGCGTCGACCTCGTCAACGAAAATCTGGGCGAAGGTGTCGGCCAGGTCTATGTCGAGCGATACTTCCCGCCCGAGGCCAAGGCCAAGGCCGACGAACTCGTTCGCAACCTCATCGCGGCAATGGACATCCGTCTGTCGAAGCTGACCTGGATGGCACCGGAAACCAAGGTCAAGGCCCGGGCCAAGCTTGCCGCGTTCACACCCAAGATCGGCTATCCCGTCAAATGGCGCGACTATGGTCCGCTGCAGGTCGTGGCGGGCGACATGCTCGGCAACCAGGATCGCGCCGCCGATTTCGAATATCGGCGCACACTCGACAAGATCGGTAAGCCCGTCGACAAGACCGAGTGGTTCATGACGCCGCAGACGGTCAACGCCTATGCGAACGTCGTCGGGAATGAGGTCGTCTTCCCGGCCGCCATCCTCCAGCCGCCGTTCTTCGATCCCAAGGCAGACCCGGCGGTCAATTACGGCGCGATCGGCGCAGTCATCGGCCATGAGCTCAGCCACCATTTCGACGACCAGGGGCGCAAGTTCGACCCCAAGGGCAATTTCAGCGACTGGTGGACCGCCGAGGACGTGAAGCGCTTCACGGCGCTGACCGACAAAGTCGTCGCCCAATATGGTGCCTACGAACCGCTGCCCGGCCTGCACGTCAACGGCGCGTTGACCCTGGGGGAAAACATGGCCGATCTCGCCGGGATCAATGTCGCCCATGATGCCTATGTCATGTCGCTGCACGGCAAGCCCGCCCCGGTCGTCGGCAGCTATACCGGCGACCAGCGCTTCTTCATGGGTTTCGCTCAGGTGTGGCGGACCAAGATGCGCGATGCTCAGGTGCGACAGCAGGTGACGACCGATCCGCACAGTCCGGGTGCGCTGCGTCCCAATGTCTCGCGCAACCTCGACGCCTGGTATTCGGCGTTCGACGTAAAGCCCGGCCAGAAGCTCTATCTGGCGCCGAAGGACCGGATTAAGATCTGGTAAGGTCGGGGGCAGCGACCGTCATGTCGCTGCCCCTTGCCTCTCAGCCTCGGCCTTGGCTTGCCCCTATCGCGATCTAGTGACGGACGACCTGCGCGTCGGTCTTGTTCTTGTGGATCAACAGGCTGATCTGGTTGGCGCGCTGTTCCAGTTCACGCTCCTCGGTTTTGGTCATGCCGCCCGCGGCGTATTTGGTCTCCAGCGCCTTCAGCGCGGCGACGCGCTTGCGCAGATCGGTGGCCTCGGCGGGCGTCAGTTCGCGCGCAGCAACGCCGCGAGCAATCCGGACGTTGAACGAGGCTTCGCGCTTGTCGATATCGGCGGCGCTGTGGTGCGCGACCGGCGCCGACGCGCTCTGATTCGCGGGGCCCGCCTCGGCACGAGCGATCGTCGTCCCCATCCCGGCAACCAGCGTGGCGCTCAGCATCATCAGTTTCAGCTTCGACATGATCGATTCTCCTGCCGCCCGACATTGGGCACTGAGCGATAACGACCAGCAACGTGAAATGACCCTGAACGGTGCACTGGGTCGAGATTCAGGTGTCGCCGCGCATCCCCTCGTGATGGCGGATCACTTCGTCGATGATGAAGCGGAGGAATTTTTCGCTGAATTCGGGATCGAGCTTGGCCTCCTCGGCCAGGCGGCGCAGTCTGGCGATCTGGCGCTCCTCGCGACCGGGATCGGCGGGCGGCAATCCTGCTCCGGCCTTGAAAGCCCCTACCGCTTTTGTGACCTTGAACCGCTCCGCAAGCATGAAGACCAGCGCCGCATCGATATTGTCGATGCTCTCACGGTATCGCTGTAACTGCTCCTCGCCCACGCACGTATCCCCTATCGGACTGCCAGTCTTGCCTTAACCGGGCCGCACGTCCAGAGGAACATCCGATGACCGCGACCGTAACGAGCATCGGATCTGCCGCAGCTGGCCCGCCGTCGCTCGACGCCATGCTCGCGCTGGTGGCCGACGACATGCGCCAGGTAAACCATGTCATCATCGACCGCATGCAGTCGGAAATTCCGCTGATCCCGCAGCTCGCCGGGCATCTGATCGCGGGCGGGGGCAAACGGATGCGACCGATGCTGACGCTGGCATCGGCGCGGCTGCTCGATTACGCTGGCAACCGTCACCACAAGCTCGCCGCCGCCGTCGAGTTCATCCATACGGCAACCCTGCTCCACGACGACGTCGTCGATGGTTCGGGTTTGCGGCGCGGCCGGCGCACCGCCAACATGATCTGGGGCAATGCGGCCAGCGTGCTCGTCGGCGATTTCCTGTTCAGCCGCTCGTTCGAACTGATGGTCGAGGACGGCAGCCTCAAGGTGCTGCGTATTCTCAGCCACGCAAGCGCGGTCATCGCCGAGGGAGAGGTCAACCAGCTGACGGCACAGCGCCAGCTTGGCCTGGGCGAGGAGCGCTATCTCGCGATCATCAGTTCAAAGACCGCCGCGCTGTTCGCCGCTGCCTGTCGGATCGCCGCCGTGGTCGCCGAGCGCGACGACAGCGTTGAGGAAGCACTCGACGCCTATGGGCGCAACCTTGGCATAGCCTTCCAGCTTGTCGACGACGCTATCGACTATGCGTCGGACGCCGAAACCATGGGCAAGGGTGTCGGCGACGACTTCCGCGACGGCAAGATGACCCTGCCCGTCATCCTCGCCTTTGCCCGCGGCTCTGACGCCGACCGCACTTTCTGGAAGGAAGCGGTCGAGGGTCGCCGCGCATCGGATGACGACCTCGCCCACGCGACCCGGCTGCTCCGCGACACCGGAGCGATCGACGACACGATCGACCGGGCACGGCATTTCGGGCAGCGCGCGATCGACGCGCTCGGACCTTTTGCCCGCGGCGCGGCGAAGTCTGCCCTCATTGAGGCAGTCGAATTCGCGATTGCGCGCGCCTATTGATTCGTCGCAAGGCGGAGACATGACAGAGGCGCGAATCTATCAAAAACCCAAAAACGCCATGCAGTCCGGCCGCGCCGGCACCGAACGCTGGATTCTCGAATTCATTCCAACCGAGGCGAAGCAGCCCGATCCATTGACCGGCTGGGCCGGGAGCGGCGACACGTGCGAGCAGGTGCGGCTGACCTTTGCCGATCTGGCGGCCGCACAGGCCTACGCACAGAAATATGGAATCGGCGCGCGCGTCATCGCCGCGCCGACGCGGGTCCTGAAACTTCAGGCCTACGCCGACAATTTCCGCTAGGCGGGACTTTCGTTAGGCGCAGCCACGTTTCTTGGCGGTGATCGTGCGATCGATCGCACGCCCGGCAAGGGCCCCGCCCGCTGCACCGCCGATGGTGCCGAGCACACCATGGCCCAGGATCGAATTCCCGACGAGCGCACCGCCGACGCCGCCCGCGACAAGCCCGGTGGTGCCGCTAGAGTGACGGCAGGTCTGATATGTCTGTGACTGCCCCCTGTAATGGTGGCGCCGATGCGCCGACGCCGCCGACAGAGGCGTGATGATCGAGGCAGAAAGCGTCAGCGAGACGACGCCGATCGAGAGCAAGGTGCGACGCATGAATGGTTCCTTCGGATACTGATTTCGCGTTGGTAACGTGCGGCAGGCATGGAGGTTGCGCAAGGCCTAGTCGCTGACGAACACAAAAGGTGACACACCGCGTTCGCGTTCGTTGAATATAAGGGCCCGTCCGGTCGGCGGCGCACTGCGTTGCGGACAGTCGCCACGCGCGCAGGCGCGGCAACCGGGGCCGATCTGGGTTGCCTCGCCGCTCTTCAGATCGATACCTCTGGCGGCGACCAGAGGTGAGGCGAGCCTCGCGTCCAGACCCAGACCAACGACGAATTCGGCACGGACGCCCCCCACCCGCTGCGCCTGCGGATGGACCGTACGCGAGAGAGTGAGCCACCGCGCGCCGTCCTCGAACTCGACGAGCTGCCGGGCGAGATGTCCCGGCCGATCGAACGCGTGATGCACATGCCACAGCGGACAGCGACCCTCGGCCTCGACCAGCGGCGACGCGCTGGCCCCGGCAAATCGCTTCGACGTCTGGCCCGCGCGGTCGATCCGCAGCATGAAGAACGGCAGTCCGCGCGCGCCGATACGTTGCAACGTCGTCAGGCGGTGGGCGACCTGCTCGAATCCTGCGCCAAAGCGGCGCTGCAGCAGTTCGACGTCATAGCCTGTCGCTTCGCATGCCCGCAGGAACCGCGCATAGGGCATCATGATCGCAGCGGCGAAATAGCTCGTCAGGTGGCGACGATAAAAGCGCTCGGACGCGCGCTCGGTGAACCCGGCACCGCGCACCAGCGCCTCGATATCATCCTTCGCTTCGATCTGTGCCAGCTGGAAAGCGGCGGCGAAGGTCCGGCTGGCGGTATCGAGCAGTTCGGACAGTTGGAGTTGCCGCGCGTGAAGGTCGAGGCGGCGCAGCGTTGCGGGCATGACATCGATGGGCAGGATGCGGATCGCCAGCTGATGGGCGACCCGCAACCGCTCGGCGATCGCACCGTACAGGTCGCCCGCGCCGATCCGCAGTTCATCTGACAGCGCCTCGGCCGCGGCATCAAGATCGGCGTAATAGCCGCGCCAGCGGGCGATCTCGCGGCGGACGGGCGTAATGGGATCGGCCACACCGGGGGATGAGCCGCTATCGATGCGGTCGAAGGCGCGGGCAAAGGCCTCGACCCCGCCAGGTGCCGCCGCCAGCCATTCCTCGACCTCCGCGCGGTCGATTTCCAGGTCGGCGAACAGCGGGTCGGCCAGTCTGCGTCGTACGGCGTCCGCGCCCCCGCCCGGCTCCGCACCAGCCAGTTCGCGCGGGTCAAAGTCGAAAACCTCCCCCAGCCGCAGCATCAGCGTTGCCGTCAGCGGCCGCTGATCCTTTTCGATCAGGTTGAGGTAGCTCGGGCTTATCGACAATGCCTCGGCCATCGCCGCCTGGTTCAGCCCGCGCGCGCGCCGCAACCGCCTTATTCTCCGCCCCACGAATAATTTCATGTAATATTCTTTACAGACTTACAAAATAGAGTGGCATCGTTACAACGAACAGACTCGTTTTCCAACAGTTTTGGCTCGCGTCGTGCCCGTCTTTTGTGGCTTTGCCGGCTCAGGCTCTACGAAAATTTGTAAAGGACTCTGATGACAAGCTTCGCCGACCTCGTTCCCGCCCCGGCGGGTCGCTTTGACGGTATCAACCGCACCTACAGCGCGGCCGACGTCGAAAAGCTTCGCGGATCGGTCGTCGTCGAGCAGACCCTGGCCCGCAACGGTGCGAACAAGCTGTGGGAACTGCTCAAGTCCGAACCCTACATCAATGCGCTGGGCGCGATGTCGGGCAATCAGGCGATGCAGCAGGTTCGCGCCGGCCTGAAGGCGATTTACCTCTCGGGCTGGCAGGTCGCAGCGGACGCGAATACCGCGGGCGCGATGTATCCCGATCAGTCGCTTTATCCGGCCAATGCCGGGCCGGAACTCTGCCGCAAGATCAACAACGCGCTTCAGCGTGCGGACCAGATCGAACATTCGGAAGGCGGCACGACGCGCGACTGGTTTGCCCCAATTGTCGCCGACGCCGAGGCTGGTTTTGGCGGCCCGCTCAACTGTTTCGAGATCATGAAGGCGTATATCGCGGCGGGTGCAGCCGGCGTGCATTATGAGGACCAGCTGGCTTCCGAAAAGAAATGCGGCCATCTGGGCGGTAAGGTCCTGATCCCGACACAGGCGCATATCCGCAATCTGAACGCCGCGCGCCTCGCCGCCGACGTGTGCGGCGTGCCGACGGTCATTTGTGCACGCACCGACGCGGAGAGCGCAAAGCTGATCACATCGGACATCGATGAGCGCGACCATGAGTTCCTGACCGGAGAGCGCACCGCCGAAGGGTTCTTTCGTCTGAAGGACGGCACCGGCGTCGATCATTGCATCAAACGCGGCATTGCCTTTGCCGAGCACGCGGATCTGCTGTGGTGGGAAACCAGCTACCCCAATCTCGATGATGCCAAGCGCTTTGCCGAAGCCGTGCAGAAGGCACATCCCGGTAAGATGATGGCGTATAACTGTTCGCCGTCGTTCAATTGGGAGGCCAAGCTCGACAAGGACACGATCGCCAGGTTCCAGCGCGAGATCGGCGCGATGGGCTACAAGTTCCAGTTCGTTACGCTCGCCGGCTTCCACCAGCTCAATTACGGCATGTTCGAGCTTGCCCGTGGTTACCGGGATCGCGGCATGGCAGCCTATTCGGAGCTACAGCAGGCCGAGTTCGCGGCAGAAGCCAATGGCTACACGGCGACCCGCCATCAGCGCGAGGTCGGCACGGGCTATTTCGATCTCGTTGCCACTGCTGTCGGGGGTGGTCAGACGTCGACCGCCGCCCTGTCCGAATCGACCGAAGCAGACCAGTTCAGGACCGCTGCCTAGTCCAACCGCTTCCTGGGGAGGAAGGCGCCCGCCGGAGCAATCCGGCGGGCGTTATAATTTCGTCTTCCTGATTCTCGCAGGCAGACATTTCGGCGCGCGGCCTTACCGGCAGATCCATAAGCGCCATCACGCCATCCCAGTCGGGCGTTTCCTCCTGATAGGATATTGCCCTCGTCTGTGACGCCGCGTAAGCTCGCCAAACGCCACCTCCCCCGGAGATCAAACAGCTTGTCAATGGCTTGATAGAAGCGACCCTCACGGTCGCATGACCATCGTCTTTAGGCGTGGTCGTCTGCAATGCATGATCGACTGAAAGCGCAAGGAACATCATTTATGGGTCTGTCGATTCTACTGGTCGAAGACGAGGCGCTGATCGCGATGATGGCTCAGGATATGCTGGAGTCGCTTGGTCACGGCGTCGTGCGCATTGCGACCAATCTGGCCGATGCGGAGGCCGCAATCGACGATTGCTCGTTCGATGCCGCGCTGCTTGATGTCAACCTGAATGGCGACAGCAGCCTGCCGATTGCTCGCCGGCTGACCGCGAGGAACCTGCCATTTGCTTTCACGACCGGCTACGGCGCAGCCGGTATCCCGTCGGTATCAGGGAATTCGGCGGTCCTGACGAAACCATATTCCATCACCGAGCTCGAAGTTGTCCTCGATATGCTGGAAAATCAGCTCGCCGGGACGAGCTCGATGACGTCGGTGAGCGATTCAAATCTCGGGTAGGGCAGCACCAGGCGCCAGCGAGCGGGGCCGATGCGTTCGACCGCGCCGATCATGTCGCGGTCGGGGTCGCGCCCGTAAGTAATTGCCCGCGCCTCATCGCCGAGCATCAGCGTACCCAGGAACACCTGGCGCTTATCGTGATAGGCAAAGATTTGACCGGATGGTCGCTGGGGACCCCCTGATTTCGTGAAGCGCACCGTCGGCCCCGCTGCCGCAATCAGGCAGGTGGAAACGGGCAGGACGACATAGCTGGGACCGCCAGTCTTTGTGCCGAGCTTGATCGTCCGACAGCGGTACCGACCCACGGGAATTACCGCCCCCGACATCGCGGCATCCGGGTCGAGCAACACCCCCTCGCGGGCAACACTGGCTGCGTTGCCCCCGGCGCGCGCGCTTGCCAAAGCCTTCTCGAACGCCTCGCGCCAATCATGGAGCCGATTGACGTCGGCTGACGTCGCGACACTCCGCCAGTCAGCGACAGCAGCACCCTCCACCGAAGTCCGGTGAGACGATGCGCAGGCAGTGAGGATCAAGGCGACCCCGGTAAACCAAGGGGCCTTCATCCTAATTGCTCTGGTCCGGCACACGCCATTGATCAGGCTGCCGTCCAGCCACCGTCGATCGACAAGTTCGCCCCGGTAATCGCGGCCGCCTCGTCGCGGCACAGAAACAGGGCAAGTGCCGCAACCTGTTCGATCGTCACGAATTCTTTGGTCGGCTGGGCCGCGAGCAGGACATCGTTCATCACCTGCTCCTTGGTCATGCCGCGCGCCTTCATGGTATCGGGAATCTGCTTTTCGACCAGCGGTGTCCAGACATAGCCCGGGGAAATGCAATTCGCCGTGACACCGAATGTCGCGGCCTCGAGCGCAACCGTCTTGGTGAGCCCCGCCAGTCCGTGCTTTGCCGTGACATATGCCGATTTGTCAGGGCTGGCGACGAGCGAATGAGCCGATGCCGTGTTGATGATACGGCCCCATTTTTTCGCTTTCATCGCCGGAAGCGCCGCCTTGATGATATGAAAGGCGGAGGAAAGGTTGATCGCGATGATCGCGTCCCATTTTTCGTCGGGAAAATCTTCGATGGGCGACACGAACTGAATGCCCGCATTGTTGATGACAATGTCGGGACCGCCCAGCTGATCGGCGCACATCGTGACCATTGCGGCGATGGACGCAGGCTTTGTCATATCGGCGTCCGAATAAAGTGCCTTGCCGCCGGACAGGGCCTCAAGGCTCAGACGCTCGTTTTCGATCTCGGCGGCATCGCCAAAGCCATTGATCAAGACATTTGCGCCCTCGGCGGCGAGGGCCTTGGCATAGCCCAGGCCGATTCCGGAGGTCGACCCGGTCACGAGTGCGGTTTTACCCTTCAGAAACATGCTGATATCCTCATTGCTGGGTCGATAGTAGAACCCGCTTAACGCGGCGTCAGGTCAAAGGCTGCCGATTTTCCGTCCACAATATTCTGTGCAACGAGCGCCGACTTGTTAATCGTCTCCGCGACCGCCGCCTCGCCCGCGGCCCAATGTTCGGCCATGGTCCGTGCCGAAAATTCATAGTCGCGCGTGCCGCCCTCCCAGGCATTGGCGCGGTAGATCAGCTGGACGACATTGACCGGATAATCGCGCGCCATTTCGGTCAGCGCGACGACATCGGGATCGTTGTGGAGCGTTTCAGGCAGCTTTTCGAGAACGCGCCGAATGGCCTCGCGCTCGCGCCGAAGCTTCAGCGACTGGTCGCTGATTTGTCGTGTCCGGCTTGAAAATCGGATTTCCTTTTCGCGCGCGAACACGTCCATCATCGTCTTCGGCCGCGCCGCGCTCGATGCGAACAGATCGACCTGAAAGACCAGCATCTCCGCATCTTGCGTGTCGAGGACATAGCTGAGCGGCGTGTTCGATACGAGACCACCGTCCCACCATAATTTTCCGTCGATTTCGATGGGCGGCAACCCCGGCGGCAACGCGCCCGATGCCATGATATGCCGCGCGTCGAGCCGATCATTCTTGCTATCGAAATAGTGAAAATTACCACTTTCCACCTCGACTGCACCGACGGCGATCTGGACGGGCCCATTATTCAGCAAATCCCAGTCGATGAGATCGTCGAGTGTCTTTGCAAGCGCGGACGAGTCGTAAAAGCTTAGCGCATTTGCCGAGCCCGGCATCGCCAGCATCGGAGAGACCATATTGGGTGTGAAAAAGCCGGGCACGCCGAACGTGGCAACAAATGCCGCCGATGCCTCGTGAAGCCATTCGCGCCCGATGTCGCCCGTCCAGATCGGAAAGCTGGGCAGCGCCGCGGACGTCCGGTCCCAGAACGTCCGCAACCGTTCCACGCGCCGTGTCGGAGGATTGCCGGCGATGATCGCTGCGTTCACGGCACCGATCGAGATGCCTGCAACCTCGTCGATTTCGATCCCCGCCGCGTCCAGCGCCTGATACACGCCCGCCTGGAACGATCCCAGAGCGCCGCCGCCCTGGAGGACAAGCGCCACTTTGTCGGGTAGCGGCATCACTTTGGAACGACGACGCAGCGAACGGGTTGGGTCGAGATCGGCCATGAGCGTTCATACCCCGCGATCGCGCTCTTGTCGAAGCCAATGCGTGGAGTAACGTCGGCTTCTTGGTCAGAATAGTGAAGTCAGGAACGACGATGCGCCTCGACGACGAACAGGAAAGCAGCAATTTTGAAGTCCAGAGCGGCGGCGGCTTTCAGAGTGCCGGTTTGGGAGGCGGCGGACTCGGCGTCATCGGCATGCTCGTCCCCTTTGTGTTCAGCCGGTTCGGCTGCGGCGGTGTCATTGTCCTCGGTATCGTCCTGTTCCTGTTCGGCGGCCTCGGCAGCATGGGGTCAATGATGTCGACCGGCGGCACTCCCGCACAGCAGCAGCCCGCAACCGCGCCAGGACAGTCGAGCGAAATTCAGCATCTTTCGCTGAAAGTGCTGGGGTCGACCGAGCGGCGCTGGACCGATATTTTCCGCGCGCAGGGCCGGCAATATACGCCGACGACGCTCGTCTTCTACAATCGCGACGGCCAGTCCGGATGCGGCGCGGCGCAATCTGCAATGGGGCCATTTTATTGCCCCGCCGACCAGAAAATCTACCTCGACACCGAATTCTTCGACGAACTGAAAAATCGCTTCAAAGCACCTGGTGACTTCCCGATCGCCTATGTCATCGCTCATGAAGTCGGCCACCATGTCCAGGATCTGGAAGGCATTGCCGACAAGGTAAGCAGAACGCAGCAGCGCGCATCACGTGCCGAGGGTAACGCGCTCCAGGTTGCCATGGAACTGCAGGCCGATTGCTATGCGGGCGTATGGGCGGCGAACGACAAGAATTTGCTGGAACCCGGCGATGTCGAGCAAGGACTGGCCGCAGCGCAGGCAATCGGCGACGATACCCTGCAACGCGCGGCAGGCCAGCGCCCGGTTCCGGAAAGCTTTACCCACGGCACTTCGGCGCAGCGGCAGATGTGGCTGAAGCGCGGACTGGACAGTGGCGATCCGGCACAATGCGATACGTTTGCCGGCTGATCAGCGCGCGAAGAGCATATCATCGTCGCGAAATGCCTTGAACTCCAACGCATTTCCGCTCGGGTCGTAAAAAAACATGGTCGTCTGTTCTCCGGCCTGACCGGCAAAACGAACATCCGGC
The DNA here is from genome assembly GCA_038225385.1 of Sphingomonadales bacterium. Classification (GTDB taxonomy): domain Bacteria; phylum Pseudomonadota; class Alphaproteobacteria; order Sphingomonadales; family Sphingomonadaceae; genus Sphingomonas_O. Next base: position 3,686 of record JBBRRC010000002.1, on the reverse strand, counting down.
GCGATGCCAAACGGCACGCCCGCCGCCTCGACGCGGGCCGCCAGCTCGCGCCACTGGTCCATCGTCAGCACGATGCCGAAATGCGGTACCGGGACGTCGTGACCGTCCACGGGGTTCGAGGCGACCACGGCGTTTTGGTCGGCCAAATGGGCAACGATCTGATGACCAAAGAAATCGAAATCGATCCAGCGGTCGCTGCTGCGACCCTCTGCGCAGCCAAGAACGTTCCCATAAAATGACCGCGTCGCCGCCAGGTCATTAACCGGAAAAGCAAGGTGGAACGGCCTCACGGATGGGCGACCGCGAGCTCGGCACACGCCTGAAGCTCGTCGTCCGACGCCCCGCCCGCTTTCGCCGCGGCGGTCCGTTGTGCGGTGATCGCGTCGTCCACCTCCCGCTCATTCGCGCCCGCCGCCATGCCCTCGGTACGGGCACGATAGGCAAGCACAGATGCCATCGTCCCCAGGTCCTGTGCATCCTTGGTAAGCCCGTCACGCGCCCTGAGCGCATCGTAAGCGAGCGCCATGATCGCCGCGCATCTCGGCAGGGTCGGCGGTGGCGGCGCGGGCGCGACGGCATCGACCCGGGCCATACAGCGATCGACATCGGCGCGATCGATCTTCCCCGTTCGCTGTGCCCGCGCGATCTCGCTCCTGATCATCGCGCCGACCGCTTCGCGCGATCGGCCCGTCGCCTTCATCACCTGCACGCCAACCACGGCGGCATAGCGCGATCCACTTTTTGCCAGCGGTGCCACGTCGGACCATCCGGTTCCCCGCTTTTGCTCATTGGCAACAATCGCCAGCGTCGCGACACACTGAATATCGACGGCAGGATCGACGGTAGTCGTTGCCGGGGATCCCACGGCGGCCAGGAGGAGGAGCGCGAACATATACAAGCTCTTAACGCACCCCATCTTGTGTGGCAAATTGGCAACACTACATCCCGCATGAAAGGGAGTTGCATGAACCTCGAACTCTTCACCGACCGCGCCAAGGGCTTTCTGCAGGCTGCGCAGACCGTGGCAATCCGCCTGTCGCATCAGCGCATGGCGCCCGAGCACCTGTTGAAGGCATTGCTCGAGGACGGCGAAGGCATGGCGACAGGACTGATTCGCAAAGCAGGCGGCGATCCTGCCGCGGCGCTGCGTGAGACCGACGCCGCCCTGGCGAAGATTCCGGCCGTATCGGGCGGCGGTGCCCAGCAGACCCCTGGGGCCGACAACGATCTCGTGCGGGTTCTCGATTCGGCCGAGCAGATCGCGAAAAAGGCCGGGGACAGCTATGTGACCGTCGAGCGGATGTTGCTCGCCCTCACGCTTGCGACGACGACTGCGGCAGGGAAGGCACTGGCCGCCGCAGGGCTCGGGGCCGAGGCGCTCAATGCGGCGATCAACGAGTTGCGGGGCGGGCGAACGGCCGACACCCAGTCCGCCGAAGACCGCTATGACGCACTGAAGAAGTTTGCGCGCGACCTGACGCAGGCGGCTCGTGACGGCAAGCTCGACCCGGTCATCGGCCGCGATGAGGAAATCCGGCGGACGATCCAGATTCTGGCGCGACGCACGAAGAACAACCCGGTGCTGATCGGCGAACCCGGGGTCGGCAAGACCGCCATTGCCGAGGGGCTCGCCCTTCGCATCGCGAATGGCGACGTGCCCGACGGCCTGCGCGACCGCGACCTGATGGCGCTCGACATGGGCAGCCTGATCGCGGGGGCAAAATATCGCGGTGAGTTCGAGGAACGGTTGAAAGGCGTGCTCGACGAGGTTCGCGCCGGCGAAGGCCAGATCATCCTGTTCATCGACGAGATGCACACGCTGATCGGTGCAGGCAAAACCGACGGTGCGATGGATGCGTCGAACATGATCAAGCCGGCACTCGCGCGCGGCGAACTCCACTGCATCGGTGCGACGACGCTCGACGAATATCGCAAATATGTCGAAAAGGATGCCGCGCTTCAGCGCCGCTTTCAGCCGGTGTTCGTCGGCGAACCAACGGTCGAGGATACGGTCTCGATCCTGCGCGGCCTGAAGGAGAAATACGAACTTCACCACGGCGTCCGCATCACCGATGCCGCGATCGTCGCCGCCGCCACGCTGTCGAACCGTTACATTACCGACCGCTTCCTGCCCGACAAGGCGATCGACCTGATGGACGAGGCCGCATCGCGGCTGCGCATGGAGGTGGAGAGCAAGCCCGAGGAAATCGAAACCCTCGACCGGCGCATCATCCAGATGAAGATCGAGACGATGGCGCTGGAGAAGGAAACCGACGCCGCATCGAAGGAGCGGCTGGCAAACCTGCGCACCGAGCTCGCCAACCTCGAGGAACAGTCGGCATCGCTGACGACGCGCTGGCAAGCGGAAAAGGAAAAAATCCAGGCGGAGGCGAAGATCAAGGAAGCGATCGACGCCGCACGCATCGCGCTTGACCAGGCACAGCGGACGGGTGACCTCGGCCGGGCTGGGGAGTTGCAGTACGGCACCATTCCGGCTCTCGAAAAACAGCTTGCCGATGCTGAGGGCGCTGCTGCCGGTGCCATGCTGCGCGAAGAGGTCACGGCGAACGACATCGCCGGGATCGTCAGCCGCTGGACCGGTATCCCCGTCGACAAGATGCTCGAGGGCGAGCGCGAGAAGCTGCTCCAGATGGAGGGCACATTGCGCCAGCGTGTGATCGGTCAGGACGCGGCGGTGGCGGCGGTTTCGTCCGCCGTGCGCCGCGCGCGCGCTGGCCTACAGGATCCAAACCGCCCTCTCGGGTCGTTCCTGTTTCTGGGGCCAACGGGCGTTGGCAAGACCGAGCTGACCAAGGCGCTGGCCGAATTCCTGTTCGACGATGCCTCCGCAATGGTCCGCATCGACATGAGCGAGTTCATGGAAAAGCATTCGGTCGCCCGCCTGATCGGTGCCCCGCCGGGCTATGTCGGTTATGAAGAAGGCGGCGTCCTGACCGAAGCCGTCCGCCGGCGCCCCTATCAGGTCATCCTGTTCGACGAGGTCGAAAAGGCGCACGGCGACGTGTTCAATGTGCTGCTTCAGGTGCTGGACGACGGTCGCCTGACCGACGGCCAGGGTCGCACGGTGGATTTCACCAACACGCTGATCATCCTTACCAGCAACCTCGGCAGCCAGTTCATCGCCAACCTGCCCGACGAACATTCGGTGGAAAGCGTCGAGCCCCAGGTGATGGAGATCGTCCGCGCACATTTCCGCCCCGAATTTCTCAACCGCCTCGACGAGATCATCCTGTTCAACCGGCTGAGCCAGGCGAACATGGCCCCGATCGTCGACATCCAGGTCGGTCGTGTCCAGAAGCTGCTGGACGACCGCAAGGTGGTGCTCGAACTCACCGATGCCGCACGCGGCTGGCTGGGGCGCGTCGGCTATGACCCGGTTTACGGTGCCCGCCCCCTGAAGCGCGCCGTCCAGAAATATTTACAGGACCCCCTGGCCGACGCGATCCTCCGCGGCGAAGTACCGGATGGCGTGACAGTGCGGGTGGACGAGGGTGATGGAAGGCTGGTGATCGGGCGTTAACCAGCTAGGCTCAGGACTCATTGATTGATCCAGAAGATGAAGGTTGCGGCGATGCAGATGGCGGACATGAAGGTGTGGGCGCATCGATCGTAGCGGGTGTGGATGCGTCGCCAGTCCTTGAGCCTGCCGAACATGTTCTCGATCT
>JBBRRC010000001.1:0-211077 GCA_038225385.1 Sphingomonadales bacterium | reverse complement strand
GAGGGGAGCGCCAGGACCGGCTTCATGCAATTTGGCGATGTCGTCAAAATGACCGGGAGAGGCCCGGCGGGTGACATGCCATTCGGCACGATCATCCAGTCGGTCGTCAGCGCTTAGTCGACGAATATCGCATCAGACTGACAGTACCGCCACTATTGCGCCATCTGCGGTTGGGCCTGCATGGCATTCAATTCGCCAATGCGACTTTCCAGATCGCTCCGCCATGGCGCATCGGGTGGCGTACGCGCCAACAAACCGGCCCACACCTGTCGTGCGTCATCGATGCGGCCGCTTTGCGCCAGCGCCAGTCCCATGAAGAACGGCGGCGCGGGATGGGTCGGCGACAGGCGGGCGGCATGCTGGAACGCCAGTTCGGCGGCGGGCGAGATCGCGCCGCCACCGTGCGCGACCAGCGTATTGCCGAGCGCAACCCAGAGGTCGACGCTGCTCGGATGCTTGCGGATCGCCGTCTGGACCGCAATGACCGCCTCGCGCGTCAGGCCGAGCCGGTCGAGCGTGTCGGCGAATTCGACGACCTGGGCGTCGTCGCCGAACCGGCCGAGCATCGCCCTGCGGGTGGCCTGCGCCGCGACATCGGCATCGATCAGGCCGGCTTCGCGCTTGATGACCGGTGCGCCCGCCTTGTCCGGCGACCCCTGCCACGCATAGCCCGCCACTGCGAGCAGAGCGGCCGCGATCATCAGTTCGACCCCCGCGCGCGGCAAACGGGCGAACCGCAATCCGATCCCGAGCGCGACGAAGGCAAACCCGATGACAAAAAGCCAGCCCATCAGCGCCGTCGCCTGAAGCGACCCCGGGCCAGCAGCGCGCCGATGCCGAGCAGAACCAACGGCAGCAGCCATAAGGGCGCGGTGACGGCGCTCAGCGGTGGGTCATAGGTGACCCAGTCGCCATAGCGCGCGACCAGCCACGTGCGGATCGCGTCGGGCCTCTCGCCGGCCGCAATCCGCGTTCTGATCATCGAACGCATATCGCCGGCCAGTTCTGCATCGCTGTCGGCGATCGATTGCCCCTGACAGACGAGGCAACGGATCGACAACATCAGATCCTTGGCCGCGGCCTCCTTCGCCGGGTCTGGCAGCTGCTCGTAGGCGAGCGGTGCCTGCGGCATGCGCGAATCGGCGAAAGCCGGCGATACCGCCGCCGCGGCCAGCAGCAGGGCCACTACCCGAAAAGGCGCAACGATCTTCACCGCGCGTTTCGCAATCGGTCGAGAATACCGGGCATCTCATCGGGCGTGATCTCGCCGATATGCTGGTACCTGATGATCCCCCGGCCATCGACGACGAAGGTTTCGGGCACGCCCGACGATCCGAGGTCGATCTGGACCCGTGAATCGACGTCACCGCCGATCGCGCGATAGGGGTTGCCGTTGCGCGCCAGAAAGGCATCGAGGTCGCGCGGGCGGTCGCGGATGGCGATGCCGTCGATGATCACACCCTGCCGGGCCATCGCGCCCAGCACGCCGGCTTCGCTGATGCAAGGCACGCACCAGCTGGCAAAGATATTCACCAGCCGCGGGGTGCCGGTGAATTCGGCACTCGACAACCCTGCCCGGCTGCTCGACGCCGGGGGCAGGACGAACGCAGGCATCGGCTGCCCGATCATCTTCGACGGATGGTTGGTATCACCGGGGCGGTACAGTTTGAACGCGACGACGCCGAAAAATGTGACGAACAGGATCAGCGGAAGCCACAACCACCCGCGCATCACGCATAGGCCCGGCGGACCGACTGGCCCCATTCGCGGCGGACCCGACCAAGCAGTGACAGCGTGCCGCCGATCGCGATCAACGCTCCCCCGAGCCAGATCAGCGTGACCATCGGTTTCCACCACAGCCGCAGCTGCCAGCGCCCCATCGTGTCGGGCTTGCCGAGGACGACATAGAGCTGGCCGTCGAGCCGCGTCGCGATTGCGGCCTCGTTCGTTTCGGTCGGCGGGGAGGAGAACATGCGCGACTGGGGCCTCAGCGTGAACGGCTGCCCACCGTCGCGCTGCGCCTCGAGGCTCCCCTCAAGGGCGGTCCAGTTCGGGCCGGCGACCGGCGCGATGCCCGTCAGCGTTATCGAATAGGGGCCCACCCGGTGGGCCTCCCCGATCCGTGCGGCGACCAGCGTCTCCTTGATGAACGCGCTTTCGGTCGCCATGCCGAGCAGGCTGACCGCTATACCGAAATGGGCGAGCACCATGCCATAGGTGAACAGCGGCGTCCGACGCAGGTTGCGCCCCCACAGCGGTGCCAGGCTTGCCGCACCCACGCCGAACGACAGCACGATGCCGAGGAAGGACAGGATCGAGATTTGCGGCGCGAAAACCAGCATCGCAACCAGCGCCAGTCCGCAAACGCCGACCGGCAACGCCACCCGCCGGACCACCGCGTTCAGTTCGTCGCGTCGCCAGCGGCTGACCGGGCCCAGCGCCATCACGATGACGAGGGCGAGCGCCAGCGGCCCCGCCGTTGCATTGAAATAAGGCGGGCCGACCGACAGCTTGTCACCCCACAGCGCCTCGGCCGCGAGGGGATAAAGCGTGCCGACAAAGACGATGCCCAGGATCGCCGAGAGCAGCAGGTTGTTGGCGACCAGCGCGCCCTCGCGGCTGACGAAATCGAACTGGTTCCCTTCCTTCACCGTGCCGATCCGCAGCGCGAACAGCGCCAGCGCGCCGCCGATGTAGATGACCAGCAGCGCCAGGATGAAGCTGCCGCGGGTGGGGTCGACGGCAAAGGCGTGGACGCTGGTCAATATGCCCGAGCGGACGAGGAAGGTGCCGACCATCGACATCGAAAAGGCAACGACGGCGAGCATCACCGTCCACGCCCGCAGGCCGTCGCGCGTCGCCAGCACGTTCACGGAATGGAGCAGCGCCGTCGCCGCCAGCCACGGCATCAGCGACGCGTTTTCGACCGGATCCCAGAACCACCAGCCGCCCCAGCCCAGTTCGTAATAGGCCCAGTAACTTCCCGCCGTGATGCCGAGCGTCAGGAAAATCCACGCGCCGAGCACCCAGGGTCGCATCGCGCGGGCGAACTCGCGTCCGACGTCGCGGGTAACGAGCGCGCCTACCGCAAAGCTGAAGGCAACCGACATGCCGACGTAACCGATGTAAAGTGTCGGCGGATGAAACGCGAGACCAGGGTCCTGGAGCAGCGGGTTCAGCCCATGGCCCTCCGCCGGTGCGGGAAGTGCCCTGGCGAATGGGTTGGAGGCGAACAGCAGGAAGGCATAGAAACCGAAACTGATCAGCGCCTGCGCACCGAGCGTTGCGATCAACGTGCGTTCGGCCAGCCGTCGTTCGAGTACAGCGACGGCAGCCCCTGCCATGCCCAGGATCGTTACCCAGAGCAGCATCGAGCCCTCGTGATTGCCCCAGGTTCCGGCGAATTTGTAGAGCCATGGTTTCAACGAGTGGCTATTTTCGACCACCAGCGCGACCGACATGTCACTACGCAGGAAACAGGTTACCAGCAGAGCGAAGGCCAGGCTGACAAACAACCCCTGGACGACGGCTACGGCGCGAACGCCCGCGCGAAGCTCGACCCGCGTGTCCGACACCCCAAGCGCCGCCAGCACGAATTGCAACAGCGCGAGCGACGCCGACAGCCACAGGGCCGCAAGACCTGCCTCAGCGATCATTTTTGGGCGAGCGTCGTGGTCTTGTGCTGCTTGCCGTCCATCTGGGGCGGCATATAGCGTTCATCGTGCTTGGCGAGCAGGTTTGTCGCAACAAATTCGGTGCCTGCAAAACTGCCCTCGGCGACGACGCCCGACCCCTCGCGGAACAGATCGGGCGGTATGCCGCGGAAACGGACCGGGACGACATTGGCACCGTCGTTCACGACGAAATCGATCGTGACCCCGTCGGGAGCCCGCGTCAGGCTGCCCCGCTTGACCATTCCGCCCAGCCGGATCGCCTGTCCCTGCGGAATGCCGTCGCGGGCGATGTCGGCGGGCGAATAGAAATAGCTCGCACGCTGGCCGAGCGCGGACATCGCCAGAAAACCCGAGCCCACGATCGCCACGACCGCACAGAGCGCAAGGATCAGTCGCTGTTGCTTCGGTTTCATCGATTGCGCAGTTCATCGACGCCGCGCTCGGCGCGACGCATTGCCGACCACGCCCAGAACCCTATCGCTGCCGCCCCGCCGAGCGTGATGACATAGGCCGCAAGGATGTAGGGCCACGGATTCATGCAGCCACCAGCCGCGCGAGGCGCGCTTCGCGCTTTGCCTCCGCCAGGATCGCCCGCATCCGCATCAGCACGATCGCCCCGAACAGAAAAGTGAAGCCGACGACGGTAAAGCCCAGCGGCCACAACAACTCAGGCGCGATCGACGAGCCGCGCAACGTGATCGACGGTGCCTGATGCAGCGTGTTCCACCACGTCACCGAATATTTGATGATCGGCAGATTGACGGCACCGACCAGCCCATAGATCGCGGTGACGCGACTGACGCTGCCGCGCTCCGTGCTGTTTGCGGCGAGGGCGATATAGCCGATGTACAGGAAAAGAAGGACGAGCACCGACGTCATCCGTCCGTCCCATTCCCACCACGTCCCCCAAGTTGGACGACCCCAGATCGACCCTGTTATCAGACAAATGGCCGTGAACATCGCGCCGGGGACCGCCACGGCACGCGCGGCGACGCCGGACAGCGGATGCCGCCAGACAAGCTGGGCCAGGCTGGCAATCGCGATGCCGCTCCACCCTGCCATCGAGAGCCAGGCGGCGGGAACATGGATATACAGGATGCGGACCGCGTCGCCCTGCAGATAATCGGGCGGCGTCAGAAAAAGCCCGGCATAGCAACCGATGGTGATCAGCAGCACGCCCCCAAGTCCGAAGATCAGGGTCAGCGGCCGCGCGAGGCGCAGGAATCGGGCTGGATTGGCGAACGCGTGCATTCGACGCCTTTCTAGCGCAGCTTGGCCCGGCTTGCAAAGATGCTTTGCCTTCCGTCTGTCATCATTCCACGATACGCTCATTGCAGCAGAATAAGGAGAGCGGTCATGGATACGAACGGACTGGCACACGACTTTGCGGCGTTGTGCAAGGAGGGCAAATTCGAGGAAGCCGGCGAAAAATACTGGTCACCCGACATCGTCAGCATCGAGGCATTCGCGCCACCAGGGGGTGATCCGGCCGCCCGGGGTCTCGCCGCTGTCCGGGCAAAAGGCGAGTGGTGGTATTCGTCGCACGAGATTCACGGCGTCGAGGCGACCGGTCCCTATGTCAACGGCGACCAGTTCATCCTCCGCTTCAAGATGGACGTGACCAACAAGGAAAGCGGCCAGCGGATCCAGATGGACGAGGACGGCCTCTACACCGTCCACGACGGCAAGATCGTCGAGGAGCGGTTCTTCTATTCGATGTGACGCTCAGCGTCCGATAAGCTGCTGGGCCATGCGGTCGGCAACACGCGCGGGCGTGTCGCCGCTGGCGGCGCTTTCGTCCCAGATCGCGTTCAACCGCTCCGGAATGCGCGCGATCCGGGCATCGACCTCCGCCCGGTCGCCCTGCCCGAGGTATTCGAGTGCAACATTGATGATGCCGCCTGCGTTGATGACGTAATCGGGCGCGAACAAGATGCCGCGCGCGTGCAGTCGGTCGCCATCGTCGGGCGTCGCGAGCTGGTTGTTCGCCCCGCCTGCCACCACGGGCACGCGCAGCGCGGCGATACTCGCCGCGGTCAGCGTTGCACCCAAAGCACAGGGGCTTAGCACATCGGCCTCGACCGTCATGATATCCGCCGCGGCGACCGCCTTTGCGCCAAGCTCGTCGGCAAGCGCCTTTGCCCGTCCTGGCGAGACGTCAGCGAGGGTCAGCTGCGCCCCGTCGCGCGCCAGCAGCCGGGCAAGACCACCCCCGACGCTGCCCACGCCCTGCACCGCGACATGGACACCGGCCATGTCGTCGCGCCCGAGCGCGCGCTTGGTCGCTGCCCGGACGCCGAGATAGATACCCATCGCGGTTGAGGGACCGGGATCACCGCCCGCCGCGCCGCCCGCGACCGGCAGCCCGGAGACATGACGCGTCTCGCGCCCGATCGCGACCATGTCGGCATCGCTCATCCCGACGTCTTCGGCGGTGACGTAGCCACCGCCAAGACTTTCGATCGCGCGCCCGAAGGCGGCCAGCATCGCCGGCGTCTTGACCGCGTTCGCGTCGGCCAGGATCACGCCCTTGCCGCCGCCCATCGGCAGGCCCGCCATCGCGTTCTTGTAGCTCATGCCGCGCGACAGCCGCAGCGCATCGGTCACTGCCTCCTCGGCGTCGACGTAATGCCAGAAACGGGTGCCGCCCGCCGCGGGGCCGAGCGTGGTGGAATGGATCGCGATGATCGCCGACAACCCGCTTGCGCGGTCGTGGAACAAGTGAACGCCCTCGTGCGCGTCGAAATCTGGCAGGTCGAAAACAGCAGGCACCGTCAATCCTCGCAATAATAATGCTCTGAACGGATATATTATTGCGCCACCGGAGTCACTGTCGATATTGCGAACAGGGCGTGGGGCGATCGACGGGGATTGAACCCGCAACCTCCGGTACCACAAACCGGCGCTCTAACCAATTGAGCTACGATCGCCATGCTGGGCGCGGACGTGCCCTACGCGCGGGGGCGGCAAAGCGTCAAGTCAGAGCGCCCCGGCAAGTCGCAGGACTTGCGCATCCCCCTCCCGGACAAAGCCCGCCTCACCGAGCCGTGCAGCGAGCGCGGGGTCGTTCGAACGCAGCGCGACTGTGGCCCGCCACCGGCCCGTCGCCGTCGATCTGAGGTCGATACGCTCCATGCCCGACTGGCCGACCAGCGGCACCAGCACCGCGTCGCCGTCGCACGACACGGTGCCGCTGAGGCCGTTCGGCAATGCCAGTCCGCCCAGCTGTCCCGTCACCGCCCCCCGCGCGCCGCCGGAAGCGGCCCCGCATTTCCCCTCAAGAAAAGTCACGCTGACATGATCGAACGCGATTGACGCGACCGGCAGCGGGGCCAGGGCTGTCCCCAGGTCGAGCGTCCCGGTCAGGTCCGCGGCACCAATCATGTGCGGCGCAACCTGCACGACGCCCGCAAGGGTCGCCGAGCGAAAGCGCAGTCGTGCCGTCCCGGTAAGGAGCGGCGCCGGTTCAAGACCCAGATCAATATCGCCGAGCGCCAGACCGGCAACGCTGGCGGCGCTCAGCCGTCCGTTCCAGACCGTCCCGGTAACCGCCGCCGCTGAAACGCCCGCATGTCGCGGGAGCAGCAGGGGCAGCGCGACCGTCATCGGGAAAGTGACGATGACGATCGCGATGCACAGGAGGGTGGCCAGCAGAATCTGGTGCCGCCGCGTCATCTTCCCCGCGCCCGCGCAATGCCATCGACCGACAAGGTGGCGTCGCTGTTCGTTCGCAGCGTGATCCGGTCGACGATGATCCCCTGGCGGTCGAGCGTCCGGAGCCAGCCGAACAGCGCCGGGCTGCGGATCGCCGGAATACCGATGGCAAAGCGATCGGGGCCCTGCGCGTCCAGCCGCGAAAGCGTGAAGCCGCCGGCATCGGCTGCATCGCGGATGGCCCTGCCGAGGTCAGGCGCGATCGTGGCCGATGCGCTCGCCCGCGCGTGCCGCATGTCGGCGGCGATCGCGTCCAGTCGCGCCGCATCGGCGGTCGCACTGTCGAGCCGCTGCGTCGCCTGAACCCGCGCGGCATTGATCGGCGCGACGACCGCAAGCCACAGGAAAACGAGCCCGAGCAAGACGATCATGACGCCAAGCATCCAGCGCTCGCGCGTCGATCGTCCTGACCACCAGAAGCGCATTCGCTCGGTCATCGCGCACGCATCAAGATGTCGCGATACGGTCGTGACCCACCGGCGACGACCGGCGCGGCATCGACCGACAGGCCGGTCGCCCGGAGCTTTGTCGCGACCGCATCGAGGTCGGCGATCGTGCCCGCACGGACGGTCGCCCGCAGCCCGCCCTCGCCGTCGAACACCATTGCGCCCAGCTCACTGCCCGGCGTTGCGTCGATCGCTGCTGCGACCGCCGCCGCCAGCGGCAGGAAACCACCGCCCGCCCCGGCAAAGGCGGTCAGCCGCGCTTCGGCCTGAGTCACCGGATCAGTGACAATTGTGCCCGGAGGCAGGATTGCTGCCGCCCGGCCGATATTTGCCTGTTCGATGCGTGCCGCGGCGTCGTTGGTGCGCAGGATCAGCACGATCTGCGTCGCCAGGATCGTGAGGCCGAGCGCCAGGATCAGCATCGCTATCCGGCGCAGCCCCGCCGGATCGACCTGCCATTGCCGGCGCCGCGCAAACATGCCGGTGCGCAGGTTGACTTCGGGGTTGCGGACCGCCGCGATGATGGCGGCTTCATGCTCTTCCGGGTCGAGGCGGACGAGCGGGGCCCGTTCCGTCAGGAGCGGCGTCAGCATCGGATCATCGGCAAAGGCAACGCCGTGCCCGCGCACCAGCGTCTCTGGCCCGATGTCGCCGGTAACGAACCCCTCCACGGGCCTGGGCAGCAACAGCGGCGCGGGCAAAACGACCGCGGGATCGAGGCCATGAGCGGCAAGCGTGACCAGGCAATCGGTCATGCGCGTTGCATCGACCGACACGATCGTCCGCTCGCCCTGATGGTCTTCAGGGCCGGCGGCGACGTGAAGGGCCGCAAGCGGGGTAATGCTCAGCTCGCCCACCGCGAGACGCGCTGCCGCATTGGCTTGCGCATCGGAAAGGCCGGGAAGCTCCCGGTGCGCGATGATCGCTTCGCGCCCCGGCAGAATCGCCACGATGGTCTCGCCGGCAGACGATGGCAGGGCGTCGGCAACCGCGTCGCCCTGCCCGGCAACCGCATCGTCGGCAATGCGCATCCACCGCCCGTCCGCGAACACCAGCAACGCATTCACGATGGCTCACCATAGCTGTGCCGAACCAGCTTGCCGGGCCGGTTCGCCGCGTCGATCAGCGCATGATCCTCGAGTTCGGCATCGGCGAGCTCGATCGTCAGCGCAACGGCGAACCAGCGCGTCCGCAACGTGACCAGCCCGCGCGCATCGTCCGGCGCCGGACCGACGCCAAGCGGCGGCAAATTCCAGAACTCGGTAAGCGAGGTCCACCCCTGTGCCGGACGCAGGGCAATCGCCGCCTGCGCGCGCGGGACGTCGAGCGAGGGCAGCAGCATCGCGAGCAGCGGCGCCTGTGCGCTCGCCAGCGTGTTGACGTTGATCATGGTCGGGTCGGTCACCGGTAGCGCGCAGACAAAAGGACGAACCCGGCTGTAGGTGTCAGGCGATACCCCGGCAACCATGCGCAGTTCGCTGGCGTCGGCCATCAGCGTGTTTGCGGTGCGATAGGCCGGGCGGCGCTGGGCATAGATGCCGTCCTCCGCCCCGCCGCCGGGCAGCGGGACGCTGTCGCTGTCGATCCAGTCGGCGGCGGCGGCGGCAATCGCGCTGGCGTCGCGGCCCGGCACGTCGAGGAGGGTAAGCAACCGCGTGAACTGCGCCAGGGCCAGCGGGCGCACCACCAGACTGCCGTCGCCGCCGTGGTCGACCAGCGAGTTGAGGTTGAAGCAATTCCCCCCATCGTCGATTCGCGCCGTCGCTACCCCCCCGTCGATGGGAAAATTGGCCGGTCGCCCGTTCCAGTCGCCGGCGAGGGTCGTCCGCGCGCCGTCACGCTGGATGAGGTCGCCGATCCGGTAGAGGGCGATGGTCTCGACCGCCGTCGCATACAGACGCGCCTGCTCGATCGCGCCGCCGTTCGCCGCCAGCCGCGTACCGAGCTTCAGCCGTTCGAGCGCGGTCGCCGCCAGCACCGACATGACCGCCACGATCAGCAGCACCGTCAGCAGCGCCGCCCCCTGTTCGGACGGACGCCTCATGCCGGCCCCCCAAGCCAGGCAAAAGTCAGCGGCGCATGGCCGCGGCGCGCAACCGTCATTTCGACCGCCGCGGGGATCGATTCCAGCGCGGCATTGTCCCACCGCGCCCGCCAGACGCCCGACCGGTCGCGGTAGCGCATGGTGATCGCGGTAACGCCTTCGGACAGGACAGTCCCCGGCGCTGCGACGGTGCCGTCGACGGCAGGATAGGTCGCGCGCAGCAGCCGCGAACCATCGAACAGGATATCGACCCGCTCGACCCCTGCCCGCGCCACATTGTCGGGATTAGTCCGCCCGCCGCGTACATAGCCCATGACGAGCGGATCGCTGCGCCCGTCGTTGCCGGTGAACGCGCGGACCGGGCGGCCATCGACGTCGCGGGCAATACGGGGCAATGTCTGCGCCAGGTCGCCGGCGAGCACGACCGACAGCCGCCGGGTCGCGGCAACGTCGTCGAGGCCGGCAAACGCCGCCCCCTGCGCCCGCACGCCGAACGTGAGCAGGCTGACCCCGGCGGCGGCCAGCAGGCCGAAAATGACCAGTGCGACCATCATTTCGACCAGCGTGAAGCCGTGTTCGGTGGAACGACAAAAAGACTCGAAGCCGTTTTCGGCGGAACGCCACAAAGACCCGGAGCCGTGTTCGGCGGAACGCTTCACGGGACCGCCCTTGCCAGCGAGAGCTGGGACAGGCGGCGTCCGCGGTCATCGGCTACAGCCAGGTCGACACGAACGATACGCGCGTCGTCGGTGCGCCTGACGTCCTGCGCCCAATGCCAGGTGCGGCCGTCGTTCACGACGTCACCAGTGCTCGCCCCGATCGTCGGGGGACCGGGATCCGTCAGGATACCGACCGCGAGGTTTCGTGCGACGATCTGGGCAATGGTTGTATCGGCGACGCGCGCGGTACCGGTCAGCGTCGCGCCCTCGAGCCGCAGCAGCGCCAGCGCCGCGAGGCTGAAGATCGCCAGTGCGACGATCATCTCGATCAACGTGAAGCCGTGTTCGGCGGAGCGCTTCAAAGACTCGAAGCCGTGTTCGGCGAAGCGCGGCGGAGAGTCACATGTGGCCATAGCGATCCTACGGTCCGACATGGATCGTTCCGTTTTCGGCAATGCTGATGCGCGCCGCTTCACCCTCGCGGCTGAGGTCGAGGGTCAGGGGCTCGGGGGCGGTGCCGGTCGAGTCGAAGGTAACACGCAATGTTCCGCTTTGCCCCAGGGTGGCCTGCGTGCCGCTGCCCCAGGTCACTGGCGCAAACAACCGGTCGCCGGCGGCATGCCAGCGCCCCGCGGCGCGCCGCTCAACGCGGTAGCCGCTGCTGTCGATGACGATGCTGACGTCGCGCGCCTGCACGATCGCATCGTCACGGACCGCCGCGGCACGCACGGCGAAACGGTCGGCCTCCTCGGTCAACCGGCCGCGCGGATCGGGTATCGCCATCACGACGGCCGCCGAAGCAAGGCCGATGATGACGATAACGACCATCAGTTCGATCAACGTGAAGCCGTGTTCGGCCGAGCGCTTCAAAGACTTGAAGCCGTGTTCGGCGGAGCGCAACGCGGACCCGAAGCCGTGTTCGGCGGAACGCATCCCTACTGCCAGTTGCCGATATCGGCGTTCTCGCCCGATCCGCCCGGCTTGCCGTCGGCACCCAGCGTGTAGATGTCATAGGTGCCGTGCCTGCCCGGATTTTCATATCGGTATTCGCGGCCCCACGGGTCCTTGGGCAGCTTCTTGATATATCCGCCCACCTGGTAGCGGCTGATGTCAGGGAGCGACGGCGGTGCCTGGATCAGCGCGCCCAGACCATCCGAGGTCGTCGGATAGACGAGGTTGTTGAGCCGGTAGAGTTCGAGCGCCTGGTCGAGCGTGGCGATATCCGCCTTCGCTTTCTGGTCGTTCGCCTTGCCGAGCTGAGGCAGCACCGTCAGCGCGACCAATGTCGCCAGCAGGCCGATGATGACGATGACGACCATCAGTTCCACCAGCGTGAAGCCTGTTTCCTTGTCAGCGAATTGTTTCATCAGCTTCCGACCATCGTTTCGAGTTCGAGAATGGGCAGCAGGATCGATAGCACGATCGTCGCGACGATACCGCCCATGAGGACGATGATCGCCGGTTCGAGCAGTGAAAGCGCGCTGGCGGTAAAGGTGTCGAACTCGCGCTCGAGATAGTCGGCGGCGCGTTCGAGCATCGTGTCGAGCTGACCAGAGGCTTCACCCGACGCCGTCAGATAGACGAGCAAGGGCGGGAAAATCCCGGCGCGCCGGAGCGCACCCGACAGGCTGCCGCCGCTCCGCACCGCAACGACCAGCTCTTCGGATGCTTCCTTGAGCGCACGATTGTGGATCGTCGCTGCCGTCAGTGTCAGCCCTTCGAGCAGAGGCAGTCGGCTGCCGACCATCGTCGACAGCGTCCGCGCCATCCGCGCGGCATGAAGGTCCCGGGTCAGTCGCCCGATCAGAGGCAGTCGCAGCCAAGCGCGGTCGAAGCGCAGCCGGAGCGCCGGGTCGCGCAGGACATAGCTCGACGTGAGCAGGGCCAGGCCGATCCCGATGAGCAGTGCCCACCAAAAGCTGGCAAAAAACCACGAGACGTCGATCACGATCCGCGTCAGCAATGGCAATCGGCGTCCCATCGTATCGAACTGGTCGACAACCTTCGGCACGACGAAGATCATCAGTGCCATGACGACGAACACGGCGACGACGGCGAGGACCAGCGGATAGGCAACCGCCGCCTGAATCTTCGACCTGACGCCCGACTGGCGTTCGAGCAGCTCGGCCAGCCGCTCCAGGATCCGGGGAAGCGTTCCGGCACCCTCCCCAGCCGCGACCATCGCGCGATAAAGCGCGGGAAAGCTTGCCGCCTCACGCGCCATCGCTTCGGACAGGCGACGCCCCTCCACGACCCCGGCGTGAACCCGGTCAAGGACCGTGCGGACGTGATCGCCCTCGGTCTGGCGTGCGATCGTGCGGATCGCCTCCTCCAGCGGCGTCACCGTCACCAATGTGGCCAGCTGGCGGGTGAACAGGGTCAGCGCCCTGGCGTTCAGTCGCCGCGCACCGAGACGGGGAATCGACAGCAGGGCGCGATCGCGGACGCGGCCGTCGCTCATCGGGTCGAGCCGCACAATGTAGAGCCGTTTCGCCTGCAGCTTTTCGCGGGCCCCCTCGGCGCTTTCGGCGGCCACCGATCCTCGACGCTCGCGGCCGCCGGTGTCGATCGCCAGATAGTCGAATTCAGCCATCGTCCGATCCGCGCCGCGAAATGCGGACCGCTTCCTCGGGCGTCGTCAGCCCCTCGCGGACCATCGCACGCGCCGCCGAACCGAGATTGGCGGCATTGATGAAGGCGTGGCGGGCGATGATCGCTTCATCGCCGCCGTCGTTGATCAGACGGCGGATCGTGTCATCGACGCGTATCGCCTCGAACACGCCGATTCGCCCCCTGAACCCGGTCCCGCCGCACGCCGGGCAGCCGACCGGTTCATAGACGATCGTCCCCGCGTCGAAACCCAGCAGCGCGCTGACCGATCCCGTCGCCTCGACGGGCTTGCGGCATTCGGCGCACAGCCGCCGGACCAGGCGCTGCGCCACCACCGCGCGGAGCGTCGATGCCAGCAGGAACGGCTCGATCTTCATGTCGCGCATCCGCGTGATCGCACCGACGGCATCGTTGGTATGGACCGTCGAGAGCACCAGATGCCCCGTCAGCGACGCCTGCACGGCAATGTCTGCGGTTTCGCGATCGCGGATTTCACCGACCATCACGACGTCGGGGTCCTGACGCAGGATGGCGCGCAGTCCCGCCGCAAAAGTCAGCCCGACCTTCGCATTGACCTGGGTCTGGCCGATGCCATCGACCGCATATTCGACCGGGTCCTCGACCGTCAGGATGTTGCGGCTGCCGTCATTCAGCAGGCGCAGGCCCGCATAGAGCGTCGTCGTCTTGCCACTGCCCGTCGGCCCGGTCACCAGGACGATGCCATTGGGTTCGCTGAATGCGTCGCGCAGCAGCGCGTTGGTGTCCGGCGTCATGCCGAGGACGTCGAGGTCGATCCCGGCATTTTCCTTGTCGAGGATGCGCAGCACGACGCGTTCCCCCGCCCGCGCGGGCAGCGTCGAGACGCGCACGTCGAGCATCTTGCCACCGAGGGTCAGGCCGATCCGGCCATCCTGCGGCACGCGCCGCTCGGCGATATCAAGCCGCGCCATCACCTTGATCCGGCTGACGATGACGGGGGCGACGTGGGCGGGCATCCGCAACGTCTCCCGCAACAGCCCGTCGACGCGCATCCGCACGACGAGCCCGCTTTCATAGGGTTCGATGTGGATGTCGGACACGCCCTGCCGCACTGCCTCTGCGATAATGCCGTTGATCAGGCGGATCGCGGGTGCATCGTCGGCGGTATCGAGCAGGTCCTCGGCACTGGGGATGCCGCTCGCCAGCGCGTCGATTTCCGCCGACCCCATCGCGATCGCCGCGGCCTCGCCATCCATCACGTAATGGTCGGACAGCAGCCGGTCGAAGGTCGGCTGGTCGGCGAACGCCACGTCGAACGACTGCGCCAGATACCGCCGCACTTCGAGAAGAACGCGCGGATCCGATCCCTCGCGCAGCGCCACCGACAGCCGCCCGTTCTCGCCCGGTTGCATGACCACCCCGAATTTGCGCGCAAAGGCGTAGGGGATGGTCACTGCCGGCGGCGAGAAGGCGGTACTCATGGCTTTGGCGGCACCGGTACTGGCCGGATCACGGTCGACGATTGTGTCGGCACGATAACCTGGGGTGGGGGCGGTTCGGCCACCGATCCCTGGGGTGCAACCGGCGACGGGGGCGCGATGCCCATATAGTCGCGCAGCAACTCGTCGATGGACGGCTCGGCATCGGGATTGGCGATCAGTTGCTGCGTGCGCGTATAGCCGTAGCGACGTTCGGCCAGCGCCTGGGCATCAGCGGCAGTGCGCAGGATCGTCGGGCGGATGAACACCATCAAATTGGTCTTGCCGCGCGACTTCGTCCGGCTGCGGAACAACTCGCCAAGCAGGGGGATGTCACCAAGCAGCGGCGTCTTTTCGAGCGTACGCCGCTCATTGTCGTCGAGCAGCCCGCCGATCGCCATGATCTGCCCGTCGTCGACGGTCATCGTTGTCTGGATTTCACGCTTGTTAAGGATCAGGTCGGACGAATTGCTGGTCACCGGCCCGGCGATCGAACTGACCTCCTGGCGCAGGAACAGCTTGATCGCGCCCCCCTCGTTGATCTGCGGCTTCACCTCGAGCTGGATGCCGACGTTCTGGCGCTGCACTGTGCGGAAGGCATTGTCGAAATTACCGCCCAGCGCCTCGCCCGTCGTCACCGGGATTTCCTGCCCAACGAGGATCTTCGCCTCCTGATTGTCGAGCGTGACCACCGACGGCGTCGACAGCAGGTTCGACTGGTTATCCTGGCTGACCGCGTTGATGATCGCCCCGAAATAATAGTTGTTGCCAAGCGGGATCACCCCACCGGCCGTGCCGCCGTTGACGCCGGTCAGCGAACCGAGCGCATTGGTGATCAGCGTCTGGCTGTTGGTGTTGCCGGTGTTGGTGACCGTCGTGCCATTGGCGGTCGTCGTCGTCGTCGAACCGCCGCTGAGCGTTCCCGACAACAGACCCGCCGCCACCGACACGATGCTGGGCGCGACGTTTGAATAAGTGGTGAACCCGCCGCCATTGGGTCCGCCCGCCAGCAGCTGGATGCCGAGTTTACGCGCCGCCGTGTTCGAGATTTCGACGATAATCGCCTCGACCAGCACCTGCTCGCGCCGGGTATCCAGCTGGCGGATGACCTCACCCAGGGTGCGCTGAACGTCGGCGGGTGCCGAAATAATGACGGCGTTGGTACCCTCATAGCGCGCGATGATCGCGGGGACGCGGCTCGCGCCACCCCCGCCGGCATTTGCCGCCGTCGGTGAGGACGTTGCCGGTGCTGCCGGGGTCGGCCGCGGCTGTGCGCCCGGCAGCGTGCGCGTCTGTGCATTCGACACGATGTCGGGCACGATCGTCGCTGACTGGCCGACCAGCTGCTGCAGCACGGGGAGCAACTTTTCCGCGTCGGCATGTTGCAGGAAAATCACCCGGATTTCAGCTCCCGAAGCCGCGCGCTGGTCGAGGTCGGCGATGATATCAGCAAAGCGCGCAACGGTGCGCGCATCGCCGCGCAGCGCAATCGCGTTCGAACTGTCGATCGGCGAAATGGCAATTGTCCCGCGCGGACCCCCTGCCGACGCCAGGGTCTGTAGCGATGTCGCGATCTCTCGCGCGCCGGCGTTTCTCAGCGGGACGATGCGCGTCGACGACGCATCGGTGTCGAGGCGCGCCAGCACGCTGCGCACCCGCCGGATATTGTCGGCGTAATCGGCAACGACCAGGCTGTTGCCGGCGGCATTGGCCGTCACCGATCCCTCGCGACTGACCAGCGGACGGATGGTCTCGACCGCCGCCTGTGCCTCGATCGAGCGCAGGCGAAAAATCTCGGTGACGAAGCTGTTACGCGCCGCGCCCGCCGGTCCGACGCGGCCGGGCTGTGCCGCCGCACCCTCGACCGGTTGGATCCGGTAGGCGCCGTTGCCGGTCGGCACCGCGACCAGGCCGTTGGCGCGCAGTGTCGACAGGAAGACCTCGAAATATTCGGATTTGGATAGCGGCCGTTCGGTGACCACCGAAACCTTTCCGGCCACACGCCCGTCGATGATAAATGTCCGCCCCGTCACCCGGGCCGCGTCCTGAATGAACGCGCGGATGTCGGCATCGCGCAGATTGAGCACCTGCTGCGCGTGTACCGTCGACGTCAGTGCCAGCGCGAGCAGCGCCGCCGCCAGCCGGTGCCTCACTTGGCCGCCTGCGCGCTGGCGTTGCCGGTGACGAGGGGAACGGGCGGACGCGACGCAGCAACCGGGCTGGCCGCGACCGACTGATCGAGGAACAATTGCTCGGGTACGCCGCCGCGTTCGATCGTAACATTGTCGAACGCCACCGACTTCAGCCGGACGCCCGGCACGATCTCATCGCCGACGCCGTAGCTCGCCTGAGTGCCGTCGGGCATCGCGATGATCGCCGACCCGCGCCCGACCGCCTGGTCGAGCCGCGTCCCGAACAGTTTCAGCGGCAGCGAGGTGACGGTGACCGTCCCACCAGCCGGCGCGTCGCGGAAAAACGGATCGAAGCGGGTGAGCAGCGATTGATCGGCGCCCGCAAAGCCCGTGCCGGCGGTGCGCCGCTCGCCCAGCGGACCCAGCGGCTCGACGATCGCCCAGAACAGCATCACGCCTGCCCAGAGCAGCGCGAACGTCAGCAGCGCTCCGATCAGCGTGGTCGGTGACAAATCGTGCAGGCTTCGTATCGAAACAAATCGGTGTGAGGCGAAGTCCGGTTTCATTTCAGATACATCTCCCCGACGGTCACGGCGCTAGAAGGCGTGTGTGACCTATTTGTGGAGTTTTTCTAACAGAATTATTTCAGTCCTGACATGATCCGGCACGGCCGCAGCATAGTTGAACGTGCCTTTTGCCCGTTCGCGGATCGCCCGGCACTCGCTGGTTTAGGGTTCGCCGATCGGGTAGGCACCCATGCATGATCAGACCAAGCTCGTGCCTGCTTCTGCTCGCGATCCTGCTCCCTGGCTGCGTCGGGACAATCGGCCACGTCGTCACCGCGCCCGTGAAACTCGTGGCAAAGGGCGCCGACTGGGCAACGACCAGCCGCGACGAGGCCGACCGAAACCGTGGACGAGCAGAGCGCCGTGCCGAGGACAGGGCTCGTAAGCAGTGTCGTCACGAGTTCCGCGACGAACAGCAGCGCGAACGATGCGTTCGCGATCGTCTCAGTACCCGCGAACTCCCCTGACCTCGGCCCGGCCGATGCACGGCTGGTCGACGCCACACGCGTGCCGGCGTGTTCCGACACAATGCCGCTCGCGTTAACCATTTTTTAATGTAATCCGGGCGATGGCAACGACGCTGTTGACACCGACAGCGGCGACCGGGCGGGGGCGCGAATGTCGGACGATTTGCTCAGCGACGCAGGCGACAGCGCCGAAACGCTCACCGCTCCCGACCCCTCCTCTTCACTAGCCGGCATTATCACGGCGACCATTCCGTTCGTCGCGCTTGCCGCGTGCGGTGGCTCATCCTCGCCTTCGGGTCCCGTTGCCGCGCCACCGCCGCCGCCACCGCCGCCCGCGCCGCCGACCGTTGCTCAGGCGAGCCGGTTTCTGGCGCAGTCGACCATGGGCGCGACGCGTGCCGACATCGATCATGTCGTGTCGACCGGTTATGATGCCTGGCTGAGCGAGCAATTCGGGATGCCCCGCGCCACCACGCACTGGGACTGGATGATTGCGGGTGGCTATAATGCGGCGGCCAACATCAATTCCCAGAACGGGTTCAACAACACCGTCTGGCGCCAGCTCATCTCGGGCCAGGACCAGCTGCGCCAGCGGGTCGGCATCGGCCTCCTGAATTTCCTCGTCGTCGGCATCGACGGTATCATGGGCACCAACTGGCAGGCATTTGCCGCCGCCGCCTATCTCGACACGCTGATGGACAACGCCTTCGGGAATTTCCGCGACCTGATGGAAAAAATCACGCTGACCCCGGCGATGAGCTTTTTCCTGACCTACATCGGCAACCGCAAGGCCAATCCCGCCACCGGGTCGGAGCCGGATGAGAACTACGCCCGCGAGCTGATGCAGCTGTTCACGCTCGGCCTTTACAAGCTCAACGCCGACGGCAGCCAGCAAACCTCCGGTAGCAAGCCGATCGAGACCTACACCCAGGACGATGTCACGGGCCTCGCGCGTGTCTTCACCGGCTTCAATCTCGATTCCAACGATTCTTCCACCCCTGACCGCCTGCGTCGGCCGCTCATTCAAAAGGCGTCGGACCATGAGCTCGGCACCAAATCATTCCTCGGCGTGACGATCCCCGCCGGCACCGACGGTTTTGCCAGTCTGAAGATCGCACTCGACACCATCTTTGCCCACGCCAACGTGCCGCCCTTCGTCTCGAAACAGCTGATCCAGCGGCTCGTGACCAGCAATCCCTCACCCGCCTATGTCGGCCGCGTTTCGGCGGTGTTTGCCAATAACGGCAGCAATGTCAGGGGCGACATGAAGGCGGTGATCCGCGCGATCCTGACCGACAGCGAGGCGCGTTCGGATGCCGGGCTGACCAGCGCCAATGCCGGCAAGCTGCGCGAGCCGGTCGTCCGCCTGACCAACTGGGCGCGCAGCTTTGGCGTGACGTCGCCATCGGACACGTGGAACATCGGCGACACGAGCAGCCCTAATTTTCGCCTGGCGCAATCCGTCGGCCACTCACCCAGCGTCTTCAATTTCTTTCGTCCGGGCTACACGCCGCCCAATACCGGCATTTCGTCGGCGGGCCTCGTCGCGCCCGAATTCCAGATCACCAGCGAGCCGAGCGTCATATCCTACGTCAACTATATGCAGTCGCTGATCGCGTCGGGCAGCAACGATGTGAAGGCGAATTACACCGACATCCTGACCAAGGCCGCCGATAGCGCCGCGCTCGTCGACGAGGTCAATCTGCTGCTGGCCGCGGGGCAATTGTCGGCCGCCACGGTCGGGACGATCAGGGGCGCGGTCGATGCCATCGGGACGACGACGCCGGCACTGCTGACCAGCCGCGTGTACACCGCAATCCTGCTGGCGATGGCCTCGCCCGAATATCTCGCGCAGAAATAGGGGGAACGGTCGATGATCGAAGACCAGTCGCGCCGTGCCTTCCTTGCCCGCTCCGCTGCCCTCGGGATCGCCGGGGCGGCATCACCCTTTGTCATCAATCTCGCCGCAATCGGCGAAGCCGCCGCGGCGGTGACCAGCGACTACAAGGCACTGGTCTGCATCTTTCTCTACGGCGGAAACGACCACTCGAACACGCTCGTCCCCTATGACCAGGCGAGCTATGATGCTTATGCGAGCTACCGCGCCGTGCTCGCCTATCCGCGCGCCAACCTCGCCGCCACCGTACTCAATCCCGCGACCGCGCTTCCGGGCGGGCGCGAATATGCCCTGTCGCCTGACCTTGCCGCGATGCTGCCGCTGTTTGACGCGGGCAATATGGCGGTGGTCATGAACGTGGGGACGCTCGTCGGTCCGACGACCAAGACGCAATACCAGAACCGCAGCGTCGCGCTGCCCCCGAAGCTATTCAGCCACAACGACCAGCAATCCTATTGGCAGGCGAGCAATCCGGAAGGAGCGACGTCGGGCTGGGGCGGGCGGATGGGTGACCTGTTCCAGTCGGGCAATGGCTCGGCGACGCTGACCTGCATCAATACCAGCGGCAACGCGGTGTTCCTGACCGGCAGGCAGGCGGTGCAATATGCCGTCAGCACCAACGGCCCGGTGCCGCTTTACGCCAATTCATCGCTGTTCGGGTCAAATGCCGGCAGCGCCGCGCTCAAATCGCTGATGACCGGCAAGACGGCGGGGTTGCTCGCCAGCGAACATGCCGCCGTCTCGAAACGCTCGCTCGATACCTATGCACAGGTGGCGAGCGCGCTGTCGGGCGGACCGTCGATCGCCACGCCCTTTGCCAATACGTCGCTAGCCAACCAGCTGAAGATCGTCGCCCGCCTGATCTCGGTCAGCAGCGAACTCGGCGCGAAACGCCAGGTTTTCTTTGTGTCTGCCGGCGGTTTCGACCTGCACGATTCGCTGGTCGCCCAGCATCCTGCCCTCCTCCAGCAGCTGTCGGGCGCGATGAAATCCTTCTACGATGCGACCGTCGAACTCGGTATCGCGGACCGTGTGACCAGCTTCACCGCCTCGGACTTCGGGCGGACGCTGGTCGCCAATACCGACGGCTCCGACCATGGCTGGGGATCGATGCACTTCGTCGCGGGCGGGGCGGTCAACGGCAAGCAGCTCTATGGAACGCCGCCGGTCGTCGCCGACAACGGTCCGGACGACGTCGGTCAGGGTCGCCTGCTGCCCACGATTGCGGTCGACCAATACGCATCGACGCTGGCGTCATGGTTCGGCGTGTCGAACACCGATATGACGACGGTCCTGCCGAACATGGGCAATTACAACCAGTCGAGCTGGAACGTCGGGTTCGTCTGACCTGAACTGACCTGACCTGACCTAGCTAGGGCTGGCCCCCGGCCGGCATGGTGGGCGCGGCAGGGATTGAACCTGCGACCCCACCCGTGTGAAGGGTGTGCTCTACCACTGAGCTACGCGCCCACGCCGTGCCCGATGGCGGGAAGGTCGACATGGCACGGGCGACCGTCCCGGAGGACTGCCGCCCGATGATGGCACGCCGGTAAGACAGCGTGTCCGGAGATGCAACCTAGTTGACGTTGTCCTTCAGCCCCTTGCCGGCCTTGAATTTCGGCTGGGTCGATGCCTTGATCGTCATCGGCTCGCCGGTGCGAGGGTTGCGGCCCGTCGACGCCTTACGCTTGGTCACGGAAAAGGTGCCGAAGCCCACGAGGCGCACTTCGTTTCCTGCCTTCAGCGAGGCACTGATTGCCTCAAATACACTCTCGACGGCCTTCGACGCATCGCCCTTGGCCAGACCCGCGGTCTCCGCGACTTGCGAGATCAATTCTTGCTTGTTCATGCTCTGGACACCCCCTCTTGATACCGCGTCCTTGCGTGAATCGCGGGATTGATTGGCGACATAACGCCAATCAGCGCCATGGTGTCAAAACAAAAGCGCCGCATTTCGATAGTTTTTCCTCGCATTTCGGCGTTTGCCGCCCGTGTTCAGTGCCGCATCGCCTCTTCGTGGGCGACGGCGGCCAGCGGCGGCTGCGCCGCAAGCTCATCGGCTTCGGTCCATTCGATCGGCGTCAGCGGCTCGACGAGCGCCAGCGCCAGCACCTCGTCGACATGCGCGACGGGAATGATCTTCAGCCCCTCCCGCACGTTCGCGGGGATCTCCGCCAGATCCTTTTCATTCTCCTGCGGGATCAGGACCGTCGTGATGCCGCCGCGCAGCGCCGCCAGCAGCTTTTCCTTCAGGCCCCCGATCGGCAGCACGCGCCCGCGCAACGTGACCTCACCGGTCATCGCAATATCGCGGCGAACGGCGATGCCGGTCAGCGTTGAAACCATTGCGGTCACCATGCCGATGCCCGCCGATGGACCGTCCTTGGGCACGGCACCCTCGGGCAGGTGGATGTGGATATCCTTCCGGGCGAACAGGCTCGGCTTGATGCCGTAAGAGGGCGCGCGCGCCTTGACGAAGCTCAGCGCCGCCTGGATCGATTCGCCCATGACGTCACCCAGCTTGCCGGTCGAGCGCACCATGCCCCTGCCCTGCACCGTCACCGCTTCGATCGTCAGCAATTCGCCGCCGACCTCGGTCCAGGCCAGCCCAGTTACCGCGCCGATCTGATTCTCTTCCTCGCCCAGCCCGTGGCGATATTTCTGGACACCGGCATATTCGTGCAGGTTTTCGGCCGTGATCGTGACGCTGGTCACCTTCTTTTCGAGGATCTGGCGGAGCACCTTGCGTGCCAGCCGCGCAATCTCACGTTCGAGCGTGCGGACCCCCGCCTCGCGCGTATATTGCTGGATCAGCGCGCGCAGCCCTTCGTCGGTCAGAACGAATTCGCTGGCCTTCAGCCCATGCGCCTCGATCTGCTTGTCGATCAGGTGACGCTTGGCGATTTCGAGCTTCTCGTCCTCGGTATAGCCTTCGAGCCGGATGATCTCCATCCGGTCGAGCAGCGGCTGCGGCAGGTTCAGCGTGTTGGCCGTCGTCACGAACATAACGTCCGACAGGTCGACGTCGATTTCGAGATAATGGTCGTTGAACTTGGCGTTCTGTTCGGGATCGAGCACCTCGAGCAGCGCCGACGCCGGGTCACCCCGGAAATCCTGGCCCAGCTTGTCGATCTCATCGAGCAGGAACAGCGGGTTGGAGGTCCCCGCCTTTTTCAGGTTGGTGACGATCTTGCCGGGCAGCGAGCCGATATAGGTGCGCCGGTGCCCACGGATTTCGGCCTCGTCGCGGACCCCGCCCAGCGACTGGCGGATAAATTCACGCCCCGTCGCCTTGGCAATCGACTTGCCCAGTGACGTCTTGCCGACGCCGGGCGGACCGACGAGGCACAGGATCGGACCCTTCAGCTTGTTCGTCCGCGCCTGCACCGCCAGATATTCGACGATCCGGTCCTTGACCTTGTCCAGCGCATAGTGATCATCGTCGAGCACGCTCTGCGCGGCGACCAAATCCTTCTTCAGCTTGGACTTCTTACCCCAGGGGAGGCCCAGCAGCACGTCGAGATAATTTCGCACGACCGTCGCTTCGGCCGACATCGGCGCCATCGTCTTCAGCTTTTTCAGCTCGGCGGTCGCCTTGCTCCGCGCCTCCTTCGACAGTTTCAGCGTGGCGATCTTTTGCGTCAGCTCGGCGATCTCGTTGCCATCGCCCTCCTCGCCGTCATTGCCCAGCTCGCGCTGAATCGCCTTCAACTGCTCGTTCAGATAATATTCGCGCTGCGTCTTCTCCATCTGGCGCTTGACGCGCCCGCGGATCTTCTTTTCGACCTGCAGCACACCGAGCTCGCCCTCCATGAAGGCGAACACCATCTCGAGCCGTTTGGCCGGGTCGACCTCGGCAAGCAGCGCCTGCTTGTCGGCAACCTTGACCGACACGTTCGCCGCGACGGCATCGGCCAGGCGTCCGGCCTCGTCGATTTCTGATAACTGGACGGCGGTTTCGGCGGGCAGCTTTTTGTTGAGCTTGGCGTAATTGTCGAACTGGTCGACGACCGAACGCATCAGCGCCGCGACCTCATTGCCTTCGGCCGCGAGGTCCTCGACGACCTCGACCGCACAGGTCAGGTGCCCGTCCTCATTCTGCAGGCTGGCGAGCTTTGCCCGGCGCTTGCCCTCGACGAGCACGCGAACGGTCCCATCGGGCAGCTTGAGCAGTTGCACGACGCTCGCGATCACGCCCAGGTCATAGAGGTCGTCGCGGTCCGGATCGTCTTCCGACGGGTCGAGCTGGGCAACGAGGAAAATTTCCTTGTCGGACGCCATTGCCGCTTCCAGCGCGGACACGGATTTGTCGCGACCGACGAACAGCGGGACGATCATTTGGGGGAACACGACGATGTCGCGGAGCGGCAGGACGGGGAAGGTTTCGTTCATGGCACGGATATGGGCGTGCGAGTGGCGTCACGCAATGTGCCCGCGTTTTCAGCCCCCAGACGCGCCGTATCGAGAACCATCGCCCGCACGTCGACCCGCGCCTTTATCCGCGCCGCGAGCAGGGCGGTCCCGCTGATCTTGCGCTGTACGAACAGGGTATCGACCGGCGGAATATGCCAGCTGGCGCGGTCGCTCGCGAGCACCGTGGCCTCCTCGCGCAGGATGTGGACAAAGGCCCGGTCGCCGAAGTCGAACGCGCCGCCCCGGTTCATCTCCCCGATGATCACGTCGATCATCCGGTCGACGATCGCGCGGTGGCGGTTCACCGCGATGTCGCCGAGAAAGCCCGACGCCACCGCCGCCTCGCGCACCTTGTCGCGGTCGCCGGCGAGGCCCGCCATCAATAACTGGCGATACCCGTCCGCCGTCGCCTGACCGACATCGCGGCTTGCCCCGAAATCGAGCAGGATCAACTGCCCTGTCTCGCGCCGGTAGCGGTAGTTGCCGAAATTCGGGTCGGTCTGCATCACGCCGAATTCGAACAGCTCGCGCAGCACCAGCCCGACCAGCGACGTCATGACCCGGTCGCGCTCATCCTGGGGTGCATCGGCGAGCTTGTCGATCGCAACGCCCTCTTCGAAACTCATTGCGAGCACGAGATCGTTCGAAAACTCCTCGTCCAGCACCGGCACGACGAATTCGGGACGATCGACGAGCAACGTCCCGAACCGCATCATCTCGGCGCCTTCGCGCCGATAGTCGGCCTCCTCGTTCAACTGACGCTTTGCCTCGACAAGCAGCGGGGCAATATCCACCGTCTTCGGCATCAGACCCGACAGGCGCAGCAGCGTCGCGACATTATCGACATCGGCATCGATGCTTTCCCGGATCCCGGGATATTGAACCTTGATCGCCAGTTCACGACCGTCGTGCGTCGTTGCCCGGTGAACCTGGCCGATCGAGGCAGCAGCGATCGGCGACGCGCCGAACCGGGCGAAGCGCGTCCGCCAGTTCTTTCCCCAATGCACCGCCAGGACCTGCTGAAGCTGAGCCGGCGGCATGTGGTGCGCACGGTCGCGAAGCCGTGCCAGGATTTCGGTCAGTTCGGGCGGCAGGATATCGCCCGCGTCGAGTGAGATCATCTGGCCGAGCTTCATCGCCGCGCCGCGCAGATGCGCCAGCTGATCGGTGACCCGGCCGACGTTTTTCGGGGTCAGCAGCAGGTCGCCGATCCGCGGCCGTTCACCGGCCATCAGCCGGCGCGCGCCCTCTGCGGCGACATTCCCGGCCACGCCGCCCGCAATTCGCCCGAACGCGCCGAACCGGGAAAGCCGCCCGGTCGGAACGGCTCTTCCCTTCCCGTCAAATTGATCGGTCACGCTTGCGCTCCTTCGATGGCTCTGTAGCCCGAACGAAGGACATGCGCCCGGCAGGCGCAATATGGCGCTGGCGTGGCCAGGTTCAACGGTAATTATCCGGCGGCGGCAGCCTCCGCCCGCGCCTTCAGCCCCTCCAGCCAGCATTGATGCCAGTGCGACATGCGCCCCGACATCAGCATCGCGCCGGCGCGCGCCATCACCCCGTGCTGGGTTTCCTCGGTCACGACGGTGCACCCGGCGGCGGTCGGCAGGATCAGCCAGGCATGAAGTGCGCGCACGCCGATACCCGTCGCCAGCCAGGCGATCCGTTCGTCGGGCACCCATTCGGTTACCCGCGTGCGCAGGGCGACACCAAAGGTTTTCCAGCGAAACTGCGCACCTTCGAAGAGAGTGGCACCGCCCCCGTCGATGACGACGTAGCGGCTGTTGGCATACCATTCCGGCCAGTCACCTGCCCGTATCAGTTCACCCCAAATGACCGAGGGCGGTGCGGCGATATCGATGCGGTTGACCACGTGGACCGGGCTTTCTCCCGGCGAATAACCGGCTGGCCACCTGATCGCGGCACTATTCACGACCCACTGCCTTGCTCGCCGCTCGTTACCAGCATCCGACTATCAGCCTTGCCAAACGATGGGCCAGCGTGATCATGGCATGCAGGACCCGTCAAGCGGCAAGAAAATCGGCAATCGCCTGTCCGAGCTCGGGCTTGACCACCGCACTCATGTGCCCGCCCGGCGTCCGCACGAGCGTCGCGTGGGGCAGCGCGGCCGCCAGTTCTGCCGCCGATCCATTGTCCTCGTCCTCCGCACCCGACAGGACCAGCACCGGTGCAGCTATTGCCCGGATCGCATCGGGGTCGCTGTCGACGAAACTGTCCAGCAACAGTCGCAGGGCAACCGGGTCGCCGCGCGTCGTCTTCAGGAACGCCTCGGCATGCCATTCGGGCGAGAATTTCTCGAAACTTCCGAGATTATCGAGGATGCGCGCGAAATGCGCCCGGCGGCTGGTGGTGCGGACCAGCCCCGACCAGCCCATGCCCGCAACGATCGCCCGGCGCGGCGTCGCCCCGCGCACCAGCATCCTGACGATCGTCCGCCCGCCGAGCGAATAGCCGCCCAGATCATAGTCGGTCAGCCCCAGGTGCTCGACGAGCGCAAAGCCATCGTCGGCAAGCACGTCGGGCGGATAGGCGGCGGCGGTGTGCGGACGCGCGCTCGATCCATGCGCGCGCAGGTCGGGCACGATGACGCGAAAGCCCTTCGCCGCAATCGCTGCCGCATGGCCGTATCGCACCCAGTTGGTCAGCGCGTCCGAGAAAAAGCCGTGGAGCAGGACGACCGCCCTGCCCTCCCCGATCTCACGCCAGGCGAGTTCTGCGCCGTCGTAGCTCGCGAAACGGTGGACGGGGAGGTCAGTCGGGGACGTCATGCCCGGCCTTTTGCCAGCGCTCGACGATCGGCTGATACGCGTCGGTGCGCAGCCGTTCCAGGTCGCGCGTGTCGAGCCATGCCTCGAGCAGACATTCCGCGCCGAAATGGGTAGTCGGTTTGAACCGCGAGGGGTCGTCGAAGCTGCCGACGGTCAGGTCCATCAGCGCCGAATCGGGATAGGCAAAGCCCAGCGGCGATCCGCACGACGAGCAGAATGGGCGGCGACCGATGGGCGACGAGGCGTACCAGTCCGGCTCACGCTCCCACGCAACCGCCGCTTTCGGCAAACTGACGAACGCCGCGGCGATGCCGCCCGTCGCCCGCTGGCACATCCGGCAATGGCAGAGATAGGCATCGTCCGATTCGATCACCGCCGTGTAACGGACCCGTCCGCAATGGCAGCCACCGGTCATCGGCCCGTTCATCCCGCATCTCCCAACATCACGATCCGCGACCCAAAGCCTGCCTGACGGGCTTTACCTGCAAACTTGCCGTCGGCGGTCAGCAGCCGATCATCGTCCGCCTCGGCCATCGCCAGATAGACGCAGTCGTAGATCGAATGATCCAGAAGGACCGACATTTGCAAGGCAGCGGACACGTAATCGCTCTCATCAATGACGGAAACCAGATCGACAAGGCGTGACAGTTGCTCGGCTGCTCCTTCGACGGCGAGTTCCCCGGCGCGAACCCTTTTCGAAACGGCGTTCCCGACCTCGACGATCATCAGTGCTGGAGCCCGCAATGCCCCGCGCCCGATCCAGGCGATCGCTTCCGTACTGCCCGTTTCGGCAATCAGCCATTTGTACGCCACGCTCGCATCAATGATCATGATCGCGATCTTCGCGGATCAGTTCGATCCCCGGAGTCTGCGGCGCACCCGGAACACGGGCGGCAATGCTCCATGCCTGCATGGCCTTCACGAGCTCGAGCTTCTCGTCGTCGGTCAGCTGCGCCGCATCGTGAATGGCTTCGCGCGCGAGCGCCTCGGCCGATAGACCACGAAGCTTTGCTCGCACCCTGAGCTGCTCATATCGTTTGTCGTCGATCTGCCTGACCGTCATCTGCGCCATATGATCTGCTAGCACTTTTGCTAGCATCACGTCAACGCCTCAGCTCAAGCCGCCTTCTTCAGGTGCCTTCGCCCGAGCAGTTCCGCGATCTGCACCGCGTTGAGCGCCGCGCCCTTGCGCAGGTTGTCGCTCACGCACCACAGGCTGAGCCCGCTGTCGACGGTCGGGTCCTCGCGCACGCGACTGATGAAGGTCGCATAGTCGCCGACACATTCGACCGGTGTCACGTATCCGCCGTCCTCGCGCTTGTCGATCAGCATGACGCCGGGCGCCTCGCGCAGGATCGACTGTGCCTTCTTCGCCGAAATCTCGCGCTCGAACTCGATGTTGATCGCTTCCGAATGGCCGACGAACACCGGCACGCGTACGCAGGTCGCGGTTACCTTGATCTTGGGATCGAGGATCTTCTTGGTTTCGACCACCATCTTCCACTCTTCCTTGGTCGACCCGTCGTCGAGGAAGCTGTCGATGTGCGGAATGACGTTGAAGGCGATCTGCTTGGTAAATTTCCTCGGCTCGGCGCTGTCGCCAACGAAAATGTTGCGCGACTGCTCGAACAGCTCGTCCATCCCTTCCTTGCCGGCACCCGACACCGACTGATAGGTTGCCACGACCACGCGCTTGATCTTCGCATAATCGTGCAGCGGCTTCAGCGCGACGACCATCTGCGCGGTCGAGCAGTTCGGATTGGCGATGATGTTCTTCTTCAGATAACCCGCGATCGCCTCCGGGTTCACCTCCGGCACGATCAGTGGGACGTCGGGGTCCATTCGGTACAGCGACGAATTGTCGATGACCGTGCAGCCGGCAGCGGCGAAGCGCGGAGCGTGGATCTTCGTCGCGGCCGACCCGATCGCGAACAGCGCCATGTCCCACCCCTGCGGGTCGAAATGGTCGATGTTCTGAACCTTCAGCATCCGGCCCGTGTCACCGAACTCGATTTCGTCGCCCTGGCTGCGCGAGGAGGCGAGCACCGCGATCTCGTCGAGCGGAAATTCTCGCTCGGCGAGGATGTTCAGCATCTCGCGGCCGACATTGCCGGTCGCGCCCGCGACTACGATCCGGTACCCCATGATCGGTCCCGTCAGCCCTGCGGCGCGTCGCCGCGTGTGTCACGGCGCTCGGCGATCCGTGCCGACTTGCCGGTACGACCGCGCAGGTAGTAAAGCTTGGCACGACGCACCGCGCCCTTGCGGACGACCTCGATGCTGTCGATGTTCGGCGAATAAAGCGGAAAGACGCGCTCGACGCCCTCGCCGAAGGAGATTTTGCGAACGGTGAAGTTCGACCCCATGCCGCGGTTGGACCGCGCGATGCACACGCCCTCGTAATTCTGGACGCGGGTGCGCTCGCCTTCGACCACGCGGACGCCGACCTTCAGCGTATCGCCGGGACGAAATTCGGGAATCGGCCGCTTAGCGACCAGCTTGGCGATGTTTTCCGCCTCGATTGTCTGGATGAGATTCATCTCACCTGCCCTTATTTTTATCGTGCGCGCCAGAGGCAGGCTGGACCCGAGCGCCGAGGTGACGCTCCCAAAGGTCCGGTCTGCGTGACCGTGTATCGGCCTCTGCGCTAGACTTTCGCCAGGCAGCGACCGCCGCGTGATCCCCCGATCGCAACACTTCGGGAATCGCGTGGCCCTCCCATATTTGGGGTCGGGTAAATTGCGGGTATTCGAGAAGTCCGGCCTCGAAGCTCTCGTCGTCCCCGCTTTGTGTTGCGCCCATTACGCCGGGGAGCAACCGGATGCAAGCATCGAGCAGCACCAGCGCCGCCATCTCCCCGCCCGACAGGATATAGTCGCCGATCGACACTTCCTCGATGTCGCGCGCGGCAAAGATCCGCTCGTCGAAGCCTTCGAACCGTCCGCACAAGATGGTGACGCCGGGACCCGCCGCGATCTCCCGCACGCGGGCCTGAGTCAGCGGCGTGCCTCGCGGCGTCATGGCGAGGACGGGCGCGTCGGGTTGCTTCGCTCGCGCATCGTCCACTGCCGCCGCCAGGACGTCCGCCCGCAACACCATCCCCGCCCCGCCCCCTGCGGGCGTGTCGTCGACCGATCGGTGCCTGTCGGTCGCGAAATCGCGGATCTGAATTGGGATACAAGACCACTTCCCCTCCGCCAGCGCCCGTCCCGCCAGTGAAGTGCCGAGCGGACCGGGGAACATCTCAGGGTAGAGCGTCAGGATTTGGGCGGCAAAGGTCACTTAGCGTCCCTCGCCACTGCCCATTCAAACGCTGGTGTGGCCGCGAACAGGGTGCCGATCAAATCGACCAATTCTCGACCCTCAACCCCGGCACATCGGCGAAATCAGCTTCGTTGTTAGTGATCACCACCGCCCCGATGCTCAGCGCATGCGCTGCCAGCAACCGGTCGAACCGCGCCCGCTTGAAAGGCAAGCGCGCATATTCGCGGGAAGCGGATTCTCCGAATTCGACGATCGGAATCACGCGCACAAATGCATCGAGAATGTCTTGTCGTGGCGGTTTTCCGTTCCAGGTACCGAGTGCGACCTCGGCGAAACTTATCGCCGAGATCGCAACATCGCCCGGGTAACATGTCGCGAGGCGTCGATTCAAAGCCGAGTCGGGCTCGCCGCCCATGGAGTAGATCGCCAGATCGGAATCGATCAGATAGGCGGTCACTCGCCCGACAGTGCCTTGCGACGGGCGATCGCGCTTGGACGTTCTTCGAAGTCTTCGCGCGGCGCCGGCTTGAAACCGGGCAATTTGCCGGCAAAGCCGCTCACATCAATTGTCTTGCGCGGCGCTATGATTGGC
Source organism: Sphingomonadales bacterium (assembly GCA_038225385.1). GTDB lineage: Bacteria > Pseudomonadota > Alphaproteobacteria > Sphingomonadales > Sphingomonadaceae > Sphingomonas_O. Next base: position 180,353 of record JBBRRC010000001.1, on the reverse strand, counting down.
TCGACCCTGAACGACATCGGCGCCTCCTGAACCATACGAACCTGGGTTCCCTCGGGCACGCCCAGTCCTTTCGGCAGACGCAGGGCGACCGAATTGCCCGACTTGAATGTCGTACTTTGATATTCGTCGCTCATCGCTTCCTCCGTATACACATCACGTATATACTAACCGACGAACGCACTGTCAATCACTACACGTTCGCCCCACTCCGGCACCGCCTCTGGGCGCATCGGCACCATGAATCGCTTTTTGTCCGGGCGTTCGATCTCGATCACGTCGCCCGCGCCGAAATTCTCGATTGCCGCCACGACGCCAAGGTTCTCGCCGTCGGTCGACACGGCGGGCAGGCCGATCAGGTCGGCATGATAATATTCGCCCTCACCCAGCGGCGGCAGGGCGCTGCGCGGGACAGTCAGTTCGGTGCCGCGTTTCGCTTCCGCGGCGTTGCGATCCGTGATCTCGGCGAACCGTGCGATCGCACCGTTACCGCCGTGGCGTAGCGACTTGAGCGTCAGCGTACCGCCATTGAAGGTTTTGTGCGTGCTGAAACTGTCGGCGCTTTCGGCAAACAGTTTCAGCCGCACTTCGCCGCCCACCCCGTGCGCGCCAATAATGACGGCAAGCGTGACGGGACGGTCGGGGTTCACCGGGTTCAGGCTTCGGTTTGTTCTTCGGCGACGCCTTCCGCAGGTACTTCCGCGGCTGCTTCGGCCTGAGCTTCCTCGCTGGTCGTTTCCTCGCTGGCCGCTGCCTCGACGGGGGTTTCGGCCTCCGCTACCGGCGCTTCGGCTGCCGGCTCTTCTGCAACGGCCACTTCTTCCTCGACGGCGGGGGCCGCATCGGGCTCTACGGCGGCAGGCGCTTCGGGCGCGGATGCTTCCTCGGTGGCTGGCTCCTCTGCAACCACCGGTTCTTCAACCGGTTCGGCCTCCGGCTCGGGAACGGCCGCTGCGGCGGCGGCAGCTTCGGCGGCCTCCGCAGCCTTCTTCTCCTGCTCCTCGATCCGCTCGAGTGCCTTTTCGCCAGGCTTACCCTTGTCCGGGTTGCTGCGTGCAGCACGCTCGCGCACGCCGGCAGCGTCGAGGAAACGGGCAACGCGGTCGGTCGGCTGCGCGCCTACGCCCAGCCAGTGCTTCGCGCGGTCGGCGTCGAGCACGACGCGGTTCGCGTCATCCTTGGCGAGCAGCGGATTGTAGCTGCCGATCCGCTCGATGAAAGCGCCATCACGCGGGGACCGGGCGTCGGCGACAACGATCCGGTAATAGGGCCGCTTCTTCGACCCGCCGCGCGACAAACGAATTGATACTGCCATTTTCTTTTTTCCTTCAACGATTTATCAGAGTTACTTCTTGAACCGATTTAATATCCCGGGTGGCAGCGATGGCATCGCGCCACCGGCCGCGCCGCCCAGCCCGCCGAGCATCCCCTCGAGGCCGCCCTCAAGTCCTTTGCCGCCGCCCATCATCCCCATCAGGGCCTTCATCCCGCCCATTTTCTTGAGCTTTTTCATGGCGCCTTCCATTTCCTGGTGCATTTTGAGCAGCTTGTTGACGTCCTGGACCGTCACGCCGGCGCCCTTTGCCACGCGGATCTTGCGTTTGGCCTGCATCAGCTCGGGCTTGGCCCGTTCGCGCGGCGTCATCGAGCTGATCATGGCGTCCATGTGCACGAGCATCTTGTCGCTCACCGCACCCGATGCCATCGCCGCCTGCGCCTTCTTCATGCCGGGGATCATGCCGGCCAGCGCGCCCAGCCCGCCCATATTCTGCATCTGTTTAAGCTGCTGGCGCAGGTCGTTCATGTCGAACTGACCCCTGGCCATTTTGGCGGCCATCGCCTCGGCATCCTCGACCTGGATACTTTCCGCCGCGCGCTCGACGAGCGACACCACATCGCCCATGCCCAGGATCCGGCCCGCGACACGGCTCGGATGAAACACATCGAGGCCGTCGAGTTTCTCGCCCGTGCCAACGAACTTGATCGGCTTGCCGGTGACCGCGCGCATCGACAGCGCCGCACCACCGCGCGCATCACCGTCCATCCGCGTCAGCACCACGCCGGTCAGCGGCACCTGACTGGTAAAGCTCCTGGCGACGTTGACCGCGTCCTGCCCGGTGAGGGCATCGACGACGAGCAGCGTTTCGGCCGGTGACGAGACCTGCGAAACCGCGCGCATCTCGTCCATCAGCGCCTGATCGACATGCAGGCGCCCCGCGGTGTCGAGCATCAGCACGTCATAGCCCTGCAGCCTGGCCGCATTGAGCGCGCGACGCGCGATCTCGACCGGCTGCTGTCCCGCGACGATCGGCAGGGTCGCGACATCGATCTGGCCGCCCAGCACCGCCAGCTGTTCCTGCGCCGCCGGACGATTCACGTCGAGCGACGCCATCAGGACCTTCTTGCGGTCCTTTTCGGTCAGGCGCTTGGCGATCTTGGCCGTGGTCGTCGTCTTGCCCGAACCCTGCAGGCCGACCATCATGATGATCGCGGGCGGGGCCACGCCGAGTTCCAGATCGCTCGCGTCGCTGCCCAGCATCTCGACCAGGCCGTCATGAACGATCTTGACGACCTGCTGTCCCGGCGTGATCGAGCGCAAGACGTTCTGGCCGACCGCCTTGTCGGTGATGCTGTCGACAAACGACCGCACGACCGGCAGCGCGACATCCGCCTCGAGCAGCGCCACGCGAACCTCGCGCATCGCCGCGCGGACATCGGCTTCGGTCAGCGCGCCACGACCCCGCAAACGGTCGAAAACTGTGCCCAGGCGGTCGCTCAGCGTGTCGAACATTGTCGGTCAGTCACTTCCCAAAGGGCCGGGAAAGGCCCAACGCAAAAAACGCCAGCGGACGAAACCTCGTCGGCTGGCGGGCACGTCTGGTGCCGGTTTCAAAAAGCGCCGCGAGCGGCACCGCTGATGATGCACTACGCGCCCCACCCGATTCCGTCAATCGGCGCGGAACGCGGCCAATGTTTACAGCTTTTTCATGTCCGCCGCCTAATCCCGGCGCAGACGCAATTGGGGGATAGTGCGCGTGAACGACCAGACCATGCCACGTCCGCGAACCGCGAACGCGCGCGACGACATCCTGACGGGGGCGATCGTCTTTGTCGCGATCGTCATGTTCGTCGGTACGGGCGGCCAGATGATCGGTGGTATCGTCGCCATGATATCGGGCGTGGGGGGCGGTGCCGACCGGACCCTGTCGATTGCCGTGCTGCTCAATGTCGCCCTGATCCTGTTCGGCTGGCGTCGGTATCGCGACCTGTCGCGCGAAGTTTCCGAACGCGCGGCCGCCGAAAAGCGGGCCCAGTCGCTCGCCTCGCGCGACCCGCTGACCGGTTTCTACAACCGCCGTGCCATCGCCGAACACGGCGGCGCGCTCGTCCAGCGTGCCTTTCGCCGTGACAAGGCGGTTGCGCTGCTGATGCTGGACCTCGACCATTTCAAGAATATCAACGACGTCCACGGTCATGCCGTCGGCGATTCGCTGCTCAAGGCGGTCGCTGCGGAAATCGCGCGGCTGATGCCACCCTCGGCGATGCCCGCCCGCCTCGGCGGCGACGAATTCGCTTGTATCTTCGCGTTCGACAGCAACAATCCGGACACCGTCGAGCGTGTCGCGCAGGCGATCGTCACCCGCCTGTCGCACCCGTTCGACGCCGCCGGTGTCCACGCCCATATCTCGGTTTCCTGCGGTATTGCGCGCTCGGAAGCCGACTGCGTCGATATCGAGGCGCTGATGCGCCGCGCCGATATCGCGATGTACGCCGCCAAGCATCAGGGCCGTAATCGCCACTGCTGGTTCGACTCCTCGATGGAGCGCGAGCTCCAGGCGCGCAACGAGCTCGAGGACGGCATGCGCGGCGGCATTCCGCGCGGTGAATTCGTTCCCTTTTTCGAGCAGCAGATCGACCTGACGACGGGCCGCCTGCACGGCTTCGAAATGCTCGCGCGGTGGGAACATCCGACCCGCGGCATCGTCGCTCCCGATGTCTTCATTCCGATTGCCGAAGAAACCGGCATGATTGCCGACCTGTCGATGGCGGTCATGCGGACCGCCTTCATAGAGGCGCGGAACTGGGACCCGTCACTGATGCTCTCGGTGAACATTTCACCGATGCAGCTGAAGGACCCCTGGCTCGCGCAAAAGATGGTCCGCCTGCTGACCGAGACGAATTTCCCGGCGAGCCGCCTCGAGGTGGAGATCACCGAAAGCTCGCTGTTCGAGAACCTCGCGCTTGCCCAGTCGATCGTCGGCAGCCTCAAGAACCAGGGGATCAAGCTGGCGCTCGACGATTTCGGCACCGGCTATTCGTCGCTGGCCCACCTGCGCGCGCTGCCGTTCGACCGCATCAAGATCGACAAGAGTTTCGTCACCTCGATCCTCGAAAACCCCGAAAGTGCAGCGATCGTCAATGCCATCGCCCGGCTCGGCGACAGCCTTGGCCTGCCGGTCACGGCCGAGGGCATCGAAGACGCGAGCATCGAGGAGCGCCTGCGCCAGCTCGGCTGTCACAAGGGTCAGGGCTGGCATTATGGCAAGCCCACCGCCATCGCCGCGACGCGCACCCTGCTGGCCGAACGCAATCTGCTGCCCTCGGCGCGCCTTGCGCCCGTCGGTGAACCCGCACCGGTTGCGGAAGACGAGCCGCTGCGTCGCATCGCCTGATGGACTTGCGCGCCGCGCAACTCTAGACGCGCGCGGCGATGATGCGCCGCTTTCACAAGATGCACGGGCTCGGCAATGATTTCGTCGTGGTCGATGCCCGCGGCGATCCGCTGACCATGACCGCCGCCAGTGCGCGCGCGATTGCCGATCGCCACACCGGTATCGGCTGCGACCAGCTGATCCTGCTGTCCGATGGGCAGGGCGGCAGTGACGCCATGATGCGCATCTGGAATGCGGACGGCGGCGAAGTCGAGGCATGTGGCAACGCCACCCGGGCGGTCGCGGTGCTGATCGGTCGCGCGACGCTCGATACCCTCGCCGGCACCGTCGCCATCGAGCCCCATGATGGCGGCGCGACGGTCGACATGGGTGTCCCGCGTTTCGACTGGCAGGAGATCCCGCTGGCCATGGCGATGGACACGCTGGCGATGCCCGTCGGCTGGCATGACCTTGATGGCCCGGTTGCCGTCAATGTCGGCAACCCGCATGTCGTGTTCTTCGTCGATGATGTGGGCGCGGTCGACCTCGCCACCATCGGGCCCGTCATCGAACACGACCCGCTGTTTCCCGACCGCGTGAACGTCAACGTCGCGCAAATCGACGCCGAGCATTCACTGCGGCTCAGGACGTGGGAACGGGGCGCGGGCCTGACCCGCGCATGTGGCACCGGTGCCTGCGCCGCGGCCGTCGCCGCAATCCGCACCCGACGCGCGACCTCCCCCGTGGCGGTCACGATGCCCGGCGGCACGCTGACGATCGAATGGAATGACCATATCCGCATGACCGGTCCCGCGACGCACGTCTTTACGGGAGAGGCCGATTTTGCGGCCTTCGGCGCATGACCCTCGAGGTGCTCGATTTCGGTTGCCGCCTCAATCTGGCGGAGGGCGCGTCGATTGCCCGGCTGGCCGGTGACCAGCGCAACATGACGGTAGTAAACGGCTGTGCGGTGACGGGAGAGGCGATGCGTCAGACCGCACAGGCAGCGCGGCGGGCAAAGCGCGCCCGCCCGGACGCACGCATCGTCGTCACCGGCTGCGCCGCCCAGGTCGATCCGGCGCGGTTCGCGATCATGGCCGAGGTCGACCTGGTGCTGGGCAACCGCGAGAAACTGACGGCGGCTGCCTATGCCCTCACGGGCACCCATGTCGGTGACATCGGCGCGTCGGATCCCCGCGCTGAACCGGTCGTCAGCGGTACCGGCCAGACCCGCGCGTTTATCGAGGTGCAGACCGGTTGCGATCACCGCTGCACCTTCTGCGTCATTCCGCACGGTCGCGGCGACAGCGCGTCGTTCCGCCTCGCCCGCATCATCGCCGCGGTCGAGCGCGCAGTCGATGCCGGCCAGCGCGAGGTTGTGCTGACCGGCGTCGATCTGACCAGTTACCGGCCGTCGCTCGCCGACCTCGTCAAGGCCATCCTGCACGCCGTCCCCGCTCTTCCCCGCCTGCGCCTGTCATCGCTCGATCCCGCCGAAGTCGACGATGCGCTGTTCGACTTGCTGACCGGGGAGCCGCGCCTGATGCCGCATGTCCATCTCTCGCTGCAGTCGGGCGACGGGATGATCCTGAAGCGCATGAAGCGTCGCCACACGCCCGCCCAGGCCGCGCTGCTGGTCGAACGGCTGAAAGCGCGCCGCCCGGACATTGCCATAGGGGCAGACCTCATCGCGGGGTTTCCGACCGAGGATCCGGCCGCGCACGCGAACAGCGTCGCCGCGATCGCCGCCTGTGACGTCGTCTTTGGCCATATCTTTCCCTATTCGCCGCGCGTCGGCACGCCCGCGGCCCGGATGCCGCAGGTCCCGGCTGCTGTCGCCCGCAGCCGCGCCGCCGCGTTGCGCGCGGCAACCGCCCTCCGGCGCGCAAGCTGGCTCTCCGGCCTGATCGGTACGGACCAAGAGGTGCTCGTCGAGCGGAGCGGCCTCAGCGGCCACGCCCCGGGCTTTGCGCCCGTCGACCTGACCGCCCCCCGACCGCCGGGGGCGATCGTCACCGCAAGGATTACCGCCGCAACCGGTGATCGCCTGACCGGAGATGTGGCGTGAGCGGGGAAAGCTGGGCACAGCGGCTCGCATCCGGCCTGCGCCGCACGTCCGATCGTCTGGCTGGCGGGCTGTCGGGCCTGACCGGTGGCCTGCTCGACGCGGCGACGCTCGACAGCATCGAGGATGTGCTGATCACGGCCGACCTCGGCGCGCCGACCGCTGCGCGAATCCGCGCCACGCTCGAGGGGCGACGCTTTGAGCGTGGCCTTGACGAGGCGGGGCTGCGCGCGGTCATCGCCGAAGAAATCGCCGCGGTCCTCGGCAAGGTCGCCGAACCGCTGGAGATCGACGCCTTTCCCCGTCCGCAAGTCATTCTCGTGATCGGCGTCAATGGTTCGGGCAAGACGACGACCATTGCCAAGCTCGCCCATTTGTTTCTCGAACAGGATTATGGCGTGATGCTGGCGGCGGGCGATACGTTCCGCGCAGCTGCGATCGGCCAGTTGACGATCTGGGCCGACCGCCTGGGCATCCCGATCGTCTCCGGACCAGAGGGCGGCGATCCGGCAGGTCTGGTTTTCGACGCCGTCCGCCAGGCGACCGAAACGGGTATCGACGTGTTGATTGTCGATACCGCCGGCCGGCTGCAGAACAAGCTCGAGCTGATGGACGAACTCGCCAAGATCCGGCGCGTCCTCGGCCGCATCAACCCGGCCGCGCCGCATGACGTCGTCCTCGTCCTCGATGCGACGACGGGACAGAATGCGCTCAGCCAGATTGAGGTCTTCAAGGAAGTCGCCGGCGTCACCGGCCTCGTGATGACCAAGCTCGACGGCAGCGCGCGCGGCGGCGTGCTGGTGGCGGCAGCGGCGAAATTCGGCCTGCCGATCCACGCGGTCGGGGTAGGCGAAACGCTGGACGATCTGCGCCCGTTCGACCCGGTCGAGCTGGCGAACGCGATTGCAGGAGTGGGACGTTGACCAAAACGAACGCCGCGGCACCGGCGGGCTGGAGCTTCGCCATCGACTATGGCCCGCTCCTCGCCTTTTTCATCGCGTTCAAACTGGCGGGTGTGTTCGTCGGCACGGGCGTCTTCATGCTGGCCATTGCCGTCGCGGTGATCGTCTCGAAGGTTCGGCTGGGCCGGGTGTCGCCCATGCTCCTGCTCTCGGCGATCCTGATTGTCGGTTTCGGGGCGCTGACGATCTGGTTCCACGATCCCTGCTTTATCCAGCTCAAGCCGACGATCATCTATCTCGCGCTAGGTGCCCTCCTGCTTGGCGGCGTGATGCTCGGCCGCCCCTTGCTGAAATATGTGCTCGAGGCTGGCTTCGACGGCCTTGCCGAGCGCGCCTGGCTTGTCCTCTCGCGCAACTGGGGGTTGTTCTTCCTGGCGATGGCGGGGTTGAACGAAATCCTCGTCCGCAACTTCAGTTTCGACACATGGCTGTCGATCAAGGTCTGGCTGCTCATCCCCCTGTCCATCGCCTTCGGCCTCGCGCATGTGCCTTTCCTGCTCCGGAACGGACTGGGCGACGACGTCCCCCTGCCACCGCAGGACTGATCGCCGGTCAGCTTATCCCGGCTGGTCGGCCCGGCTCACGCCCTTGCCGTCGAGGTTCTGCGCGACAAAGTCCCAGTTCACGATATTGGCGAGGACGGCCTCGGCGAATTTGGGCCGGGCGTTGCGATAATCGATGTAATAGGCGTGTTCCCATACGTCGAGCGTGAACAGCGGCACCATGTCGTGCGCCACCGGCGTATCGGCATCGTGGAGCGAGGTGATCTTCAGCGTCTGGCCGTCGAGCACCAGCCATGCCCAGCCGCTGGCGAAATGCCCCACCGCCTCCGCCGCGAGTTTCTTCAGCATCGCGTCGCTCGACCCGAAGTCGCGTGTGATCATCTCCGCGAGCTTGCCCGCCGGGGCCTGCTTCGTGGGCGACAGGCATTGCCAGAAAAAGCTGTGATTCCACAGCTGAGCCGCGTTGTTGAACAGCGGTTTGTCGCCCGGTTCCTGATGATGCCGGATCAGTTCGACGAGTGACATGCCGCCCAGCCCCTTGGCCACCACGAGCTCGTTGGTCTTGTTGACATAGGCCTGGTGATGTTTGCCGTGATGGAAATCGAGCGTCTCGGCCGATATGTGCGGGGCAAGCGCGTCGCGGGCATAAGGCAGGTCGGGCAGGACGAAAGGCATAGTGGTGCTCCGGGCGTTGGTATCGGGAACGGATCGTGGGGCTGAACGCGTATCATCCCATTCGGTCGCAAGGTCACGCCGCTTTTTCGAGCAGTCCGTGACGTTTCAGGCAATGGCGCAGCTGATCATAGGTCAGCGCCAGCGCCTTTGCCGCCGCCCGCTGATTGTAGCGATGCGCTTCCAGGGTGCGCTCGACGATGTCGCGTTCATAGGCCGCGACCGCGGCGCGCAGCGATGCGGGTGCCACGGTGGCCGCCCGAACGGGCATCGACCGAACACCGTCGTCATGGGCCGTTCCCTCTGCTTCGGTCGCAGACTGGCGGGTCGCCGGCATCCAGGGCGACAGGAATGGGTCGAACTCGATATGGTCGATCGCGACATCGGGCCGTTCCCAGCGATAGACCGCGCGCTCGACGGTGTTGCGCAGCTCGCGGACATTGCCGGGCCAGTCATGGCTTTCCAGCGTCGCCATGGCGTCGGCCGAAAACCCCGGCCAGTTGCGCCACTCCAGCTCCGCCGCCATCCGGCGTCCGAAATGCTCGGTCAATACGGGCACGTCACCGGTGCGCGCCCTGAGCGGCGGCAACGTCACGACTTCGAACGCAAGCCGGTCGAGCAGGTCGGCACGGAACCGTCCCCGGTCAACGAGCGACGGCAGGTTCTCGTTGGTTGCCGCCACGATCCGGACATCGACGCGCAGCGGCCGGTTCGACCCGATCCGCGTCACCTCGCCGTATTCGACCGCCCGCAACAGCCGCTCCTGCGCGCCCGCTGACAGGGTAGCGAGTTCGTCGAGGAACAGCGTGCCGCCGTCCGCCTCCTCGAACCGTCCTTCGCGCGCGCGGGTCGCGCCGGTGAACGCCCCGGCCTCATGCCCGAACAATTCGGCCTCGATCAGGGTTTCGGTCAATGCGGCGCAGTTCATCGTGACCAGCGGCCCGGCCCACCGCGGGCTCAACCGGTGCAGCCGTTCGGCCACCAGCTCCTTGCCGGTGCCGCGTTCGCCGATCACCAGCACCGGCCGGTTCAGCGCCGCCGCCCGGCTGGCCCGCTCGACCGAATCGAGAAAGGCCACCGACTGGCCCACCACCTGACTGTCTCTGTCCATCCCAACAGTTAGGACCTTTTACCAACGTTTTGCAACAAAAATCGCGCTTAATCCGCATTCATTGGCGGAAATCTGCGGAAAACGAAATTGGCACGCATTCTGCACAACCGTTCATGTCCCCGGCGAAAGCACTTGGGGAAACACATAAACCCAAGGTTCAGGAGACCAGACATGTTCACTGCCACTCAACCCTCATTCCGCACGATGGCAACATCCTTCGCGGCGTCCGCCCTGCTCACCACGCTGGCGATCGTCGGCTCGGCGAGCCCCGCCCATGCCGCAACCACTGACGGGTTCGTCCGCTCGGTGGAAAGCCAGATCAACGACGGTCGTATGTCACCGAGCACCAACAAGGGTGTTGCGACGGTCGCCGTTCGGGTCGCAGCCGACGGCAAGGTGCTGGGCGCCGAAGTCGCCCAGTCGAGCGGGTACCGCGAACTCGACCAGGACGCGCTCGCCACCGCCCGTTCGGTCAACTATCCCAAGGGCGATGTCGTCCGCACCGTCGCCGTCGTCATGACCTATGGCAACGTCAAGGCGCCGTCGAAGACATCGACCGCCTGGGTCGTCAGCCGCTACGTCAATGCCAAAGGCGAAGCACTGGCCGCCGGAACTCCCGCCCCGCATGCCGGGTAAGCGGGCACGAAAGTCGGAGCGGGTGAGCAACTTGCTATACCCCCACCCGCTCCGGCTACTGTATGAAGGTCACGAAAGGTAATAAAATGGGTATCTTCTCTCGCACCCGCGACATCGTCGCCGCAAACTTCACCGACCTGCTCGACAAGGCGGAAGATCCCGCGAAGATGATCCGCATGATCATCCTCGAGATGGAGGAAACCCTGGTCGAGGTGCGCGCGACAGCCGCCCGGACCATCGCCGATCAGAAGGAGATGCGCCGCCATATCTCCAAGCTCGGCTCGCTCGAGGCGAACTGGGAGGAAAAGGCCGAGCTTGCGCTGTCCAAGGGCCGCGAGGACCTTGCGAAGGCCGCGCTCGTCGAAAAGCAGAAGGCGACCGACATGGTCGAACGACTCGAAGCCGAGATCATCGTCCTCGACGACGCGCTCAAGGCGTCCGAAGCCGACATCGCCAAGCTGCAATCAAAGCTGCGCGACGCCCGCACCCGCCAGAGCGCGATCGCTACCCGCATGGAGGCCGCCCACAGCCGCATCCGCGTTCGTGAAGCCTATGCCGGTGAACGCGTCCAGGACGCCTTTTCCCGCTTCGAGATTCTCGAGCGTCGCGCCGATCTGGCCGAGGGGCGCGCCGATGCTTTGGCAATGGGCGTACCCAAGACGCTGGACGAGGAGATCGCCGAGCTGAAATCGGCTGAAAAGGTCGATGCCGCGCTCGAGGCACTGAAGGCCAGAGCCGCTGGAAAGGGTGCCTGAGATGGACGATGCATTCCTTGCCATACCAGTCCTTGGCATCCTGTTCATCGGGCTGCCCTGGCTGATCCTGCACTACGTCACCAAGTGGAAGCAGGCGAAGACGCTGACCGTCGACGATGAAAATCTGCTCGACGACATGCACGATACCGCCCGCCGCCTCGAAGAACGTCTGGTCACGATCGAACGGATCATGACCGCGGAAAACCCCAATTGGAAATCGGCCAGCTAGGCTCGCCGCAGGAGACACGACATGACCGCACGTCGCACTTCCTTCTACCTCGACAAGCAGAACGCCAAATGGCTCGGCGTCTGCGCCGGGATCGCCGACTATACCGGGATAGACCTGACGGTCATCCGCATCGTGACCGTGATCGGTACGATCTTTGGTTCGGGCACGCTGTTCCTGGTCTATCTGGTCATCGCCTGGATGGCGAACCCGAAGCCAATGGGCCTTTACGAAAGCCCTGAGGATGCGAAGTTCTGGCAGGGCGTACGCCAGTCTCCGACCCGTTCGACCCGCGATGTCCGCGCCAAATTCCGCGACATCGACCGGCGACTTGCCGACGTCGAGACGTTCTACACCAGCCGCAATTCGAGCCTTGCCAGCGAGATCGACAGCCTGCGCTGAGCAGCGCGCCGACGGGGGAGATAAATCATGAATGACATCGCAAGCTGGATCTGGGTTCTCATTCCCCTCGCCGCCATCGGCATCGCGCCCTTCAAGATGTGGCTGCGGATGAAGGAGCGGCAGATGGGAATTCAGTCGAGCATGACCGCCGAAAAGGCCGCTCAATATGCGGCGCATACCGAACGCCTCGAGGAGCGCGTGCGTGTCCTCGAACGGATTGCAACCGACCGCGGTGCTGACCTGTCCAACCAGATCGAGGCGCTGCGTGATGTGCCCCGCCAACTTGAAAAGGACCTGAAATGAACTTTTGGGAAGCCGTTGTGATCATGGTCGCGCTGGGTTCGCTCGTGAGCATCTTCCGCGCCCGCTACGGGATCACCAGGGACGCCGACGGCAATGAGATTTCGGTCCGCAACGAGGCCGAATCCCGGCAGCTGAAGGCCGAAGTCACCGCGCTCAAGGAACGCATCGCGGTCCTCGAACGCCTCGCCACCGATGACAACAGCGCGCGCACGCTCGACCGCGAGATCGAAAAGCTGCGCTAGAGGCAAGGAGGACAAAATGGACGCCCTGATCCTGTATTTCGGCATGGGAATGACGGCGCTGGCCGGATCGACCATCCTCGGCCTCATCGGCCTCAAGGCTTTCACCGCCTGGCTCGATCTCAAGCGGTCCGAGATCGAGCGCCCGGCAGGCTCCGCCAGTCCGACGATCGGCCAGCGGATCGACGTCGCCGACCTGAAGGAACGCGTCCGCCGGCTTGAGGCGATCGCCTCCGGGGTGGACTTCTGATCCGCCACCCTTTCCCAGCGGTGAGCGCTTGAGCTAGGGGGCGATATGCCCCTTCCCCCGCTCCCCGACATCCTCGCCGACTATGCCATGCTCGATGCCGACGACCGCTACCGGTTGCTGATCGAACTGGGCCGCGATCTCGAGGCGATGCCCGACCCGCTGAAGACTGACGCGACGCTGGTGCGCGGCTGTTCGGCCAGCGTCTGGGTCTATCCGACCCGCGCCGGCGACCGGCTCCACTTCCTCGCCGATTCGAACGCCGCCATCACCAAGGGGATCATCGCGCTGGTCCTCGCAACCGTGCAGGACCGGACCGCGGCAGAGGTAGCCGCGACCGATATCGCCGCCGAACTTGCCCCCTTCGACCTCAGGAACCAGCTCAGCTCGAACCGGACGCAGGGCATCCCCAACATGATCGCGCTCATCCGTTCCACCGCCGAACGATATCTGGTATGACGGACGCATGATCGGCGCCCTGCTCGCTCTTGCCGCTGTGCTCGGCAAATTGACCGTCGGCACCCTTGTCCTTGGACCCGGCGATTTCCTCGATGGCCGGGCGATTGCGGGGCCGAGCGGCCAGCCGGTGGTCATGCTGACGCTGGCCCCGAAGGCCGCGCGCAAGGTGAAGGCACTTGGCCCCACTGTTCCGGTCGCGCTCGACGGCACCCCCGTTTCGGCAAAGCTGGTCGCCAACACGATCGAGGTCGATGGCCAGCCCGATTTCGACGCCGCGGCCGCACTCGCGCTTCGGATTTCGGGGAAACCCCCCTTACCCGACAGCCTCGACGAATAGCGTCCCGGGTGACGGCCCGGTCAGGGTCGCGACGACATCCTCGACTGGGGTCCCGTGCTGCACGATCAGCCATTCCTGCGGGTGCCGTGAATCGTGCATCGCCGTCGCCTTGCCCGGGCACACGCCCAGGCACCGCGTCTTCACGACCTTGATCTTCGCCGGTTTAAGGGCGCGCTTCAACGGTTTGGACAGCCGGTCCGGATGGCCATGCCGCCGCGCGCACTTGCCGCAGACCATCACGACGGCGACCGGCTTTGCCGGCACGCGGAGGATCGTCATGCCCGCATCACGCGGCGCGACGTTCCTCGGCCGCGCGCAGCACGTCCCACGCCGCCTGGACTTCGCGAAACCGATCGGCGGCCTCGGCATCGCCGGGTTTCAGATCGGGGTGATTGGCCTTCGCCAGACCGCGCCACGCGATCCGGATATCCTCGAAACTGGCATCGCTCGCGACGCCCAGCACGCCCAGCGCGCGCATCTCGTCGCGCGACCGCGTCCCGTCACCGGGGCCCGCCCACTGGTTGTGCACGCTTTCGCGCCAGCCACTGCCGTCGCGCCGTTCCTGCGCCTCGCGCGCCGCCGCTTCTTCGGGGCTGAGACCCTGAAAATAATCCCAGTTGCGATTGTATTCGCCCGCGTGCGTTTCGCAGAAATACCAGCGCTCAGGACTGTTCGGTGCCTTGGGCGCAGGCCGGTCGCCCGCCGCCTCGCACCCGTGCCGGTCGCAGCTGCGCACGGTCGTCGCGGCACTGCCCGCCTCCCCATAGGCGCGCCAGCGGGGAAAGCCCCAGTCGAGGTTGCGAGTGTAACGCGGCATTGAAACGCATCTAGGGCGTCGCATCCGCGAGCGCCACCCGCGAAAAAATGCCAGAGGGTCTGTAAGCCGGGTTCTGTCCTCCCCAACGGGGATGGGCGACCATTCCTCTAGGAGCGCCGTCGCCGACGCCCTCAAGCAACCAACCCGGACGACGGAACCGAGCAGGTCCATATGCCGTCCCTATTCGGTCTTGCTCCCGGTGGGGTTTGCCCTGCCGACCCTGTTGCCAGTGTCGCGGTGCGCCCTTGCCGCACCGTTTCGCCCTTGCTGCGCCGAAGCGCGAGCGGTCTGTTTTCTGTGGCACTTTCCCTGATCCCTTGCTGACGCTCGGGACCGCCGGGCGTTACCCGGCACCGTTGCTCTGTGGAGCCCGGACTTTCCTCGGGGTGTTTCCACCACGCGGTCGCCCGACCCTCTGGCACGATGCGTCTCTAGTCGTCGCCGATCGGTTTGGGAAGCAGCAGGCCGAGCAGGATCGCCCGGCACTCGCCGTCGATCGTGCCATCGATCAATTCGGGCCGGAACCGCCGCTGAAACGCCACCACGGCGGCAAATTCGTCGGTGACGTCATAGCCGAACCGCTGCAGCGCCAGCAGGAACCCGCCATCGGTCCAGTGCGGATCCATCAGGTTCCGCGTCGGACGCGGCGGCGCCAGCCTCAGCTTGGCAAGCCGGCCCCAGGGGAACAGCTCGCCCGGATCCTGCTTGCGCGCGGGTGCGATGTCCGAATGACCGACGATGTTGCCGCGGGTTATGCCGTAGCGGTCGACGATCTCCGACATCAGCGGGATCAGCGCCTCGATCTGCTCTTCCGGAAAGGGGCGATAGCCGAATTCATGCCCGGGATTGACCAGCTCGATGCCGATGCTCGCCGAATTGACGTCGTCGATCTCCCGCCAGTGCGACGCGCCGGCGTGCCAGGCCCTTTTGTCTTCGGCGACCATGCGGATCGTCTGGCCGTCCTCCGCAACGACATAGTGGGCCGACACCTTGGCCGCGGGGTCTGCCAGCCGCGCGATGGCACTGGCCGCGTCGGCCATGCCGGTATAATGCAGCACGATCATCGTTATCGGCAGCGCCCGGGTGTCGAAATTGGGCGACGGCGTCTCGATCAAGCGTGCTCTCCCTCTCGCGCCTGCCCTAGCATAGCCGGTGCAGGCCCGCTGCCAAGCACGCGATCGGCAGTGCTACCGAATGCCGACCTTCAGTCGCGACGGCGTCACCTCTTTTGCCGCGACATAGAGCCCCCGCAGCATCGGGTCGGAGGCAAAGCGTTCGGACTGGCCGATCACGGTCTCGCCCGCGCCGAGCATCAGGATGCCGCCGGGGTCGAGCGCGTCGGCCAGCCGGTCGAGCACCTGGGTGCGCAGTGGCACCGCAAAATACATGAGCACATTGCGGCACAGGATCAGGTCGAAACGGCCAGGCGCGGGATCGGTCAGGTTATGCGCGGCAAAGCGCACGTCACGGCGCAGGACGGGGTCGATGATCCACTCCTCGCCCTCTTCGCGGAACCAGTTGAGCATCGTCCTGACCGGCAGCCCGCGTTGGATTTCAAAGCGCGTGAAGCGGCCCGCGCGCCCGCGCGCCACCGCGGCTTCGGAAATGTCGGTCGCCAGAATATCGAATGTCCAGCCGTCCCACCGGTGGCTCGAATTGCGCAGCATCATCGCCAGCGAATAGGGTTCCTGACCCGTAGAACAGGCCGCCGACCAGATGCGCAGTCGCCGTGTGTCGCCGCGTGAGCGTTTCAGGCGTTCGAGCGCATCGGTTTCGAGTTGCTCGAACGCAAAGCCGTCGCGGAAAAACGACGTCTCGTTGTTGAGCAGCGCTTCGACGATGCGGGTGGACAGCGCTTCGCCACCGGCACGGGTCAGCTTGGCGACCAGCGCATCGATCGATTCGATGCCCAGGTCGCGCATGACCGGTTTCAGCGACGCCTCTATCCGCCAGGTCCGCGCCGGTGAGAGGGTCTGCCCGGTCCGCGCCTGGAGAAGGGCGATGAGGACAGCCGACGCACTGGTCAGGTCGCTGGCTTCAGTCGTAGCGGTCATGCCGAACCTCGTGTTCCGGCGTGGGCCGCCAACCTCTGGGGAGTCGTAACCAGGCTTGCGAGTCCGGCCTTGGCCACCGCGCCGGGCATGCCCCAGACGATGCTGGACGCTTCGTCCTGGGCAACCACCGAACCGCCTGCGGCAACCAGCGTGCCGGCACCCTCGGCACCGTCGCGACCCATGCCGGTCAGGACGACGCCAAGCGCGCCTTCACCCAGCACTTCCCCGGCCGAAGCCAGCATCGGATCGACCGACGGGCGGCAACGCGACGCCACCGGCGCATCGGAGAGGCCAAAGGCCAGCTTTCCGTCGACCTTGTGGATCGTCAGATGGGCATTGCCGGGTGCGATGAACACATTGCCGCGTTCGGCCAGCTGAGCACTATCGACGACTCGCGTCGGCCGCTGCGCCATCGTGGCAACCTGATTGGCGAAATAGGGGATAAAGGCCGCGGGCAGATGCTGCGTTACCGCGATCGGCGCGTCAAAACCTGCCGGCAGATGCTCGAAAAACGTCGCCAGCGCCTTGATGCCGCCTGTCGATGCGCCGATCGCGAGCAGCTCGACCGGTCCGGTCTGCTGCGCGCGCAGCTCGAACCGGCTTGGGCGGGCGTGATTGGCACGCGCCGCACCGAGCCGGAATACCCGGTCGATCAGCACCGCACCAAAACTCTGGTTGATCGCGCTTGCCGACGGCTTGAGGAGCGTATCGGCGGCCCCCAGGGCGAGCGCGCGCAGCGTCGCCTCGGCACCGGCCGCTGCCGATGACGACACGACCAGCACATGCGCGCCGCGTCCCGCGATCAACAGATCGGGCAGCGCTTCGAGCCCGTCACGGCCCGGCATGTGCAGATCGAGCAGCACGACGTCGACCGGATGGTCGGCAAGATAGGCGATGGCCTGCGCCGCGCCTGTCACTGTCGCGGCAACGACCAGATCGGGACAGCTTTCGACGATCCGCGACAATGCCGCACGGGCCACCGCCGAATCATCGACGATCAGGACCGATATCGGTGCAGGATTGGTCGAAGGGGCCCGGAGCCCCTGTGGCACCCTCATGCCCCGATCAGCCCAGGCCGACGAATTGAAGCTTGCTGGCCAGCGTTTCCCGGTCGAACGGTTTCATCACATATTCGTCGGCACCGGCGTCGAGCGCCGCGCGGATATGACCGGTGCCGTTTTCGGTCGTGCAAAAGACGATCTTGGGCCGCGGCGCGACATCGCTTTCGGCCAGCGCCCGCAGGAATTCGATCCCGCTCATGACCGGCATGTTCCAGTCGAGCAGCACCACGTCGGGATTGGACAGGGCACAGGCGTCGAGCGCCTCACGGCCGTCGCACGCCTCCTCAACGATGAAGTCCATCGTCTCGAGCATATGCCTCGCGACTTTGCGGATCACCTTGGAATCATCGACGACTAAGCAGGTTTTCGACATGCGGAACTCTTTTGTTGCCGTTCGCCATCGTGAATAAGCGTGATGTCTGATCAGGCGGTTAATTGTTACGCGGCAACCCGCTGGGCCTGTGGTGCCACCAGCCGGGCAGGATCGACCACCAGGGCAAAGCCGTCCCCCAGGTCGACCCGACCAACCGCGATCTCGCCCCAGCCGCTGCCGAGCGGAAATTCCCCTGCACCCGGCAGGATCTGATGCTGGCCGACATCCTCGACCGCATCGAGGCGCAGGGCATAGCGATTGCCGTCGATCGTCGTCAGCACGGCGCGGCCGGTCGCCCCGCTCGGTTCATTGGTGACGGCGATGCCACAGTCGATGACCGTCACCACGTGGCTGCGAATCGCCGACAGTCCAAGCACGTGCGGCGGGGCGAGCGGCACTGGCGCTACATTGTCGATCTCGACGACCGCATCGACCACCGCCGCCTGAAAGGCGATGCGCTGGCCGCCCAGCCGCGCGAGGAGCAGGATTTCCTTGGTCATGCCGCGCGCCGTGTCCATGTCCCGATGACGGGCGAGGTTTCGTCGAGCAACCGGTCGACGTCGAGCAGCAACACATTGTCCTCGCCGAGCCGGGCAAGCGCCTCGATCCCTGCTTCGTCGACGTCGACCGTCGCGCCGAGTTCGACCAGGTCGTGAACGGCGGCGACAGGCAGGACGATATGCCGGTCACCGTCGCGGAGCATGAGCGCCGGAATCTGCGCTTCGTCGGGCAGCCGTCCGTGGGACGCGGCGGCAAGGTGCTTGCCATCCTGGGTGAGGAAGCGTCGATCGCCGACCTCTACCCAGTCGTGCCTGTCGGTATCGATCAGCCGTTCGACATAACGGGCCCGCACGCCGATCTTTCGGCCATCGAACGCCGTCGCGATCAGGATCGACGGCCGGCGTTCGAGTGCGGCGACCTCTCCCGGTTCCGCCGCGTCGCTCTGGCGGGCAATTCCCTGAGCAGCGGCAAGCCCCGCTACATCGAGCACGACGACCGGGACGCCGCCCTGCCCCAGGCTCTGGCCCGCAAACAGGCCGATCGACGCAATCTGGGGCGCCATCGGACGCACGACCAGTTCCTCATGATCGAGGACCCGGTCGACGGCGACTGCGAAACGGCCGCCCGCCGGTGTCGCCAGCATGACGATCAGGTGCGGCGGTCCTTCGCGCAGGCCCAGTGCCTTGGCCAGTGAGAACGCCGGATAGGCCATGCCGCGCACCACCGCGATCAGGCCACCACCGATCGCCTCGACGCGGATCCCGGTCTGGCTGGTCGACAGGACTTCCTCGATTGCGCCCTGCGGAATGGCAAAGAACTGGTCGCCAGCTGCCACGAGCAAAGCGTTGACGATGCTGAGCGTCAGCGGCGCGCGCAGCGTGACCGTCAGCCCCTGGCCCGGACGATTGATCAGCGCGACGCGCCCGCCCAACCGCTCGACGTTGGCGCGCACGACATCCATGCCGACGCCCCGCCCCGACAGCGTCGTGACGGCATTCGCCGTCGACAGCCCCGCCTCGAACACCAGCGACGCCGCCTGCGCGGCGTCAATCGTTGCCGCCTTGGCACCATCGATGATCTTTGCCGCGATCGCCTTGCGGATCAGCTTGTCGGTGTCGATGCCACGCCCATCATCGGCGATCTCGATGCACACCTGGTTGCCCGCCTGCTGGGCCGATATGCGCAGCACGCTGGTCGCCGGCTTGCCCGACCGGGCACGATCCTCGCGGCTCTCGATGCCATGATCGATGGCGTTCCGCACGATATGGACCAGCGGGTCGCGGATCGCCTCCACCATTTCGCGATCGATTTCGACGCCCTGCCCGCTGATCTCCAGCCGGACATCCTTCGCGCATTCGTGCGCGGTATCGCGGACCAGTCGCGGTAATGTCGCAAACAGCCGTTCGATCGGCTGCATCCGGGCATGGGTAACGCTGTCGCGCAGTTCGCCGACAATGCCCCCCAGCCGCTCGAAACTCGCCGCCAGCTCGCGGTCGTCACTCTGCTTCAGGCCGCGCGACATCTCGTTCCTGACGAGGACGAGCTCGGAAACCTGGTTCATCATCGCCTCGAGCAGCGAGACCGCGATCCGCACCGAGCGTGTCGGGCGCGTGGGCGCAACGTCGCCGGTCTCTGCTCCTGCGGCCGGACCCGGCACGCCCTGCAATCCCTCGACCAGCAACGCGTCGCCTGCTTCGGGCGGAATGTCGCTTCCCGGTGTTTCGAGCGCCGCCACCAGCAGCGCGATCCGGTCGACGATGGCCAGGATCGTGTCGATCAGCCGGGCATCGGCCTCGCGCACCCCGTCGCGCACGCTGGCCAGACTGGTTTCAGCGGCATGCGCCAGTGCCTCGATGCGCGGCAGTTTCAAGAAGCCACAGCTTCCTTTGACCGTATGCACGAAGCGGAAAATCTCGTCGAGGCGGCTGTGGTCGGCGGGCTGAGCTTCCCACGCCACCAGCGCCTCCGACACGTGTTCGAGCATGTCGCGCGTCTCGGCGACGAAATCGCTCGTCAGCTCATCCATGCATCGTTGCTCCAGGAACCCCGGCAACCGCTATGCCGTGTCCTGGTTAACAACCGCTT
Organism: Sphingomonadales bacterium; assembly: GCA_038225385.1. Classification (GTDB taxonomy): domain Bacteria; phylum Pseudomonadota; class Alphaproteobacteria; order Sphingomonadales; family Sphingomonadaceae; genus Sphingomonas_O. The sequence continues at coordinate 159,896 of JBBRRC010000001.1, read as the reverse complement.
GAGGTTCAGGCAGCGCCGAGCGTCGCGCCGAACAGCAGGAACGGGGCATCCGGTTCGGACACGATCACCGCACCGCCGCTGCCGACGACGAGCTCGTGCACCAGCCACGCGGCTGCCGCCCGCGGCGTCAGTTCCCCGTCGAGGTCGCCGGTCAGTGCAAGGCGCAGTTCGGGATCGAGCACAATACGGGGGCCTTCGGAGCGCACCGCGATCTCCGTCCTGTCGTCGAGGACCTCGGCACCGATGTCGAGCCGTCCGCCACGAACCAGCCCGTCGCCGGCGATCAGCACCAGGTTGAGCAGCACCTTAATCGCGGTTTTGGACATGGTCGGTTCGGTGACCATCCAGCCTATCTCGATCCTCCCGTCACGGCTGAACAGTCCCTCGATCGCGGCGCGCGCCTCGCGCGTGTCGACGCTGTCGCCGAAACCGCCGGCTGCGCCGAACGCCAGGCGAAAGAATTTCAGCTTGTTGGCCGACGCCCTCGCGCTCTCCCCCAGCAGGTCGACGCAGCGCGCCCGCATTTCCGGGTCGGTCTCGTCGGCGAGCAGCTCGAGCCCGTTGTTGAGGGCGCCCACCGGGCTCAGCAGATCGTGGCACAGTCGCGAACACAGCAGGCTGGCAAAATCGACCGGCGTAATCGTCATCTTCGCATGTCCCCTTTAGTGCGCGGTGCTTTGGCCGACCGGTGGCGACGACGCAAGCAGCGGACCGATCGCCAGATCGACGGGCACGAACGATTTCCCCGCCACGGTCCGCCATGCGCCCACCGCCGCGCCCGCAACGATCACCCAGAACTCCCCCGGTAGCGCGATCATCGCCGCGTCGGTTGCCGACGGTTGGACGGAACCGCCGGGATGCGAATGATAATGGCCGATAATTTTCAGTCCCCCCGCCCGCGCGGCCCTCAGCGCGGCAAAATGGGCGACGGGATCGACCTCGAACGTCCGCGTCGGGTCCACGGCGACATTGGCGGTGCGCCGAACCTCGGTGACTTCCTTGCCGCATCCGAGCAACAGCCCGCAAACTTCGCTCCCCGGCGTTTCGGCAGCGTGCGCGACCATCGCCTCCACGCCCGAACTTGATATTATGAGCCGCATGGCCACATTCCTAGGCGATGGGCCCGGGGGTTTCCACGATTTCGGTTGTGATCGGCGCGGATGCGGGGGGGCTGCGGCTCGATCGCGCGCTTGCGCTCGCGATTCCGACAATGTCGAGGGAGCGACTGAAGGCCCTGATTTCCTCGGGTCATGTCCGCATCGGGAGCCGCCTCGCGCGCGATCCCGCCACGAAAACCGTCGCCGGCACCGCGTTCGACATCGACGTGCCCGACCCGGTCGCGATGGCCAACGAGGCCCAGGACATCGCGCTCGACATCGTGTTCGAGGACGACCACCTGCTCGTCGTCGACAAGCCAGCAGGGCTGGTCGTCCACCCGGCGGCCGGCAACCTCGACGGCACGCTGGTCAATGCGCTCCTCCATCATTGCGCCGGGCGGCTGTCGGGCATCGGCGGCATTGCGCGGCCCGGCATCGTCCACCGCATCGACAAGGATACGTCCGGGCTGCTCGTCGTCGCCAAGACCGATCCGGCGCATGAAGGGCTGTCGCGCCAGTTCGCGGCGCACACGGTCGACCGGCGCTACTCGGCGATCGTCGCGGGACTGCCGGGCGCAAAGGGGACGGTCGACGCGCCCCTCGCGCGCAGCCCGCACGACCGCAAGAAAGTGGCGATTCAGGCACGCGGCAAGCGCGCGGTGACGCATTTCACGCTCGTCGAAGCGCTGCGCCGCGCCGCGCTCGTCGAATGCCGCCTGGAAACCGGCCGGACGCATCAGGTCCGGGTGCACATGGCGTCGATCGGCCATCCTTTGCTCGGCGATCCCGTCTATGGTCGTAACCGTCCGGAACATCGCGACGTACTCAAGCGTCTAGACTTCAGGCGACAGGCGCTGCACGCGGCCCATCTCGGTTTCGTTCATCCCGTCACAAGCGCGGCTTTGGCCTTCGAAAGCAAAATGCCGCACGATATGCAGGACCTGTTCACTGCACTTCGTGTATGACGATTGCTAATTCCGATCCGGCATCAACCGGGCGGCAGGGAGTTAAACTTTCTATGGCTGGTGACAGCAACCTTCCCGCAACCATCCCCTCGCTCGGTACCGAAGCGGGGCTCAACCGCTACCTTTCGGAAATCAGGAAGTTTCCCCTCCTGACGCCCGAGGAGGAATATATGCTCGCCAAACGCTTTTCGGAGCATGGCGACCCGGAGGCCGCGGCGCGACTCGTGACCAGCCACCTGCGCCTCGTCGCCAAGATCGCGATGGGCTACCGTGGCTATGGCCTGCCGGTGAACGAGCTGATTTCCGAAGGGAACATCGGCCTGATGCAGGGCGTCAAGAAGTTCGAGCCCGACCGCGGTTTTCGCCTCGCCACCTATGCGATGTGGTGGATCCGCGCCTCGATCCAGGAATTCATCCTGCGCACCTGGAGCCTGGTGAAGATCGGCACGACCGCCAACCAGAAGAAGCTGTTCTTCAATCTCCGAAGGATGAAGGCGCGGATCAGCGCGTTCGAGGACGGCGATCTGCGGCCCGAGGACGTCACCAAGATCGCCACCGACCTGAAGGTGACCGAGGACGAGGTCATCTCGATGAACCGCCGCATGGCGATGGGGGGCGACACCTCGCTCAACGTCTCGTTCAACGAGGACGGCGAGGGTCAGTGGCAGGACATGCTGGCATCCGAAGCCCCGCTGCAGGACCAGGAAATCGCCGAATCGCAGGAGCGTATCCACCGCCACGCCATGCTGGCCGAGGCGATGGAGGAACTGAACGATCGCGAAAAGCACATCCTGACCGAACGTCGCCTGGTCGAAGAGCCCAAGACGCTCGAGGAATTAAGCCAGGTCTACGGCGTGAGCCGAGAGCGGGTCCGCCAGATCGAGGTGCGCGCCTTCGACAAGCTGCAAAAGGCAATGATGAAGATCGCCCAGGGGAACGGCACGCTCGCTCTGGCCTGATACGAAGCACCGGGGGCCTGATGCGCCAGCACCGGGCGGGCTTGCCGGTCATGCGGGGGTCCGATACGCGCGGGGCGTGACAAACCGCCCCGTCGATGCCCGCGACCTGAACCTGGCCACGGGGCTGATCGTCACCCTCGCGCTCGGTTGCGTCGCCTATGCCGCCCGGGCGCGCGGCATCTGGCTCGACGAGTTCTGGTCGCTCCGCCTCGGCGCGCTCGACCGGCCATTTGCGGCGATCGTCCAGGAGCGCTGGCTGAGCGATGCGCATCCACCGCTCGCCAATCTGCTCTACCGGCTGGTTTCGCTCACCGGCGCCGAGGCAATCGAGACGCGGCGGCTGGCGCTCAACCTTCCCGCTCTCCTCGTACTCGGCGCGGCGACGATGATCCTCACCCGGCCCGGCGGTCGCGGTGCCTTTCCGGTGATCCTTGTGCTGCTGGTCCTCTCCTTGCCCGGCACGCCCGAGGCCTTCGCTGATTATCGCAGCTATGGATGGCAGATTACTGGTTTCACGGTGTTTCTGTGCTATCTGCGGCTGCTGCTGGATGGCGACGAAAAACTGCCCCGATCGGCCCGTGCGATCGGCAGCGCCGCCATCATCGCGGCGATCGCGCTCCACTATGTCACCGGCATCATCGCCAGCATCACGATCGGTCTTGCCGCGCTTGCTCTGCTACGCCAGCGGCAATGGCGGGCGGCGACCCGTCTCCTCCTCCCCGCCGCCCTCGCCTGGGTCGCGATGATCGCCTCGGGCATCATCCTGCTGGGCCGGATGCGGCGCGACATGGACGTCGGCTGGATCGTCACCACACCTGCGACCGGCGCGCTGCTCTTTGCGTTCCTGTTCGTCACCACCTTGCTCGCCAACCCGCTTGCGACGTGGTTCGCTATCCGCGACCGCGCCTGGATCGCCGCCCCTGCCCGCTCCTTTCCGCTGGTGCTGACCGGCGCGTTAGTCCTGACAACCGGCGCGCTGATGCTGCTCAACGTCCTGACGCCGATTCTTATCGAGCGTTATCTGATCGGCTGGCAGCTGCTAATCTGCGCGCTGATTGCCGTCATGGCGGAATCGGCGCTGGTCGCGAGCCGCACTCGTTTCCTGGCGTACACCGGCATTGCGATCCTGATGCTGCTGATCGGGACGATGCACGCCGCGAGTGCGGGCGGCTGGCGGCAGGGGCAGGACATGATCGCCGCCGAAGCGAAGCGCTGCCCCGCGACCCGCGTGTTCGCGATGAGTGCGTGGCGACCCAAGACCGCCTATGCCTCGAATGCCGCGCGCCGCGAGACGGAGGTCATCGACGACGCTTATCGCCGGCTCGCGCATGAGGGCCGCTTTGTCGTGACCGTCCTCGACCTCGCGACGCCTGCCGTGCTGCCGGTGGGCACCGCCTGCCCGACGATCCTGTGGGTCGAACATCTCGGCTGGAAAAACGTGCGCGACATTGCCTATCTCGAACGCGCCGCGCGCCTGCGTTTTGCGGGGGCGGGCCGAATCGCCATGCAACCTACCGGCGCCGGCTTCATCCTTGTCGCGCGGGCGCCCTAGAAACGTCGCGCGATCCCGAAATATACTTCGACATCGGGGCTTTGCGCGTTCAGTCCGGCGACCGCGCCCAGGTCGATCTGCGTATTCTTCCCCCGCATCCACGCCAGCGATGTGGAGGCGAGTGCCGTCGTCGTGTGTCCGGCCGGATCCTCGTCCCGCGTCGCCGCCACTTCGACAGTCAGATTCAGTGTCTTGGTGACCGCACCCGACACGCCGACGACATTGCCATAGGCCAGATGCCGTCCCGACCCGTCGCTGTCGACCGCGGCGTCGACTTCGGGCGTCAGCGCAAGCGCGAGGCCGTGCCCTAGGTCGAACCCGATTGGCACCACCACGCCTGCGCCCCAGTCGCCAGCGCCGATCGCCGCACCCCCTGTCGGCAGCGTCACGAACGGCTGTACGCCGATCTGGCCCCCCGGTCCCGACAGGCTGCGTTGCAGGCCGATCCTCACATCGCCAGTGCCCTCGCTCCGCGATACCAGCCCGCCCGACCGGTCGCGTACCCGGACATGGCCATAGGCGGTCCAGCCGACCTGCACTTCGGTCACGCGGTCGATGCCGACCCGCATCAGGATATCGCCCGCCACGACGCTGTCGGTGCGCGTGTCCGGCTGGCGATCAAGCGTCCAGTCGGCAAGGCCGATCTCGACCTGCATATGGCCGGCATCGACCGTGCAGGCCGACGTACCGAGCCCCGGGCGCAACGCGCAAAAATCGCGCAATTCGGCGCGGACAGGCGCGGCGGCCACGAGCAATGGGCACAGGAACGCGCATAGCTGTAGGAAAAGGCGGTGCATCGTGCCGGCTCTAGCGCGGCGGCGCGCGGCTGGCTATCGCGCCGTCATGGCCCCACGCACCCGCAGAAATCCGCTCGTTCGCATCGGCCGGTTCGTCGGGCGCGCGATCCTTGCCTTCGTCGTCGTCTCGCTGCTCTGGGTGATCGCCTATCGCATCGTGCCGCCGCCGTTCACCTTCACCATGCTTGGCGACGTGCTCGAGGGGCACAGCATCACCAAGCACTGGATGCCCCTGTCGCGCATCGACCCGAACATGGCGCGCGCCGCGATCGCCGCCGAGGACGCGAAATTCTGCAGCCATCACGGTTTCGATACCCAGGCGATTGAGGACGCCATGAAGCGCAACGCTCGCGGCGGTCGCATCCGCGGCGGCTCGACGATCAGCCAGCAGACCGCCAAGAACGCCTTTCTCTGGCAGAATGGCGGCTATTTCCGCAAAGCGCTGGAGGCCTGGTTCACGCTTCTGATCGAGGGGATCTGGGGCAAGCAGCGGATCATGGAAGTGTATCTCAACATCGCCGAAACCGGCATCGCAACCTACGGCGTCAATGCCGGGTCGCAACGCTATTTCGGTCATGACGCCAGCCGTATGAGCGTCAGCGAGGCCGCCCGCATGGCCGCCGTCCTGCCGCTGCCCAAGCGGCGCGAGGCGACGATCCCCACGGGCTATACGCGGCGCTACGGCAATGCCGTCGCGCGACGCGTGGGCGTGGTGCGCAACGATGGGCTGGATCGCTGCCTGAAGTAAGCGAACCGCCGCGTGGGAGAAATGCGGCGACGGGCTACATCGGCAGCTTGAAACCCGGCGGCAACGGCAAGCCGGCCGTCATCTTCCCCATTTCCTGGTTCGACACTGCATCGGCCTTGGCGCGGGCGTCGTTGAACGCGGCGACGATCAGGTCCTCGAGCATCTGCTTTTCGCTCGGCACGAGCAGCGTATCGTCGAGGTCGATCCCCATGATCCGCCCCTTGGCCGTCGCGCGGACCTTGACCAACCCGCCGCCCGATGCGCCCTCGACCTCGATGCTATCGAGATTGGCCTGCGCCTTGGCCAGCTCCTCCTGAACATTAGCCGCCATTTTCAGGATATCATCGAGCGAATTCATGGTAGTGCACTCCGCTGTTCATAGTTTTCGGTAAGTTCGGCGTCAGGGAAGGCCGCGATCGCGGCGGTGACGATCGGGTCGGCCAGCACGGCATCGCGCGCTGCCGCCTCGGCCGCGACTTCGCGTTCGCGCAGCGTGGGTGCCGCCGCCCCCTCTTCGGCGGTCACGATCCATGCAATGCCGGTCGCCGCGCGCAATTTCTCGGTAAGGTCGCGCAGGTCGATCGGCCCGACCGGCTGGATGCCCAGTTCCGGCGGCGCAAACCGCACCAGCCGCGCCTCCTCGCGCAGCCAGTGCGCCAGCCGCAGCTGCCCGGCGCTCTCGACGACGGCAACCATCGCCTCGAAACTCGTCGGCGCATCCGACTTCGGCGCGGCGGGCACGGCGGGCGGCGCGGCCGTCATGCCTTCGCCGCTTTCCAGCCGGCGCGCGAGCGTTGCCGGGTCGGGCAATTGCGACGCGTGGATCACCCGGAGCAACGCCATGTCGGCGCTCTGCTGCGGATCGGTCGCGCGCGCGACCTCGTCATGCCCCTTCAGCAGCAATTGCCACAAGCGGTGCAACGTCGCGAACGACATGCCGCTCGCCCAGCGATCCGCCGCCGCGCGCTCCTCGGCCGACTGGGCCGGATCGGTCGGCGCGCCCGATTTAACGAGCGTCGCCGCATGGACGATTTCGAGCAGGCCGCGCAGCACCGCCGCCGGGTCGACGCCGAGCGAAATCTGGTCGGCGAGCATCGCCAGCGACCCCGGCGCATCCCCGGTCAGCAGCCGGTCGAACAGGTCGCGCAGCGCACTCCGGTCCGACAGGCCGAGCATGTCGCGCACCTGTTCGGCGGTGACGGCGCCTCCGCCCGCCATGTCGGCATGGGCGATCGCCTGATCCAGGATCGACAGACCGTCGCGCACCGACCCTTCGGCCGCCCGCGCGATCATCGCCAGCGCCTGGTGTTCGACCTCGACGTCTTCGGCCTCGGCTATGCCCGCAAAATGTGCGGTCAGCATTTCGGCCGAAATCCGCCGCAGGTCGAACCGCTGGCACCGCGAAAGGACGGTGACCGGCACCTTGCCGACCTCGGTCGTCGCGAACAAAAATTTGACGTGCGGCGGCGGCTCCTCGAGCGTCTTCAGCAGCGCGTTGAACGCATTCTTCGACAGCATGTGGACTTCGTCGATGATATAGACCTTAAATCGGGCCGATACCGCCGAATAGCGCACCGCCTCGATGATCTCACGCACGTCGTCGACTCCGGTGTTCGACGCCGCATCCATCTCGATGACATCGACGTGCCGGCCCGCCGCGATGGCGACGCACGGCTCGCACACCCCGCACGGGTCGATCGTCGGCCCGCCGGTGCCGTCGGGCCCGATGCAGTTCAGCGCCTTGGCGATCAGCCGCGCCGTCGACGTCTTGCCCACGCCGCGCACGCCGGTCATCAGGAAGGCATGGGCCAGCCGGTCGCGCTTGATCGCGTTGCCGAGCGTGCGCACCATCGCATCCTGCCCGATCAGCTCCGAAAACCGCTGTGGACGATATTTCCGCGCGAGGACGCGGTAGGGCTGGGGGGTGGACATCGTGGCGGTCTAACGGGTTAGTGCGGAGCGGCAAAGCCGCTTCGTCGGGCGAACTTCGCGCGCAGGGCATGCACCATCGGGACGGCTGAGGGTGGAAGCCGGAACGACCCGGGGCGAATTCGTTGTGGCTGCTTCCTTCCGGACCTGACCAGGTTGGCGAGAGCACCGTCCGCCCGACTTCCGGCGCCGATATGGGACAAAACGCCGATGGAATCAACGACCCTGCATGTTCCGGCTCTCGCCGGGTATGCGCACCGTCAGCCCGTCGAGCGCCTCGGTCAGCACGATCTGGCACGCCAGCCGGCTGTACCGCTGCACCCCGGCGGCGAGGTCGAGCATGTCCTCCTCGTCCTCGCTCGCGCGCGGCAATTTCGGGAAATCCTGCGCATCCACGATCACATGACACGTCGAACATGCCATCTGGCCCTCGCACGTTCCCTCGAGCGGCTGACCCGCACCCTGCGCGACGTCGAGCAGCACCGCGCCCGCCGCGGCTTCAGCTTCGGTCACGGCATTGCCGTCCGCACTGACGAAGCGCACGCGGATCATGCCGCAAGGCTCCGTTGCGCATTGACGGCGGCGACGATCCGGTCGATCGCCTCACCCAGCTCGGCCTCGGTCGTGTAGCGCCCGAAGCCCAGCCGGATGCTCGACTTCGCCTGGGCGTCGCTCAGCCCGATCGCCTTCAGCACATGGCTTGGTCGCCCGGAGCCACTGGCGCAGGCCGATCCGGCGGAAAACGCGATGTCGCGCAGGCCGGAGATCAGCCGCGCCGCATCGAGCCCGTCGCGGCGGATGTTGAGGTTGCCGCGGTAGCGCTGCTCGACCGACCCGTTGATCGTCCAGCCGGCCAGCCTGCCGACCGCAACCGCCCATAACCGCTCGACATGTGCCCTGTCCGCCTCCCGCCGCGTCGCCATCAGCGCCGCCGCCGCCCCGAACCCCGCGCACAGTGCCGGCGACAGCGTTCCCGACCGCAGTCCTCCCTCCTGGCCGCCGCCGTGGAGCAGCGGTGCCAGCGCCACGCCGTCGCGTACCCACAGCGCGCCGATGCCCTTTGGCCCGTGGATCTTGTGAGCGCTGACCGCGATCAGGTCGCATCCGTCCGGCAGGTCGACCCGCCCAAGTCCCTGGACGGCATCGCAGAAGACCAGAGCGCCGCGCGCCTTTGCCTGCGCCGCCAGCGCTCCGACAGGCTGCACCGTGCCGATTTCGTTGTTGACGCTCATCACCGCGAACAGATCGAGCGCGGCGGGCATTGCCTCAGCGTCGATCAGCCCATCGCCCCCGACCGCCATCACCGTGACGTCATGGCCGCGCCCGCGCAGCCACAGAGCGGTGTCGAGCACGCAGGCATGTTCGGTCGCTGCCACCGCGATCCAACGGGCGCCGATACCCTGCAACGCCCAGTTCGCCGCCTCGGTCGCCCCGCTCGTGAAATACAGCTTGCCGCCCGGCGGCAGCAGCGCCGCGACCTGGTCGCGTGCCGCTTCGACAACTGCCCGCGCCGCCCGTCCGGCGACATGCGAGGAATGCGGATTGGCCGACCCGCCCGGAGCGAGCCACGGCAGCATCGCCGCATGCGCCTCCGGCGCGAGGGGCGTCGTCGCCTGATAATCGAGGTAGATCATGCGATGCCGCGCTCGGTTCTGGTCCGCGCCGCGTCGTGGATCCGTTTCCATGCCTCGACAAAACGATAGACGTCGGCGCGCGTCGTCTCCGGGCCGAAACTGACCCGCACGACCTCGCTCGCGTCGGCGTCGGTCCAGCCCATCGCCGACAGGACATGACTGGGCTTCAGGCTGCCCGACGAGCACGCGCTCCCTGCCGACACCGCTATTCCCGCCAGGTCGAACTGAATCAGTTGCGCCGCCGACGCAACCCCCGGCATCCGGTAGCTGGCGATCGTCGCGATCCGCGGGCTTGCCTTGGCGACGATGTGCCCGCCCGCCGCCTCGATCGCCCCGTCGAGGTGCGTGCGCAGGTCCGCCGCGCGGTCGAGCCAGCCGCGCGGTGCCTCCAGCGCTGCCGCCATGCCCATCACGCCGGGCAGGTTCTCGGTTCCCGGCCGATAGCCCCGTTCCTGCCCGCCGCTCGGCTCGATCACGCCGAAATCGCGTACCAGCAGCGCGCCGACGCCCGGTGGTCCGCCGAATTTGTGGGCCGATACCGCGATCAGATCGACTTGCGGCAGCGGCAATTTCCCCGCCGTCTGCGAAGCGTCGACGAACACCAGCCCGCGCGCGGCGCGGACCAGCGGCGCCAGTCGCTCGATCGGCTGGATGACGCCGGTCTCGTTGTTCGCCGACTGGACGACCACCAGCGGCGCGGTCGCCGCCAGCGCGCCCAGCCGCCCCTCCAGCGCATGATCGGCGACGATGCCATCGATCCCGACCGGAAGCGCGATCGCGCGCCCCGCGACCCGTTGCACCGCATCGTGCTCGACCGTCGCGACTAGCATGGCGTCGGCGGCCGTCCGCGTCATCGCGATCGCAATCGCCTCTGTCGCGCCGCTGGTGAAGACGACTTCATGTGGCCAGCCGAGCGCCGCCTTGATCCGTTCGCGCGCCCCCTCGAACGCTGCACGCGCCGCCCGTCCCGGTGCATGGGGTGAAGACGCATTCGCCCATGACGCAAATCCCTGCAGCACCGCCTCGTGCGCGACGGTCAGCACCGGCGTCGTCGCGGCATGGTCGAGATAAAGGCGGTCGGGCAAGTCTAACCTCTAGAAGCGTGTATCGTTTTCAGCAAAGTTGCGAACCCTGTCTTCCCCCCTATATAGCGCGCCAGCGTTCGCAAGGCTCGTCGCTCCCCGCGGCGACCGCTCAAACATTCAGGTGCCGATGCCCGAAGTCATTTTTCCGGGGCCCGAGGGTCGTCTCGAAGGCCGTTTCAACCCCGGACCGCGCCCGCGCGCTCCGGTTGCCATGATCCTTCATCCGCATCCCCAATCGGGCGGGACGATGAACAACCGCATCGTTCAGTCGCTTTACCAGACGTTCGTCCGGCGGGGCTTTGCGACGCTCCGCTTCAACTTCCGCGGTGTCGGCAAGTCGCAGGGCGTGTTCGACAATGGCGTGGGTGAACTGTCCGATGCCGCCTCCGCGCTTGACTGGGTCCAGTCGATCCATCCCGAGGCGCAGACCACCTGGATCGCCGGGTTCAGCTTTGGCGCGTGGATCGGCATGCAGCTCTTGATGCGCCGTCCGGAGATCAAGGGGTTCATCTCGATCGCGCCGCCCGCCAACATGTATGATTTCACGTTCCTGGCGCCCTGCCCGTCGTCGGGCATCATCATCCAGGGGACGGCGGACGAGGTCGTGACTCCCAATGCCGTGCAAAAGCTGGTCGACAAATTGCGTACGCAAAAGCACATCACGATCCATCACGACGAAATTCGCGGCGCGAATCATTTCTTCGAGAAGGAGGGCACCGAGCTGATGGCGTCGGTCGACAAATATCTCGACATGCGGCTCGCGCCGAACTCGCCGATCAGGTGATGGCAACGCCGGGGGGCCTCAGCGCGGACGACCTGCCCAGCCGCAAGCTGGTGCTCGACATGTTCACCGAGATTGCGATCCTCGAACATTTGCTCCGCAAGCGGCTCGAGCCGATGGAGAGCCATGGCCTTACGGCGCAGCAGTTCGGCGTCGTCAACTATTTCATCCGCCTCGGCAAAACCGAAGAGAAACTGTCCGCCCTCGTCTGGTGCTTCCAGGTCGAGGAGGATGCGATGCGTGAGACGGTCGACTTTCTGGTCGCCAACGGCTGGCTGACGATCGATCAGGCCAACGACCCCTGCGTCCGCCCAACCGAATCGGGCCGCGCACGTCATAGCGAAGCGATCTCGAACATGGCGCCCGAGGTGCTGCCGCTGCTCGAGGAATTCGACGTCGAGGATTTGCGCACGACGACGCGTGTCCTGATGGAGCTACGCCGCACGCTCGACAATCTGCCTGACCGCTAAACCACCAGAATCAATACGTTTCCGAACAATACCGCTGCCGCGGCGAGCATCAGCCAGCCGCGCTGGCGGTCCTCGCCCCGGCGGACGATCGCGATCCCCGCCCATGTCAGAGCGAACACCGCGAGCATCGCAATTCCGGCAAACAACCCCATCAAAACCACCCCTGCAAAATCGCCGCGCTGTTCACTTTACATCAACCCCGACGGACCATATATGCGCGCTCCGCTGCTCCATGGGACTTCCACCGCAAGGCAGCTTTTTCGAACCTGCCGCAAGGCAATTGGAGGTCTCTTGAGTTGCACAACCGTCATAGCACGCTGGGGCTAGCCAGCGCCCCGTTCGATACCGCGACCGGTGTCGTCTTCGCAACGCGTCCGGTTCAGCCGGTCACGCTCGTCCGCCCGCACGCCGCCCGGCGCGCGGCCCGTTTTTTCGTCGAGAAGTTTCCGGGACGCTCGATCTATGCGGTGAAGGCGAACCCCTCCCCCGACCTGATCGCGCTGCTCCACGACAGCGGCATCACTCATTTCGACGTCGCCTCGATCGCCGAGGTGCGGCTGGTGTCCGCCATCGCTCCGGATGCCACGCTCTGTTTCATGCACCCGGTCAAGGCCGAGGAGGCGATTGCCGAGGCCTATTTCGAGCACGGCGTCCGCGTCTTCTCGCTCGACACGCTGGAAGAGCTCGCCAAGATCGAGCGCGCCACGAACCGCGCGACCGACCTGACGCTCTGTGTGCGTCTGCGCGTCTCGTCCGAACATTCGAAACTGTCGCTTGCATCGAAATTCGGCGCCGAACCGGATGAGGTCCGCGAACTGCTGATCGCGACACGCCAGGTCGCCGACGCGCTCGGCATCTGCTTCCATGTCGGCAGCCAGGCGATGACGCCCGCCGCCTATTCCGACGCGATGGCGCGCGTGCGCACCGCGATCGTGTCGGCCGGCGTCACCGTCGACGTGGTCGACGTCGGCGGCGGCTTCCCCAGCAGCTATCCGGGCATGGAGCCGCCCCCGCTCGAACTGTTCTTCGACGTTATCCATAAGGGGTTCGAGGATCTGCCTGTCAGCTATTCGTCCGAACTCTGGTGCGAGCCCGGCCGTGCCCTCTGCGCTGAATATTCATCCCTGATCGTGCGCGTCGAAAAACGGCGCGGCGATGAACTCTACATCAACGACGGCGCCTATGGGGCATTGTTCGATGCCGCGCATATCGGCTGGCGCTTTCCGGTCGAGCTGCTGCGTGAACAACCGTCGCGGGCGCGCGACCATGCGTTCAGCTTTTACGGGCCAACCTGCGACGACATGGATCATATGGCGGGGCCGTTCATGCTGCCGGCCGATATCGATACCGGTGATTACATCGAAATCGGGATGCTCGGCGCCTATGGCTGCGCGATGCGCACCGGCTTCAATGGCTTTGGCAGCATCGGCACGGTCGAGGTAACCGGCGAACCGATGGTGTCGCTGTATACGCAAACCCAACCGGCGCGTGCGTCGAACGTCGTCACACTGTAACTTGAACACTCAACCTCATTCCTGCGCAGGCAGGAAGCCGGCTGCTTTTGGCATTATCGTGCCGACGAAGCCGGTTTCCTGTCTTCACGGGAGTGCCGGTGCAGGAGAAACCCGATGAACGCCCCCACTCCCCAGATTAACGCCCAGCGTAAGGCCGAGCTGCTCTCCACGACCGTCGAACACATCGACATCACCAGCTTCGATGCACGGCCGATCATCGACCAGATGGGCAAGATGAGCTTCACCAGTCGCGACCTGGCGCGCGCGACCGGCATCTACAACCAGATGCTCGAGGACCCCGATTGTTCGATCTTCCTGGTTATCGCCGGCTCGACCAGCGCGGGCGGCTGCATGGACCTTTACGCAAAGCTCCTCGAATCGAACATGATCGACGGGATCGTCGCGACCGGCGCGTCGATCGTCGACATGGATTTCTTCGAAGGGCTTGGCCACAAACATTATCAGGCGCTCGAGGTGCCCGACGACGACACGCTGCGCTCGCTGCTGATCGACCGGATCTACGACACCTACATCGACGAGGAACAGCTCCAGGACTGCGACCACACGATCTACGAGATCGCCAATTCGCTCGAACCACGCCCCTATTCCAGCCGCGCGTTCATCCGCGAAATGGGCAAGTATCTGGTCGAGCACGGCAAGAAGGACAACAGCCTCGTCAAGCTCGCCTATGAGCACGACGTGCCGATCTTCTGCCCCGCCTTTGTCGATTCGTCCGCCGGGTTCGGCCTCGTGAAGCACCAGGTCGACCGCGCGAAGGAGGGGAAGCCCTATATGGTCCTCGACGCCATCGCCGATTTCCGCGAGCTCACCGATATCAAGGTGAAGGCGGGCACCACCGGCCTGCTGATGATCGGCGGCGGCGTGCCCAAGAACTTCATCCAGGACACGGTCGTCTGCGCCGAAATCCTTGGCCATGACGATGTTCAGGTGCACAAATACGCCGTGCAGATCACTGTCGCCGATGTGCGCGACGGTGCCTGTTCATCGTCGACGCTGCAGGAAGCGGCGAGCTGGGGCAAGGTCAACACCGGCATCGAGCAGATGGTCTTTGCCGAGGCTGGCTCGGTCATGCCGCTGCTCGCCTCCGACGCTTATCACCGCGGCGCGTGGCAACGGCGCACCAAACGCCGCTGGGGCGCGATCTTCGACTGATCCGGTTGCGATTGACAACCTTTCTCCGCTGAGGCAGCCTCTGGCCAAAATCCGGGGGAGAGCGACATGTCGACCGATATTCTGAAGCCTGTGGCCGTGCTCATTGCCTGGTCGCTCGTGATGCTCGTCTGGATGATCGTCGTCCGAGCGCCGGCACTTAAAAAGGCCGGGATCGACCTCAACACCGCGCGCGGCGGCAAGCCGGGGGGTCTCGACGGCGTTGTCAACGAGCGTGCCCAGTGGCCCGCGCACAATTATATCCACCTGATGGAACAGCCGACGCTGTTCTACGCGGTCACGCTGCTGCTCGCGTTCGCGGGGTGGGGCACGGGCATCAACGTCACGATCGCCTGGGCTTATGTGGTGCTGCGCATCGCGCACAGCATCCTTCAGGCGACCGTCAACATCATCCGCTACCGCTTCCTGCTGTTCGCGCTGTCGACGCTCTGCCTGGCCGCCCTGTCGCTGCACGCGCTGATGGCGGTCTTCACGGCGCGATGAACTGAGAGGGAGCGGACCGATGCACAGTGAAATCCTGAAGCCCGTCACCATCCTCGCGGCATGGTCGATGGTCATGTGGCTCTGGCTCTACGTCGCCCGCATCCCGGCGATGCGGCGCGCCCGGATCGACGCGACCAGGCTCGTCGGCACGACCGGCAGCGGCCTGCGCGGCGACCTCGTTGCGGGCGGCGAGATCCAGGCCTCGTGGGTTGCCGACAATTACAACCACCTGATGGAACAGCCGACGGTCTTTTACGCGGTGGCGCTGTCGCTCGCCTTTCTCGGCGCGGGGAATGGCTTCAACGCCACACTCGCCTGGATCTATGTCGCGTTCCGCGTCCTGCACAGCCTGGTCCAGGCGACGGTCAACCGCGTCCTCGTGCGCTTTGCCTTGCACGCGCTCGGCTCGATCCCGTTGCTGATGCTCGCGACCCACGCGGCCTTCGCCGCGTTTGGCCATAGCTTCGGGCACGAATGATCAGCGGCTGAACTTCGCGGCCAGCTCGACGTGGGTCGACCAGCGGAACTGGCCAACGGGCGTGATGTGGTCGAGGCGGTAGCCCCCGTCGATCAGCGTGCGCGCATCGCGGGCAAAGGTCGCCGGGTTGCACGAGACATAGGCGATGCGGGCCACGCCTGACCGGGCCAGCGCCGCCGCCTGCTCCTTCGCCCCTGCGCGCGGCGGGTCGAGCACGACCGCGTCGAAGGCGTTCAGCTCCTCGCTCGACAACGGCCGCCGGAACAGGTCGCGGTGCTCGACCCGGACGCGCGCCGTCGCCGCCAGCGCCTGCGCCGCGTCGCGGCTGCCCTCGACCGCGGTGACTGCCCCGGGCAGCGCCAGCGCAAACGTCCCCAGGCCGGCAAACAGGTCCGCCGTGCGCGCGGCCCCCCCGACGGCTTGGCGGACCGCCGCGACCAGTGCCGCCTCGCCATCGGCCGTCGCCTGCAGAAACGCAGCGATCGGCATCGCCACCGGCGTAGGCGTCGTCGCTCCGGTCAGCGTGATCGTCGGCGGTACCGGGCTCCACCGCGCCGACGGCCCTTCGCCGTCGTCGACCGAGAGCCGCGCCAGCCGCTGCTCTGCGGCGAAATCGTTGAGCGCTTGCACTGCCTCGAACCCCTCGACGTCGAAACCCGCGAGCAACAGGTCGATGCCCTGGTCGACGCGGGTCATCGTCACGGTCGCCCGGCCCCGGTCGGGCATCACGACGCCGAGCAGGCGGCGCAGCGGGGCCAGCATCGCCATCAGCTCGGGCAGCATGACATGGCATTCCCGCAGGTCGACGATGCGGTGGCTACTGCCCTCGTTGAAGCCGATCGTCACCTGCCGCCCGCGCCGTTCCGCCCTCAGCGTGGCGCGCCGCCGCGTCCGGGGCGGCGACAGGTGCACCTCCCCGGTCTCGGGCATGGCGATGCGGTGCTCGGCCAGCGCCCCGGCAATCCGGTCGACGATGAAACGGGCATAGCTCGCCTCGTCGACATGCTGAAGCTGGCACCCGCCGCAGCTGCCGTAATGGCGGCAGGGTGGCACGGCGCAGTGCGGCCCTGCCGTCACGACCCCATCGCCGTTGACGCTGTCACCCGGCGCGGTTCCGGCGACATGGCGGCCATCGGCGGTCACGCCGTCACCGCGCGCCGCGATGCGGACGACCGGCGACGACGTCATGTCAGCGTTACCGCCAGCGCACCCGCCAGATGAGCGCAGAGGTCGTCGGCGATCAGCCCCGGGCCCGCCCGGCGGGCCGTCTCACCATGAAGCCACACCGCCGCACAGGCGGCGTCATGGGACGGCAGGCCCCGCGCGAGCAACGCCGCGACGATTCCGGCCAGCACGTCGCCAGTCCCCGCGCTGGCCAGCCACGGACTTGCCGCCGGCGCCAGCGTCAGGCGGCCGTCGGGCGACGCAATGACGGTATCGGCGCCCTTGTAGATGATCGTCGCGCCCGACGTCTTGGCGGCGGCACGCGCCCGGTCGGCCTTGCTGCCCGGCAATGGTCCGAACAGCCGCGCGAACTCACCCTCGTGCGGCGTGAGGATCGTCGCGCTATCCCGTCGCAACCGATCAGGGGTCACCAGCCCCAGCGCCCCCGCATCGAGCACCAGCGGCACCGCGCACGCGAGCGCATCGTCGAGCTTCTGGCGGTTTTCCGCCGTCGCCGACAGCCCCGGCCCGATCAGCAGCGCGTTCAGCCGGCTGTCGCCAAGCACGGCGGCAAGGCCGCGCCGCACCACCGAAGGCGGCGCGTCGCCCTTGCCGCAGAGCAGCGTATAGCCCGCCAGACGCGCCGCCGCCGTCACGCCCAGCGTCGCCGCCCCGGGCATGTCGCCGGCCACCACCGCGACCATGCCGCGCGAATATTTGTGGTCCGCCGCAGTGGGCGCGGCAAGCTGTGGCCGCTGCAGCACCGCCATCCCTCCTGACAGGCCGATCTCCAGCTCGACGATCAGGACATGCCCGCACGCCGCCGCCGACGGCTGGAGCAGATGCGCGGGCTTTGCCGCCCCGAAGGCCAGCGTGGCGTCGGCCCGCGCCATGCCGAAATCCGCGCCATCGTCGGTGCCGACCCCACTCGGCACGTCGGCGGCGATCACGAAATGCGCCGTCGCCGCCAGCTGGTGCAACGGAGCGCGGTATTCTTGGGATAGCGGGCGCGTCAGCCCGATCCCGAACAGGCAATCGACCAGCACCGCCTCCGGCCCGGCGCTCGCCAGCGGTTCGACCGGCCCGGCCCACTTCGCCCGGGCCGCCGCGGCCAGGCTCGACTTCGGCTCGTCCAGCGCCGCAACCCGCACCGCCACGCCCCGCTCACGCAGCGCCCGTGCCGCGACATAGCCGTCGCCGCCGTTGTTGCCCGGCCCGCAGGCGATCAGCACAGCCTGCCCATGCGCAAACCGTACCACCGCGTCGGCCAGCGCATGGCCGGCGCGCTCCATCAGGACGTCGAGCGCGACCCCCGATGCCATCTCTGCCGCGCGCATTTCGGCGGCGGTGAGCACCGGACCCGACAGCGGCCTCATTTCCCCGACGGCAAACGGTAACGGTCGCCCCCGACCGCGATTTCCAGACGTCCGTCGGGCAGTGGCTTGCCGACGACCGCCTCGGAACCATCGGCCGCCGATACGCCGCCGCTCGCGTCGATCGCGAACCGGCGGAAACCGCCGTCCGGATGACGCACCGTCATCAGCCACCCGTCGCCGCGGCCCACCGACAGCACGCGGCAACTGTCGGTGAACGACGCCGCGCCATTCACTGCACAGGCGACGCGGGGCTCGTTATCTTCCGGCGCGATTTTCCCGCAGGCCGTCAGCGCCGCGAACACGGCGAGGCTAGATGTCCGCAAAAACATGCGTTTCCGCGGCGGCACCGGGATGCGTCACCGCGCCCTTCGACGCCGGGCCGACATTCTGCGCGTAACGCCATAACGCCCCCGACTGATAGTCGTGGGTACGCGGCCGCCAGCGGGCGCGGCGCGCCGCCAGCACGGCCTCATCGACCTGGAGGTCGATTGTTCCCGCCTCGGCGTCGATCGCGATCGTGTCACCGTCCTCGACCAGCGCGATCGGCCCGCCGTCCGCCGCCTCCGGCCCGACATGGCCGATGCAGAAGCCGCGTGTCGCCCCGGAAAACCGGCCATCGGTGATCAGCGCCACGCTCTCGCCCATGCCCTGACCATAAAGCGCCGCCGTCGTCGACAGCATCTCGCGCATCCCGGGACCGCCCTTCGGCCCTTCATAGCGGATGACGATCACCGATCCCGCGACGATCCGCCGTGCCTCGACCGCGGCGAAACAATCCTCCTCGCAATCGAATACCTGCGCCGGCCCCTTAAACTGCAGCGCGTGGAGCCCGGCGACCTTCACGATCGCGCCATCGGGTGCCAGCGATCCGCGCAGGCCGACGACCCCGCCCGTGGGCGTGATCGGCGTCCTGGCGTCATAGATCACCTTCTGGTCCGGATTCCACGTCACCTGGTCGATGTTCTCCGCCAGCGTCCGGCCCGTCACTGTCATGCAGTCGCCGTGGAGCAGACCCTCGCCCAGCATCGTCTTCATCAGCATGTAGACGCCGCCCGCGTCGTACATGTCGCGCGCGACGAACTGTCCGCCGGGCTGCAAATCGGCCAGATAGGGCGTCGTTTTGAACATCTCGGCGACGTCGAACAGGTCGAATGCGATCCCCGCCTCATGCGCCATCGCCGGCAGGTGCAGCGCGCCGTTGGTCGATCCGCCCGTCGCTGCCACGATCCGCGCCGCATTCTCGAACGCCTCCCGCGTGCAGATGTCGCGCGGCCGGATCCTGCGCGCCAGCAGCTCCATCACCTGCGCGCCCGCATCATGGGCGATCTGCTCGCGTGAGCTGTACGGCGCGGGCACCATGTTGCTGTTGGGGAGCGACAGGCCGATCGCCTCGCCGACACAAGCCATTGTGTTCGCGGTATATTGCCCGCCGCACGCACCATGCCCCGGACAGGCGACGCGCTCCAGCTCCTGCAGCTCGGACAGCGGGCAATTGCCGGCGGCATATTTGCCGACGACCTCGAACACGTCCTTCACCGTCACGTCGCGGTCCTGATAACGGCCGGGCAGGATCGACCCGCCGTAGACGAAGATCGACGGCACGTTCAGCCGCAGCATCGCCATCATCATGCCGGGCAGCGATTTGTCGCACCCGGCAAAGCCGACCAGCGCGTCATAGCAATGGCCGCGCACGCTGAGCTCGACCGAATCGGCGATCACCTCGCGGCTGATCAGCGAGGATTTCATCCCCTGATGTCCCATCGCGATGCCGTCGGTGACCGTGATCGTGTTGAACCGGCGCGGCATCCCGCCGCCAGCCTCGACACCGGCACGCGCCACCTCGGCCTGCGCGTCGAGCGTCGTGTTGCACGGCGCGCTGTCGTTCCCCGCGCTGACGATCCCGACGAACGGCCGCGCGATCTCTTCCTCGGTCAGACCCATCGCATAATAATAGGACCGGTGCGGGGCGCGTTCGGGCCCGACCGAAACATGGCGGCTGGGCAGGGTCGATTTGTCGAATACGTTCATGCCAGGGTTCCTGCGACGGCGTCGATGATCGGACGCAGCCTGTCGGCCCAGCGCGTAACGCCTCGCGCATCGCCGATCAAATCCTGCCGCACCTCGAGGCCGAGATACGGCGTGCCCGTTCCCTCGCCGTGCCGGTTCATCGTCGCGTTCAGCAGCTTGCCCGAATAGGGCAGCTGATCGCCGGTCACGATGCCTGCCGCTTCGAGCAGGGGGATGGCGATGCGCGCGGCGCGGTCGTCGCGGTTGTAGAGCACGCCGACCTGCCACGGCCGCTGCTCGTCGGGACGCGACGCCAGCGACGGCGTGAAACTGTGCAGCGATAGAAGCAGCGCCGGTTGCTCACGCGCGATCCGGTCGGCAAGCGCATCGTGATACGGACGCCAGAAGCGCTCGACCCGGACCGCGACCGACGCCCCCGCATTGCCCGGGATCGCATGGCCGTCGCTTTCGACCGGGATCAGGCCGGGCGAGTCTTCCTCGCGATTGAGGTCGATGACCAGCCGCGAGATACCGGCCTTGTGCGCGGGATAGCCCAGCGCATCGGCCAGCGCCGCGGCACCGATGTCCCAGGCGATGTGTGACGTCATGAGGGAGGCAGGCAAACCGAGCTCGATATCGGCCGGGACATGGTTGGAGGCGTGATCGACGATCGTCAGGATTTCGCTCATCGTCCGACCTTCATCTCAGGGTCGATTCCATGACCCAGTAACCGGGGAAACTGGCCTGGGCCTCAACAGCCGCCGATTTTCGTGCAGAAGCCGTTGAAAACAAGGCGAAACACGTCGCGCCAGAGCCCGACATGCGGGCAAATAGCACGCCGGGCCTCTGATTCAGCCATTTGAGCAGCACTGCAATCTCGGGAACCGCTGAAATTGCAGGATCTTCCAGGTCATTCCTGCCATCCTGCCAATGGTGCAAGGGGCCGCGATCGATGCCATCCCATCCGCCGAACACCTGTCTGGTCGACAGCGGTATCCGCGGATTGACCAGCAAAACTGCCATTCCCGTGACCGGGGGGACATAGGTCAGCACCTCGCCCACGCCGTCGCCGCGCCGTGTTTCGGAAATCACGCAGGCCGGCACATCGGCACCCAGCGCGCGCTGCTCCGCGAGCGAAGGCAGCGCCCTGCCGGTCATTCGCGCCAGCAGACGGAGCGTCGCGGCGGCATCGGCGGAACCGCCGCCAACGCCACTGGCGACCGGGAGCTTCTTGGTCAGCGTCAACCTGACCGGATGATCGATCAGGCGCGCCGCATCTGTCACGATATTATCGTGATCAGAAAGGTATTTGGCGAACGCTCCTTCAATGCAGAGCGAGGTCTTCTCGGCCGGCTCGGCAGTGATCAGGTCGCCGTCTTCGCAAAACGCGAAGATCGTCTCCAGCTCGTGATAGCCATCGTCCCGGCGACGCCTGACGTGCAGCGCCAGATTGATCTTGGCATAGGCCGTTTCGCTCAGCATGTTCACATATTTGGATAATTCGGGCCGCCGCCGCCCTCGGGCACGACCCAGTTGATGTTCTGGGTCGGGTCCTTGATATCGCACGTCTTGCAATGCACGCAATTCTGCGCGTTGATCTGCAATCTCGGGTTGCCGTCCTCTCGTCCGACGATCTCATACACCCCCGCCGGGCAGTAACGCTGCTCGGGATTGTCGTAGAGCGGCAGATTGACCGTGATGGGGACGTCAGGGTCCTTCAGCGTCAGGTGGACCGGCTGATCCTCCTCATGATTGGTATTCGAGATGAATACCGAGGAAAGCCGGTCGAAACTCAGCACGCCGTCGGGCTTCGGGTAGTCGATCGGCTTGACCAGGTCCCTGCGCCACAACGACTTGTGGTCGGCGTGATGCTTCATCGTGATCGGCAGCCCGATCTTCAGCTGGCGCATCCACATATCGGCGCCGGCCAGGATCGTGCCCAGCGTGCCACCATATTTGGCGACCGCCGGCTCGGCATTCACGACTTTTTTCAGCTCGGTCGCGATCCAGCTCGACCGGACCGCAGGCTCGTAATCGGCCAGTTCGTCATTGGCGCGGTCGGCAGCGATGGCGGCAGCGGCTGCTTCAGCAGCGAGCATCGCCGACTTCATCGCGGTATGCGACCCCTTGATCCGTGGCACGTTGACGAAGCCGGCACTGCAACCGATCAGCGCGCCCCCCGGAAAGGCGAGTTTCGGAATCGATTGCCAGCCACCCTCGTTGATCGCGCGGGCCCCATAGGAGACGCGCCTGCCGCCCTCCAGAATCGCTGCGATTTCAGGGTGATGCTTCCAACGCTGAAACTCTTCGAACGGCGAAAGATAGGGGTTCTTGTAGTCGAGCGCGACCACGAAACCCAACGCGACCTGATTGTTGGCCTGGTGGTAAAGAAAGCCACCGCCCCAGGCATCGGTAAGCGGCCAGCCCTGCGAATGGATGACGCGTCCGGCCTTGTGCTTGGCGGGATCGATATCCCAAAGCTCTTTCAGCCCGATACCATAGACTTGTGGCTCACACTTCGCTTCCAGATCGAAGACTTGCTTGAGCTGCTTCGTCAGGTGCCCACGCGCTCCTTCTGCAAAAAACGTATATTTTGCATGGAGTTCCAGGCCAGGCTGATAGTCGGCCTTGTGCGTTCCGTCCTTGGCCACACCCATGTCTCCGGTCGCGACGCCCTTGACCGAGCCATCCTCGTTGAACAGCACTTCGGCGGCAGCGAACCCCGGGAAAATCTCGACGCCCAGCGCTTCGGCCTGCTCGGAAAGCCAGCGGCACAGATTGCCGAGCGATCCGGTATAAGTTCCCTTGTTGTTCATGAACTTGGGCATCATCAGATGCGGCAGTTCATATTTCTTCTTCGCCGTCATGACCCAGTGATGGTTTTCGGTCACCGGCGTCTCCGCCAGGCTGGCGCTGTCGCGCCATTCGGGAAAAAGTTCATCGAGCGAACGCGGATCGATGACCGCGCCCGACAGGATATGAGCCCCGATTTCCGACCCCTTTTCAAGGATACAGACCGACAGGTCGGCATTCACCTGCTTCAGCCGGATCGCAGCGGCGAGGCCGGCGGGGCCTCCGCCGACGATCACCACGTCATAGGGCATTGCTTCGCGGTCGCTCATCGTCTCGTTTCCGGTTTTGGCGGCGGTTG
Organism: Sphingomonadales bacterium; assembly: GCA_038225385.1. Taxonomy (GTDB): domain Bacteria; phylum Pseudomonadota; class Alphaproteobacteria; order Sphingomonadales; family Sphingomonadaceae; genus Sphingomonas_O. The sequence goes on along the minus strand of JBBRRC010000001.1, from coordinate 136,515 downwards.
GCCGCACTTCGTTAACGCTCTGTCAGAATGCGCGTGCCGCATGATTGACGCACAGGTCAACCTGTAGCTTGTGTCATCCGCTCATGGACAGCCTTGCCGATCCGCTCCTGCGCGAAGAGATCGAAAGCCTGATCGGCTGGTGGCACGATGCCGGAGTCGACACGGCGATCGGCGAACAGCCGCGCAAATGGCTGGAAAAAAACACCTCTTATCAAGCGGATGTTTCGGCGCGACCATCAACACCGGTCAACGTCGCACCAGTGCCCGAGCTTCCCCGAGCCTTTCCGAGTTTCGAAACACTGCCGGCATTTTCTGCGTGGCTGGCCACCGATACATTGTCGCTCGACGATTATCCGCCGCGCCGGCGCTTGCCCGCCGAGGGGAATTTGGCGTCGGGCCTGATGATCGTCGCCGATGTGCCCGAACGCGGCGACGCGGACGCTGGGCGGCTGCTGACCGGTGAGGCGGGCGTGCTGTTCGACCGGATGCTTGACGCCATGAAGCTCGATCGCGCCGCTATCTATCTGACGACGCTGGCACCTGCGCGTCCGCCCAGCGGGATGTTGACCGATGCGGAGGTCGATCGCCTCGCGCCGCTCCTGCGTCAGCATGTGCAGCTCGCGGCCCCCAAACGGCTCTGGCTGATGGGTCGCGCGGCGAGCCGTGCCATCCTTGGGACGGACGAAGCCGAGGCCGCGGGAAAATTACACGAGATTAACTACAACGGCGTCATGATGAACGCCATCGCAACGCTTCATCCGCGGGTCCTGCTTCGCGACCCCAAGTCCAAGGCGCGAGCCTGGGCGGATATGCAAAGACTGATCGGGGATAGCATCGCATGACTATGGGTTTGATCATCGCGACTGCGGCGCTGTCGGGGGCCCCTACCCTCGCCCCCCCACCGCTCGCTCCGCCGGCCATCGTCACACCCGCCACGCCGACGCCGTCGATCAACATTGCTCTGCCTGTTCAGCTCACCGCGGGGGCAAAGGCGCAATATCGCGCCATCTTCGACGATCTCGACGCCGGTCGCTGGACCGATGCCGCCGCCAAGCTCGACGTGATGCCTGAAGGGCCGCTCCACCCCGTCGCCCGTGCGGCAATCTACCTCGGCAAGGGATCGCCGAAGGTCGAGGGTGAACAGCTGGCCGCACTCGCCGCCATCGCACCTCAGCTTCCTGAGGCACCCGCTCTCGTCCGCCTTGCGGCGTCGCGGGGTGCGCAAGCCCTGCCCGCCCTGCCCGAACCCCAATCACTCGGCTGGCTGGGGTCGTCACCGCGTCGCAGTCGCATGGCGACCACGGAGGGCGATCCCGCCTGCGCGACGCTCGCCCAGACGATCCTGCCGCTGATCAAGGACGACCGGCCGGCCGATGCCGAACTGGCGCTGGGCGCGGCTGAACCCACGCTCAGTCCCGAGGGGCTGACCGAATGGCGCCAGCGCGTCGCCTGGTCCTATTTCATCGAGAATGACGACACCAATGCCCGGCGCCTGGCCGGTCTCGCCCAGAGCGGTACAGGCCCATGGGCGGCGCAGGCGGACTGGGTCGTCGGCCTTGCCGCATGGCGCCAGCAGGACTGGACCACGGCATCGGCCGCCTTTGCGTCGCTGGCCCGCCGTTCGAGCGATCCGGAGATGATCGCCGCCGGTCATTATTGGGCAGCGCGTGCCGACATGGTCCGCAAACAACCCGACCTGATCCAGCCCCATCTTCGGGCCGCTGCCCGGCTCGAGGAAACGTTTTACGGCATGTTGGCGCAGGGCGCGATGGGCCTCGCCGCGCACGGTGATGACGACGGGGCAGGAGCAATCCGGCAGATCGCCGGCCATCCCAACGTCCGCGCCGCGCTCGCGCTCGCTGAAATCGGCGAGAATGATCGCGCCGACGCCCTGATCCGCTGGCAGGCGCGCATCGGCAGCCCGAGTGAGCATGCGACACTGACGGCAATTGCGGGCAAGCTCGACCTGCCCGCGACCCAGCTCTATCTCGCGCACAATGGCCCGCCGGGCGCGCGCACGACGATCGAGGGTCGCTACCCAATGCCCGGGGGTTGGTCGCCAGAGGGTGGCTGGCGTATCGATCGTGCCCTGGTGTTTGCCCATACCCTCCAGGAATCGAACTTCCGCACCAATGTCGTCAGCGCGGCAGGCGCGCGTGGCCTGATGCAGGTACGGCCCGGCACGGCACATGACATTGCCCGCGCCCGCGGCGCTGTCTTCACCGGTTCGCTCGCCTCACCGGCGACGAATATGGAATACGGCCAGAGCTATATCGAGCAATTGCGCGACATGGCGCAAACCGGCGGCCTGCTCCCCAAGGTGATCGCCGCCTATAATGCCGGCCCCGCGCCACTGGACCGCTGGAATGCGAACCCCGCCGCCAGCAAGGATCCGCTGCTCTACATCGAGAGCATTCCCTATTGGGAAACACGCGGTTACGTGACGATCGTCCTGCGCAACTACTGGATGTACCAGCAACAGGCGGGGCAGAAGACGGTCAGCCGCAGCGCGCTCGTCCAGGGAATGTGGCCGCGTTTTCCGGGGCTTTCAGGGGCAACGATGGTCAGCTATAATAAGTGATGGCTGGTGGCGTGATCGACGAGGGTCTTCCCTTTATTCCGGTTTCCATTGCCCTGCTGACGGTTTCGGATACGCGGACGCACGCCAACGACAAATCGGGCGACAAGCTGGCGCAGCTGATCGCGGGTGCGGGGCATGACCTGGTTCGCCGCGCGATCGTCCGCGACGACGTCGAGGCACTGATGGCCCAGTTCCACAACTGGATCGACGACGAGGCGGTGGATTGCATCGTATCGACGGGCGGTACCGGTGTCACCGGCCGCGATGTGACGCCGGAGGCGATCGACCGGCTCGGCGGCAAGGATATTCCGGGGTTCGGAGAGCTTTTCCGCTGGCTGTCCTACGCGACTATCGGGACATCGACGATCCAGTCGCGCGCCTGTGCTGCGGTCGTCCGCGGCACGTACATCTTCGCATTGCCGGGATCGACGGGGGCGGTCGAGGACGGCTGGACAGGCATCCTCGCCAGCCAGCTCGATTCGCGCCATCGTCCGTGCAATTTCGTGGAACTGATGCCGAGGTTGCGCGAAATCTGAGCGCGGTCTAACGCGTCGGACTTAGTGACATCGCCGCATCCCTTCCCCCACCGGCACCTGACCGGGATAGCAGGACTGCAGCCGCACGAAATCTCGTTCCTTCTAGACGAGGCAGATGCCTGGGTCGAACACAACCGCAGCCACGGGATACCTGATCACCGCCTCGACGGCCTGACCCAGATCAATGCCTTTTTCGAGAACTCGACGCGGACGCTGCTGAGTTTCGAAATCGCCGGCAAGCGCCTGGGTGCGGACGTCGTCAACATGCAGGCGGCAGTGTCGAGCCTGAAGAAGGGTGAGACGCTGATCGATACGGCGATCACGCTGAACGCCATGCGTGCCGACGTCATCGTCATCCGGCATGGCTCGTCGGGCGCGGTCGCGCTGATTGCCGACAAGGTCGATTGCCCCGTGCTCAACGCCGGCGACGGTACCCATGAACATCCCACCCAGGCACTGCTCGATGCACTGACCATCCGGCGGCGGCTGGGCGGCATCGCCAACAAGCGCGTGGCGATCTGCGGCGACCTGCTCCACAGTCGCGTCGCCCGGTCCAACATCCTCGCGCTGACGGCGCTCGCCGCAGAGGTCCGGGTTATCGCGCCGGCGACCCTGATGCCCGCCGGCATCGAACGGCTGGGCGTCACTGCCTTTACCGACATGGACGAGGGCATTGCGCAAGCAGACGTCATCATGATGCTCCGCCTGCAGACCGAGCGCATGGCGAGCGGCTTCGTGCCCAGCCTGCGTGAATATCATGCGCTTTACGGACTGACCCCGGAACGGCTCCTGCACGCACCGGGTGCCATCGTGATGCACCCGGGGCCCATGAACCGGGGTGTAGAGATCGCGTCGAGCGTCGCGGACGACCCGGCGCGTTCGGTGATCGCCGAGCAGGTCGAAATGGGCGTCGCGGTCCGGATGGCGTGCCTCGATGTCCTCACGCGCGGACGGCGATCATGATCGTGCGCGGCGCGACCCTCGTCGATGCAAGCGGCGTCCGCACCGGCGACCTCGCCATCGACGGCGACCGGATCGGCAACCATGCCGACGAAATCATAATCGAAGCACGCGGACGGCATGTCTTTCCGGGAGTGGTCGACCTCGGCGTCTTCGCGGTAGAGCGCGGCGCGAGCGCGGCGGGCGGGATTACGCGCATCGCGCTGATGCCCGACCAGTCGCCGCCACTCGATGATCCCGGCCTTGTCCAGCGCGCCGCACTGGCCGCCAAGCCGGCGCTGTGGGTGCATCCACTGGGTGCCGCCACCAAGGAACTGCTCGGCGTCGAACTTGCCGAATATGCGCTGATGGCCCGCGCGGGCGCGAAGGCGATTGCGACCGGACGCGGCTGGATCGCCGATTCGGGCGTCATGCAGAAGGTGCTTGCCTATGCTCATTCGCTCGGCATGGCGGTCATCGCTCATGCCGAGGATGGCGGGCTGACCCGGAACGCGGTCGCAACCGCCGGTGAAACCGCGACACGCCACGGGTTGTCATCCGCCTCTTCGCGCGCAGAAGCGATGGCGGTGGCACGCGATCTGATGCTCGTCGAGGAAACCGGTGCGCGCCTTCATTTTCGGCAATTGACGACGGCGCTGGCCCTCGATCTCGTGCGCGCGGCCAAGCGCAGGGGCTTGCCCGTGACCTGCGGCATTTCGCCGACTCACCTGCTGTTGTCCGATATCGCGCTCAGCGATTTTCGCACCTACGCCCGGCTGTCGCCACCGCTCCGGAGCGAAGAGGATCGCCGGGCCGCGCTCACCGCCCTGTCCGACGGCACGATTGACGTCCTGTGCTCCGCTCATGATCCGCGCGGGGCAGAGGCCAAGCGGTTGCCGTTTGCCGACGCCGCACCCGGGGCGTCGGGTGCCGAAACATTGGTGACGCTGGGACTGGGGCTGGTTCGCGACGGCGTGATCTCGCTTGAACGCCTGGCCGCGCTGACCAGCCATAACCCGGCGATGATCCTCGGCCTCGACTGCGGTTCCCTGTCCGAAGGGGCGCCCGCCGACCTGATGATCGTCGATGTGGACCGGCCATGGCGGATCGACGCGGCGGCATTCCGTTCGGCGGCCGGTAACACGCCGTTTGACGGGCTGCCGGTTCAGGGCAAGGTGGTGCGGACGATCAAGGGCGGCAGAACGACCTTTGAGGCTTAGCGCGCGGCGACCCGGTAATCGTGGCGCTGAACCCAGCGCGCCGGAGCATCGCCCGCCTGGAGCCGCACGAAGCACGTCCGCCCGTTCTGCTTGATGCGCACGCACATGCGCGCTGCATCGTCGCGGGTGGCAAATCCACCGATCGACAAGCGAATGAGGTTGGCATTCCGCGCCTTCACCACGCCATTGACCGGCTCGTAATCGGCGATGCCAAGCCTTCCCGACACGCTGTTCCATGCGTGCTCGGCACTGTTGGTCGTCGCAAAGGCACCGAGCTGAACGACATATTTGCCGTCGAGGATCGTGCGGATGACTGCTGCGGACGGAGTGACCGGCTGGGCCTTGACGGGCGCAGGCTGTGCGGATGCCGGCTGGATCATCGCGGCCTGGACCAGCGGCGTGGCCGTCACGGTCGCGACTGGCGTCGGCGCGGCGGCCGGAGTCGCCTTGGTTGAGGCAGTGTCGACCGTGGGTTGCTCTGGCGCCTTGGCGATTTCGACAGGCGTCGCGGCAGCCGGCACGACCGGCGGGATCGCCACTTCGGCTGCTGCGGCTTTAATGGGCGCGGCGACGGGCGTCAGCGCAAGATTGACCGGCAGACCACTATCGGTGGCGCGCTTCACCCCCAGCAATGCCGCCACCTGGTCGGGGCCGTTCTGGGGCTTCGCCAGCACCGCCCATTGCGCAATGCGTGCATCGGCCTGATCGGGGGTGAGATCCTGTACCGCCATGATCCGGGCGTTCGCCCATTTACCGGCGAGAGCATAGGCGAGCGCGAGATTCTGGCGCGTCGTCGCCGTCGCATCAGGCGCGCGGGTCGCGAATTCAAGCACGCGGACTGCCTCTTCGGTGTCACCGGCGAGGGCAAGCGCCAGTCCGAAATCGGTGGCGGGAAGCTTGTCGCGGTAGTCGCCGAGGGTCGATCTGGCGGCATCGAGCTTGCCCGTGCCGACTTGCGCCAGGGCAAGATTGAGCGCCGCACGCTCGCGCTCAGGATCGAGTGTCAGCGTATCCGCAAAACTTTGTTCGGCCGACTGGAAACGACCGGCAGCGAGATAGGCCCGACCGAGGAGTAACCGGTAATCGGCGTTCCGGGGTTCGGCCGCGACCGCTGCTTCGGCAAAGGTAACGGCTTTGTCGACCTGGTGCGCGCTCATTGCCTTTGTCGCGCGCTGGGCGGCCCCGGCACCATTGCCATTTGGCTGCCGGTCGGAAACATTTGCCGGGCGCTGGGCCCCTCCGTCCATGCTGCAACCGACCATCGTGGTGCTGAGCACCAGCGTCGAGGCGGCAAGTTTTGCGATCCCCATCGTATTCATGCTGAGCCCTCTGCTGGTCGAGTGTTCACTTGGTGGTTGCTGCCGTCCGGGCGAGTTCAGCCACGGCCGGAAGCGAATCGAGCAGCGCGTCGAGCGCCTCGGTCACGACCATCTGGGCAGATTTGTGCGTGACCGCACAGGCCAGGCGGAGCCGCAGATGACGTTCGGGATCGAGCCGCAGGGTGAACGCTGCCTTGCCCTTGGAACCCGGCGCGGCGCGCGGTGCGCGCACGGCGGGGGCAAAATCGCGCGCCAGCTCTTCTTGCTGGCGAACGACCGGCGGCACGATCTGGGACGGCGGATCGGACTGAGCGCGTGACGTGATCGGCACGATCTCGGCGCCCGTGGCCGCCGGTTCCGCGGCCGCCGACAGGCCATGCTCGCGCTTCACATGCTCGGTGCCATGGTCATGGCCCATGTCGTTCCAGCCGAGGTCTTCATGCGCCTGAGGAACACCAAAGCCAAAGCTGGCGAAACCCTGAGGCCTCATCGCCGGCTTTGCCTGTCCCTTGCGCGCAAGAAGCGTCGATGAGAGTGACGCCATTGGTTTTGGTTCACCCATCGTCTGGCCCCTCACTGACCGACGACCCGACGACCGAAGCCGCCGGCGGCCGGGCGCGCCACTGCCGGAGCAGCGGACGACATGCCAGGGGCGGAAAATACCGTGCGTCGAAAATTCTTTTCAAGCCGGTCGGAGACATATTCCCAGAGCTCGGTCACTTCCTGCGCCGAGCGTCCCTTGGGGTCGACCTCCATGACGGTGCGGCCATCGATCATCGATGCGGCAAAGTCGGTCCGGTGGTGAAGCGTAACGGGGGCAACGGTCCCGTGCTGCGACAGAGCGACCGCCGCTTCATAAGTGATTTTCGCTTTGGGCGTTGCGCCGTTCACGACGAACAGCAGCGGCTTGCCCGCGCGGTCGCACAGATCGACAGTCGCCCCGACCGCACGCAGATCGTGCGGACTGGGCCGCGTTGGAATGATGATCAGTTCGGCGACCGCGATAACGCTCTGGATCGCCATGGTGATCGCCGGCGGCGTATCGATGACGGCCAGCCGGAATCCCTGCTGGCGCAACATTTCGAGATCCGCCTGGAGACGCGCGACCGTCGTCTGCGCAAATGCCGGAAATTCTGCCTCGCGCTCATTCCACCAGTCGGCGAGAGAGCCCTGAGGATCGATATCGATGAGGACCACGGGTCCTGCACCCGCTCGCTGTGCCTGCACCGCGAGGTGCCCGGAAAGCGTCGTCTTTCCTGAACCGCCCTTTTGTGAGGCCATTGCCAATACGCGCATCGCCAGTCCTTGCGTCTCACCCAGCCGCGGGTGTTGTCCAGACGTGCAAGTCGTCCGGTTCCAGCCGCTGGAATGTCACGCCGCTCGCTAAGATAGGGTTAACATGTCGAAATCGGATGAAAGGTCGCCGACCAAGCCCTTCCGCCCCTGACCATGCTAAACAACCGTTAACCAAGACAGCGGAAAAGGGTGCCAAATTGGCAGGCGCACAGGATCGATGACAATGGGACGATTCGTGAGACGAGCAAAGTTCGCCCTCCTGCTGATGACTTTCGTTGCCAGCGCATCACAAGCGGACACCAAGGCGGGATACGATCTGTGGAACCGGGGCGATTTTGCCGGTGCCGTGGCCGAATGGCGACCGCTCGCCATCGCCGGGGATCCGGTCGCGCAATATGATATGGCACAGGCCTATCAACTCGGTCGCGGTGTCGAACAGGATCCCAAACTGGCGGAAAGCTGGTATGCAAAGGCGGCCGCTCAAGGGCTGCCAAAGGCGCGCGACAACTACGGCATGATCCTTTTTCAGAATGGCAACAGGGCGGCGGCGCTGCCCTATATCGAGGAATCTGCGGCCCGGGGTGAGCCGCGCGCGCAATATGTCCTCGCAACGGCGCTGTTCAACGGGGACATGGCGCCACAGGACTGGGTCCGGGCCTACGCCCTCATGACACGGGCCTCGGCCGGCGGCATCGCCGCTGCCTCCATCAGCCTCGCGCAGATGGACAAATTCATACCGCTCGATCAGCGTCAGCGCGGCCTCGGCCTTGCTCAAAAGCTCAAACGCGCCGCGCCGAAACCACAGGTGACCGACGTGGCGATTGCCGGTCCCGCCGACGCCCGGTTGCCGGTCGAACCTGCCAGCCCCGCTGCGGCGATTGCGCCATTGCCCAAACGCCCCGCAATCAAGCCGACCCCTCGGATGCCGGTCTCGCCACCATCTGCCGGCGAGTGGAAGGTGCAACTTGCTGCATTGACCGATCAGGGGCGGGTCAGCGCCCTCTGGAAGTCGTTGCGCGACCGCATTCCGGCACTGGTGCCCTATCGCCCGTATATCGCGACCACGGGCCGCATAAGCCGCCTGCAGGCGGGTCCCTTGCCCTCGCGGATTGCCGCGGACGGCTTATGTACGCGGATCAGGTCAGCCGGCCAGCCCTGCATAACGATAGCACCCGTCCGCTAGAGGCCGAGCGCATATCTGACGACATGCAGGTCTCCGACGCGAACGCAGGCGTCGGCAGCGGCGATCGTCTTCGGCTTCGCATGATAGGCGATGCCGAGCCCCGCTGCCTCGATCATCGGGATGTCGTTGGCACCGTCCCCGATCGCAATGCTCGCCCACGCAGGCAGGCCGAGCGCGGCCAGTTCGGATATCAGGGTCGTGCGCTTGGTCTCGGCGTCGACGATCGGCTGTGCGACCTCGCCGGTCAGCCTGCCATCCTTCACCATCAGCCGGTTGGCGACGGCGCGGTCAAAACCGATCTGTCTGGCGACGCTGTCGGTGAAATGGGTGAACCCGCCCGAGACGAGGACCGCCCTGCCCCCCGCCGCACGAAAAGCCGTGACGAGATCGACAGCGCCACCCATCAGCTTGACCCGTTCGCGCAGACACTCGGCAACAATTGCTTCGGAAAGGCCGGCGAGCAACGCGACACGACTGCCAAGCGCCTCGGCAAAGTCGAGTTCGCCGCGCATGGCGCGCTCGGTGACGGCGGACACTTCGGCCTTCAGCCCCACATAATCGGCGAGTTCGTCGATACATTCGACGGTAATCATCGTCGAATCCATGTCGGCAATGAGGAGCTTGCGGTGGCGATGCGCCTCGCGCTGGATGATGATATCCACTCCGTCCAATATCTCGGCGTAGGCTGGCGATCCTAGTAATCGACCCATGTCGCCGGGCTCGGTTCCGGGAGCGCCGAAGCGAATGTCGCAGGCCACGCCATCGACGGTTTGACCCGCCTGGCCACCAAGTGCATCGCACGCCGCCGAAAGTGCACCCGCGCTCAGGCGTTCTTTTGCTACGAGGGTGGCAATGAATACGTCCGACACTTCAGGCATTCTCCCGACCGTCGCGCTCATTGCAGGGCCGACCGCGAGCGGCAAGTCTGCGCTCGCGCTGGCGCTCGCCGACCTGACGCCGTCGATCATCATCAATGCGGATTCGATGCAGGTCTACCGCGACCTACGTATCGTGACGGCGCGACCCAGCGAGGCCGAAGAGGCACGGCACCCGCACCGGCTGTTCGGCACGATCGACGGGGCCGAGGCATGTTCGGCAGCCCGGTGGGCAGGCGATGCCCGGCTCGCCATTGCCGAGGGACATGCGCACGGACGGTTACCCATCCTGGTCGGCGGGACCGGGCTCTATCTGCGGACGTTACTCGACGGCATCGCGCCGGTGCCGCCCATCGACCCCGACATCCGGTGCACCGTCCGGTCCCTGTCCGTTGCGCAGGCGCATAGCGCTCTGGTCGCCGAGGATCCGGCGGCGGCGGCCCGGCTCGCACCCGCAGATACCGCCCGCGTCATGCGCGCGCTTGAGGTCGTCCGCTCCACGGGTCGCTCGCTGACCGACTGGCAAGCGCAGCGGGCGGGCGGAATCGGGGCGCATGTCCGCCTGATCGCCACCATTCTGCTGCCACCGCGCGAGTGGCTCGCCGAGCGAAGCGATGCACGGTTCGACGCGATGTTCGAGCGCGGACAGCAAGAAGTCGCGGACTTATCGGCGCGCAATCTCGATCCCGGCCTGCCCGTCATGCGGGCGATCGGCGTCCGCGAGATCGCCGCATTTCTGAACGGGAACAGCGATGGCGACCAGGCCCGCAAGGCGGGTCAGCTTGCCACTCGCCAATACGCCAAGCGTCAGCAAACCTGGTTCGCCAATCAGTCGCCGCCCGACTGGACGCGCATCACGCAAGAAACAAATTACGATTACATCAAAGAATTAGCAACATTATTACGTGATAATGCGTTGACAGCGTAGTTTGTTACCCCTACCCGCCCCCGACTTGCGTATTACGTTACCTTGCAACAGGAGCCTACCGCCATGCCCGCCGAACTGCCCGGAGCCGAAATCCTTGTCGAGGCGCTTGTCGATCTCGGCGTGGAAATCGTGTTCGGCTATCCTGGCGGCGCCGTGCTCCCCATTTATGATGCGCTGTTCAAGCAAAAGCGGATCAGGCACATCCTTGTCCGCCACGAGCAGGCCGCAACCCACGCGGCGGAGGGCTATGCGCGCTCGACCGGCAAGCCGGGTGTCGTGCTCGTCACCAGCGGTCCCGGCGCGACCAACGCGGTCACGGGCATCACCGATGCGCTGATGGACTCGATCCCGATGATCGTCATCACGGGACAGGTGCCGACGAGCCTGATCGGCACTGACGCGTTTCAGGAGGCCGATACGGTCGGCATCACGCGCCACTGCACCAAGCACAATTATCTGGTGAAGGACCCGGCCAAACTGGGTGCCATCGTCCACGAGGCGTTTCACATCGCCACGTCGGGCCGTCCGGGTCCGGTCGTGATCGACATCCCCAAGGACGTGCAGGTCGCCACGGCATCCTATCGCAATCCCGGAAAGATTCAGCACAAGACCTATCGCCCGGCATTGAAGGCCGATCCGAAATCGGTCGAAACTCTCGTGGAGATGCTGGCCGCGGCGGAACGCCCCGTGCTCTACACCGGCGGCGGCATCATCAACTCGGGACCGGGCGCGAGCCAGATGCTGCGCGAGCTGCAGCGGATCACGGGTGCGCCCGTCACCTCGACGCTGATGGGCCTCGGTGCCTATCCGGCAAGTGGGCCCGCCTGGCTCGGCATGCTGGGCATGCACGGGACCTATGAGGCGAACATGGCGATGCACGGTGCCGATCTGATCGTTGCGCTGGGCAGCCGGTTCGACGACCGGGTGACCGGCCGCCTCGATGCCTTCTCGCCCCGGTCGAAGAAAATCCACGTCGATATCGATCGCAGCTCGATCAACAAGACCGTCCGCGTCGACCTCGCCGTCGTCGGCGATGTCGGCCGCGTGATGGAGGATGCGGTCAAGCTGTGGAAAGGACGCCAGCTTGCCAAGCCCGACCTGACGGCGTGGTGGCAACAGATCGACACCTGGCGTGCGAAAAAATCGCTCGGGTTCGCCAAATCGCGAACCGAGATCATGCCGCAACATGCCATCCGCGCGCTGTGGGAGGCGACGCACAAGCGTAATCCGATCATCACCACCGAAGTCGGCCAGCACCAGATGTGGGCCGCGCAGCATTTCGATTTCGAGGGGCCGAACAAATGGCTGACCTCGGGCGGTCTCGGCACGATGGGTTACGGGCTGCCCGCCGCGATCGGCGCTCAGCTGGGCAATCCGAACGCGCTGGTCATCGACATCGCCGGTGAAGCGTCGATCCAGATGAACATCCAGGAGCTGGCGACCGCGACCCAATACCGGCTGCCGGTCAAGATCTTCATCGTCAACAACGAATACATGGGCATGGTCCGGCAATGGCAGGAACTGACCTATGAGAGCCGGTATTCAGAGAGTTACAGTGACTCTCTGCCAGACTTTGTTAAACTGGCGGAGGCCTATGGCTGGAAGGGGATGCGCTGTTCCGATCCCGCCGATCTGGACGCGGCGATCGCCGAGATGCTGGCTTACGACGGCCCGGTGATCTTCGACTGCAAGGTCGCAAAGCTTGCCAACTGCTTCCCGATGATCCCCAGCGGCAACGCCCACAACGACATGATCCTCGATCCCGTCGGCGTGGTCGGCACGATGGACGACGAAGCCAAGGCGCTGGTCTGATGCACATCAAGACCGGCCCTATCGAGCGTCACACGCTCTCCGTCACCGTGGACAACGAAAGCGGCGTGCTGGCGCGCATCGCGGGCATGTTTTCGGCGCGCGGATATAATATCGAGAGCCTGACGGTTGCCGATATCAGCGAAGACGATGCCGTCAGCCGCATCACGATCGTGACCAGCGGCACCGCCGCGGTGATCGAACAGGTCGTGGCGCAGCTCGACCGGCTGGTGCCGGTGCACAAGGTCACCGACCTGACGACGCTAGGCGAGCATATCGAGCGCGAGCTGGCGCTGGTGAAGGTCGCGGGCGTCGGCGAGCACCGGATCGAGGCCCTGCGCCTTGCCGAGGTGTTCCGCGCCAATGTCGTCGACACGACGATTTCGAGTTTCGTTTTCGAGGTGACCGGGGCCAGCACCAAGATCGACCGCTTCGTCGAGCTGATGGGCGAAATCGGTCTGATCGAGGTGGCCCGGACCGGCATCGTCGCGATGGCGCGAAGGAAAGTGGCAGTTTAGGTTTTTCAAGAACAGGAACGAAAATGCGCGTTTATTATGATCGTGACGCCGATGTCGGCATCATCAAGGGCAAGAAGGTCGCCATCGTCGGCTACGGGTCGCAGGGTCATGCCCACGCCCAGAACCTGAAGGATTCGGGTGTCGCCGACGTTGCCGTCGCCCTCCGCGAAGGGTCGGCAACGGCGGCAAAGGCGATCAATGCCGGATTCAAGGTGATGACCAATGCCGATGCCGCCGCATGGGCCGACGTGGTGATGATCCTCGCGCCCGACGAGCATCAGGCGGCGATCTACGCCGACGACCTTGCGGCCAACCTCAAGCAGGGCGCAACACTGGCGTTCGCGCATGGGCTGAACGTGCACTTCGGCCTGATCGAACCCCGCGCCGACCTCGACGTCGTGATGATCGCCCCCAAGGGGCCGGGCCATACCGTGCGCAGCGAATATGTGCGCGGTGGCGGCGTCCCCTGCCTGATCGCGGTCCATCAGGACGCGAGCGGCAACGCGCACGATCTGGCGCTCGCCTATGCCTCCGCCGTCGGTGGCGGGCGTTCGGGCATCATCGAAACCAATTTTCGCGAGGAATGCGAAACCGACCTGTTCGGCGAGCAGGCCGTGCTGTGCGGTGGCCTCACCCACCTCATCCAGGCCGGGTTCGAGACGCTGACCGAGGCCGGTTATGCGCCCGAAATGGCCTATTTCGAATGCCTTCACGAAGTGAAGCTGATCGTCGATCTGATGTACGAGGGCGGCATCGCCAACATGCGCTATTCGATCAGCAACACCGCGGAATATGGCGACATCACGACCGGGCCGCGCATCATTACCGCGGAGACCAAGGCCGAGATGAAGCGCGTGCTCGCGGACATCCAGGGCGGGCGGTTCGTCAAGAACTTCGTCCTCGACAATCGCGCCGGGCAGCCCGAGCTGAAGGCGAGCCGCAAGGCCGCCGCCGCGCACCCGATCGAAAAAGTCGGGGCCGAACTGCGCGCCATGATGCCGTGGATCGGCGCGAACAAGCTGGTGGACAAAGCAAAAAACTGACCCTTGCGGAATTGACCGGCGGGCGGCGGCTGGTGTAGCCGCTTCCCAATGACGCGTACCCGCGCCCTGTTGCTTCGACTTACGCGCCCTTAGGCGCGACCTTCGTCGTGCGCGGTTCGCGCACACGCTGCCTAAGGGAAAATTTCGCAAATAATCCTCGAAGCCAGCGAGTGCGACCATGTTACGCGATCCATCCGTCAAATACCGCCCCTTCCCGCCCATCGACCTGCCCGACCGGCAGTGGCCGTCGCGCACCATAACGCGCGCGCCGCGCTGGCTGTCGACCGATATGCGCGACGGCAACCAGGCGCTGATCGACCCGATGGATTCGGAGAAGAAGGCGCGCTTCTTCGATCTGCTCTGCCGCATCGGCATCAAGGAAATCGAAGTCGGCTTTCCGAGCGCCGGGGCAACCGAATTCGACTTCATCTCGGGGTTGGTAAGGAACGACCGCATCCCCGCAGACGTGACGGTTCAGGCCCTGACCCAGGCGCGGCGCGACCTGATCGAGACGACGTTCGCCAGTCTGGAGGGCGCCCCCCGCGCGATCGTTCATGTCTATAATGCGGTGAGCCCGGCGTGGCGCAAGATCGTCTTCGGCATGGACAAGGCGCAAATCCGCCAGATCGCCGTCGACGCCGCCATGATGCTCCGCGACGAGGCGGCGAAACGTCCCGAGACCGACTGGCATTTCGAATATAGTCCCGAGACGTTCTCGACTGCCGAAATCGAATTTTCGACCGAGGTCTGCGCCGCCGTGATGGACGTGCTGCAACCGACGCCGGCCAGACCGATCATTTTCAACCTGCCCGCCACCGTCGAGTGCGCCACGCCCAACATCTACGCCGACCAGATCGAATGGTTCGGGCGCAACATACCGAACCGCGAGGCCGTCGTGATCTCGCTGCACACGCACAACGACCGCGGTACCGGCGTCGCGGCAACCGAGCTGGGCCTGCTGGCCGGCGCGGACCGTGTCGAGGGCTGCCTGCTGGGCAATGGCGAGCGGACGGGGAACGTCGATCTGGTCACGGTTGCGCTCAACATGTACACGCAAGGGATAGACCCGGGGCTCGACCTTTCCGACATCGACGCCATCGTGAAGACGGTCGAATATTGCACCAACATCCCGACGCACCCGCGCCAGCCCTATGTCGGCGACCTGGTGTTCACCGCCTTTTCCGGCAGCCATCAGGACGCCATCAAAAAGGGCTTTGCGGCCCAGGAAGCACGCAATGACGACTATTGGGAGGTGCCCTATCTCCCCATCGATCCCAAGGACCTGGGCCGCGATTACGAGGCGGTGATCCGCGTCAACTCGCAATCGGGCAAGGGCGGCGTGGCCTGGGTGCTGGAGCAGGACCAGGGCCTGAAACTGCCAAAGCGGATGCAGGCCGATTTCAGTCGCCATGTCCAGGCGCTGGCCGACGCGACCAGCCGCGAATTGAACGCCGCCGACATCTGGGGCGAATTTCAGCGGGTGTACCTTGGCGGCGGCCGCTTCGACCTGGGCGACTATGAGGAAAGCCGCGCTTCGAACGGCGACCGACTGTTCGTCGGAAAACTGACGATCGATGGCACGCCGCATTCGGTCAGCGGTCGCGGCAATGGCCTGATCTCGTCGGTGATCGCGGCAATCGCCGAACAGGGCGTGGCGCTCGACGTCATCGACTACACCGAACACACGCTGGGCCTGGGCAGCGACGCGCAGGCGGCGGCCTATGTCGAATGCCGGACCAGCACCGGCAGAACGGTATGGGGCGTCGGCATCGACGCCGACGTGGCAACCGCAAGCGTGCGGGCTGTCCTCGGCGCGGCGAATGCCACTTAGTTCAGGATCGTTCCCATCCTGACCGACTTCCCCGGCGAGTCGGTCAGCTGGACGATGTAGCGGCCGGGCACCACGTCGAAGGTCACGTCCTTCCGCATCCCCGCGCATCCTTTGGTCATGCCGTGTCCGCTCGACGCCAGTGCCCTGCCATCGCGGACGAGGTCCACCCATGTGGCAGTCGAGAGCACGACATCGAGCTTGCCGGCCTTCGGCACGTCGATCGCCGCAAGACCGGCCGATGTGCCGGGATTGGGCTTGTGGCCGGCATCGGCGAGCTTCACCGATTTCACCGGGAGCAGCGCGATCGTGCTCGACCCGTTGACCGGCAGCGCGAACTTCATGTCGGCACTGCGTGCGGCGACATGACGCGCCGGCTTTGCCCAGCCCTGCGGCGCGGGACAGGCCGCGGCTGCGGCGGCCAGCAGGGCAAATCCGATCATCACTTCCTCCCGAATAATTTCTCGATGTCGCCGTGCGCGAGCTTGATCCATGTCGGCCGCCCGTGATTGCACTGGCCCGAGTGCGGTGTCACCTCCATCTCGCGCAGAAGTGCGTTCATTTCGGCAACGGATAGGATGCGTCCGGCGCGCACCGACCCATGACACGCCATGGTCCCGGCCACGGCATCGAGCCGCTCCTTCAGCGACAGCGCCTCGCCGAACGCCGCAAGCTCATCCGCAAGATCGGTGACCAGGCCGCGGACGTCGGTCGTGCCCAATGCCGCCGGGACGGATCGCACCAGCATCGCCGACGGACCGAAGCGTTCGAGGTCCAGCCCGAAATCGCTGAGTTCGGGCGCGCGCGCCTCGAGGCGGTCGCACGCCGGTTCGTCGAGCTCGACGATCTCGGCAATCAGCAGCGGCTGCGACACGACCCCGTCACCTGCCGTTGCCCGTCGTATCCGTTCCAGGACCAGGCGTTCGTGTGCCGCGTGCTGATCGACGATGATCAGCCCGTCCGCGGCTTCGGCAACGATATAGGTCGCAGCGACCTGGCCGCGGGCAACGCCGAGCGGAAAATCCGGGACGGGCGCAACGGCCGGTTCGGCACGCGCTGCGGGCGGCGGCAGATAAGCCGTCGATCGATCCCAGACCGAGCCCTGCCTCGTCTCGTCGTCTGGAGGCGGCAAGCCGGTTCCAGACCTGCCGGAGAAGGGAAACGCCGGCATCCCTCCTTCACCGGATCGCAGGAGCTCGGTCCGCCAGGCCCCGAGCGCTGCTGCATTTGGCCGAGGCTGGCTGCGATGACCGGCAGAATCGAGTGCCGCCCGCAACCCGCCGACGATCAGGCCGCGGACCAGCCCGGGGTCGCGAAACCGCACTTCGGTTTTAGCAGGGTGCACGTTCACGTCGACCTCGCTGGTCGGGACGTCGAGAAACAGCGCGACGATCGGGTGGCGGTCGCGCGCGAGCAGGTCGGCATAGGCACCGCGTACCGCAGGGCGCGGTCGGTCAGCGCCGCGACGCGCGACGCTTGCGCCTCGGCGGCAACCGACAGCGCGCGCCGGCCATCGTGATCGAGAGTGAAGGCGATATTGGGGCGCGCCATGGCGAGCCGCTTCATGATGTCGACGCACGCGGCATATTCACTGCGTACGGACCGGAGGAACTTCCGCCGGGCGGGAACCCTGGCGAAGAGTGATTCCACCTTGACGCGTGTGCCCGGAGGCAGCGCCGCCGGGCCGTCGCGGATGACCACACCGTTGTCGATCGCCCGCATCCACCCCTCGCCCAGCGCGACCCTGCTTTCGATCGTCAGCGAGGCGACGCTGGCGATCGAGGGCAGCGCTTCTCCCCGAAAGCCCATCGTCGCTACTTCCTCGATCGCCTCTCCCGGCAGTTTCGACGTGGCGTGGCGTTCGAGCGCCAGAGCGATATCGCGCGGCGTCATCCCGCACCCGTCATCCGTGACCTCTATTCCGTCGATGCCACCGCCCGTCAGAACGACGGAAATCCTCGTCGCTCCGGCATCTATTGCATTTTCGACCAGTTCCTTGAGGGCCGAGGCAGGACGTTCGACGACCTCTCCGGCGGCGATGCGGTTGATGAGATGGGGAGGCAGGCGACGTATTGACACGACCGTCCTCCTAGCCCAAGCGCAGGCATCCCGCGACCCCGGCCCGCGCGGACATCATGCCTAAGAAAATCCAGGCGGGCCCAACGGCTACGAGTCCGAATTCCTATGGCATTTCCCTTTTCGCGTTTTTTCAAGTTCATGTCGCACGACATGGCCATCGACCTGGGCACGGCGAACACCGTCGTGTATCTTCGCGGGCGCGGCATCGTCCTGAATGAGCCGTCGGTGGTCGCGATCGAGACGATCAACGGCGTGAAGCGGGTAAAGGCCGTCGGTGACGACGCGAAGCTGATGATGGGCAAGACCCCCGGCAGCATCGAAGCGATTCGTCCGCTGCGCGACGGCGTCATCGCCGACATCGATGTCGCCGAACAGATGATCAAGCATTTCATTCACAAGGTGCACGGGGGCAAGATGCGCGCCTGGCGCTTCCCCGAGATCGTGATCTGCGTGCCGTCGGGTTCGACCAGTGTCGAGCGCCGCGCGATTCGCGACGCGGCGTCCAATGCCGGAGCGAGCCAGGTCTATCTGATCGAGGAACCGATGGCAGCCGCGATCGGCGCCGACATGCCGGTGACCGAGCCGATCGGCTCCATGGTCGTCGACATCGGCGGGGGTACGACCGAGGTCGCGGTGCTCAGCCTGCGCGGTGTTGCCTATTCGACGTCGGTCCGCGTCGGCGGGGACAAGATGGACGAGGCGATCGTCAGCTACGTCCGGCGTAACCACAATCTGCTGATCGGTGAGGGTACAGCCGAGCGCATCAAGCAGGAAGTCGGTGTCGCCAAGCCGCCTGCGGACGGCATTGGCCTGACCATCCACGTCAAGGGGCGCGACCTGGTCAACGGTGTTCCCAAGGAAATCACGATCAACCAGGGTCAGATTGCCGAGGCCCTGTCTGAACCCGTCGGCAGCATCGTTGAGGGCGTCCGCATCGCCCTTGAGAATACGGCGCCCGAACTTGCGGCCGATATCGTTGACCAGGGCATCGTCCTGACCGGTGGCGGGGCGTTGCTGTCGGGCCTCGACGAGGTGCTGCGCGACGAAACCGGCCTGCCGGTGACGGTCGCCGACGATCCGCTGACCTGCGTGGCGCTTGGCACCGGGCGCGCACTCGAGGACCCGATGTTCCGCGGCGTCCTCCAGACCGCCTGAGGGTACCGGCCTTATGGCGCCGCCCCAATCCCGGCGCCCCGGTTTTTCGCGCCGCGCTCAATATGGCCTGTTTGCCAGCTATGTGATCGCCGTCGCCGGGATGATGATCGCCCTGTTGCTCGCGCTGACCGCGCGGTTCGATCCCGCTGGACATGCCGCCGTTCAGGGCGTGATAACCGACCTGACCTCGCCCATTGCCAATATCGGCCGGACGGCGCTGGGCGGCGTCGAGGCGGCGATCGACGGGATATCGGCCTATATCGACGCGGGATCGAAAAACCGGGCCATGGAAGTCGAGCTGCGGCGGGCGAGAACGCGGCTGATCGAGGCGCAGGCGCTGAAGGTCGAAAACGGACGGCTGGCCAGACTTGCCCGCCTCGTTCAGAACGCGCCGGCCGAGGTCGCCGCCGCGCGCCTGATCGCCTCGACGGGCGCAAGTTCACGGCGTTACGCGACGCTGTCGGCCGGGTCGCTGCAGGGTGTCGCCGACGGACAGCCGGTGCGTTCGCCGGAGGGCCTCCTGGGGCGTGTGGTCGCCGCGGGACGGGTGACGGCGCGCGTTCTGCTGATCACCGATGGCGGCAACGTCGTGCCGGTCATGCGCGCGGGCGACGGCACTCCTGCGCTGGCGACCGGCCTCGGTGACGGCAGTCTGGAAGTACGGGCATTGGAAGCTGGATCCAATCCCTTCAAAGTCGGCGACGTACTGGTGACGTCGGGCGCGGGCGGCGTCTATCCCCCCAACACGCCGGTTGCTGTGGTCCGGCGCTCCAACCGGGAAGCGGCGCTCGCCTGGCCGTTCGCTGATCCCAACCGCCTCGACTTCGCCATCGTGCAACAACCCTATGTCCCGGCCGGGCCCGCGACCGAGATGACCCGCTGATGCTGCCGCTGAAGCGCCGGACGAGCTTCACGCCGCCGCCCACCGCGCTCGAACGCCAGCTGGTGCCCGTCGTGTCGACCATGATCGGGTCGATGACGGCGTTGACGCCAGTCGTCGCGACCGAACCGCTCTTGCCACCGTTCGGCCTGATGATCTTTCTTGGCTGGCGGTTATTGCGCGGCGACATCTGGCCATTGTGGTCGGGCCTGCTCCTGGGGCTGTGGGACGACCTGTTCAGCGGTCAGCCGATCGGGACGGCGATGTGCGGGTGGACCGCGATATTGCTGGTCATCGACGCGTTCGACCGGCGTCTGCCATGGCGTGACCATGTTCAGGACTGGCTGCTCGCCAGTGTTGCGATCGCGGCCTATCTGGCATTCGCGCTGTTGATCGTGCGCGTCTCCGGCGGCCTGACGGCGCCCCTCGTGCTCATTCCGCAATTGCTTCTTTCTGCGCTTCTGTTTCCCCTGATCAGCCGGTTTTGCGCGGCGCTTGACCGCTGGCGTGGGCCGCGCTGATGCTCGTCACATGAATCTAGACCGCCTGTTGGGCAAGCGCGGCCTGTCGGAACAGCAGGTCCAGATGAGTTTCACCCGGCGCGGCTTCGTGCTGGGCGCGTTCCAGACGGGACTGTGCGGCGTTCTGGTAGGACGAATGACATGGCTGTCGGTCGCCGAAAACGAACGCTATCGCCTTCTCGCCGAGAGCAACCGCGTGAATCTGTCGCTGATCCCGCCGAGGCGGGGCTGGATCCTTGATCGCCATGGCAAGCCGCTCGCTCTCAACAAGACGGTTTTTCGGGTCGATATCATTCCCGACCGGCTGCAGGACAAGGACGCCACACTCAACGCACTCGTGAAGCTGCTGGGCATCGACGACGAGGAGCGCCAGCGCATTTCGGACGATATCGACGCGTCCGCCGGGTTCCAACCGGTGCAGGTCGCCGAGAATCTGGACTGGGAGCATTATGCGGCGTTGTCGGTGCGGGCGCAGGATTTGCCCGGGGTTATCCCGTCACAGGGCTTTGCCCGATATTATCCGGACGGCGCCGCGGTCGGGCAGCTTCTGGGTTATGTCGGCGCGGCCAATGCCGAGGAGTATGAAAAAACCAAAGACCCCCTGATGATCACGCCCGGATATAAAGTCGGCAAGGCGGGGATCGAAAAGGTGCTGCAGGAAACGCTGAAGGGAACGCCGGGCGCACGCCGCAGCGAAGTGACCGCCCGGGGCAAGCTGGTCCGCGACCTGGCGACGCGCCCGGACGTTCCCGGTGACACGCTGCACATGACGATCGACGCCGGGCTGCAGGCTTATGCGGCCCGCCGGATCGGCCCCAATTCGGGCGCGGTCGTCGTCATCGATACGCTGACCGGCGGCATTCTGACGCTCGCATCGATGCCCTCCTACGATCCGAACGCCTTTACCGACGGCATCGGCCAGCTTGAGTGGAAGCGCCTGTCGTCCGACGACCATCTGCCGCTGGTGAACAAGGCACTTCAGGGACTTTATCCCCCCGGCTCCACCTCGAAGCCGATGACCAGCCTCGCGTTCCTTGGCGCGGGGATCGACCCCGAGGCAACGGTGAATTGTACTGGCGCCTACCGTGTCGGTAACGCCTTTTTTCACTGTACCGCGCGGCGCGGTCACGGACCTATCGCGCTCGAACGCGCGATCATCAAAAGCTGTGACATCTATTATTATGCCATGGGGATAAAGGCCGGAATCGCGCCAATATCGTCCATGTTCAAGCTGATGGGCCTGGGTCAGGCACACCCCCTGCCCGTCCCCTTTCAACGTTATGGAACGGTGCCCGACCCCGAATGGCTGATGCGCAAGTACAAGCGCGAATGGGCGATTTACGACACGGTCAACACCTCGATCGGCCAGGGCTATGTGCTGGTGAGCCCGATGCAGCTGGCCATCATGGCCGCGCGTATGGCCACGGGCCGGGCGATCGTGCCCAGCCTGCTGGGACGTGGCGCACCCGGCGCATCGCTGGGCATCAACCCCGATCACCTGGCGTTCGTGCAACGGGCGATGGGCGGCGTCGTCAACTCCGGGTTCGGCACCGCGTCGGTCGCAAAGCTGCCGGTCGACGGCGTCCAGATGGCGGGAAAAACCGGGACGGCGCAGGTTCGCCGCATCACCATGGCCGAACGCGCGCACGGGGTGCAATCCAATGCGTCGCTCGACTGGCGATTGCGCGATCACGCCCTGTTCATCGGCTTCGCACCTGTCATCGACGCGCGCTATGCCATGGCCGTGCTGGTCGAACATGGCGGCTTCGGTGCCGCCGCCGCCGCCCCCATCGCCCGCGACTGCATGACCTATCTTTATGACCCGGCCAAGGCGATGGAGACCCTCACCGCGCTTGAAGCAGGCTGGGGCGGCGACATCGGCACGCGCATGGCAAAGGCCGCAGCCGGCTTTGCCAATCCGGTCTCCGCAATCGAACCCAGTGCCGCCAACGCACAGGAATCGGTGCAATGAGCGCGCAACCCGGCATCGTTCCGGCGTCGCTCCGCACCCTCCCCTGGCGTGTGCTGTTCCTGATCTCGGCAATCGGCGGATTTGGGCTGGTGGTGCTCTATTCGGCCGCCGGCGGCAGCCTGAAGCCATGGGCGCTGTCGCAGGGACTGAAGTTTCTCCTGTTCCTCGTCATGGCACTGGCGATGTCGCGCGTTCCGGTCGCACGGTGGAAGGACAGCGCATGGCCCGCCTATGCCGTGATCCTGGTGATGCTGGTCGCCGTCGAGGCGCTGGGCGCGGTCTCGGGGGGCAGCAGGCGCTGGCTCGACACCGGGCTGATCCGCCTCCAGCCTTCCGAGCTGATGAAACTGACCATCATCCTCGCGCTCGCCAAATTCTACGATCAGCTTCCCTCGGGCGAAATCAGGGGCTGGAACGCGCTGTGGCCCGCAGGACTGGCCATCGCGGTTCCTTTCCTGCTCGTCCTTACCCAACCCGATCTCGGCACGGCGACGATGATCGCCGCTGGTGGAATCGTCCTGGTCTTCCTGTCCGGGGTTCCGCTTCGGCTGTTCGCGGCGGCCGGTGCGCTGGTTGCCGCAGGGGCTCCGGTCGCGTGGTTCGCGATGCACGATTACCAGCGCAACCGGGTGCTGATCTTTCTCAACCCAGAGAGCGATCCCCTGAAAACGGGCTATCACATCACCCAGTCGAAAATCGCCATCGGGTCGGGCGGCATCCTTGGGAAAGGGTTCCTCCAGGGCACGCAAAGTCACCTCGACTATCTGCCCGAAGGGCATACGGATTTTGTCTTCGCAACGATGGCCGAGGAGTGGGGCCTGATCGGCGGTATCTTCATCATCGGCGGCTTCCTGTTGCTCGCCCGCTGGGGAATGCGTGTCGCGGCGCGCGCCCCGACGCGGTTCGGACGCCTGACGGCGGCAGGGCTGACGATGACGATCTTCTTCTACGTCGCCATCAACCTGATGATGGTGATGGGCCTTGCCCCCGTCGTCGGCATCCCGCTGCCGCTGGTCAGCTTCGGCGGCACGGCAATGCTGACGGTCATGCTGTGTATCGGCATCCTGATGAGCATCGACCGTGAAGGCCGGCCGCGGCGCGGCGGCTTTGACTAGCGCGCCGCTGCTTGCCTGTCATCCTGTCGCACCCTAATCGGCCCGCCATGATTGATTATCTCGACTTCGAAAAACCTGCCGCGATGCTCGCGCGGACCGCCGAGGACCTGCGCGCCGCCGGCACGCCCGATGCGATAGCCGAAGCCACCCGGCTTGACGAGCGTGCGACCAGGATGATTGCCGGTCTCTATGCAAAGCTGACGCCGTGGCAGCGCACTCAGGTTGCCCGCCATCCGCACCGGCCGCGTTTTTCGGCGTATCTCGCGGGCCTGGCCGACGATTGGATGCCACTTGCCGGTGACCGGGCATTCGCCGACGATCCGGCGATCCTCGGCGGTTTCGCCACCATTGCCGGTCGGCGCGTGGTGCTCATCGGCCACCAGAAGGGCCATGATACCCAGACGCGCCTGCAGCATAATTTCGGCATGGGCAGGCCTGAGGGGTATCGCAAAGCGATCCGCCTGCTCCAGCTCGCCGGCAAATTCGGACTGCCGGTCGTCACGCTGGTCGATACCGCCGGCGCATTTCCCGGCATCGACGCAGAGGCCCGCGGCCAGGCCGAAGCCATCGCCCGCGCGACAGAGGCCTGCCTCGCCCTGCCCGTGCCGATGGTCGCGGTCATCGTCGGCGAGGGTGGTTCGGGGGGCGCGGTCGCGCTGGCCGCCGCCAATCGCGTGCTGATGCTGGAAAATGCAATCTACTCGGTGATTTCTCCCGAGGGCTGCGCCTCGATCCTCTGGCGCGCCGACGACGGCACGACCAATCAGGCGGCGATTGCTGCCGAAGCGATGAAGATCACCGCGACCGACCTGAAGCGCCTTGGCGTCATTGACCGGATTGTCGCGGAACCGGCGGGCGGCGCGCATCGTGGGACGGAACAAACCCTTGCCTCACTGAAATTCGCCATCGCCGACGAGCTCGACGAGCTGGCAGCGCAGGACGCCGCCACGCTGCGCCAGACCCGCCGCCGGAAATTCCTCGCCATGGGCAACCTGTGAAGCCGTTGCACGGCCTGGCGAGACGCCACTTCAGAGCCCGCGCCGCCATTGCCAAGATCGAGGTGGCTGAGTAAGGCCCGCGACAGCTGCAAAAAACACGGCGGAAAAAGTACCGAACTTTCGGGGTCTTACCTTCTTTCCACTGTATAAACAGTTACTTGGCCCGATGGCGGAGTGGTTACGCAGAGGACTGCAAATCCTTGCACGCCGGTTCGATTCCGGCTCGGGCCTCCACAGACGACGACGCGCAAGGTTCGACAATCGCGCCGCGCCGTGCAAGATGACGACAATACCGGTCGGGCGCACAACACCATCATCGGATTCGCGCACGGGCAATGGCCGGCGCGATTGTCTGGGGGAGACTAGCGGTGTCGCGATTGCTCTTGTCTGCGGTGGCTTTCGCCCTTGGCACGGTCAGTGCGTCGGTGCCCGCGCTCGCGACATCGCCCAGCCTCGCCGACAGCTTTCGCCTCGGGAGCGGCGGCGGCGTCCTTTGCCGGGTCCAGACCCGGTCGAAAGACCCGGCGATTGCCTCGATCTTCGACCGCGCCTGGGCGATCGTCTGCCGCGACGCCGCTCAACCCGTGGGCACGCTGCGTGCGTTGCGTGGCGCCGACGCCGCGACCCGGCTGGCGGCCATCCGCTCGGCAAGCGTGTCGTGCACCAGCGAAACGCGCGAGGACATCGACGACCTTGGCCCGGTCACCGTCTCGACCTGCTCGTTGAAAACGGCACGCGTCGGTTACAAGGTCTATGCGTTGCGCAAGGGCGCGGTGCTGTGGGTTGCAGAGGGGCTTGCGGGTTACGAATCGGCACTGATACTCGGGCTGCGCACCGTCGTCACCGACCGGATCGTCGCCGGAAAGGTCACCGTCGCCACCACCTCGGTCGATGACCCTGCCGCCTTTGCCCGCGTCCAGGCGGGAACGCTCGATCCCGATCAGGCGCTCGCCGAGGGATATCGGCGCAACAACAGCGGCGACTATGCAGAGGCGGCCGAATTCTTCGACACGCTGGAACGGCGGGCGACGGGCGACATGGGCGTCGACCGAACCGGCGAATATCGGATCAATCGCGCGCTGCAGCGCTCCAACCTCGGCGATTTTGCCGAGGCCGACGCCCTGTTCGCCGAAGCACGGGCCATCCCGACGACCGACCGCGTGCTGACCCGCCTCCGCCGCAATTTCGAAGCGCTGCACCTCCTCAACCAGCAGCGCTATGCCGAAGCACTGGCCAAGCTCGACGAACCGGTCGTGCCGGTCACGGCATCGCCCGTCACGCCCGACGGGATCGAAATCGGTACCGCGATCGCGGCCGAGATCAACAGCGGCGTCCCCGCCGCGAAACGTCTGGGCGCAACCGAGTCGACCTCACTGACCCCCGACGAGCGGGCGGAGATCATCGATGCGCAGGCGCTGCAGATCCGCGGGACCCTGCTCCGGCTGACCGGCAAGCCTGCCGAGGCACGCGCCGCGCTGGATCAGGCCGGGGCCCGCGCGCTGGCCGTCCGCGAGGGGCGGGTGCTTTCGATAACGCGGTTGCGTGCCCAGATCCTCGCCGAAACCGGCCTGGCACTCGAGGACGAGGGGGACATCCCGGGCGGCGAAGCCATGTTGCGCGAGGCGCTGGCGCTGCTCGAGCTGCGCTATCCGCAGACCGTCGCCGTCAACGGGGCACGGGCGCGGCTTGCCGCCTATCTGGCGCGGCATGGCCAGGCGGACGCCGCACTCGACCAGTTCGGCCAGGTCGTTGCGACCGCGGCGGCGGAACGATCGTCACTGACCGGGCTTGGCAATCTGCTTGCCCCCTATTTTGAGTTGCTGGTCGAGCGGATGCCGCAACATCCCGAGCTGGCCGACAAATTCTTTCTCGCAACACAGGCGCTCGTCCGTCCCGGCGTTGCCGATACCCAGGCGATCCTGGCCCGCGAACTGAGCGGCGGTGCCGGCCCCGGATCGCGCCTCTTTCGCCAGGCGCGCACCCTCGAACGCGATATCGAGCGTACCCGGATCGAGCTCGCCAATCTGGTGGCACAGCCGAGTCCCGGTGCCGACGTCCGCCAGGCCATTGCCGCGCTCGACACCGACCTTAGCCAGCTGAAGCTCGAGCAGACGGCGACGCAAAGCGATCTTGCCGCCTATCCGCAGTACCGCGCGCTCACCGCCGAAGCGCTGACGCTCGCCGATCTTCGCGCCATATTGAAACCAGGCGAAGCCTATCTGAAACTCATCATTGCCGGCCGGGGCGTCTATGCGATGCTGGCGAAGCCGGACGGCGCGACGGCATGGCGCGTGCCGCTGACACCCGAAGGGCTCGATGGCGCCGTCGGTGCGCTGCGCGATTCGATCATCACGAACGAGGACGGGCAGCTCAATACCTATCCCTTCGACATGGATACCGCCCGCAAGCTCTATGTCGCGCTTGCCGGACCCGTCGCCGCACAATTGCCGCAGGTCCGTCACCTGATCTTTGAGCCCGATGGCGCGATGCTCCGGCTGCCGCTCAATCTCCTCGTCACCGACGACGCCAGCGTCGCCCGCTACAAGGCGCGGACCGCAAGCGCCGATGCCGACCAGTTCAACTTTGCCGGAACCGCATGGCTTGGCCGCACGACGATGATCAGCACCTCGGTCGCCGCCCGCGCGTTTCGCGACACCCGGTCGGTCCCGGCCTCCGCCGCGACGCAGCAATATCTCGGTTTCGGCCACAATGCGCCGGTCTCCGGTCCGATTATGGCCGCCTCGACCCGCGGCCTGCCCTCCAGTTCGGGCGCGCTCGACTGCTCCTGGCCGCTCACGGCATGGAACCGGCCGGTTTCGGACGTCGAGCTGCGAACCGCGGTCGCGGCGACAGGTGAGAACACATCCGACATGGTTACCGACGCGGCCTTCACCGACACCGCGGTCAGAACGCGGCCGGACCTCGCCAACTACCGTATCCTCCATTTCGCGACGCACGGCCTCGTCACCGCCCCGCGAGAAGGTTGCCCTGCCCGCCCTGCCCTGCTGACGTCGTTCGGGAAGGTCGACTCCGACGGGCTGCTCGATTTCAGCGAGATCTATGGCCTCAAGATCGACGCCGACCTTGTCATCCTGTCGGCCTGTGACACGGCGGGCACGGCGACGATACAGGCGACGCGCGCAGCCGGGATCACCACCGGCGGGGGCAGCGCCCTCGACGGGCTGGTCCGGGCGTTCATCGGGGCGGGCGGGCGTTCGGTCCTCGCCAGTCACTGGCCGGCGCCCGACGACTTCAACGCGACCGAGCGGCTGATCTCCGGCATGTTCGCGGCAAAGGGCGGCTCGATCGGCGATGCCCTGATGACGGCGCAGCGTGGCCTGATGGACGATCCCGCAACATCGCATCCCTATTACTGGGCCGGTTTCGCCATTGTCGGCGACGGCGCACGACGGCTGCTCGGCGCGCATTGACCATGGCCACTGCGGTCACCCGCAGCCCCTTGTTCGCGCGGGTCGCGCCGGTCGCGCGCCAGGTCGGCACGGTGCGGCTGATCCTGACCCTGGTCGCGCTTGCCCTCGCCTTACTCATCGCCCGCTATAGCTGGCAGCTGCGCTTTGCCGAGGATGCGGAGGCCATCCTCTATGATTTTCGCAGTGCACTGTCCGCCCCGCCCCGCGCGCAGGACCCGCGTATCGTCCTCGTCGTCTATAACGACGACACCCTCATACAGACCGGGAAACGCTCGCCGCTCGACCGGACGATGCTCGCAAGGGCGCTGACGCGGCTCGACTCGATGGGCGCAAAGTCGATCGGCATCGATATCTTGATCGACCAGCCTCAGCCGGACGACTCGTTGCTCGTCGCCGCCTTTCGCGCGATGAAAACGCCGACAGCACTGGCCTATGCGTCGAACGCCACCAATCCCGACAAGATGACGTGGGAGCAGCAACGGTTCCTCGACCAATTCATCGCCCGGCTGGCACCCGGCAACGTGCGGCCGGCGAGTGTCCGCCTTGAGGCCGAGCGCGACAATGTCTTGCGCCGCTGGCCAGCCGAGCGCCAGGGGCTGCCCCCGTTGCTGTCGATTGCTGCCGACCCGCCGAGTGCCGACGCAGGTCGCCTCGATCACAGTATCGCATGGCACCGCGCCGACGAACGCGACCGCGATGTGTTCGCGACGATCCCCATCCCGACGCTCGCCGACGATGCGCTGTTCGCATCGCCCGAGGCCAGTGCGCTGTTCCGTCAGCAAATTGCCGGCCGCCACGTCCTGATTGGCGGCCATATCCAGGATACCGACCTGTTCGAAACCCCCCTCGGTCGCCTGACCAATGTGCCGATGTGGGGCCTCGACGTCTTTGCCCAGATGCTCGCGCAGCAGCTCGACGCGCGCAGCTATGCGACCGTCCCGCCATGGCTGTTGTGGCTCTGCGCGTTTGTTGCCGTGGCCGGGGCCGTAGCGACGGCCCTGCTCAACCTGCGCGCAATCAGCCTCGTCGGCCTGCTCGTCGTCCAGGTTGCGGTGGTCGTCGTCGGTCCCTTTGCGCTTCACGACCGGCTGGTCGATACCTACGGCCTGCCGGTGTTCGGCTGGATTGCCGCCTGGATCCTCGCCTTTCTCGCCGCCAGCGCCGCCGCCCGCGCGGTCGGTTCGGAACAGCGGCGTTTCGCCCAGTCGGCGCTCGGCCGTTACCTGCCCCGTGACATTGCCCAGCAGATCCTGCGCGATCCGGAAGGACTGTCGCTCAAGGGCGAGAAGCGCGAATTGTTCATCGTCTTCACCGACCTCGAGGGCTTCACCAAGCTGAGCCACGCGATCGACCCCGAAGTCGTCGCGAAACTCCTCAACGAATATCTCGAAACGCTCAGCAACGTCGTGCTCGACCACGGCGGCACGATCGACAAGTTTGTCGGCGATGCCGTCGTCGCCTTTTGGGGCGCGCCGATTGCCCGCCACGATGATGGCGAGCGCGCGGTCAGGGCGGCCATCGCGATGCACCAGGCAGGGGAAAGTTTTCGCCAGACCGTCCCCGACGGCGTGCCCGCCATCGGCCGGACGCGCGTCGGCCTGCATTTCGGCGACGCCATCGTCGGCAATTTCGGTGGCGAAGGACGCATCCAGTACACGGCCCTCGGCGACGCCATGAACACCGCGTCGCGCCTGGAATCGGCCAACAAACAGCTCGGCACGTCGATCCTGATCAGCCGCGATGCCGCCGAACGATCGGGCCTGAAAATCTTCCGCGCGCTCGGTACCGTCGAGGTTCGCGGCCGGGCAACGCCGGTCGATATCGTCGAGCCATGGCCCGACGATCCCGCAACGCTGGCGGCTTTCGACGCTCAGGTCCGGCAGGCGGTGCGCGGCGACCCCGACGCAAACGCGGCGCTGGTTCGCTTGTCCGAATTGCGTCCAGACGATGCAGCATTGCGTAATTTGGTGTATCGCCTGTCGCATCAGACCGAGGGAGGCTATTTTGTCCTTGACTAAGTCTATCCAGATCGCCGGGTTTCTGGCTGCGAGCATGATTGTGACACCGGTGATCGCCGGCACCATCGTCATCCGGTCGAGTGGCCCGTCCGCGCGAAACTTCCCGGTCGGCAAGAGCCTGCCCGACGGCCAGCGCGTCGCGCTGAAGGCCGGTGATACGCTGGTTTTGCTCGACGCACGCGGGACACGCACGCTGAACGGCGCGGGCAGCTATGACATCGGGGCGAGCGCACGGGGAAGCGCCGCACCGTCGGCCCTCACGACGCTGATCGCCAGTTCGGGCGCGCGCCAGGTCCGCACCGGGGCCGTGCGCGGCACCAACAGCGCGCCGCCGCGCATTGCCAGCCTCTGGTACGTCGACACGACTCGTTCGGGGACGGTTTGCCTGCGCGACATGAGCCGGGCATCGATGTGGCGGGCGACGATGACCGACCCGGCCACGATGACCCTCACCCGCACCAGCGACGGCAAGAGCGTTTCCGTGACCTTTGCCACCGGCCAGGCGGTCCGGTCCTGGCCGGTCAAGGACATGCCGATCGTCGCCGGCGGTGAATATCGCCTGGCCGGTCCCGGCATGGCCCGCCCGACCATCCTGCACATTGCCGCGTTCACGGGAACAACCGACGCTCCGGACGATGTCGCATCGCATCTCATCGCGCAGGGTTGCACCGGGCAGCTCGATGTTCTGGTGGACGCGGGCCGGGTCGCGCAGGCAGAGGGTTAGCGCGAAGCCTTGCGGCTGGGGGTGCGGGCTGATAGCCCGCCACCGGGTCGCGAGAACCAGGACCGGCATCAGCCGGCCTTTTCCGTAGGGGAATGGCAAGGGGAAGCCATGCGGCCGTCGATGTTTGCCTTTGTCGTGTCGTCGGGGCTGCTCAGCGCGTCACAGGCGCTTGCCCAGGCGTCTCCTGCTGCGCCCACGCGCGAAGAAATCGAACGCCGCCCCGTCGCGCCGCCGCCGCCCGCCAATGAGACCCACCTGACCGTCGACGGCGAGATCGAGCGTGCGCCGTGTCCACTTGCCGACGCCGCCTATCGCGACATCACCGTCGACCTTGCCGAAGTCCGGTTCTCGGGCCTCGTCACGGTGTCTGCCGACCTGCTGAAGCCGGCGTGGCAGGATTATGCCGGCCAAAAGGTTCCGCTGGCCACCGTCTGCGAGATCCGCGACCGCGCCGCCACGATCCTGCGTCGCCAGGGCTATCTTGCGGCCGTGCAGGTGCCGCCACAGCGGATCGAACACGGCGTCGTCCGGCTCGACGTTCTTTTCGCGCATATCGCCGGATTCCAGGTTCGCGGCGATGCCGGCAAGGCAGAGGGGATCATCGGCCGCTATCTGCGCGCCATTCAGGACCAGCCGGTGTTCAACATCCGCTTCGCCGAACGGTATCTGCTGCTTGCCCGCGACCTGCCCGGCTACGACATCCGCATGACGCTGCGTCCGGCGGGCACCGTCCCGGGCGACGTCATCGGCGAAGTGCTGGTTGTGCGAACCCCGTTCCAGCTCGATTTCTCGGCCCAGAACTATGGCTCGAGGGAGGTCGGGCGCGGCGGCGGCCTGCTGCAGGCGCGCTTCAACGGCCTGATCGGTACGGGCGACCGCACGACGCTGGGTATTTTCTCGACGCATGATTTCCGTGAACAGCAGGTGCTGCAACTCTCCGAGGAAGTACGCCTCGGCGGCGAAGGGATGACCCTGGGCGGCGATTTCAGCTATGCTTGGACCCGCCCGACGCTCGGCGGCGGGATATTCCTCAGGTCGAAGACCCTCGTGGCGAGCGTGCATGCCGATTATCCGCTCGTCCGCCGTCAGACGTTCAACCTGCACGTGGCCGGTGGGCTTGACGTCATCGACCAGTCGAGCACCTTCAACGGCCTGGACCTGTCGCGCGATCACCTCCGCGTGCCCTTCGTGCGGCTCGACTATGACGCGTTCGACCCCAAAAGCATCGTCTCGACCACCGGCTATTCCTCGGCGGAACCGAAATGGCGCGTCGGCGCCGAGATCGAACTGCGCCACGGCGTCGACATTTTCGGGGCTAGCCCCCGATGCGGTATCGCGGGCGCGGGCTGTGTCGGCACCGGAACCGTACCGCCCAGCCGCCTGACCGCCGATCCGACCGCCTTCGTCGTCCGCGCGAGTGCGCTCCTCGAAGTGCGACCGATACCCGCGATCGCCTTCAGCCTTCAGCCGCGCGTGCAATATTCGCCCTCGACACTGCTGAGCTACGAACAATTCTCGGCGGGCAATTATACTGTCGGTCGCGGCTTCGACCCGGGCACGCTGATCGGCGATTCAGGCGTCGGCGTGCGCAGCGAAATAACCTATGGCAGCCTGGTGCCTTCCTCTCGCAAGGACCTCGCGCTGCAGGGCTATGCCTTTCTCGACGCGGCCTGGGTGTGGAACCACGAGCGCCCGGCCGGAACGTCGGATCCACAAAAGCTCCAGTCGGCGGGCGGCGGCGTGCGCGTCGCATTCGGCGACCGTTTCCTGTTCGACGCCGGTGTCGCGGTACCGTTCGATGCCGCCGGGCTTCAGACCCGCCGCGGCGACACGCGCGTGCTCGTGTCGCTGACCACCCGTTTCCTGCCGGCCGATCCACGATGACTCCCGCTATCCCGGAGGTACAGCGATGACCCCGCGCCTTTCCTCGCCCAGTCTCCGGCCCAGTCTCCGGCCCTGTGTCCGGCTCCGGCTCCTCACGAGTGCGGCGATCTGCTTCACCGCCGCCCCCGCCTTTGCCCAGGCTTATCCCGACCGCGCGCTTCAGGGTGATCTCACGACGGTGGCGGGCACGGTGGCGATCGTCCGCACGCCGACGCTCGATACCGTGACGATCAGTTCACCCCAGGCGATCATCAACTGGAACCCCGAAACCGGCGGCCCCCTTCCCGCAGGCACGATCGATTTCCTGCCGGCGGGCAGCCAGGCGCTGTTTCGCGGTGGCGTTGTCGGGCAGGATTTCGTCGTCCTGAACCGCATCCTGCCCTCGACGACCCGGTCGGTCGCGATCAATGGCACCGTCACCAGCCAGATTTCGCCGCTTGCGGGACTGACCGTTCGCGGCGGGTCGGTGTGGTTCTATTCGCCCGGTGGCATCATCGCGGGGCCGACCGCCGTGTTCAATGTCGGCAATCTGGTGCTGACCGCGGACGACATCGACACCACCGGCGGCTTGTTCGGTGCCGGCGGCACGATCCGTTTTCGCGGTGCGGCGGGATCGACCTCGGCCGTCACGATCCAGCCCGGCGCGCAGATCAACCTGTCCGCCGCCAACAGCTATCTCGCGCTCGTCGCGCCGCAGGTCGCGATGGGCGGCACGGCGACGGTCAACGGCTCCGCTGCCTATGTTGCCGCCGAACAGGTCGACGTCCGGGTCAATGCCGGCCTGTTCGATATCGCCTTCCTGACCGGGACGGACGTGGCCAACGCGCTGACCCACACCGGCACCACGACCGGTCCCGCGACCGTGAACGGCACGATTGCGATGGCGGCAATGCCAAAGAATACCGCGATCACACTGCTGGTCGGCGGTGCTGTCGGCTACACGCCGGCCGCAACCGCAACCGTCCAGAACGGGGCCATCGTGCTCGCGGCGGGGTATGACGTCACTGCGGGCGTCGCCGATACCGCCGCTGCCTCCACGCCCCTCGGCAATATTACGCTCGGCAACGCCTCATTCACCTCGTCGGTGGTGGCGACCGCGACCAATATTCTGGACGCCGGACCGACGGCACCGGGCACGCTGTCGTTTTCATCCAACGCCAGCTTGACCGGCGGCACGCTCGCGACGCTGGGTGCCGACAGCGGGGAGACGGTAACAGTCGGCGGCGATCTGATCCTGGCCGCCTCGGCAAGCCAGGGGACCGCGCGCCTCTATTCCACCGCAACGAACGGATCGCCCTTGCCCGCGCCCGCCGTCACCGTGGCAGGCACGACGACGATCAGCGCCAATGCCACGGCACCCCTGTCGGCGAGCGGCCAGCCGGTGACGGCGGGTGTAGCCGGGATCACGGCAACGGGCGGCTCGATTGACCTTGCCGGCGGCTTTGCCCTGACTGCCGACGCCGTGGGCGGTGACGGAACGTCCAATGGGGGCGACGGGATCGGCGGCACGGCGCGGGTCGACGTCGGCGCAGGGGCGACGTTGACGGCGGGGGCGAGCACGATTTCGGCCAGCGGCACCGGCGGACAGGGCCTGGGTGGTAACGGCGGCCTGGGTCGCGCCGGTTCGGCACGCCTCACGCTAGGCGCGGGCGCGACAGTGACCTTTGCCGGCGGACTGACGATGGCGGCCGACGCAACGGGCGGGACCGGCACTGTGTCGGGCGGCGATGCCGACGCCGGTCAACTGGGCGGCGATCAGGTCAGTATCGCTGCTGGCGCGACGCTGACCGTGGCTGATTTCATCCTCGATTCACGCGCGTTCGGGGCGGCCAATGCCTTGAATCAGCACCTCGGAGTGAACGCGGTCGGCGGCACGATCACCTTTGCCAATAGCGGGAGTTTCACCGGCAACAACGTCTCGCTCATCGCGACCGCCACCGGCAGCAACGGTGCCGCCGGGCGCGACGGCGGCAACGCGACCGGCAATTCCCTGGGTGCGGGCGCCACGCTGACCTCGAACGGCAGCTTTGCCGCGTTCACCCTTCAACTCGATGCGACGGCGACCGGCGGCAATTCGGGCAAGAGCGGCGGCACCGGGGGCACCGCCAGCGCTGGCGGCACCTTGCTGACCGCGTCCGGCGGGACCTTCGACATCGGCGTGCCGGGCCAGCCGGGCGACCTGACGATGCTGAGCGTCGCAAGCGGCGGGGCAGGCTTCGTCGGCGGCGGCTTTGCCCAGGGCGCGGGGGCGACCGCGACATTTACCAACGGCACGGTCGCGACCATCGGCGGCGTGACGCTGGACAGCTCGGCAAGCGGAGGCAACGGCTTCGGCAACGGTGCCTCGAACGGCGGGACCGGCACGGCGGGGTCGGCCAGTCTGACCAATGGCGGCGGTGACCTTACGCTCGGCACCGTCACGATCGGCGCCAGCGGCACCGGCGGCGCGGCGAGCGGCACCGCCGCGGGCGGGCGCGGGATCGGCGGATCGGCCACCGCGACCGGCTCTGCAGGAACCACGACGTCCCAGTTCCTGGCGACGAACGGCGACGGTCGGGGCGGCGACGGTCCGACCGGCGGCAATGGCAACGGCGGTGCCGGCTCTGGCCTGACGCTCGGGCCGGGCGCGGCCTGGACCGCGCTCGACGGCATGATCCTGACCGCACGCGGACAGGGCGGCACGGGTGCGATCGTCAGGGGCGGCAGCGGCACCGGCGGCGGCGCGTTCCTCGACGCTTCATCGGGTCAACTTTCCAGCGTTACCGTGACCATCGACGCCAGCGGCCAGGGTGGCGACGGTGGCGGCATCATCGACGCCGACGGCGCGCCCGCTGGACCGGGCACCGGGGGCACGGCATCCTTCACCTCGCTGCTCGGCGGCACGCTGGACGTCACGGGGCTGACCGTGCGCGCCACGGGCACCGGCGGCGTTGGCCTCGACGCTCAGGTCAGCAGCGGCACGTTCACCCTCGCCGGCGGCAACGGCGGCGATGCGACCGGTGGCACGGCGACGATCGACTGGGGGGCCAGCAATGCGACGCCCCCCGACGCGGTCGCCGACGCCAGCGCCTTTGGCGGTCAGGGGAGCAACGCCGATGCCAATGATCCTGCCCCCACCGGCAAGAGCGGCGGTCGCGGGGGCGACGCCACGGGCGGCACGGCGCGCATCACCCTGACCGGCCCGTCGACCAGCTTTAATTCCGTCGCGGCACTGACGCAGGCGGTCGGCGGCAATGGCGGACGCGGGGAGGTGACCCTGCGCGGCGGCGACGCGACCGGCGGCAATGCCGCCGTAACCATCGACGATGCCACGCTGGTGACGGCCTCGCTGTCGCTGAACGCCGCGGCCACTGGCGGTACCGCCATTGCCGGCGCGCGCGGCGCGGGCCCGCGCGGTGCCGATGCGACGGGCGGCAGGGCAACATTCACGGTCACCGGTCCCGGCGGTGCGTTCGGCGGCGCGGGCGGCGTCCTCCTCGACGTCTCGGCACTCGCTACCTCTGGTCTTGCGGGGGAATCGGGCGACAGCGCCTTTGCCGGCGGGCGCGGCGGCAATGCCCGGGGCGGGGCAGCGTCGCTGATCGCCAGCGGCGGCACCCTCGACATCACCAATTTCGAGCCGCTGATCATCCGCCTCGACGCGGTCGGCGGCGACGGCGCCAACGGGGGCAACCTGACCAGTTACAACCCCGCCGGGGGTGCAGCGGGCGGCGATGCCGGGGCGGGTGCGGGCGGCTCGCTCCTGATCGATGCGGCCGGCGGCACGATCCTCGGCGGGGCGCTGACGCTGTCGGCCAGCGGGACGGCGGGCACCTATGGCTTCGGTGGCCTCGACGCGGGCCTGCCCGCCAACGGCACCGACCCCGCCATTCCGCCGACCTACGGCATTTTCGGGGCGGCAAACTACGGCATCGGCGGGTCGATCACGCTGCGGTCGGAAACCAGTGCGGCAACCGGCATCGACGGCCGCATGACGCTCGGCGACGTGACGACGCGCGTCGATGGCGAAACCAGCGGCCTCGCATTCGGCTATGCCGGGAATACCGTCGTCGAAAACCTGAACGGCGACGGCACGCCGCTGACCCTGGCATCGATGACGATCGACGCGGGGCCGCTCAGCGGTCCTGATGCCGGTGTCACCCGGCTGACCGCGACCAATGCGTCGATCGTCATCACGGACAGCCTGCGGGTCGTGGGATCGGGTGACACGGTCCTCGAAACCGGTGGTATCGGCACGATCACGGCCGTCGACACGATCAGCATCGCCAATGCAGGCACGATCCGGGGCACCGGCAACGGCAATGGCGGCGACAGCATCGTCGGCGGGACTGTCTCTTTCGCAGCGGACCGGGGGATCGATACGCGGACCGCGACTGTCCGTGCGACCGGCAATGTCGACGCTGTTTCTGCCGGTGGGAACATCCTCGGCGGCAATTATGTCGCTGGCGGTAATGCCAGTTTCCTGGTCGACACCGCGACCGGATCGATCGCGCTGGGCGACGTCACCACCGGCGGCTCCGTCACCGCGCGCGGGGCCGGCGTGTCGTTCGGCACGGTCGTCGCGGGCACCGACATCCTCGTCACCGCGTTACAGGGGTCGGTGACCGGCACGTCGGTGACAGGAGCCGCGGTCGAACTCGACGGCGGCGTGTCCGGCAGCATCACCGTGCCGACCGTGGTCAGCACGAATCAGGCATTGCTCTCCACGGGCGGCGCAATCCGGGTCGATACCAACCTTCAGGCGGGAACCGTCACCGCGACCGGGGCGTCGGTCTTCCTTCGCTCGATCGGCGCGATCGACGCCGACAATCTGACCGCAACCGCCGGCGACATCGATGTCGCCGCCGCGAGCAACCTGACCGTCAACAACGCAAGCGCCAGCGGCGCGATCATCCTGGGTGCTCAGGACCTTGCCTCGATCGCGGGTTCGGTCATCGGTAGCTCGATCGCGCTGCGCTCGGCCGATCTGGCAATCGCCCCAACCGCGCTCGTCGGCCAACTCGGCTTGACGACGTCGGTCAGCTTCACCGACACCGGCAACACCCAGATGTTCATCGGCGGTGCCGATACGGGTACGGCGGGCTATCATCTGAGCGACGCCGAACTGCAGCGCGTCTTCGCCAACGACATCGGCCTGTTCTCGTCGCCGCTCCTCCTGGCGGCGGGGGGTCAGGGGCCGCTGTCGCTGAACCCCGGCACTGCGCCCGACCTTGTTCTCGACACGCTCACGCTGACCGGGGGAACCAATCTCGGCACCAACGGCACGCTGCGGATCGAGACCCCCGGCAAGCTGCGCGTTATTGGCACCGTGACGCTCAACGCCGCGACCGATACCAACACCATCGACCTGCGCGCCGGCACCAGCATCGAAGCACTGCCGGCCAGCAGCATCGTTATGACCGGGCGGGCTGGCCTCGCCGGGACACTGGCGCTGACGTCGGAGGATATCATCGCCTCCTCGGCCGCCGCTCTCGCGGACGTGGCCAAGGCCGCCACCCTCAAGGCTGCCAGCGACCGCCTGGGCCAGAATGACGGCACTGCCGTCGACGGCGGCTATTTCCAGGCGGGCGGTATCGTCGCCTCGGTGACCCGGGGCATTTACGTCCAGAACAGCGGTACTTCTCAGGTCCCGGGCAATGCCGACTATCCGGCCCGTCGCGGCTTCACCGTCGGCAATGGTGGCTTCACCGTCGTTCAGGCAAGCTCGGCGCCGATCCGCATCGCGATCAACGGCGTCCAGCAGAGCAAGAGCGGGACCAACGGCCTGATCACCGGCAAGGACCTGATCCCCGCGACCGGCTTCCGTCGCTTCGACGACCGCACGCGCTACACGCTCGACACCCTGCCCAACGCCACATCGGTGTTCGATCCGAAATCGACGATCAACGGCTGTGTGATTCTGGCGGCGGCGACCGGATGCACGGCAGATGATGGGAATCAGGACTTCGTCCGCGACCCGATCCGCAACGATTTCGGCAAGGACGGGAACGGCGCCAATCTCCTGCCGGTCGTCATCATCACGCTGAAGGATTTCGTGCCGCCCGTCGACGAGCCGCTGATCGACGAGCCGGTGACGGGTGCGGGCAACGACGACCTGTGGTCGGTCGACGACGGCAAGTGCGATCCGGCAAAGACGACCTGCCCGCCCGGCGGTTGACCGCGACGGCGCGCTGGACAAAGGCGCACGGCATGTCTGCCGCACCCACCCCACCATTATACCTGTTCAACAGCCTGACCCGCGAGCTGGAACCGTTCGAGCCCGTTCACGCGCGCGAAGCACGGGTCTACACCTGCGGCCCGACGGTCTATAATTATCCGCACATCGGCAACATGCGCGCCTATGTCTTCGCCGACACGCTGGGCCGGGTGCTGAGCTACCAGGGCTACGACCTCAGCCACGTCATCAACATCACCGACGTCGGCCACCTGACCGACGACGCCGACGCGGGCGAGGACAAGCTGGAGAAGATGGCGGCGACGCGAGCGATGACCGCGCGCGATATTGCCGATCACTACACGCAAGCCTTCTGGTCCGATTTCCGCGAACTCAACTGCCGCGAACCCAAAGAGTGGTCGATCGCCACGAAATACGTGCCGAAGATGATCGAGTTTGCGAAGGGCATCGCCGACAAGCACTGCTATCTGCTCGACAGCGGCCTTTATTTCGACACGTCGACCGTCGCCGACTACGGCCGCCTCGCGCGCTCGGGCAACGATGTGCGTGAGGGGCGGATCGAGGCGGTCGACGGCAAGCGCCACCCCGAGGATTTCGCGATCTGGCGCACCACCCCGCCGGGCGAGACGCGCCAGATGGAGTGGGATTCACCCTGGGGCCGCGGCGCACCCGGCTGGCACCTCGAATGCTCGGTAATGAGCGGAGACCGGCTCGGTTTCCCGTTCGACATCCACACCGGCGGCATCGACCACCGCGAAATCCATCACCCGAACGAAATCGCGCAGAACCAGGCGCATTGCGGCACCGACGACAGCGGCGCGCGCATCTGGATGCACAATAACTTCCTGATCGACCGCACGGGAAAAATGTCGAAGTCGTCGGGCGAGTTTTTGCGGCTGCAGACGCTGATCGACCGCGGCTTCCACCCGCTTTCCTACCGGCTGATGTGCCTGCAGGCGCATTACCGCAGCGAGCTTGAGTTCTCATGGGAGGGGCTGCTGGCAGCGCAGACGCGGTTGAAGCGATTGGTTCAGAGTGCGGAGCTGGATCGGATCGGATACCCAATCTGGCTCAAGCGCAATGATTACCGCGATATGACCCCCGACGAATGGTTGGACCACAAACCCGACGGCAAGAACGTCGAGTTTGTGACGCAAAAGCTTTCTGATTTTTCAGCTGCAATCGCCGATGACCTTAATACGCCCAAGGCGCTGTCGATTTATGACGAGTTAAGCCGATTTCCATTCATCGAACTTCCGTGGATGATGACAGCCAACCGGAAAGTCGAACCTGTCTTGGGCCTTGGCCTTCTGGATATTTCACGCAAAGACCTCCGCGTACGTCCTGCCTCCGCCACCCTCACCGAAGCCGAAATCGAAGCCCGCCTCGACGAACGCGAAACCGCCCGCACGGCAAGGGACTTCGCCACCTCCGACCGCATCCGCGACGACCTGATAGCCGCCGGCGTCGAGGTGATGGACGGCACCAAAGATCGCATCCGCGACGACCTGGTCGCCGCCGGTGTCGAGGTCATGGACGGCGATCCGATCCGCTGGGACTGGAAACCGGTCATATGACGCTCGCCACCCTGCCCGTCCTCGTCCGCCCGCTGATCGAGGGCCGCCTGCCCGACTGGCTCACGCCGCGCTGGTTCGTGACCCGTGACGAAGCGATCGCGCTCGCGCCCGATGCGGAAATCGGCTGGTTCGATTTCTACGACAAAGGCGACATGGCGCGGGCGATCGGTCAGGCGACGTCGCTCAAATGGCTGCACACGCTCTACGCCGGGGTCGATGGCATTCCGCTCAACCATCTGCGCGAAATCGGCGCGGTGCTGACCAACGGCGCGGGCACCAACGCCGTCACCATCGCCGAATATGTCGTCATGGGGATGCTGACCGTCGCCAAGGGTTATGACGACGTGGTCGCCGCCCGCACGCGGCAGGAATGGTTGCAGGCATCACCCGGCAGGGTCGAACTGGCGGGCACGAATGCCCTTGTCATCGGCGCGGGCGCGATCGGGGGGCTGCTCGGTCCCCGCCTCGCCGCGTTCGATGTCGCGGTGACATTCGTCCGCCGCCGTCCCGGCCCCGGCGACCTCGGCCCCGGCGACTGGCGCGCGCGACTGGTCGATTTCGACTGGGTCATCCTCGCCGTCCCCGCCACGCCGGAGACGGAACACATCATCGGCGCGGCCGAACTTGCCGCGATGAAACCCACCGCTACCCTCATCAACATCGCGCGCGGCTCGGTCGTCGATCAGGATGCGCTCGTCGCCGCACTCACGACGAAAACGATCGGCCATGCCTTCCTCGACGTGACGACCCCCGAACCGCTGCCCGCCGGTCACCCGCTGTGGACGCTCCCGAACGCGCACGTCACGATGCACCTGTCGGGACAGGCGCAGGAAAAGATGTTCCAGCGCGGGGCTGAACGCTTCCTCGCCAATCTCGACCGCTGGCATCGGGGCGAACCGCTGATCAACGCTGTCGACCTCGCCCTGGGATACTGATAGGCCAGCGCTTGCATCGAGCGGGCCCACCCGCCGGGTCGCGCAACAAACATCTCACCGACGGGGGACACAGCGCATATGACCAAGGCTTCGGACCTTTTCATTCAGTGCCTCGAGGATGAGGGCGTCGAATATATCTTCGGCGTTCCCGGCGAGGAGAATCTGGATTTCCTCGACAGCCTGTCGCGTTCGACCAAGATCAGGCTGATCCTGACCCGTCACGAACAGGGCGCGGGGTTCATGGCGGCCACTTATGGGCGGCACACCGGGCGGACGGGCGTGTGCCTCGCGACGCTGGGGCCGGGCGCGACCAATTTCGTGACCGCGGCGGCCTATGCCCAGCTGGGCGGGATGCCGATGCTGATGATCACCGGGCAGAAACCGATCAAGAAATCCAAACAGGGCCGCTTCCAGATTCTCGACGTGGTCGCGATGATGGGCCCGATCACCAAATATACTTATCAGATGGCGTCCGCCGACAATATCCCGAGCCGGGTGCGTGAGGCGATCCGCCTGGCGGAGGAGGAAAAGCCCGGCGCCGTCCACCTCGAGCTGCCCGAGGACATTGCCGAGGAACAGACCGATTCGGTGCCGATCGCGCGCAGTATTGCGCGGCGTCCCTCTGCCGACGCCAAGGCGGTGGCCATGGCGGTGGCGAAGATCGAGGCGGCAAAGGCACCGATTCTCGTCATCGGCGCGGGCGCCAATCGCAAGATGACCTCGAACATGCTTCTGGAACTCATAGACAAGACCGGCATCCCGTTCCTCACGACGCAGCTCGGCAAGGGCGTGATCGACGAACGTCATCCCAAATTCGTCGGCTGTGCGGCGCTGTCGGCGGGCGATTTTGTCCACCGCGCGGTGGAGGCGTCGGACTGCATCGTCAACATCGGCCATGATGTCATCGAAAAGCCGCCGTTCTTCATGCGCGCGGGCGGCGC
This sequence comes from Sphingomonadales bacterium, assembly GCA_038225385.1. GTDB lineage: Bacteria > Pseudomonadota > Alphaproteobacteria > Sphingomonadales > Sphingomonadaceae > Sphingomonas_O. Next base: position 94,035 of record JBBRRC010000001.1, on the reverse strand, counting down.
GCACGTCATCCACGTCTCGACCAAGACGGCCGAGGTCGATCCGGTCTATTTCCCGCAGATCGAGGTCATCGGCGACATCGCCAATGCCATCTGGCAGATCAAGGAAGCGATCACGCCCCGGCCATGGGACTGCGGCCTGATGCTGCGCGCCCGCGCCGCCGAGGTTGCGCATACCGCCAGTATTTCCGGCGATGCGCGTTTCCCGATCTATCCGCCCTTCGTCGTCGAACGCGTCCGCGCGGCGATGCCCGACGACGGCATCATCTGCCTCGACAATGGCGTCTACAAGATATGGTTCGCGCGCGGCTATACCGCATACCGGCCCAACACCGTGCTGCTCGACAATGCGCTGGCGACGATGGGCGCGGGCCTGCCGTCGGCGATGATGTCGGCGATGGTCTATCCCGACCGCAAAGTCATGGCGATCTGCGGCGACGGCGGCTTCATGATGAATTCGCAGGAAATGGAAACCGCGGTCCGGCTGAAGCTCAATCTCACGGTCCTGATCCTCAACGACAACAGCTATGGCATGATCCGCTGGAAACAGGCGAACATGGGCTTTGCCGACTGGGGCCTGACCTACGGCAACCCCGATTTCGTCAAATACGCCGACAGCTACGGCGCGCACGGCCACCGCGCCGACAGCGCCGCGCACCTCGACGAACTTTTGACGCATACATTGGCGACGCCGGGCGTTCACCTGATCGAGGTGCCGGTCGATTATTCGGATAATGACCGCATCCTCAACCGGGACATCAAGGATCTGGCAAAGGCCGTCGCATAATGCTCAAATCGACCTACCCGCTGTACCTCGCCAATGAAGCGCAACAGCCGAACACCGACCTTGCGGTAACCGACAAGTTCACTGGCGAAGTCGCGTTTCGCGTCGCGCAGGCCGATGCCGCGACGATCGACGCCGGGATCGCGGCGGCAGTCGCGGCCGTCGGGCCGATGGCGAAACTGGCGGCCTATGAGCGGCAGGCCGTCCTCCAGCACTGCGTCGACCGTTTCAAGGAGCGCTTCGACGAACTGGCCTATGCGCTGTGCGTCGAGGCGGGCAAGCCGATCAAGGACAGCGAGGGCGAGGTCGGTCGCCTGATCGACACCTTTCGCATCGCCGCCGAAGAGAGCGTGCGCATGACCGGTGAGGTTCAGCCGCTCGACATCTCGGCGCGCGCCCGGGGCTATCAGGGCATCTGGAAGCGCGTGCCGATCGGCCCGTGCAGCTTCATCTCGCCGTTCAACTTTCCGCTGAACCTCGCCGCGCATAAGATCGCGCCGGCCATCGCCGTCGGCTGCCCCTTCGTGATGAAGCCCGCCAGCCGCACGCCGCTGGGCGCGATCATCATGGGCGAAGTGCTCGCCGAGACCGATCTGCCGAAAGGGGCCTTCTCGATCCTGCCCGCGCACCGCGACGGGGCGGACCTGTTTACCGAGGACGACCGGCTGAAACTGTTGAGCTTTACCGGGTCTCCCGCCGTCGGCTGGGACCTGAAGGCCCGGGCCGGCAAGAAAAAGGTCGTCCTCGAACTGGGCGGCAATGCCGCGGTCATCGTCGACCACGACGCCGATCTCGCGGACGCCCTCGACCGCGTGATCTTTGGTGCCTTCTACCAGTCGGGCCAGTCGTGCATCGGCGTCCAGCGCATCATCATCCACAGCCGCATTTACGACCGGTTCCGCGACATGCTGGTCGCGAAAACGAAAACGCTCGTCGCGGGCGATCCGAAGAACCGCAACACCTTCATCGGCCCGATGATCGATGTGAAGGAGGCGAGCCGCCTCGACGGCTGGATCCAGGAGGCCATCGCGAGCGGCGCGACATTGCTGTGCGGCGGCGGGCGCGACGGCGCGATGCTGCAGGCGACACTGGTTGAAAACTGCCCGCGCCAGACGAAGCTCTACCGCGAAGAGGCGTTCGGGCCCGTCGCTATCCTCTCGAAATTCGATGATTTCGACGCCGCGCTCGATGAGGTCAACGACAGCAAGTTCGGGCTGCAGGCGGGCGTATTCACCCGCGACCTGTTCCAGATGTTTGACGCGTGGGATCGCCTCGACGTCGGCGGCGTCGTCATCAACGACGTGCCCAGCTACCGGGTCGACAACATGCCCTATGGCGGCGTCAAGGACTCGGGGCTCGGCCGCGAAGGCGTCAAATTCGCGATGGAGGACATGACCGAGATCAGGAACATGGTCATCCGGCGGACCGAACGCAGCGCCGGAACCCGGCCGGCCTAGCCACCTTCCCGCTTGCCACTCCACCGCCTCTCCCTTTACAACCACGTCAACGAAAAGGGGTCGCAGCCAAGCTGTTTTTCTGGGCAACGTCCGACCTCGCGTCGCGGCGGGGGGTGCGTCGGTGCGGGAAATGATTGTCGCCATGACCCGATACCGCGCGGCGCTGGGGGCGATCCTGCTGTGCCTGCTGCTGACCCTTGTCGCGCTGACGATCGGCGCGCGTACGGCCAGCGCGTCGCTGCCCCGGGATGCGCCTCATCTCGGCGTTGCTTCCTGCGCGGGAACGACGTGTCACGGCCGCCAGGTCGCCGACGGCAAGGTCGTCCGCCAGGACGAATTGCTCCGCTGGCAGGAACCATCGTCGGCGACGGGCGCGCACAGCCGTGCCTATGCCGTCCTCGCCGAAGAACGCGGTCACCAGATCGCAGAGCGCCTCGGCATCGGTCCGGCGACCGCCGCTCCGCAGTGCCTCGGCTGTCACACCGACTATCCCGCCGCACCGCTGCGCAGTGGGCAATGGCACCCGAATGACGGCGTCGGGTGTGAGGCATGCCACGGCGGATCGCAGCCATGGCTTGCCAGCCATTATGCCGTAGGCGGCACGCACGCCGCCAATGTCGCGCGTGGCATGGTCCCGCTCGACCGGCCGGCGGTAAAGGCGGCGGTCTGCCTCGACTGCCATTACGGTTCCGCCGACGGCAACCAGTTCGTCACCCACCGCATCATGGCGGCCGGCCATCCGCGCATCAGCTTTGAACTCGACCTCTTCTCGACGCTGCAGCAGCACCACAACGAGGATGCCGACTTTGCCCAACGGGTCGGACGCACCAACAACGTCCGTGTCTGGGCGGTGGGTCAGGCGATGGCCCTCGACCGGGCGCTGTCGCTGTTCGCCGATCCTGCGCTTGGCACCGAGGGAGCCTTCCCCGAATTCTATTTCTACGACTGCCACAGCTGTCATCGCCGGATCGAGGACAGCGACAGCTTCCGGCCGAGCGTCGTTGACAACCCCGGCCGGCCCCTGCCGCCCGGCAGTCCGCCGTTCAACGATGAGAACATGATCATGCTCGCCGCCGCGGCAAAGGTGGCAGCGCCTGGGCTTGCCGCGCGCTTCGACGCCGATTCGCGTGCATTTCACCGCGCCAATACTGAAAGCCGCGCTGCCGCGATCACCGCCGCCGCCGCCCTGCGCGCCACTGCCCGGTCGCTGGCGGAGGCGTTCGGTCGCGCCGCGTTCGACCGCGCCCAGACGCTCGCCCTGATCAACGTGATCGCCGGCGAGGCGATCAGCCCGCGCTTCACCGACTACGCCGGTTCTGCCCAATCGGTCATGGCGATCGACACGCTGCTGAGTGCGATGGTCAATGCCGGGCAGATTCCTGCCGGTTCCGCTCAGGCGATGCGCGGCGATATCAACCGCGCCTACGCCGCCGTGCGCGATCCCAATGCCTATCGTCCGCTGGAGTTTCGCCGCGCACTCGGCGGCGCGGTCCGGACGATCGAGGTCCTGCGATGAGGGCGGCTATCGGCCTAGCCACCGCGCTCGCTGTCACCCTTGCCGCCTGTGGCGGTGGCACCGATTCCTCGCCCAGCCCCGCGGCCCCCTCGCCGCCACCGCCGCCCACCGCCGTCTATGCGGTCCCCGCGGCGGAATCACTCAGCACCACCGACGTCCAGACGATCATCGCCCAGGCCGCCGCAGAGGCGACGGCGCGCAACCTGCCCGCCGTGATCGCCGTCACCGACCGCGTCGGCAATGTTCTGGCCGTCTATGCAATGACCGGCGCCAACCCGACCGCGGTCATTTCGCCGGCCCCCAACGGCCAGAACATCGACATCCAGGGTTTGACGATCCCGGCGGCGGGGGGCGCTATCGCCAAGGCGATCACCGGCGCCTATCTCTCGTCGGGCGGCAATGCCTTTTCGTCGCGGACCGCCAGCCAGATCGTCCAGGCGAATTTTCCGCCCGCACCGACCACCGTCGGCCTCGAAAGCGGTCCGCTCTTCGGCGTCCAGTTCAGTCAGCTGCCCTGTTCCGACCTCTCGGCCCGGTTCGGTATCGGCGGGGCGATGGTCGGGCCGAAACGCTCGCCGCTGGGGCTGTCCGCTGATCCCGGCGGCTTTCCGCTCTACAAGAACGGCGTCGTCGTCGGCGGTATCGGGGTGATGGCGGACGGCGTCTACGCGTTCGATCCCAACGTCCTCGATACCGACAACGATGCCGAGGAGTTCATTGCCCTATCCGGCACGACCGGTTTCGAACCGCCGCCCGATATCCGCGCCGACCGCATCAGCGTCGATGGCACTTCGCTCCGCTACAGCGATGCGACCAGCGCCGGCTTCACTCACACCGTCGTCCCCGCCTTCGCCACGATCGCCGGCGGTCTGGTTGCCGTGCGTGGCTATGCGGACGCGGCGATCGTTGCCGGCAGTGCCTATGGCACCGAAGCGTCGGGCGTCCGCGCCTCGACAACGGTTGAATTCGCCAATCGCGACGCCTTCGTCCTGACCGACGGTGCGGGGGTCAACCGCTATCCGGTCCGCGGCGGGACCGACGCGAACGCGATTTCGGCGACGGAGGCCCGCGCCCTGATCGAGGAGGCGTTTGCGATCATGAGCCGCGCCCGCGCCCAGATCCGCCGCCCGCTCGACAGCCGGGCGCAGGTGTCGATCAGTCTCGTCGATACCAATGGTGCGGTGCTGGGCGTGGTCCGCTCGCCCGATGCGCCGATATTCGGGACCGACGTGGCGCTGCAAAAGGCACGCACGGCGATGTTCTTCTCGCACAGCCAGGCGGCGACCCAGCTGCTTGCCGACCCCTCGCCCGACGTACAGGGGGTCGTCGCGGCGATGCGCACCTTCCTCGGCGATCCCGCCGCGCTGACCGGTAATTTCGCCTATGCCGTCCGCAGCGTCGGCAATCTTGAGCGCTCCACCTTTCCCGATGGCGAAACCGGCCGGCCGAACGGGCCGCTGTCGCGCCCCGCCGCCCAGTTCAATCCGTTTTCGACCGGCCTGCAGTCGGCACTGGTGCTCACCAACCTCGGTCAGCATCTGAACTATGTCACCGGCGCGTCGGCCGTCGATACGCCGCCGCGCTGCAGCTTTATCCCCGACGCGGTGCCCGGTCGGAACCGGCTGCAGAACGGCATCCAGATTTTCCCCGGCGGTGTGCCCATCTACCGCGGCACCACCTTGGTGGGTGGTCTCGGCGTGTCCGGCGACGGCATCGACCAGGACGACATGATCGCCTTTTTGGGCGCGTTCAACGGCGGGACGCGCGCGGCAACCGGCATCGGCAATGCCCCCCTGGCGATCCGTGCCGACCAGATCGTCGTTGCCCTGCCCAATTCGCCGGGCGTCCGGCTGCGCTATGTCTCCTGCCCGTTCGCGCCCTTTCTCGACACGAGCGATGCCAATGTATGCCAGGGGCATTGAGGAAGATGGCGTGAGCCTCGATTACCTCGGCGCGGTGCTGGCGGTACTGGCGTCGCAATCGGCGACGTCCCCGCCCGACGGCCCCACGCCGCCGCCAATGGCCACGCCGGGTGGCGTACCGGATCAGGGTCCCGCTGCCGACGATGCGCTGATCGACGGGCGCCGCCGGCCCGGTCACCGCAAAACCCTCCCTGACAAGCTGACACAGGATAACATCGGCGCGGTGCGCGCACCCCCGCCAGAGGCCTTCCCGACCGACGAATTCCCAATCCCCGACCGCTACCGCCTGCTCAAGACCCTGTGTCCGGAGGGCGGCCTTTACGCCAATGTCGCCAATGCCTGCCACTCGACGCGCGACCCCTATCACCAGAATGTGCTGAAGGGCGACCGCCCGCTGTGCCTGCCGACGGCGGAGGAACAGGCACGACGCAAGGAAGAAGGGATCCCGCCCTGCGCCACGCCGGCATTCCTCGGCCTCAGGCATGAGGACTGGTTCCTTTCGCTGACCGGGATCAGCGACAGCGTGTTCGAACCGCGCAGCTTTCCGACGCCGCAGGGGGTACAGACCACCGACCGGCCCGGCGCGCTCGATGTCTTCGGTCGTGCGCAGTCGATCGTCGCCTCGCAGACATTCCTGATCGGGGCGGACCTGTTCAAAGGGTCGACCGCGTTCAAGCCGCCGGAGATCGAATACAAGCTGCTCCTCGCCTACAACGTCAGCTTCATCGATGTGTCGGAACGTCGGATCCTCGACGTGCGCCCGTCGATCCATACCCACCGCTGGGACCATTTCCTCGGCGTGCAGGAAGCATTTATCGACTATCATCTGCGCAATACCTCGGACCGCTACGACTTCGACTCGTTGCGCGTCGGTATCCAGCCGTTCCAGGCCGATTTTCGCGGGTTCCTGTTCAACGACAATCAACTGGGCGTGCGCCTGTTCGGCAACCGCGACGACAACCGCATCCAGTATAATCTCGCCGGCTTCTGGCGGCTGGAAAAGGACACCAATTCCGGGCTGAACTCGGTGGTCAAGTCGCCCCGCCTCGACTGGGTGCTTGCCGCCAACCTCTATCGCCAGGATTTTCCGGTCGTCGGCCTGACCAGCCAGTTGTCGGTCACCTACAACATGAATCGAGAGCGCAGCCGCGTCGAAATCGACACGAACGGTTTTCCGGTGCGTCCGGCGCTGCTCGGCGATCTGCGCGGACGCAATTACGACGTGGTCTATCTCGGTTATGCCGCCGACGGTCATATCGGACGGATCAACCTGACCAGCCAGTTGTACGGCGCGCTCGGCCGCGACCGGAACAGCTTTTTCACCTCGAAACCCGCCAACATCCGGGCCTGGTTCGGCGCGGGCGAAGCAAGCGTCGACACCGACTGGGCGCGCTTTCGCTTCTCGGCGCTCTATGCCAGCGGCGACGCCAATCCCTATGATAATACGGAAGGCGGCTTCGACGCGATCTTCGAAAACCCGGTCTTTGCCGGGGCGGACACCAGCTACTGGATTCGCCAGTCGATCCCCTTTGCCGGGGGCGGGCGCGTGATCGGCATCAACGGGCGCAACGGCATTCTCAATTCGCTGCGCTCGTCGAAGGAACAGGGCCAGTCGAACTTCAACAATCCGGGCACGATTCTCGTGGGCGCGGGCGCGGACTTCGACCTGACCCCCAAACTCCGCCTGTCGGTCAACGCCAATCACCTGTGGTTCGCGAACACGGCGACGCTGCAGGCGCTGCGCGTCGAGGGCAGCATTCCGCGCTCCATCGGCTGGGACCTGTCGGCGGCGGCGATCTACCGGCCAAAGGCGATACAGAACGTCGTCTTTCGCCTGTCGGGCGCGGTGCTTGCCCCCGGTGCCGGCTTTCGCGACCTGTTCACGACCAGCAGGCGGGACAGTCGCTATTATTCCATTCTCGTCAACACGATCATCAGCTTCTGATGCTGCGGTGGCTCGCCCTGATCGCCCTGGTCCTCGTCCCGGCGGCGGCACTGCGCGCCGACGAGGAAAAGCCGCAGCGCATCACCTACGCCGTCACGCCGCCTGCCCCGCAAACCCAGACGCCCGACGAGGCACAGGCCAAGAGCAGCGGGTGCATCTCCTGCCACGCCGCCTCCGACGCCTGGACGATGCACAAGTCGCAGGCCGTCGTCCTCGGCTGCACCGACTGCCACGGTGGCGACCCGAAGGCGGTGCTGACCAACGCCGCCTGGAAACCCGACGATCCGCGCTACGTCGCCATCCGTAACCGGGCGCATGTCCTGCCGCGCTATCCCCTGGCCTGGAACTGGCCGTCGTCGGCCAATCCGAAGCGTAGCTACACCCTGCTCAATCGCGAGGCGCCCGAATATGTCCGCTTCGTCAACCCGTCCGACTACCGTGTCGTTCGGGAGAGTTGCGGGGCGTGCCATATCGAGGTGATCGAGGCGGCGGAGCGCTCGATCATGGCATCGGGCGCAATGCTGTGGGGCGGGGCCAGCTACAATAACGGCATCGTCCCGTTCAAGAACTATGCCTTTGGAGAGGCCTTTACGCGCACCGGCGAACCGGCAAAGATCATGTCCCCCGGCAACCCGCACGGGACAGTCACGGCAGAGGAGAAGGCGCGCGGTGCCCTTCCGCTGCTCTACCCGCTTCCGACCTGGCAGGTCGTGCCCCCCGCCGACATCTTCCGCGTGTTCGAACGCGGCGGGCGCAACGTCTCTACCCAGTTCGCCGAAATCGGCCTGCCCAATTCGACCGGCAGCATCCAGCGGCTCGAGGAACCCGGCCGGCCCGACCTGAAGCAATCGAACCGCGGCCCCGGCACCGGTCTGCGCGTCGCCATCCCCGTCCTCAACATCCACAAGACGCGGCTGAACGATCCGTTCATGTGGTTCATGGGCACGAACGACCAGCCGGGCGACTACCGCTCGTCGGGCTGTGCCGCCTGTCACGTCGTCTATGCCAACGACCGCGAGCCCCGCCATTCGAGCGTCTGGGCGAAATTCGGGCGCGACGGCCAGACGGCGACGGTCGACCCGACGATCGCGGGGAACCGGGAGAGCGGCCACCCGGTCGAACACGCGTTCACCCGCGCGATTCCGACCGCCCAGTGCATGAACTGCCACATGCACCAACCCAACATCTTCCTCAATTCCTACCTCGGCTACACGATGTGGGACTATGAATCGGACGCGCCGCGGATGTGGCCGGAAAAACAGGCCTATCCGACCGCCAAATTCTCGCGTGAGGTACTCGATCGCAATCCCGAAGCCGCCGCTCCCCGCGGCAAATGGGCCGATCTCGACTTCCTGCGCAACGTCTACGACCTGAACAAGGACAACAAGGATACGCAGTTCGCCGACTATCACGGCCACGGCTGGAATTTCCGCGCGGTGCTGAAACGCGACCGCCAGGGCAATCTGCTCGATGCCGATGGCAAGATCGTCGCCAACGACGACCCGGAAAAATTCCGCAAAAAGGACGAGGGGAAGTTCGTGCCCATCGGCACCAACCCCGGCAAGTCGGTGCACCTGATGGACATCCATGCCGAAAAGGGGCTGCAATGCGCCGATTGCCATTTCGCGCAGGACAGCCACGGCAACGGCCTCATCTACGGTGAGGTCGCGAACGCCGTGTCGATCGGGTGCAAGGACTGTCACGGCACCGTCGACGCCTATCCCAATCTGCTGACCAGCAACGTCGCCGCGCGACCCGAAGGCGAGAATCTGGCGCTGTTGCGCAATCCCGACGGCCAGCGCCGCTTCGAATGGATGACCGATGCCGGCGGCCGCCGCGTTCTGGTCCAGCGCTCGATCACCGACCCGAAGCTCGAATGGCGGGTCCATCTGGTAAAGGATTCGGTGGATCGCAGTTCGCCCGACTTCAATATGAAGGCGGCGCGCGCCAAGCTGATGGGCCGCCTCGGCGAAACCGGCGCGATGAACTGGGGTCCGGGCATTGCCGCCGCCGACCGTGCGCACGGCGACGGCACGATGACTTGCTACACCTGCCACCTGTCGTGGACGACATCATGCGGCGGCTGCCACCTGCCGATCGAGGCGAACTGGAAAACCCAGAGCCACAAATATGAAGGCGAGGAAACGCGCAACTGGGCGAGCTACAACCCGCAGGTCGCGCGCGACGACATGTTCCAGCTGGGACGCGGCATGACGACCAAGGGCAACATCATCACGCCGGTGCGCTCGACCTCGGCGCTGGTCCTGTCCTCGACCAACATCAACCGCGAGCGCATCTACGTCCAGCAACCGCCGATTTCGGCCATCGGCTTTTCGTCACAGGCATTTGCCCCGCATTTCCCGCACACCGTCCGCACGACCGAAACCAAGACCTGCAGCGACTGCCACCTCTCCGCGGCGGACGACAACAATGCCATCATGGCCCAGCTGCTGCTGCTCGGCACCGGCACGGTCAATTTCGTCGGCCTCAACGCCTGGACCGGGCTGCAGGGCGGTTTTCAGGCGACGCGCGTCACCGAATGGAGCGAGCCGCAGGCAGTCATCGGCAGCTACCTCCACCGTTATGCCTATCCGGATTATTACCGGCTGCACGTCGAGCGGAACGGACGCGAGCTGAAGGACTGGCAGCGCGGCACGGCATTCGACCGGCATCTTTCGGGGGAAACCGACCCCGGCGAGCTGTTCCGCAACGTCGTCCAAGGTACGAGGGACGCCGTCGGCTGCCTGCAATTGCGCGGCGAATACATGTTCGTGGCGGAGGGGCGCGGCGGGTTCCGCGCCTATGACGTCGCTTCGATCGCCAACAAGGGTTTCTCGAACCCGATCGTCTCGGCGCCCTTCTCGCCGCTCGGCCAGAACACCCATGTTGCGACGACCAACGCAACCTGCATCGCCCTCCCCACCGATCAGCCGATCGCCCCGACGCGCAACACCAAGGAGATGCGCGACCTGAACCAGGAACAGCCGTTTCACCCGATCTACCATTATGCGGTCGTCACGGACGCGGTCGAGGGGCTGATCCTCGTCGACATCGACACGCTGGCCGACGGCGAGTTCCGCAACAATTTCCTGAAACGTGCCGTCACCTGGAACCCGGGCAATGTGCTGAAGGGGGCGCGGCACGTCACGCTCGCCGGGCATTTCGCTTATGTGGCGAGCGCTGCCGGGCTTGCGGTCGTCGATCTCGACGATCCGCTGCATCCCAGACTGACCGCGCAAATACCGCTCACCGACGCACGCGCCTCGGCGATCCAGTTCCGCTATCTCTGGGCGTCCGACGCCGCCGGCCTCAAGCTGTTCGACGTCACCGACCTCGCGCATCCGGTTGCCGTCCCCGCCGGTAACGTGGCGCTGGCCGACGCGCGCCGCATTTATCTGGGACGGACCTACGCCTATGTCGCGGGGGGGCGTGAGGGGCTGGTGATCGTCGACGTCACCCGGCCACTCGCGCCGAAAATCTATGCGAAGGAAAGCTTCGGCGGCAGCATGACCGACGTGCGCGACGTCGTGATCGGCGGCACCAACGCCTCGCTGTTCGCCTATGTCGCCGACGGCGCGGCGGGGGTTAAGGTCATTCAGCTGACCAGCCCCGCCAGCCAGCCCAATTTCTACGGCTTCTCGCCGCCGCCGGTGCCTGAACTCATCGCCTGGGCGCGCACGCCGTCGCCCGCGCTCGCCATGTCGCGCGGTCTCGACCGCGACCGGGCGGTCGACGAAACGGGCGGACAGATCGCGGTCTTCGGTCGCCTCGGCTCGCGTCCGTTCACCCGCAGCGAAATGGAGCGGCTGTTCCTCGGGCCGCGCAGCGTTCCGTACAAGGTGGTCGACGCGCCGAGTTTCGCCGACTGGGTGCGTTAGCTGGGTCACGACGTCGCACGCGCCGCGGCCAGTCCGCGCTCCGGTTAAACCGGCCGCTCGTTCACCAGCGTGCGCACCAGCCCCTGCATCCCGGCGTCGAATTTTGCCAGCATGACATGTTCGTCCGCGGTATCGAAGTGTGTCACCAGCTCCCGCCCGTTCCACCAGTGCAGCGCAAAGGCAGGCGCATCGGCGATGATCATCGGACGGTTGTCGGGCCGTTCGGGATCGATCGGGGCCAGTTCCAGCGCAATCTGCGGCGCGGTCGACGCGCAGATCGCGATCGTCGTCCCCTCCCAGCGGCAGGTGATCGGCCGGTGGAGATGCCCGCACAGGATGCCGGTGATGTTGGCGCGTCCCGCGACGCACCCGCGAAACCGTTCGACCCAGGGTTCGTGCGGGTGGGTGTTCATCCAGTCGATGCCTACCTCGACCGGCGGATGGTGCATGACGATGACCGTCGCGCGGTCGGTCTGTTCGGCCAGGCGATCGTTCAGCCACTCCGCCCGCACCGCACAGAACGCGCCCCCGTGCCGCCCGTCCTCCAGCGTGTCGAGCACCAGCACACGCAGCGGGCCGGCGTCGAATTCATACTGGACGAAGCCGCTGGCGGACGGAATCTCGGGGAACCAGCGCGCGAAATTGGCGCGCACGTCATGGTTGCCCATGCATGGCCACACCGGGAAATCGACCTGGCCGAACGCATTTTTCAGGCGACGATAACTGTCGGCGTCGCCGCGGTCGACGACGTCGCCGGTCGCCAGCAGCAGGTCGGGCCTGGGCGTCATTGCCATCAGCCGCTGCAACACCTGGTCGAGCCGCTTGCGATTGAACTCGGCCGGGTTGCCGGGCTCGAATCCCAGATGGATGTCGGTGACCTGAGCGATCAGCATGGCGCGATCGGCACGCGGCACCCCCTCTCCGGCCGTTGCGGACGCATGATGAGACGCCGTTCGGGCCCGCCCGTCAAGGCCTGACGGTTTCCGTAAAGGCAATCCTTTGTAACCGGTGGGCGATCGCCCGTCCGGCTGGCCGCCAGGGCGCTTGCCCGTCCATATGGTAATCGTGACACATCGCGCATGATGAGGGCACTTTGGCGGCCGATCCCTCGCCGCCGTGGCAGCTGCGACAGGTAGCCCCGCCCTTGTCACCCAACTGGCCGATGCCGGGGATGAGGACGTCGGCCGCCGAATGCGATGTCGCCGCCGCATGGCAGGAGGCACAGCTTTCGGTTCTGTGGGCATTATGGTCGAACCAGCCCTTCATCATGTAGCGCATCGGCTGCGCGACCTTGCGGATGTGCCAGCCGCCGCTCGCCGCGTCGCCCGTGCGGTCGATCACGTGGCAGTCGTAACAGGCCCCGCCCTTTTGAAACAACGCATCGACCGACAACGGGCGGCTGCCATGCGACGCGGGCATGGCCGAGCCAGGACGCGGCCGGCCCTCGGGAAGCCCGAACGGATCGGCCGGCCGACCGCCGAGCGCGCGGACATCGGCGACCGCCTGCGCGACATTGCCGTGTTTCAGCGTGCGCACCGTGCCGCCAAGCCGGTCATAGCCGAGTGAGTGGCACATCTGGCATTTGCTCTCCATCTCGACGGGCAGGAACCGCACGCCGTCGGCGGTCGGCGTGTGACAGTCCTTGCACGCCAGCCTTGCGCCCCAGCCCTGCTGCGCCGCCAGCGTCTGCGCCATCCGCGCCACGCCGTTCGTCGCCGACAGATGGACATCGTGCGGAAATTTCAGGCCATTGTCCTCACGCAGGTGCGCGTCGAGCGTCATCCGCTGTACACGGCCGTCCAGATAGACGGCGGGCCGGAATTGAGGGTGCGCCGTGCCGAAATCGCCCGCATTCTCCAGCCTGGTGTCGGTCAGCCGCGACTTCATCGTCGCGTGGCAATCCGCACAGAACACGCTCGCGGTGGGCTGCATCGGGCCCGCCCCTTCATGCTCGCTGTGGCAGTCGACGCATCGCTGGCCGGTTGGCTTGCCGAATGCGACCTTGAACACATTGCCGATGCGCTTCGCGGCGTCGGGCGGCGCCATTGCCGCGACTTGCCGGCGGGGGTCGGCGTGGTCGTGGATTCCCGTGTGACAGGCGACGCACTTGCTGTCCTCGACCGACACGAACGCCTTGTCGTGGCACGCCTGGCAATTGCCCTCCAGCCCGTGATGCGCCTTGCTCAGCGGTCCGGACGACCAGACGGTGTCGGCGTGAAAGCCCGCCGGCCGAACCTTCGCGTCGTGATAGCTTGCCCAGGTCCAGATTGGCGCGACCAGGAACGCGGCCAGCACCAGCAGCGCGAAGGTCCACGCGCTCGTTCGCTTGCCCGGCAGCAGTCCGGCCAGCGAAAACGCCGTCCGCTCGTCCTTGTCGCCTGCCGCATCCGACACCGCGTCGGTTCGTTCGACCCGGATGATCGCAATTTCGCCGTCGAAACCGACCGTCAGCCGGTGCCCGCCAAAACGCAGCTCACCCCCCGATTTGCGTCCAACCTCCGCCGCTTTCGTCGCGCGTCCGTCGAGCGTGAAGCCGAGGGTGCCGACGCTCGTCACCCGCACGCCGACGCCCGGAACCTGGGTCAGCGTCGCGTGAAACGGCTCGACCGCCAGGTCGGGCAGGTGAATGTCGTTTGCGGTATCGCGACCGATCGTGACGACCGGCTTGGCCAGCGTCACCGGGCGCACGATCTCGCGCCCGTCGGCGGTGCGCGACACTGTCCGGACGACGAAGGTCATGGCGCGCCGGCACTCACCAGTAGAAGAACACGGAAATGACGTGCGCGGTCAGCGCCGCAATCAGCGCGAAGGTCACCGGCACATGGACATACAGCCAGATCTCCAGCAACGCCTTGATCCGCAGATGGCGCCGTACACGTGCCAGCACCGCCTCCTTGCGTTCGAGCAGCGCATCGATCCGCTCGAGCGGGTCGTCGCCGATGGCCGCGCGGGTGCCGGTCTCGACACGGATCGCCGCCTGCGCCGCCGTTGTCGCACAGCGCGGATAGCGTCCCGACAGCCGCGCCAGCAGTCCGCCACCGAACGGGTCCTGTTCCAGGCTTTGCCGGACCAGATCGGCGTGGTGCTGGCCCAGCGGCTGCGCCGCCTCGTGTAGCTGCCGGTCGATCGAGCGCAACGCTTCGAGCATCTGCGGCTCGGTTGTCTCCCCGCGATTGTCGGACAGCGCACGCGGCAGCGTCGCATAGCCGAGCACCCCAAGCATCCCCGATATAATCACGACCATCATCAGGACATAGGCGAGCGTGTGGACGTTCCAGCCGAACTGGAACCCGGTATGCAGCGTCCCGATGACGATCAGGCACAGCCCCAGCCAGCCATGCGCAGAGGTCCATGATTTCAGCGACCAGCGTCCCCGCGTCATCGCCCGTTTGCGCACCCCCAGCGCCGTCAGCCACAGGATCAGGACGACCCCGGCCGTACCCAGGATATAGCCGTACCAGCTGCCGCCATTGGGGCGCGGCTGCGGGTCGTGCAGCGCATAGACGGCGATCACGAACAGCGATACGCCGCCTGCGACCTTTGCCCAGCGTCCGCCGCGGTGCCACAGGAACCCCTCGTGGATCGCCGATCCGCGGACCCGCGGCACGGAAACGCGCGTCGCCACTAGCCCGCTTCCCGCTCGAGCCGCGCGACCGTCAGGAACTCCTCCGGCGCGACGCGGATCGCCGCGCCCGTCGGACAGGCCCGCACGCATGCCGGGCCACCCGCGATGCCGGAGCACATGTCGCACTTGATTGCCTTCTTGGCCTTTTCCATGCCGGGATCGGCATGGGCGTAGGACCAGGATTTGGACGGTTCGCCCGGCCCCGGCCCTGCCCCGAACAGCAGCCAGCTGAGCAGCCCCGGCTTCTTAGGCGGCTTCGCATCCATCCGGATCACGCCGTAGGGACAGTTGCGCTGGCAATTGCCGCAACCGATGCAGCTGTCGTCGATGAACACCTCGCCGTCGGGGCCGCGATGAATCGCGTTCGGCGGACAGTCGGCCATGCAGTGCGGATGCTCGCAGTGGCGGCATGACGTCGGCACGTGGAGATGGGCATAGGTCCGCCCCGCTTCGCGATCGAGGCGGCTCAACCCCTCGTGCGAATCCGCGCACGCCTTTTCGCAATTGTCGCAACCGACGCACAGGTTCTCGTCGATCAGCAGCACGTCGGTCGCCTCGCCGACGCCCTGTTCGACGAGGAAGGTCGCGACGCTCGAATACATGTCGACCGCGCCCGAAAAACTGTCCTTCTTCGCCTCGATGAAGGCGTTGACGTCCTGCCGCGCCGCCATGTCGCGCCGCACCTTGTCCAGCAGGCGCGGGTTGCGGTCGAGCAGCGCGCGGAACGCCGCTCCCGGCAATTTGATGACCTCGGACTTGATCGCCGCCCTGACCGTCGCCGTCCGTCTGCCCCCGGCGATCAGCGCCATCTCGCCGACGAACGATCCGGCAGGCAGGTACGACAGGAACACCGGCTTGCCGCCGATCTTCTTCTCGACCACCATCGATCCGGTGCGCACGACATAGATATCCTGACCGTCGTCGCCCTCGGTGATCACCGCCTCGCCCGCCTTTACCGACTGGACTTCGGCGGCCTCGACCAGCTCGGCGACGTCCTCCTTGGTCAGGCCCGAGCCGAACATCTGCAGCACCTGCCGCTCGATCGAGATGCGCGTGATCGCGCGTTTCGCCGCCGGGACCTGGCTCTGCAGCTTCAGCGCCGCGGTGCGCGAAATCTCGACGCAGATCGACTCCTCGGCGGCGACAATCGTCGCGCCGCGCCGGCGACCGGAAATCAGCCCAACCTCGCCAAAGATCGATCCGCGTTCGATCGCGACCGTCTTCGACGGGTCGTTCGGATCGACCTGCACCAGCACCGATCCCGAGGCGATGGCGAACAGCGACGACCCCGGATCGTTTCGCTCGAAGATCGTCTCGCCGGGCCGGTAGTACCGCGCCTCGCTGTCGAGCATGAATTCGCGCATCTGCAGCGGGCTCATCCCGTTGAGGATGGTGACGTTGCTGCGCAGCCGTTCCAGCCACTGATCGACCGTCGCCGTCCCCGGCAGCTGCGCGAACTTCGCCTCCAGGATCGGTTCGTCGGCGGGTTTCAGGGCGGTATTGCCGTTGATGAACTCGACCACGTCATGGCCCTGGTTCATGCAGTGTTTGATGAGCGGATAACCCGCCAGCGCCCCGATCACGAAGATTCCCGGCGCCGTCGTTTCGAACGTCGGCGACAGTTTGGGGAAGGCCAGGCGGTCCTGACTCGAAAACTCGATGCCGCAGGATTCGACAAAGCCGCGCGGCGGTGCCGACCCCATGCGAGCGATGATCCGGTCGCACGGCATCGTCACTTCGCCGTCGCGCGTATCGAGGACGATCTTGCCCGGCTCGACGCGGGCGGTATTGGTTTCGGCATGGATGGTGATCCGCCCGGCGTCGCGCGCCGCCATCAGCGCCTTGACGTTCGCGTCCTTGGCGGTCGAAAACTCGGCACCGCGATTGACGAGACTCACGATATTGCCCTGCGCGACATCGGCGGCGAGGCCCAGCGCATTCTCGATCCCCGCATCGCCGCCGCCGATCACGAAGATATGCTCGTCATTATAGGCGGCGGGGTCGTCCAGCTGATACTGGACGTGAGGCAGGTCGCCACCGGGACAACGCATCAGATTGGGATTGCCCTGCGTCCCGATCGCCAGCACCACCGCATCGGCGACCACCTCGTCTCCTCCCGCCAGTTTCAGGCGATAGGGCGGCGCATGGCGTTGCACTTCCTTTGTTTCGGTCGATCCGTCGCGCCCGCGCGTCACGATCTTCTGCACCGATCCCGCAATCGGTCCGCCCATTCCCTCGATCGCGACGACTTCGGCGTGACGCCGGACGCTGACACCGTTCGCCACCGTCTGGACGTCCCAGGTCTCCAGCACCGCTTCGCGCTTGCCGGCGCCGAATTCGAGATCGGCGCGCAGCACAAGCTGTGACGGCGTCGCCATCACATGCTTGCCCTTCTGGTATTTGTAGATCGTGTCCGACAGATGGTCGGTCTTTTCGAGCAGGATGTGCGACAGGCCGAGCTTGGCCGCGCGTGACGCGGCGCTCAGCCCGGCTGGCCCCGATCCGACGATAGCGATCCGATACGCCTCGGCCACGCCCTGCCCCCACTCATGAAACACGTCGACGCCCGTTCGGGCTGATGACTGCGGTGCGACCCCTGCATCGCCACTCTAGCATCGGCTCCGCGAACCGCTAGAGACTTCACGCCATGAGCGATACGACTTTGCCGCGGGTCAGCCGCATTGCCCTGATTGCCGCCGCCATGCTTGCCGCGACATCGGTTGGCATGCGCGTGTGGCGCGACCAGATCCCCGCCGCACCGGCGGCGCAAACCGCGCCTCCGGCACCCGATGTCGGCGCGATGATTTCCTCGCTCGAGGCGCGGCTGAAGGCAAAGCCCGACGATGCCGACGGGTGGCGGATGCTCGGCTGGTCGTTCTTCCAGACGCAACGCTTTGGCGAGGCCGCGACCGCCTATGCGCGCGCCACCAAATTGGCGCCCGGCCGATCGGATCTGTGGTCATCGCTTGGCGAGGCGCTGGTGATGGCGGGCTCGGGCGATGTCCCACCCGATGCCCGGGCGGCATTCGACAAGGCCATCGCCCTCGATCACCATGACCCGCGCGCCCGCTATTTCCTCGGCGTCGCGCAGGATCTGGCGGGCGATCACAAGGGCGCGATCGACGCGTGGTTTGCGCTCCTCAGGGAGACGCCCGCCGGTGCCCCGTGGGACGCCGACGTCCGCCGCACGATCGAACAGGTCGGGGCCAAGGATCATATCGATGTCGCCGACCGCCTCGCGGCCCTACGCCCGGCTCCACCCGCAACCGCACCGGCCCCGGGCGTCGCCAGCGCCGCCATTCCCGGCCCCACCCCCGAACAGATGCGCGCCGCCTCAGCCATTCCGCCCGGCGCGCAGCAGCAGATGATCGCGGGGATGGTCGAAAAACTCGCTGCCCGGCTTAAGGCAAATCCCGGCGACGTCGATGGCTGGATCATGCTGATGCGCAGCCGCGTGACGCTCGGCGAACAGGCACAGGCGCGCGACACGCTGAATGCCGCGATTGCCGCCAATCCGGGACAGGCCGATCGGCTGAGGGCGGCGGCGCGCGAACTCGCGATGACGACCGGCTGACGGGCTGGCGCAACCTTGCCAATCTGCGTCCTTTCTGCGCAAAGGGCGTGGATCATGGCCACCAACTGGACACCGCAAAGCTGGACCGCACACGAGGCGCACCAGCTGCCCACCTACCCAGATGCCGACGCACTGGCGCGCGCGACCGGGACGCTATCGGCGTTCCCGCCGCTCGTCTTCGCGGGAGAGGCACGCGACCTGACCGCCGATCTGGCGCGCGTCGTTGAGGGCAAGGCATTTCTGCTTCAGGGCGGCGACTGCGCGGAAAGCTTTGCGGAGTTCCATCCGAACAACATCCGCGACACATTCCGCGTCATCCTCCAGATGGCGGTCGTACTGACCTTCGCGTCGAAACTGCCCGTCATCAAGCTCGGGCGCATGGCGGGGCAGTTCGCCAAGCCGCGGAGCACCGATATGGAGGTTCAGGGCGACGTCACCCTGCCGTCCTATCGCGGCGACATCGTCAACGACATCGCGTTCGAGGCGGCGGGACGCGCCCCCGACCCGCAGCGGATGGTCCAGGCCTATAACCAGTCGGCGGCCACCCTCAATCTGCTGCGGGCCTTTGCCGCGGGCGGCTATGCCAACCTTCATCAGGTCCATGCCTGGACGCATGATTTCATGGGCCGCAGTCCGTGGACCCGGCAATATCGCGACGTTGCCGACCGCATCGGCGAGGCGCTGGCCTTCATGGACGCGTGCGGCATCAATCCCGACACCGTGCCCCAGCTGAAGGGGACGCAGTTCTTCACCAGCCATGAGGCATTGCTGCTTCCCTATGAGCAGGCGCTGACGCGGCAGGATTCGCTGACCGGCGACTGGTACGACACATCGGCCCATTTCCTGTGGATCGGCGACCGTACCCGGTTCGAGGGCAGCGCCCATGTCGAGTTCCTGCGCGGGATCGGCAACCCGATTGGTCTCAAGGTCGGGCCGAGCCTGACGCCTGACGTCCTCCTGACGCTGCTCGACACGCTCAACCCGGCACGGACGCCTGGTCGCATCACGCTCATCACCCGCTACGGCCATGACAAGATCGAAACCGGCCTGCCGCCGCTCATCCGTGCCGTCCAGCGCGAGGGGCATCCGGTCCTGTGGAGCTGCGACCCGATGCACGGCAATGTCGTGAAGGCGGCGAACGGCTACAAGACGCGCCCCTTCGACCGTATCCTGGCCGAAGTCCGCGGCTTCTTTGCCGTGCACCGCGCAGAGGGATCGTTCGGCGGTGGTATTCATGTCGAGATGACCGGCCAGAACGTCACCGAATGTACCGGCGGCGCGGTCGACGTGACCGAGCTGAACCTTGCCGACCGCTATCACACGCACTGCGACCCGCGCCTCAACGCGGCGCAAAGCCTGGAACTTGCGTTCCTGCTCGCCGAAATGCTCAACCAGGAACTGGCCGAGCGCCGCCGCGTCGCGGCCTGACCGGGTGCTGCTGGGCGACGCGCAGGGGTTCGCCGATGCGCTGCCCGCCGGCGGTCGCCTGCTCGGACTCGATGTCGGGACCAAGACGATCGGCACCGCACTGTGCGATGCCGACTGGACGATCGCCAGCCCGAACGCACTCGTCCACCGCACCAAATTCACCGCCGACATGGCCGTGCTGGCTGCCCTCGTCGCCCGTGAAGCGGTGTGCGGCATCGTCATCGGCCTGCCGCTCAATCTCGACGGCACCGACAGCCCGCGTACCCAGTCGGTCCGTGCGTTTGCCCGCAATCTGGTGCCGCTCGGGCTGCCGCTCCTGCTGTGGGACGAACGCTGGTCGACCGCCGCCGTCACCCGCACGCTGATCGACGCCGACACCAGCCGCGCCCGCCGCGCCGACCTCGTCGACAAACTCGCCGCCGCCTATATCCTCCAGGGCGCGATCGACCGCCTGCGCCAGTAACGAACTGGACTGGTGCCCCGGGAGAGACTCGAACTCCCGACCTGCGGTTTAGGAAACCGTTGCTCTGTCCTGCTGAGCTACCGGGGCACGGACGACCGGACCGCTGCTATGGCGCGGGCCGGTTGCGGTCAATTGAGACTTTCCGGGGGCGTGACGGGAAACGGCAGCGGCAGCACCTTGATGCCGTCCTCGGCCAGCGCGCGCGCGTCGCCCAGGGTTGCCTGACCGTGGATCGTTGCCGGCGGTTCCTCTCCCTCGGCCATGCCTCTCGCACGTTCGGCAAATTTATCGCCCACCCATGTCGAATCTTTCAGCATTTGCGCCTGGAGTTTGGCCAGCCGCTCGACATCGTTGTTTCCCACAGGTGTGGCACCGGACTTGATACGCGGGACCGACAGCACCCGCTCGACCTCGGCATTGCCGCAAAAGGGACAGGGAATGCTGCCGGCATCGCGCTGCTCGGCAAAGGCGTCACCATCGGCGAACCAGCCCTCGAAGCGGTGCGCGTTGGCGCAAGCGATGTCGAACACGATCATTGGGGCAGCAGGCCCAGGACGGAACGCCGGTGTGCGATCACCGGAATGCGCTGGCGGACATCGGCGAGTTTGGCCATGTCGATCTCGCAGTACGCCAGCCCCGCGGCGTCCCCCATATCCAGCAGTACTTCACCCCACGGGTCGACCACCAGCGAGTGGCCAAAGGTGGCGCGCCCGTCGGCGTGGTGCCCGACCTGCGCCGCGGCGACTACGAATGCGGCGTTCTCGGTGGCGCGCGCGCGCAGCAGAAGATGCCAGTGCGCCTGTCCGGTCGGCACGGTAAACGCCGCCGGGACCGACAACAGGGTTGCGCCCGCTCCGCTCAGCACCTGATATAGGGCCGGAAAGCGGACGTCGTAACAGACCGACAGGCCCAGTCGCCCGACGGGCGTGTCCACGACGACGGCCCCGGTGCCCGGCTGATAGCGGGCGGACTCGCGCCAGCTTTCGCCCGTCGGCAGGTCGACGTCGAACAGGTGCACCTTGTCATAGCGCGCCACGATCCGGCCGCCGTCGTCGATGACGAACCCACGATTGACCCAGCGTCCCGCCGCCTCGCCGCCGCGGAGAGCAAGCGATCCGAGGTGGACCCAGATACCGCTCGCCGCGGCCGCCGCCCGAACCGCCCGAAGGACGATATCGTCATCCTCGCCGACCACGTGGTCACGCGCACGGTCGCCATCGCGGTCGAGCAGGCCGGACATTTCCGGCGTGAACAGCATCGCCGCCCCCGCCCTGCCAGCCTCCTCGATCGCGCCCACCAGCGTCCGCGCATTCGCCGCCGGATCGATGCCCGAAGTCATCTGGAGAAGGGCGATTTTCACGATTGTGCGGCAAGCAGCCGGTCGAGCTCACCCGACCGGTCGGCATCGGCCAGGTCATCCGACCCGCCGACGTGAACCGACCCCACGAACACCTGCGGCACGGTGGTCCGGCCGCCCGCGCGCTCGATCATCTCGGCGCGCCCTTTGCCGCCCATTGTGATGTCGTGTTCCTCAAAGGCGATGCCCCGGGCGGCCAGCAACGCCTTGGCACTCGTGCAATACGGACAAAAGAATTTGGTATAGATTTCGACGCGTGGCATGTCGGTCCTAGACGTGATCATCGATTATCGCCGTGTCAATGGCGCGGGTCAGTCACGCAGGACACGCGCCCAGACGAGGACGATCACCCGTCCCGCACCGGCGCGCTTGAGCGTCGCGGCGCAGGCATTGGCGGTGGCACCGCTGGTATAGACATCGTCGACGAGCCACACCGTCTCGCCGTTCAGCCGCCGCCGGGTGCGAAAGGCCCCCCGAACGACATCGGTTCGCGCCCTGCCCGACAGGCCACGCATCGACCCCGTCGCCCGCTTGCGGATCAGGATGTCGTCCGCGACGGACAGCCCGACCCGGCGCGCGACCGCCGCCGCGATCAGCTGCGCCTGATTGAATCCGCGCCACCACAGCCGCCAGCGGTGCAGCGGCACCGGCACGACCAGGCCATCGCCGTCGACATGCCTGACCATCGCTGCCCCCATCGTCCGCGCGTGCCCGGTCCGGCGCCCGTATTTCAATCCGGTCGCCAGCCGCCGTGCGATGGGGCCATAGGCAACGGCGGCCCGGACACCGTCATGACTGGGCGGCGCGGCGAGACAGGTGCCGCAGATCGTCCCGTGCGCCGCCGCGAGCGGCACATTGCACAACGCGCAGCCGACCCCTGTCAGAAAGCCGAGCGCCGACCAGCACGCGGCGCAGAACCGGTGATCCGCCTCCACGATCGTATCGCAGCCGCCACAACGCGGCGGCAGGGCGAAATCGATGACCGTGCGCAGTGGAGTGACCAGCATGGCGCATTGTCGCGCGCGCGCCCGCGGGGCACAAGGCGACGATGTCGCCACCGCCCCCGATATTCGATCGCGACACCCGCCCCCTGCGCCGCGACCGCGTCGCCCAGCAGGGCAAGGACGATCTTGAGGACCACCTGCAGGAAGCGTTCCTCGACCGGCTCGACGCCACGACGCGCCGCCTGGCGAAGGCCCTCGTCATCAATACCGGCTTTGGCGGGCTGGCGGCGGCGCTGCGGGCGCGGCAGGTCGAGGTGATCGAGACCGATCATGGCCGGTTGTTCGCCGGGCGGGCCGCCGGTCACTGGTGTGACGAGGATCGCTTGCCGTTCGCGCCCGCGTCCTTCGATCTGGTGATCGCGAACGGCGGCTTCGACACGATCGACGACCTGCCGGGCGCGCTCATCGCGGCGCGGCGCAGCCTGCGGCCCGACGGCCTGTTCCTCGGGGCGCTGTGGGGAGCGCCCGGCCTTGACGTGCTGCGTCGCGTTGCGGCGGCGGCGGACGAACTTTGCGGTCGTGCTGCCGCCTGCATCCATCCCCAGGTCGACGTGCGCACGGCCGGCGACCTGCTCGTCCGCGCGGGATTTGCCCTGCCGGTGGCCGACGCTGAAACGCTGCGCCTCGGCTACCGGGACTTCGATCGCCTGCTCGCCGACCTTAGGCACTGCGGCGCGACCAGCGTCCTTGCACAACGCCACGCCGCCAGCCGCGACTGGTGGGGAGAGGCGCGCCGCGCCTTTGCCGCGCTCGCCGGCGACGACGGTCGCATCGTCGAGCAGGGAACGCTGATCATGCTGAGCGGATGGGCTCCCGCCCCCGCCCCCGCCTAGATCAGGGCGTCGAGCAGTCCGATCAGCGGCTGGTCGGCCGGCGGCATCTCGAGTGCGAACAGCTCGTTTGGGCGAGACCAGCGCAGACCGCTGGCGACCCGTGCCTGAGGAATGCCGCGCCATTTGCGACAGATGTAGAGCAGCATGATCAGATGGCGGTCCCCCAGCGGTTCGCTGGCAAACGCCGCCGGTGCGAGACAGGCCCGGTCGGTTTCAACCCCCAGTTCCTCGCGCAGTTCGCGGACCAGCGCATGTTCGGGCGTTTCACCCTCGTCGATCTTGCCTCCGGGAAATTCCCACAGGCCCGCCATGGACTTGCCCGCCGGACGCTGCTGGACCAGCACGCGCCCGTCACTGTCGATCAAGGCCGCCGCCACTACCCAAAGCACCGCTTCACATTTCCCATTTGCGATTTGTTAACTGCGACGGCCTTACCCCACAAATGCCGTAATGGGACTATGGTTCGACCGGGGACAGTCGATGCAGAGCATTTTTTACGCGCTCCGTCGGGACAACCGGGGTGCCACCGCCGTGGAATATGGGCTGATCGCAGCTCTCGTCGTGCTCGGCGCGTTCTTCGGCATGAAAAACTTCGCCAACACGTCGGTCTCGATGTGGAACAATGTGTCGACCACAGTTCAGAACGGCGGCTGAGAT
This sequence comes from Sphingomonadales bacterium, assembly GCA_038225385.1. Taxonomy (GTDB): domain Bacteria; phylum Pseudomonadota; class Alphaproteobacteria; order Sphingomonadales; family Sphingomonadaceae; genus Sphingomonas_O. The sequence continues at coordinate 69,595 of JBBRRC010000001.1, read as the reverse complement.
TCTTCCCCGCGCGTTAAGTTTTCGGAAACTTGTTCAGTCTAGCACGGTGATCACTGGCTCACTTGGTCAAGGGGGGCAGTCGGGTAAGAACAGCGGACACTTTTTTAAGGAGACCGGTAATGAATTTCGTACGCAAGATGATCCGCGACAAGAAGGGCGCGACCGCCATTGAATATGGCCTGATCGCCGCTCTGATCGCAGTTGCCGCCGTTGGCGCCATGAGCGGCCTCGGCACGCAGATCAGCAAGACCTTCAACAACTCGTCTTCGACGATGGCGAAGGGCTGATTTCTCTCCGCCCGGGGCTTGCTCCGGGCGGGAAATCACTTTCGAAAGAGGCGGGAAACCCAGTTTCCCGCCTCTTTTTCGTTCAGGGAACACCACATGCTGTACCGATCACATCATCTATTTCATCTGTTGCGCACGCTGGCGATGCACCATCGCGGTGCGACCGCCATTGAATATGGCCTGATCGCGGCCCTGATCGCGGTCGCCGCCGTCGGCGCCATGAGCGGCCTCGGCACGCAGATCAGCAAGACCTTCAACAACTCATCGAAAACGATGGCCAAGGGCTGATTTTCGCGACCCCACGCGGCGGGCAGATGGAAAGCCCGCCCGCGTTTACGATCCCTTGCCGGCGTATTTCGCGTCGCTGAGCGGGTGCCGCGTCGTGACGAGTTCGACCAGATGACCCGTGGCGACATGGGTATATATTTCGGTCGTGGCGATATCGGCGTGACCCAGCATCGTCTGCAACGCGCGCAGGTCCGCGCCCCCTTCCAGCAGGTGCGTCGCAAAGGCGTGGCGCAGGACATGGGGGCTGATCCGTTCAGGGGGAATCCCCGCCTGGATCGCCAGTTCGCGGATCAGCTGGAACAACCGCACCCGGCTGAGATGCGCCTTGCCCGATGGAAACAGGAACCTGCCGCCCTCGGCCCGGACCTTTTTCCACGCGGCGACCGCCATCAGCGCACGGCCCGACAGGGGCACCAGCCTTTCCCGGCCACCCTTCCCCTTCACGATGGCATAGGGCCGGTCGGCAGGGATCGACCCGAGTTCGAGCGATACCAGTTCGGTCGCGCGCAATCCCGAACCATAAAGCAGCTCGACCAGCGCCAGCATCCGCACGTCATGCGCGGCCCCCGCACTTGCCTCGATTCGCGCCGCCAGCACGTCGAACAGCTGGGCGACGGCCTCATGATCGAGGACCCTCGGCAACCGTCGCTGTAACCCACCCGGCCGGGGCAGCGCGGCCGATGGATCGTCGCTGCGCAGTCCTTCATCGACCAGAAAGCCGAAAAACCGGCGCAGCGACGCCGATTTGCGCGCAACCGTCGACCGCGACAGGTCGCCCCACCGGTCGGCAAGTGCGTTGAGCCCCGCCCCATCGGCAACCGCAAGCCGCCCCCCCAGCGCGTCCGACGCGAGTTCGAGGTCGGAACGATAGGCCATCAGGGTGTTGCGGGCCGCGCCACTCTCGGCCGCCAGCGCCGCCAGGAACGATGCGATCGCCGGCCCGTCTTCGGGCGGGCTCAACTGCGTGCCAGTGCTTCCGCCGCGATCATCCGTGCCTCGGGCTCAAGGCCGACGCGTTTGAGCGCCGCGACGATGTGGTAGAGATGCTCGGGCGGCACCGCGTGCCAGTTATTTGCCGACAGGCCCGCCGCCGCGATCAGCGCGACCGTTGCGCCCTCGTTTCTGGCGGCAGCGGTATCGATGGCGCGCGTCCAGCTGGTCACGCGCCCAAGCGGAATCGCATAGCTTTGCGACAGCGTATTGGCATCATCCCCCGAAATCCGCTGCAGTCCGGCCAGCGCGGCAATCAGGAATTTCACGCGCAGGTCGTCGTCACCGCCGCGCACGGCACCGATCGCCGCGGCATCGATTCCCGACGGCGCCCGGGGCATGCCGACCGCGAGCAACGCCCAGCCCAGCGACCCTCGCGCCGGGCGACCGTCCCAGCGCGCCGCCTGGATATCGAGGCCCGCCGACATCATCGCCCCGATCAGCCGGTCCACATCCTGAGCCGACGAGGCGGCGCCGACCGGGATCAGGGCCGCTGCCCGCGCCGTCAGCAGTTCGCGGGCATAGGGATCGACGCCGCCCCCGGCGTCCCACAGCGACCGCATCGCCGAAACGCGCGCCGTGTCGCCGTCACCCTGATAGGCGGTGCGCAACAGCTCGCCGACGCTGCCGCCCCGTTCGGCGGGATCGGTCGCATCCCAGATACCGGCATAGAAATCGACAAGCGCGGCACTCGAAAACACCCCGAGCGTCGTCGCCCGTTCGGCAAAACCGGCCCGCACCGCGGGATCATAGAGCGGCGCGCGGGCCTGCCACGCCCCGACCTGCGGGCCGACGGTCGCGAACAAGGCGGGGGGAATGGTCACCCCCGTCGCCGCGGCCATGCCGTAGCGCCAGGCGGTCAGCCGGTCGACGCCGTCCCACTGGATCGTCACCGCCCGCCGGGTGTTGGTCGCGCCGCCGATCACCTTTTCGGCGAGCAGGACATCGATGCCACCCGCAACCCGGTCGTCGCGAACCGCATCGACCAGCGCACTGGCGGTGCCCGCCTCTCCGGACAGGCCCGCACACATTGCCTGCGCAAGGGGCCATGCCGCCTCGTCGCTGCTGTCGGCCCCCGCATCGGCGATCGAGCACAGCGACGCCGGATCCCCCGTGGCGAGCGCCGCCTGCATCGCCGCTTCATAAAGGCGGGGGGTGAAATTATCGGCGTCGACCCGCGCGACCAGCGCGCGCGCCATGTCCGCCTCGCCCATGCGGACGAGCAGCAGGACGCGCTCGGCGACCCAGTCCGCGCCACTGACGCCGGCCGGGACCGCGCTCGGCGACAACAGCGCCCGCCGCAACAGGATAGACGCCCAGCGTGATGCAACCGGCGCCCCCATTTCGCGCATGACGGTGCCGAGGAACTGGCCATTGCTCGCGCCGAAACCCGCGTCGCCGAACCCGCCATCATTCGCGTCGATCAGTCCCACGCGGTTGGTCGGACGCCGGGCCTCGGGGGGCAGGTCGGGCGGCGCCAGTACCGCCGAAACCGAATTATTCCCATCGGTTTCAAGCAGATCGCCCACACCGTCGGCCTGGCTGACATTGTCCGCGCCTGTCGTCGCCGGCGGTGGCGTGGTGCTGTCCGGCAGCAGGTTCGTCGGGCCAGCCTGGCTGCGCGCGGGTTCCTTCGGCTGAGGCTCTTTAGGCCCAGAGGCATTGGCCGGCGCGGGCTGACCGAAACCGGGGGGCAGGATCGATTCGGGGCTGCGCTGTGCCAGCGCTGGCCACAGCGCGATCGCCGCGGCCCCGATCATCAGCCCCGCGGTCAGAAACTCAGTGCGTGAGCGCATTTTCGGGAACGATCTTTTCCACGTGCCTCGGCGTCCTGCTCGGATCGATCCGCGACAGGGCAAACAGGGCGGCGACGATGATCGCGGCCAGCACGACGATAATGATAAGCGAACGGGGCATCGACACTCGAACTCGGTCAGGGGCTGCAGATTGCGTCCTCTTTGCCCGAGCACACCCGCCCCTGTATAGCCCCGGCGACATGGCCAGTTCATCACCCCTTCGCTCTTCGACGCACGGCACGCGGCCGATCGTTCTGATCGGCCTGATGGGGGTGGGCAAGACGACGATCGGCCGCCGCCTCGCGCGACGCCTCAACCTCCCGTTCGTCGATGCCGACCACGAGATCGAGGCGGCGGCAGGCATGACCATCGCCGAGATCTTCGAACGCTTTGGCGAGGCGCATTTTCGCGACGGGGAGCGTCGCGTCATCGCCCGCCTGATGGACGGGTCGCGCCGCGTCGTGGCGACCGGCGGCGGCGCGTTTATGAATGCGGACACGCGGGCGCTGATCCTCGAACATGCGACTGCCGTCTGGCTCAATTCCGACATCGACACGCTGGCTCAGCGCGTCGGACGGCGGAACGACCGCCCGCTGCTCATCGGACGCGACCCGCGCGAGGTGCTGCGCGAACTCGCCGCGGTCCGGAACCCGGTGTACGCGCTTGCGCCGATCCACATAACCTCACACCCCGCGCCGCACGAACAGACCGTCGACCTCATCATTGAAAAGCTTGCCGAATGACAATTATCCGCGTCCCCACGGGCCGTGCCTATGACGTGGTCGTCGAACCTGGCCTTCTTTCGGACCCGCTTCAGCAGCTCGCGCCGTTCATTCGCAACGGGCGTCTGCTGGTCGTTGCCGACGCCAATGTCGTCGATCCGCATCTCCGGCACCTGCAACGGGCGCTGGCCGCTGCCGCCGTCCATGTGGAATCGATCGTCATTCCGGCCGGTGAGGGCAGCAAGAACTGGCAGCAGCTGATCGATCTGACAGACCGCCTGCTGGCCCTCGAGGTCGAGCGCGGAGAGGCACTTGTCGCCCTGGGCGGTGGCGTCGTCGGCGACCTGACCGGCTTTGCCGCCGCCATCGTCAAGCGCGGCTGCCGTTTCGTCCAGCTGCCCACCACGTTGCTCGCGCAGGTCGACTCGTCGGTCGGGGGCAAGACCGCCATCAACACCGCTGCGGGCAAAAACCTGATCGGTGCCTTTCATCAGCCCGATCTCGTGCTGATCGACCCCGATGTCCTGACCACCCTGCCCGCGCGCGAGCTTCGCGCCGGTTATGCCGAGGTCGTGAAATACGGGCTGATCGACGATGCGGCCTTCTTCGATTGGTGTGAGGGGCACGCCGCATGCCTGCTTGCCGGCGACGGCGATGCGCGCGTCCATGCGATTGCGACCAGCGTTGCCGCCAAGGCCCGGATCGTCGGTGAGGATGAGCGTGAGACCACCGGCACCCGGGCGCTGCTGAACCTCGGTCATACCTTCGCCCATGCCCTCGAGGCGGAGTGCGGTTATTCCGACCGGCTGATCCACGGCGAGGCCGTTGCCGCTGGCATGGCGCTCGCCTTCCGCTTCTCGGTCGCGCGTGGCCTGTGCCCACCCGAGGACAGCGCTCGCCTCGACGCTCATCTGCTTGCGGTCGGGCTGCCGAACAGTGTCGCCAGTGCGGGCATTACGGCGACCGGTGCGACGCTCGCCGCGCATATGGCGCATGACAAGAAACGGGTCGATGGCGGGGTGCCGCTGCTCCTCGCGCGCGGCATCGGCAAGACCTTTCTCGCGACCGGGATTGACCTGGCCGACGTCGCGGCGTGGCTTGACGAGGATGCCCGATGCCCAATGGCGTAGCGAAGCGCGACCTGCCGAGCAAAATCTGCCCATCCTGTGCGCGACCGTTCAGCTGGCGCAAGAAATGGGCGCGCGACTGGGACAATGTCGTCTATTGTTCCGACCGCTGTCGGTCAGCGGGCCCGGTACGCCAGAAATAGCCAGCCGGCGATCATCGCGAGACCGCCCAGCGGCGTGATCGCGCCCAGCCAGCGCGGTCCGCCCAGCGCCAGCGCATAGAGGCTGAGCGCGAAGACCGCCGCCCCGGCGAGGAGCAGGACGGCGCACCAGCGGTCCAGCGGCGCGATGACGATCGCCGCGACGGCATGGATCAGCTGATAGCCCGCCCCGGTTCGCAACAGATCGACCGCGCGCCCCTGGGCCGCGTGCGCACCGAACGCCCCCGCCATGATCGCCAGGACCGCCGACAGCGCGGCGACGACGATGATCGGGTCACGCCTCACGCCGCACTCCGCGTGATCCGCGCCCGAACAGCGTTTCGTCGAGCGCGTGGACGTCCCCGGTTGCGGTCTGCGCGGCCAGCCGGTCCGCATCGCGCGCCCGGTAGTCGCGCTCGACGACCGCCACGCGGTCCTCGTCGACGCCGAGCGCGGTGAGCGCCTGCCGCCCCATCAACATTGCCGATTCATACACTTCGCGCACCGCGTAACAGGTTTTCAGTCCGGCAAACGTCATCATCTGCCGCCGGTCGAACGCTCTCACCATCACCGCGGCCCGCGGAAAGGCATGGATGACCGGCTCGAGTTCCCTGGGCCCCAGCGTCGCGTCGTCGATGCAGAACAGGATCAGCTCGGCGCGGTCGGCACCGGCGGTCCGCAGCAGGTCGATCCGGCGACCGTCACCATAATAGACCTTGGCCCCGAATTCGGCGGTTCGCTCGATCTGGGCCGGTTTGATGTCGATCAGGGTCACCGAAACCTCCTCGGCCAGCAGCAGCTGGGCGACCGTCTGGCCGAACCGGCCATAGCCGACGACGATCGCGCTCGCTTGCGCCGCATTCTCAGGACCATCCGGCAGGTCCTTGGTATAGATCGAAAACTCGAAGCGTCGGGCAATCATCAGCAGGAACGGCGTCGTGGCCATCGACAGCGTCACGATCGCGCCGAACAGGCTCGCCGCCTGCGGCTCGATCAGCATTGCCTGCTGCGCCTGGGCGAACAGCACAAAGCCGAACTCGCCGCCCTGGCTGAGCAGCAGGCCGAGGCCGAATGCAGGGCGTGTCGCCATCCCGAACAGCTTGGCCAGCCCGAAAATCAGCACGGTCTTCAGCGCCACCAGCGCCAGCGCGAATCCGATGACGAACAGGGGATTTGCCAGCACCGCATCGACATCGAGCACCATCCCGACCGCCATGAAAAACAGCCCGAGCAAGACCGAGCGGAACGGTTCGACATCGGCCTCGATCTCGTGGCGATAGGGCGAATCGGCGAGCATCACGCCGGCGACGAACGCCCCCAGCGCAATCGACAAATGCAGCGCCTCCATGATCGCCGCCGCTGCGCAAACCGTGAACAGGCCCACGACGACGAACAGTTCACGCTCGCCGAGCCGACCCGTCAGGCGCAGCAACGGCCGGATCACGAACCGGCCGGCCAGCACCAGTCCGATGATCGCGCCGACCGTCGAAAGCGCGAGCACCCAGCCCGGCGGGACGCTGGGATCGGCCGGCGCGCGCGACATCGCCGCGACGATCGTGATCAGCGGCACGATCGACAGGTCCTGAAAGAGCAGCACCGAAAACGCCCGCTCGCCAAAGGGGGTGTCGATCCGGTTCGACGATTTCAGGCTCGGCAGGACCTGCGCCGTCGACGACAGCGCCAGCGGCAGGCCGAGTGCCAGTGCCGCCTCCGGACTGAAGCGTGCGACCAGCATGATAAGGGCGGCGATCGCCAGCCCGCAGACGATCACCTGCAACAGCCCCAGCCCGAAAATCTCGCGTTTCAGCCGCCACAGCCGCGCCGGATTGAGTTCGAGGCCGACGAGGAAAAGCAGCAGCGCGATGCCGAGTTCGGCAAAGCCGAGCTTGCTCTCTGCACCGCTGACCAGATGCAGCCCGTGCGGGCCGATCAGCGCGCCGCCGATCAGATAGCCGAGCACCGCGCCCAGGCCGAATCGCCGGAAGATCATGACGAAGATGAGGCCGGTACCGAGAAGGACCACCCCCTCGATCAGCAACGACGCCGTCATCGCGCCGCCATGCGTGCCGCCTGCGCGGCGGCCTCGATCGCCAGCCGGATCGAGGCGTGACGCGCGGGATAGGGGCGCGCCCGCGCCAGCACCGCGACGTCCGCCCAGTCGGGGAGCGCGTCGCCCTCGCCCGCCATATAGCGGGTCAGCACGTCCCGCGCCGACTCGATTGCCGCCGCGTCGAGGCCGATCACGTTGCGCGCGACCAGCGTCGCGGCCGCCTGGCCGAGCGCACAGGCGCGAACCTCGTGTCCATAGGCGGCAACCCGCCCCGCTTCATCGAACATCAGGTCGATTGCCACCCGGCTGCCGCACGTCGGCGACCGCCGTTCGACGCTGACGTCCGGTTCGGCAAGGCGGGGAAATGCGGCGGTGTCGGCGGCGAGACGCAGAATCTCGATCGAATAGAGCGGTTCGTTCACCGCTTGCGCTCCGCCTCGACCGCATCGACCAGCGCCGCACTGCTCGCGCGCAGCAGTTCATAGGTCCGCGACTTCGTCATCCAGTCGGGACGCGGCGCGCCCTCGCCGTTCAGCACGTCGAAGATCAGCGACATCATCAGGAACGCGAGCGTGGCGGCGAGCAGCCCCTTGAACACGCCGAAGCCCGTCCCGAGCAGCCGGTCGACCGGCCCCAGCAGCGACGACCGCGTCTGTCGCGCCAGGCTGCCGCCCGCGATCTTCACCGCGAGGAAGGTCAGACCGAACACGAGCGCCACCGACAGGACGTTCGCGCCGCCCTCGGTCCCGACCAGCCCGATCAGCCTGGCCGCGACAAGGGGCTGGAAGAGCTTCACGGCGATGATCGCGAGGATCCAGGCGGCGAGCGAGAAGATTTCACTCACGAACCCGCGAATCGCCCCGAACACGCCACCGACGCCCAGCGAAATCAGCACCATCATGTCGAGCGCGGTGAGGCCGGTCATCGGCGTACCCTCATTCGGGTCGGTCCATCAGAACGCCCGCTTCAAACGGTCGTGGAGATGGCGTGCGGGGCTGGCGGCGGGCACCTGGCAGTCGAGGCCCGCTTCGAACTGGGCCACGCGCCGGTGCAGGTCGCTGCTTGCCCTGATGAAGTGGCGGGCGTCGGCGGGCAGGCGTGCCAGCGTGTCGTCATCCGTTTCCAGCGACTCGCCGAGCCTGCGCGACGGGTCGCGCGCGCCTTCGGCCGACAGCTCGCCGCCCTCCACCGCGCGCTGGGTCAGCAACCACGCGATGACGTGCATCAGCCGGGTCGTCACTTTCAGCGATTCGCAGCTGAACAGGACCCGGTCCATCGGGGTCAGCTCGTCGCGCGCCTCGCGACCGACTTCGTCGAAATAGCCGCGGACTTCGTCGGCCAGCAGCATGGCTTCGAGATAATATCCGTCGATGAGGCGCTTGGCGAGCATCGCACCCCCATGCCACACGGCGTCGCCGGGTGAAACGTAATTGAGGGTTAAGCGCCGCGGCGGGCTTCGGGTCACGGCGCGGTTCAGGCGAGGATGTCGGGGATCAGCAGGTTCTCGACCGCAGCAATCTCGTCACGGAGCCGCAGCTTGCGTTTCTTCAGCCGCGCAAAGCGCATCTGGTCGGGGCTGCCCGCCGCCGCCAGCGCAAGGATGGCCTCATCCAGATCGCGATGTTCGGTGCGCAGCAGGTCGAGGCGCGCACGCAGTTCGAATTCATCCATCCGCCGACGCTAGCGTGCCGGGCGGTCGCGCTCAATCATCTGCCGGGACGGTTCAGCTCGTACCGATTTTTGACGAACTGGCCGATGGCCTATCGATTCGGGATGACATCGCCCGCAAAGCATGTTTCAATCCTGATTCCCCAGCCGAAGGAGCCACTGGACATGAGCACTGCGCATGTTTTTTCCCTCGCCGCCAAGCACGCCGATATCGAAGCGAAGCTCGAAGCCGAACAGCGGCGGCCCATGCCTGATACCGCGCTGATCGCGATGCTGAAAAAACAGAAGCTGCGCCTGAAGGAAGCGATGACCTCGGACAGTCCGGTCCGCGCTTTCTAGCGAATGGCGAGGCCGGTCCTGCGTGTCGGGAGCGGCTTCAGATAGGCCGGTAGTGCCGATTTTGCCGGCGGGTTCGACCGCGCCAGCCGGGGGTCGATCTCGGCGTCGAAGGCGATGCCGGCCCGCCCGAGCGATGCCCAGGCGACCCGTCCCTGAACCTTGCCGACACCGCGCAAATCCGCCGTCATCCGCGTGCCCGGCGCCAGCATGACCGACGAATCGATCATCATGCCGCCGGCCGACAGGTTGCGGACGCGCGTCGTGAAGCTTTCATAGCCATCGAGATCGACAGTTGCGCTGAGAAACAGGCTATCGCGCTTTTCCTGCCGCAGCCCGTGGTTCGCTTCGCTCGTCATCCGCGTCTTTCCGTTAGACCCCTGGCCAGATCGACCTGCAGTGCGCGTGAGCATAGGCCGGAAAGGGTAAACGCGGCGTAAGCGCCTATTCGTCGCGTGACACTTTTTCCTGGCGTTCGTGCCGCTCCTGCGCCTCGACCGTCATCGTCGCGATCGGTCGGGCCTCGAGGCGGCCGAGAGAGATCGGCTCGCCCGTCACTTCGCAATAACCATATTCGCCGTCCTCGATCCGGCGCAGCGCGGCGTCGATCTTGGCGATCAGCTTGCGCTGCCGGTCGCGGGTACGCAGTTCGATCGACCAGTCGGTCTCGCTCGAGGCGCGGTCGGTGACGTCGGGTTCGCGCAGCGGTTCGGCCTGCAATGTCGCCAGCGTATCGAGCGATTCGCGCAGCAGCGCCTCTTTCCAGTCGAGCAGCTTCGTTCTGAAATAATCGAGCTGCCGCTCGTTCATGAACGGTTCGTCGGCAGAGGGGCGATAGACGGATTCGTTTGCGTTCGCGCTCACCAGCCCACCCGATCCTTGTTTACTCAACGCCCCGTATTTACTCGATGCCCTGTCGAAATCCTTCGGATTCCCGGGAGAATTCACTACCGTTGCCATCCCGCTCTCCTTGGCCCACGCCGAGTACCGAGATCGGCAATCGTGTCGCGAAGCCTTCCGTTGGCGCGCCTATAGACAGGGGGTAAGGACCGCACAAGCGCTCTGAAATCATGGGAATACCAAGCTGAATTGCGGTTCAAACAGCCCCTAAATGAAACATTAACCGTCAATGTTGGTGACAAAGCGTGCCCGATGGCGCGCGGGGGGCCCGATTGACGGTTAACCCGCTTGCTACCACCGCGCTTTCCTTCCAGTCAGGCATGATCGAAAAGATTGCCTGCGCGTCGCACGACGCATGCGGGCCTGACGGACAGGACGCGCACGATGTCGTTGAAGATGGCCCTGGCAAAACTCTCCGCACTCGCTGCGGGCGGTGCGATCCTCGGCGGGGGTGCGCTGCACGTCGCCAACCAGCCGCCGCCGCGCGCCGCGCACGTCTATTCGGCAAAGAAACGTGCCGTTCGCGTGGCTGCCGTCCACGCGCCGCGCCGCATCAAGCATCTGCGCCGGGTTGTCGGGACCCGCATGGCCTGCGCCGCGCCGACCGTCACGACCGTCACGACTCGCAGCGCCGGTGTCCCCCTGCCCCCGATGGAACCGCGCGATGCCGCCTATGCCCCGACCGGCGGTGGCGGCGGTTACGTGCCTGCGGTCTACGGCGGATCGGGCGGATTTGGCGGCGGCGGCTTCTTCGCAGGCGGCTTCTTCGGCGGATCGGGCGGCGGCGGCAGCGTCGTCGTCAGCTCCACGTCCTCGGGCGGATCGACGTCGAGCACCGGCAGTTCCTCGTCGACCTCGGGCGGATCGACCTCGACCTCAGGCGGCAGCACGTCGACCTCGACCGGCGGGCTTTCCTCGACGACGACAAGTTCGACCGGCGGTTCCTCGTCGAGCGGCAACGTCACCTCCTCGACCTCGACATCCTCATCCGGCAACATCACCTCGTCGACCAGCACCTCGTCGAGCGGGAACGTGACCTCGTCGACCAGCACGTCGAGCTCCACCTCGACCAGCGGGTCGTCCTCCACGAGCAGTTCGTCGGGCGGCACCACGTCGAGCGGCGATCCCCATCCCGTTCCCGCGCCGCCAATGGTGTGGCTGTTCGGGCTGGCAACGGCGGTGCTTGTCCTCCGCGGTCGCCTGGCGCGGCGCGCGGCGGCCTAGCCCGACCTTTTTCCCGGCGCATTTGCCGGAGCATTTACAGCGCGGCCCGCCACAGCCATAGCCGCGAGCCATGCACGACATCCGCCTGATCCGCGAAGACCCCGAGGGCTTCGATCGCGCCCTGGCACGCCGCGGCATCGCGCCCGTCGCGGCGACGATCCTCAACCTCGACACGATCTGGCGTGCGCGGATGACGATGGCCGAACAGGCGGTTGCGGAACGTAACCGCGTGTCCGCGGCGATCGGCCGACTGTCGGGCGAACTGAAGCAGGCCACGGATGAACGGCGCGCCCAGCTGCTCACGGAGATCGAGGCGCTCAAGCATCAGGCCGGGGCCGAAGGCAAGGCAGAGATTGAGCGGCTGGAGGGCGACGCCGCCCAGGCCGGTGGTGACCTCAGCACCGTGCTCGCCGCCCTGCCCAACGTCCCCGCGCCCGACGTCCCCGATGGCACCGACGAAACCGGCAATGTCGTCCGGCACGAACGCGGCGTCCGGCGCGATTTCGCCTTTGCCCCGCGCGAACATTTCGATTTCGGCCCCGCGCTCGGCCTCGACTTCGCCTCAGCACAGGCCGTGTCGGGCGCCCGCTTTGCCTATCTGCGCGGCCCCGTCGCCCGGCTGTCGCGCGCACTCGGCCAGTTCATGCTCGACGTCCACACGACCGAATTCGGCTATGAAGAGGTCGCGCCGCCGCTGCTCGTGCGCGACGATGCGCTCTACGGCACCGGGCAATTGCCAAAGTTTGCCGATGATCAGTTCCGCACGACCGACAACCGCTGGCTGATCCCGACGGCGGAGGTCAGCCTGACCAACCTCGTCCGCGAGAAGATCCTGGCCGACAGCGAATTTCCGATCCGCCTGACCGCGCTGACCCCCTGTTTCCGGTCCGAAGCGGGAGCGGCGGGCCGCGACACCCGCGGCCTCATCCGCCAGCATCAGTTCGACAAGGTCGAGCTCGTCTCGGTCGTGCCCCCCGAAACCGCCGAAGCCGAGCATGAGCGCATGACCCGCGCCGCCGAAGTCATTCTCGAACGGCTCGACCTGACCTACCGCCGGATGCTGCTCTGCGCGGGCGATATGGGGTTCACCGCGCAAAAGACCTATGATCTCGAGGTCTGGCTGCCCGGCGCCGGCGAATATCGCGAAATCTCGTCCTGCTCGCACTGCGGCGACTTTCAGGCGCGACGCATGAACGCCCGCTATCGACCGACCGGTGAAAAGGGCACCCGCTTCGTCCACACGCTGAACGGCTCGGGCGTCGCGGTCGGTCGCGCGCTGGTCGCGGTCCTCGAAAATTATCAGCAGGAGGACGGCAGCGTGGCGGTGCCGGATGCACTGATGCCCTATATGGGCGGCGTGACGCGCCTGACGGCTTAGGAAGGACTGACTCATGCGCATTCTGCTGACCAACGACGACGGCATCAACGCGCCCGGCCTCGCCGTGCTCGAATCGATCGCCCGCGAACTGTCCGACGACATCTGGATCGTCGCCCCGCAGGAGGAACAGTCGGGGGCCGGCCATTCGCTCACCCTCTCGCGTCCGGTGCGCGTCCGCCGCCACGACGATCGCCGCTTTTCGGTATCGGGCACGCCGACCGACGCGGTCATGATGGCGCTCGGGGTGTGCATGGAGGGGCTGAAACCCGACCTGATCCTGTCGGGCGTCAATCGCGGGGCCAATCTCGCCGAGGATGTGACCTATTCGGGCACCGTTTCCGCCGCGATGGAGGGCACGCTGGCCGGCTGTCGCTCGATCTCGCTGAGCCAGGTCTATGCGCGTGAGGGGATGGGCGACAGCGTGCCGTTCGCCGCCGCCACCGTGTGGGGGGCACGGGTGCTGCGCCCGCTGATCGCCGCCGACATGCCGCCGCGCACCCTCATCAACATCAACTTCCCGCCACTCGCCGCCGACGCGGTGCGCGGCGTCAAGGTCGCCGGCCAGGGATTTCACGATTATGGCCGGGCATTGATCGTCAAGGGCGTCGATCCGCGCGGCTACCCTTATTATTGGTTCGGCCTCGGCACGACGATGACCACCCCCGAACACGCGACCGACCTCGAGGCGATTGCGGACGGCTTCGTCACCGTCACCCCGCTCCACCTCGATCTGACTCACTATGGGTCGATGACGATGCTCTCCGAAGCCCTTCACGATTTCGCTTGACAAATTTAACCGATTAGGTTACATGGCGTGCGTTGCGGTGAGGCTCTGATCAGGCCGAACCAAGACCGGGGACGGGTTCGAAATTCGGGCATGTCCTCGCGGCCGACGCGGAGTCATCCGGCACATCAGCCGTGGCTGCGCCGGGGTCTCAGGCGGACTTGCACGTCGCAGGCCCGGACAAGCACCATCCTTCGTGGCACCCGGTTTCGGGCGGCCGTGAGTAATCCCTTGGCCCGGCCGCCGTGCTGAGGCTCGCGGGCTGGAGACTGCCAATGACCGGAATCCTCGTAGCCACACTCGACACGAGACGTGGTCCGCCCCGACCCCTTAAAGTCTGGACGCCTTAACCAAATACGTTGCAAAGTCGTCCAGCCCGGATGCCCGTGGCAGGGACGCGTCGGCCGCTTATTCCCTTTGTGAACCACCCAAGGGAAACGTGCGTCCGCGCTACGCCGCCTCGAACATCTCGACCGGCATCGCCATCATGCTTTCCGCTCCGCCCTCGATCTTGCGGCGCAGCGCACCGGCGTCGGGCATGATCCGTTCGGCAAAGAAACGTGCGGTCATCAGCTTGGCGTCGAGGAAGGCCTTGTCGCCCTCCCCCGCGTTCAGCATGGTCTGGGCCGCCGTCGCCATGCGCAGCCACATCAGGCCGAGCGCGACGATCCCCATCAGGTGCATGTAGCTGACCGATGCCGCCGCCGCATTGTCGGGATTGGCCACCGCGTTCTGCATCAGCCACATCGTCGACGCCTGCAACTCGCCGTTGGTCTTTTCGAACCGGCCCGCGAAATCCGCCAGCTCGGGCACCTGCTTTGCCGCGGCCACTTCCTCGGCGATGATGGCAAAAAACGCCTGGATCGCCCGCCCGCCGTTCTGGGCCAGCTTGCGCCCGACCAGGTCCAGCGCCTGGATGCCGTTGGTCCCTTCATAGATCATCGCGATCCGCGCATCGCGGACATATTGTTCCATGCCCCATTCGGCGATGTAGCCATGCCCGCCATAGACCTGCTGGCTGTTGGTCGCGATCTCATAGCCCTTGTCGGTGCCGTAACCCTTGATCACCGGGGTCAGCAGCGAGATCAGGTCGTCGGCACGCTGCCGCTCCTCCTCGGTCGGGGCGGCGTGGCTCAGGTCGACCTGCAACGCACCCCACAGGCACAATGCCCGCAGTCCCTCGGTCAGCGCCTTGGCTTCCATCAGCATCCGCCGGACGTCGGGATGGACGAACAGCGTGTCGGCCTTTTCCTGTGGCTCCTTCGCTCCCGTCAGCGACCGACCCTGGCGCCGGTCGCGGGCATAATGCACCGCGTTCTGGCGGGCGACTTCGGCGATACCCAGCCCCTGCAGCCCGACCCCCAGCCGGGCGGTGTTCATCATGATGAACATCGCCGCCAGCCCCTTCATCTCGTCACCGACCAGATAGCCGGTCGCGCCGTCGTAATTCATCACGCAGGTCGAATTGGCATGAATGCCCATCTTGTGCTCGATCGAGCCGCAGCTGACGGCGTTGCGCGCGCCCAGCGAGCCATCGTCGTTGACCATGAACTTGGGCACGATGAACAGGCTGATGCCCTTGACGCTGTCGGGCGCGCCCGGTGTCTTGGCCAGCACCAGGTGGATGATGTTCTCGGTCAGGTCGTGCTCGCCCGACGAGATGAAGATTTTCGTGCCCGTCACCGACCATGATCCGTCGGCATTGGGTTCGGCCTTGGTCTTGATCAGGCCCAGGTCGGTCCCGCACTGCGGCTCGGTCAGGTTCATCGTCCCGCCCCATTCGCCCGACACCATCTTGGGCACATATTTGGCCTTCTGCTCGTCCGACCCCTTGACCAGGATCGACTGCACCGCGCCCATCGTCAGGCCCTGGTACATCGCAAACGCCATGTTGGCGGAGATCAGATATTCCTCGAACGCGGTCGACACGACGTGCGGCAGCCCCTGGCCGCCCCATTCCTCGGGCATCCCCAGCGTCGTCCACCCGCCCTTGATGAATTGGGTATAGGCCTCCTTGAATCCGGCAGGCGTCGTGACCGATCCGTCGGGATGGCGGGTGCAGCCCTCCTGATCGCCCGACAGGTTGAGCGGGAACAGCACCTCCGCGACAAAGCGTCCTCCTTCCTCGAGCACGGCGTCGACCGTATCGGGCGTCGCGTTCGCAAAGCCGGGCAAATTGGCATAGCGGTCGAGGCCGATGACCGAATCGAGAACGAAACGCGTCTCGCGCACGGGGGCGGTGTACTTGGGCATGGTGTTCTCGCCTTCGTTTGCTAGTGGTGATCGCTCTCGGCGGCCTGAACCATCGTCACGAACCGGCTGAGTTCATCGATATGCGCATCGATGTCGGTACGCTGGCGCTTCAGCAGGTCGATCCGTCCCAGGCACTTCTCGATCGTTACATGCCGCTGGGTCGCCCGCCCGTCACCGACGTCGTACAGGTCGATCATCTCACGGATATCCTGCAGGCTGAACCCTACGCGCTTGGCCCGCAGGATCCAAGCCAGCCGGGCCCGGTCGCGCTTGGTATAGATCCGCGTCGTGCCGCGCCTGATCGGCGCGATCAGCCCCTCGTCCTCGTAAAAGCGCAGCGCGCGTGCGGTGACGTCGAATTCGGTCGACAGGTCGGAAATCGAATAGACGTGCCGGTCGCGGTGATCGGGCGTGTGAAGCGTCGCGTGCGAACCTATGTCAGCCATGCCGTCCCTTATAGTTGACGTGCACGTAAAGGACAAGACGGCGGCGCGGCGCTCGACCGCGACGCCGTCCGGTCAGTAGGTCCGCCCGATCAGGATGCGCTCGACCGCCGGGTTACCGGTAAACAGGCAGGGTCCCGCCGGTGTCGCCTGCCCCATCGGCGTGTTGCGCACCGTCAGCTTCAGCGTCTTCAGCTTGGCGACAACCGCGTCGAGCGCGGCACCGGTCGGCCGCGACCAGGCGGCCTCGACCCAGCCGGTGACCTTGTCCTCGTCACCCCTGAAATGCGCCGCCACCTCGTCCCAGCTCGTCACCGCCGTGGTGGCCGCATCGCGCCTGGCTCTGGCCTCCTCGAACAGCGCGTTCTGGATCGCCCCGAGCAGCGCGGGCACCTGGCTCCCGAAATCTTCGCGCGACAGGACGGTGCTCGCCAGCTTGCCGTCGCCGGCATAAAGCATGTCGCGGCGGAGCATCGTGACATTGCCCACCGCCATGTCGCGGCCGCCGATCTCCACGATGACCGGCGCGCCCTTCTTGATCCAGTTCCAGCGCTTGGTGCTCGCCTTGGTCGCCCTGGTATCGACCAGCACGCGGATGCGCTCGCCCAGCGCCATCGCGTCCGCGAGGCTCGCGGCAACCTCGCGGCAATAGGCGATCAGCGCCACGTCCTCGGGCACTTCACGCAGCATCGGCACGATGACCACCTGTTGCGGCGCGACCGCGGGGGGCAGGCGCAGCCCGTCGTCGTCACCGTGAACCATGATGACCCCGCCGATCATGCGCGTCGACACGCCCCAGCTCGTCGTCCACGCGTGCGCGAACACGCCCTCGCTGTTCTGGAACTTGATGTCCTGCACCCTGGAAAACGTCTGGCCCAGAAAGTGCGACGTGCCCGCCTGCAGCGCCTTGCCGTCCTGCATCATCGCCTCGATGCTGTAGGTTGCGTCGGCGCCCGGAAAGCGTTCATGTTCCGGTTTTTCGCCCGCGACCACGGGCATGGCGAGGCAGGTTTCGGCAAACTCGCGGTAGACTTCCAGCATCTTCAGCGTTTCTTCGACCGCCTCTTTGCGCGTGGCATGGGCGGTATGTCCCTCCTGCCACAGGAATTCGCTCGTCCGCAGGAACATCCGGGTCCGCATTTCCCAGCGCACCACATTGGCCCATTGGTTGATCAGCACGGGAAGGTCGCGCCACGACTGGACCCAGCGCGCCATGGCGGCGCCGATCACCGTTTCCGACGTCGGCCTGACGATCAGCGGCTCCTCCAGCTTCGCCGTCGGATCGGGCACCAGCTTGCCGTCCTGACTGATCAGCCGGTGGTGCGTGACGACCGCCATTTCCTTGGCGAACCCGTCGACATGCTCGGCCTCCTTCTCGAAATAGGAAAGCGGGATGAAGATCGGAAAGTAACAGTTTTCGTGACCCGTCGCCTTGATCCGGTCATCGAGCAGCTTCTGGATGCGCTCCCAGATGCCATAGCCCCAGGGCCGGATGACCATGCACCCGCGCACGCCCGATTCTTCGGCAAGGTCGGCCTCGGCAATGACGGCCTGATACCAGGCGGCGAAGTCGGCGGCGCGGGTGACGGGAAGAGCATGTTTCATGGTCATGCCCTTGGCGGAGACGCGGCCGGCTTGGCAAGTGCGGGCGACACGCTAGAGCGGGTGCGACCTATGCCTGACCGTCCCCTTCGCGCGATCGCCATGCGCCTCGCGGCGACGCTGTTCCTGTCGCTGATGTTCGCGCTGGCCAAGCTGGCCCGCGAACGCGGCGTAGACCTGCTGGAAATCCTGTTCTTTCGCCAGTCGCTGATGGTCCTGCCCGTGGCCGCGATCGCGGCGGCGGGGCCGGGCCTCGCGTCCCTCAAAACGGCGCGCCCCGGCGCCCATGTCCGCCGTGCGGCGACGGGTCTGACCGGCATGGCGCTCAACTTCGCGACGATCAGCATCCTGCCGCTGGCCGAGGCCCAGACGATCTGGTTCACGACCCCCCTGTTCGCCACGATCATCGCGGCGGGATGGCTTGGCGAGCAGGTTGGCCCGCACCGCTGGGGGGCGGTCGTCCTCGGCTTCGTCGGTGTCCTCGTCATGTTCCAGCCACAGTCGGAACACCTGCCCCCGCTCGGGGTCGGCATGGGCCTCGCCGCCTCGATGATGGTCGCGGTCACCGCGATCCTGGTGCGCCAGATCGGGCGGACGGAGGGGTCGCTGACGACCGTCTTCTGGTTCGGCGTCACCTCGTCGCTGGCGTTGCTGCCCGCGCTGCCGTTTGCGGTGCACGCGCACGACCTTGCCACCTGGGCGCTGATCGGGGCGATCGGCCTCACCGGCGCGCTCGGGCAGATCGCGCTGACCTATTCGCTGCGCTTCGCCCCGGTGTCGGTCGTCGCCCCGGTGGATTACGCGAGCCTGATCTGGGCGACGGCGCTGGGCTTCGTCCTGTTCGGTGCCATGCCGACGCCGTGGACATGGATCGGCGCGCCCGTGATCATCCTGAGCGGGCTCTACATTGTCTGGCGTGAACACCGCCTTGGCCGCGCAAATGCGCTTGCCGCGGTTGCGGTCGACCAATAGCTAGTACGCCATAATGTTTCGTATGGGAGTAAGTAATGACCGAGCCGCAATTCGCCCTGACCCGTCGCGCCCTCATGTCGGGCGGGGCCGCTATCGCCGGTGTCGCCTCGGTACCCGGCCTGGCCAGGGTCGCCGCCCATGCCGCGCGCCCCGCCCCCTTCCGGGCGACGATCGACGCCTTTGCCGACCAGATTCTGCGGCTTGAGCCGGACACGGCGACCAGCCTCGGCGTCGATACCGGGACACGCGCCGGGTTGCGCGCGAAATTGTCCGACGGCTCCGCGCTTGGCGAGGCGCGCTTTGCCGACGCGACGTCGGGCATGATGACGCGGCTGCACACGGTCGATCGCAAGGCGCTCGCGCCCGCCGATCAGCTGCGCTGGGACACGGTGCATTACGCGCTTGAAAGCGCCGCGCTGGCCAAGCCCTTTTTCTATGCCAATGCCTCACAGGGGTTCTTCGGCGGCACCTCGCCCTATGCCATTTCCCAGCAGAACGGGGCGGTCAACAACACGCCCGAATTCCTCGATTCGCAGCATCCCATCAACACGCGTGCCGATGCGGAGGCCTATCTCGCGCGCGTGGCCGGCATGGCCAAGCAGCTCGACGACGAGACCGCACAGCTGAAGCGCGACGGGGCCCGCGGCGTCATCGCCCCCGATTTCATCGCGTCGAATGTCATGGGCATCCTGACCGGCTTTCGCGCGATACCGGCGGCGCAGCAGAAGCTGGTTACCTCGATCGCGACGCGCACCGCGGCAAAGGGGATCGCGGGCGACTGGGCTGCGCGCGCCCGGAAAATGGTCGAAACGATGGTCTATCCGGCGCTCGACCGGGAGATTGCGGCGTACAAGGCGCTCGCTGCCAGGGCCCGGCATGACGCCGGCGTCCAGCACCTGCCGATGGGCGATGCCTATTATGCCTGGGCGCTGCGACTCGGCACCACGACGACCCAGACGCCTGCCGAGGTCCACCGCATCGGCCTTGCCCAGAACGAGGAGCTGAAGGCGCGGATCGACGGCCTGCTGCGCAAGCAGGGTCTGACCTCGGGCACCGTCGGCGAACGGGTGCAGGCGCTGAACAAGCGGCCCGACCAGCTGTTCTCCGACGACGATACCGGCCGCGCGCAACTGATCGCCTATCTCAACGGCCGCATCGCGGCGATCCGCCCGCTGCTGCCAAAGATTTCGCATCTGGGGCTGAAGGCCGACGTCACCGTCAAGCGCGTTCCCGCCGATATTCAGGACGGCGCGGCGCTCGGCTACATGAATTTCGCGTCGCTCGACGGCTCGCGCCCCGCGATCTACTACGTCAATCTGAAGTCGACGACCCTGTGGCCGAAATATCAGCTGTCGACGCTGACCGCGCACGAAGGCGTGCCGGGCCACACCTACCAGGGGGCCTACCTTGCCGAACATCACGCCGAAATCCCGCTGATCGCCTCGCTCGTCGGGTTCAATGCGTTCATCGAGGGCTGGGCGCTCTATGCGGAGCAGCTGGTCGACGAATTTGGCCTCTATGCCGACGACCCCTTCGGCCAGATCGGCTATCTGCAGGCGCAGCAGTTCCGCGCCTGCCGGCTGGTCGCCGATACCGGCCTCCATTCGCTGCGCTGGACACGCGAGCAGACGGTCAAGTTCCTGACGGACGAGACCGGCAAGGGCGAGGGCGCGATGACCAGCGAAGTCGACCGCTATTGCGTCGCCCCCGGCCAGGCCTGCGGGTACAAGACCGGCCACAACGCAATCCTCCGCCTCAGGGCTCAGGCCCAGGCAGCGCTCGGCGACCGGTTCGACGTCGCCGCTTTCAACGACGCCGTGATCAAGACCGGTGGCGTGCCGCTCTCGGTCCTGCCGG
Source organism: Sphingomonadales bacterium (assembly GCA_038225385.1). Taxonomy (GTDB): domain Bacteria; phylum Pseudomonadota; class Alphaproteobacteria; order Sphingomonadales; family Sphingomonadaceae; genus Sphingomonas_O. The sequence goes on along the minus strand of JBBRRC010000001.1, from coordinate 48,778 downwards.
CCGCGGTGGACGGCTATGTGAAGGGCGCACAGGGGTAGGCGACGGGGCGTCGGTACCGAAACCCCTGTCCTACACGGTTCGATCCGGCGACAGGGCAGGGTACCGCGCGGTTCGCAGACCGCGCGGTACCGGCTCTTTGACCTGTCCATGTCGCCTGTGTGCGCCACGTCCTCGCTGCTGTCCGGGGACTTGGGCACATTATCGTGGCGCCGCTACCCGGCCGCCGCCGCCCCTGCTGGTTCCTGCCACACCAGCACCGGCTTGCGGGCCGCAAGCGTTTCGTCGAGCCGTCGTCTCGGCGCGAAATGCGGTGCCGACTTCAGTGACGCGTCGCCCGCTTGCGCGCGTTCGGCCACGCTGCGCAGCGCGCCGATGAACTGGTCGATCGCCGCCTTGCTCTCGGTCTCGGTCGGCTCCACCAGCATTGCGCCGTGGACGACCAGCGGGAAATAGACCGTCATCGGGTGAAAGCCCTCGTCGATCAGCCCCTTGGCGACGTCGAGCGTGGAAAACCCGTCCGCGCAGCCGACATCGCTGAACAGCGCTTCGTGCATGCACGGTCCCGATCCTGCGAACGGCGCGTCGAGCGTATCTTCCAGGCTGCGCAGCACATAATTGGCGTTGAGCACCGCATCACCCGAAACCTGGCGCAACCCGTCCGCGCCGTGGCTGAGGATGTAGCTCAGCGCGCGGGTGAACATGCCCATCTGGCCGTGGAAAGCGACCATCCGGCCAAAGGTCGCCGGGTGCCGCTCGCCGGCATGGGCCTCCTCGACCAGGACATAGCGCCCGTTCTCGCGGTCGACGAAGGGCAGCGGCGCAAAGGGGGCAAGCGCTTCGCTGAACACCACCGGCCCCGACCCCGGCCCGCCGCCACCGTGCGGGGTGGAGAAGGTCTTGTGAAGATTGATGTGCATCGCATCGACGCCCAGGTCACCCGGACGCACGCGGCCCACGATCGCGTTGAAATTCGCGCCGTCGCAATAGACGAAACCACCTGCATCATGAACGGCATCGGCAATGATCTTCAGATCGCGTTCAAACAAGCCGCAGGTGTTCGGATTGGTGATCATCACCCCTGCAATGTCGGGGCCGAGCCGGGCGAGCAGGGCCGCCGTATCGACGCGGCCATCGGCTTGCGCGGGGATGCCCTCGACGCGGTATCCCGCAAATGCCGCCGTGGCCGGATTGGTCCCGTGCGCCGAATCGGGGACCAGAATGACCTCACGCACGTCGCCCCGCGCCTGGAGCGCGGCCCGGATGGCAAGGACCCCGCACAATTCGCCGTGCGCCCCTGCCTTGGGCGACATGGCGACCGCCGGCATCCCGGTCAGCAGCTTGAGCCAGTGCGCGAGCTGATCGATCAGTTCGAGCGCGCCCTGAACCGTGGCGATCGGCTGCAACGGGTGGATGTCGGCAAAGCCCGGCAGCCGGGCCATTTTCTCGTTCAGCCGCGGGTTGTGTTTCATCGTGCAGGAACCAAGCGGGAAGGATCCCAGGTCGATCCCGTAATTCTGGCGCGACAGCCGGGTGTAGTGGCGCACGGTTTCGGGCTCGGAAAGCCCGGGCAACCCGATGGGAGCGGTCCGCAACAGGGTCGAATCGAGTTTAGCCGGTGACGTCGTGACGTCAAAATCGACCCCCGTCGTCTCGCGGTCGCCGATCTCGAAGATCAGCGGCTCCTCGATCATCAGCGCCCGGTTGCCGGTCGTCGTGCCGGCATCCGCCGCGACGGGCTGCATCGCGGGCTTCCAGCCGCTGGCATTGGGTACCGCATTCATGCCAGTTCTCCCTCGATCGCGACGGCCAGCGCCTCGATATCCTCATGCGTGGTGGTTTCGGTCACCGCGATGACCAGCCCGTGCTCGATCGCCCCGTCATCCGGGTACAGCCGCCCCAGCGAGACCCCCGCCATGACCCCTTTGTCGGCGAGCCGGCGAACCAGCGACCGCGATTGCATCGGAAGAACGATCGTGAACTCATTGAAGAAACTGTCGTTTACCAGCCTTACGCCTGGAATTCGCGACAGCCGTGCTGCCGCCTCCGCCGCCCGGTCGTGATTGATCGCAGCGAGCGTCCGCAGCCCCTTTTCACCGAGCAGCGTCAGGTGGACCGAAAAGGCCAGCGCACATAGTCCCGAATTGGTACAGATGTTTGATGTCGCCTTTTCACGCCGGATATGTTGTTCGCGGGTCGACAGGGTCAGGACGAAGCCGCGCTTCCCCGCCGCATCGACCGTCTCGCCGCACAGCCGTCCGGGCATCTGGCGAACATATTTCTCCTTGCACGCGAACAGGCCGACATAGGGGCCGCCGAACTGCAGCCCGACGCCCAGCGACTGCCCCTCGCCGACGACGATGTCGGCGCCCATCTCGCCCGGCGATCTGATCAGCCCCAGCGCGACCGGCTCGGTCACGACCGCGATCAGCAGCGCACCCGCCGCCTGGCAGCGCGCGGCCAGCTCGCTCATATCGGCGATCCTGCCCAGGATATCGGGATATTGCACGACGACGCACGACGTCTCCTCGTCGACCGCCGCCAGCAACCGCGCCATGTCCGTCTCGGCGACCAGCGACGGGGTCGCCATCGCGAGCAGGTCACCGGTGAACCGCGCCATCGCCTGCGCGACGCTGACATAATGCGGATGCAGCCCGGCGGACAAAATCGCCTTGCCCCGGCGCGTGATACGGCGCGCCATGACGATGGCTTCCCAACAGGCGGTCGAGCCATCGTACATGCTCGCATTGGCGACGTCGGTCCCGAACAGCCGCGCCACCTGCGTCTGGAATTCGAACAGGACCTGCAGCGTGCCCTGCGCGATTTCGGGCTGATACGGCGTGTAGGCGGTCAGGAACTCGCCGCGCTGGATGATGTGATCGACCGACGCCGGGACATGATGGCGGTACGCGCCGCAGCCGAGGAAGAACGGCCCTTCGCCCGCCGCACGGTTCTTGCGCGCCAGCGCCGACAGGTGACGTTCGACCTGCAGTTCGCTCGCATGGAGCGGCAGGTCGCGCACCGGGCCATCCAGCTGCGCGCTTTGGGGAATATCGACGAACAGGGCATCGACGCTCGGCGCACCGATCGTCGTCAGCATCGATTGGCGGTCCGCCTCGGTCAGGGGAAGGTAGCGCATCGTCTTCCTTACAGGGCTGCGACGAAGGAGGTGTAGGCGGCCGCATCCATCAGCCCGTCGAGCTCGGTCGGATCGTCGAGCACCAGCGTAAAGAACCAGCCGTCGCCCTCCGGCGCGCTGTTGACCAGCGCGGGCTCCGCGTCGAGCGCGGGGTTGGCTTCGCTGACCGTGCCCGACACCGGCGCATAGACATCGGACGCTGCCTTTACCGATTCGACGACGGCGGCATCGCCGCCCTTGGTCACGCTGGCCCCGGCCTTGGGCAGGTCGACGAAGACGATATCGCCCAGCTGTCCCTGCGCATAGTCGGTGATCCCGACCCTTGCGCTCTGGCCGTCGACGTCGATCCATTCATGGTCCTGGGTGTAATAACGCATCAGGCGGCTCCTTTGCGGTGATAGCGATGGGGGACGAAGGGCATCGGCACGATTGACGCGGTCAGTCGCCTGCCGCGCACGTCGATTTCCAGTGACGTGTTGACCGACGCATGGGCGGCAGAAACATATCCCATCGCGATCGGGGCCTGCAGGCTGGGCGAGAAACCACCCGACGTGACCCGCCCGACCAGCCGGTCGCCGGCATAGATGTCGCATCCCTCGCGCGCTGGCTGGCGGCCGTCGACCGCCAGGCCGACCCGCCGCGCCGGTGGCCCTTCGCTCAGGTATCGCGCGACGATGTCGGCACCGGGGTAGCCGCCCGCTTCGCGTCGCCGTTTCTGGATCGCGAACGACAGGCCCGCCGTGACCGGGTCGCTGCGCGTATCGAGGTCGTGGCCATAAAGCGGCAGCCCCGCCTCGAGCCGCAGCGAGTCGCGCGCGCCAAGTCCGGCACGTTTTACCTCGGGCTGCGCACACAGTGCGGTGGCCAGCGCTTCGACATCTTCGGCGGGCACCGAAATCTCGAAACCATCTTCACCGGTATAGCCCGACCGGCTGATCCACAGGTCGCCGAAACCGCCGCTCTCCATGAACCACAGCGCCTCGGTGCCGGCAACGACGCGCGACACGGCATCGACCGCTTTCGGCCCCTGCACCGCGAGCAGCGCGCGGTCGTCCATATGGTTGAGCGTAATCTCGTCGGGCAGGTGTTCGCGCAGATGCCCGATATCATCATGCTTGGTCGCGCCGTTGACGACGAGGTAATAGCCGTCGGCACGGCTGGTAAACATCAGGTCGTCGAGGATGCCCGCATTCTCGTCGAGCAGCAGCGAATAGCAGAGCTTGTTGGTGGCAAGGCCCGTGACGTCGCTCGGCAAAAGCGCCTCGAGCGCTGCCCCCGCGCCATCGCCCGACACGAGCAATTGCCCCATGTGACTGACGTCGAACAGCCCGGCATTCTGGCGTGTCCACAGGTGTTCGGCGACAATGCCCTCATACTGGATCGGCATCGCATAGCCCGCGAACGATACCATCCGGGCATCATGCGAGCGGTGCCAGCCATCGAGCGGGAGCGCGGCGTCCATCGGGGGATCGTATGTGTCGCTCACCAATATAATCTCCGTTCAGTCGGACGGCAGATGCGGTGCCTATCGGCAATGCACCCGCCCCCTCTGTCACGGAAACCTGAGAGCTTTGACCGCGGCCAGGGGCCGGGTTTACACCTTCGGTGGTGCCTGCCTTGGGCAGGTCACGCTTTCCAGAGTAGCCTTGTCGTCCGCGCGGTCCGGTTGCCTGAGAGTTTCCGGGGCGGTTGCTCCTTCGGCGTGGATGGGGCGAACCCCTCCACTCTCCCGCGCGGCCGCCCGGATTTCGCCGGCCAGCTGGCTACCCGATGGGCGAGGCACCGATTCGTGTCAACCGGCGCGCGGGCCGCCTAGCGCGTCGCGTTGTACTGAAGCTGGTCGGCGGTCAGCTGAAACCCGATCAGCACTTCGAAGCTGGCGCGCGCAACCGCGGCCTTGACCTTCGGCGTCGAGAGCGGATCGGTCGCAGCGTCCAGCTCGCCCGCCTTGCGCTTCTTGGTCAGTTCCTTCTGCACCTCGGGCGGCAACGTCGCTTCGGCGCGGGCGATGACGGCCCCGCCCTGCCCCTGCGCGCTCGCCCGCGTCTGGCCATCGGCAAAGACGATCCTGACCGAGGCGATGCGCTTTGCGACGACGGTCGTACCCGCGCGCATGACGGTCGCGAAATAGGGCAATACGACCTCACGCGCGCCACGCGGATCGGTCCGTCGCGCCAGAACGTCGAAATTCGTGTTGGAGACGACATCGCTGCCCTGATCACCGCACGTCGTCCGCAAATTGGTGATCGTCGCGGTCACGTCGATGGCGGTCGATGCCCGGCTGCTCGCCGGGTTGAACATCGTGATATCGCCGGTGCTCGCCGGTATGGCTACCGCCGGGCAAGCACTGCGCGTGATCGCGATGCCGCCGGTTTCATCGATCTCCCCATTGCGGGCACAGCCGGCAAGCACGAGCATCGGCGTCAGCGCGAGGACGAGAATGGAGCGAGCGGTCAACGCAATTCCTTCGATAACAGACCGGCGGACGGTGGGCGCTCGTCATAGGAAGCGGCTTTGCCGGTGGCAAGCAATCGCGTAAGGCACCGAGGCGATGACCATATCCCCCCCGAAACCGCCACTGAAACTTCTCATCGCCGCCCCGCGCGGCTTCTGCGCGGGCGTCGATCGCGCAATCCACATCGTCGAGCTCGCGCTCCAGAAGCATGGCTCGCCGGTCTATGTGCGGCACGAGATCGTCCACAACCGCTATGTCGTCGATACGCTCCGCGCGCAGGGAGCGGTGTTCGTCGAGGAACTGGATGAGGTGCCCGATGGTGCCCCCGTGGTATTCTCGGCGCACGGCGTGCCCAAAAGCGTCCCGGCCGCCGCCGAAGCGCGCGGCCTCGCCTATCTCGACGCCACCTGCCCGCTCGTCTCGAAAGTCCATCGCCAGGCGGAACGGCTGGTCGACGCCGGACGGCATATTGTCTTCGTCGGGCACCGCGGCCATCCCGAAGTGATCGGCACGTTCGGTCAGGTCCCTGCAGGGGCGATGACACTGGTCGAGACGCTCGAGGACGTCGCGGCGCTGACCCCGGCCGATCCCGAAGCGCTCGGCTTCCTCACCCAGACGACGCTGTCGGTGGACGACACGCATGAGATCGTCGACGCGCTCAGGGTCCGGTTTCCCTCCATCCAGGGCCCACGCGGCGAGGATATCTGTTACGCCACGTCCAACCGCCAGGAATCGGTCAAGGCGATCGTTTCCGAATGCGACAAGATGATCGTGATTGGCGCGCCGAACTCCTCCAATTCCCAACGCCTGGCGGAGGTCGCGCGGCGGTCTGGCGTGCCGTCGCAGCTGATCCAGCGGGCGGCGGAAGTCGACTTCGACTGGCTTGCCGGCATCAATACGCTCGGGATAACCGCCGGTGCCTCCGCACCCGAAGTGCTGGTCCGCGAACTCGTCGACCTGCTGGCCACCCGCTTCGACGTTCGCGAGCATCAGGTGGAAACCGCCGTCGAAACAATGTCGTTCAAGCTGCCCAAGGGGCTTGCGGCTTAGGTGGCCGTCTATACCCTCGTCACCGCCGAAGCGCTTGCCGAATTGCTCACGCGCTTCGACGTCGGGCACATCGTCTCCGCAAAGGGGATCGCCGAGGGCGTCGAGAATACCAATTATCTCGTCGATACAACGATGAGCCGGTTCATCCTCACGCTTTATGAAAAGCGGGTGGATGCCGACGATCTTCCCTTTTTCCTCGCCCTGCTCGACCATCTGGCGGATCGCGGCGTGCCCGTGCCCCGCGCCGTTCGCGACCGGTCGGGACAGCAGCTGCAACATGTCGCGAGCCGCCCGGCCTGCCTGATCGAGTTTCTGCCTGGCGTCTCCGTCAGCCACCCCACAGCTGTTCAGGCCCATGCGACAGGCGCGGCCCTGGGCAAGATGCATGCGGCACTGGCCGATTTTGGCTTGCAACGTGCCAATGCGCTGGGGCCGGGCGCCTGGCATCACCTTGCCGACCGCTGCGGACCGACGATCGACGAAATCCAGCCGGGATTGCGGGCGCGCATCGACGAGGAGCTGCACTGGCTCGACGCGAACTGGCCCTACGACCTGCCGCGCGCGGTGGTGCATGCCGACCTGTTTCCCGACAATGTCCTCATGCGCGGCGACGAGGTGGGCGGCCTCATCGACTTTTACTTCGCCTGTAGCGAGGTGCGCGCCTGGGACGTGGCGGTGACGCACGCCGCATGGAGCTTCGACGGCGAAGGACGCAATTTTTCGACAGAAATCGGCGACGCGATCATCGCGGGCTATGACCAGTCCTTCGGGCTCTCCGACGCCGAGCGCGCGGCCTTTCCGGCCCTGGCACGCGGCGCCTGCCTGCGGTTTTTGCTCACCCGTGCCTGGGACTGGCTCAACACGCCGTCCGACGCGCTGGTCACGCGCAAGGATCCGCTCGCCTTCCTGCGCCGGCTCGAACATTACGCCGCATCATGACTGAAATGCCCCATGTCGAAATTGCGACCGATGGCGCGTGCAAGGGCAATCCCGGACCCGGCGGCTGGGGGGCGGTGCTCCGCGCGGGCGGACACGAAAAGACGCTCTCGGGCGGCGAGGCACTGACCACCAACAACCGCATGGAAATGATGGCCGCGATCGAGGCGCTCAACGCGCTGAAGCAGCCGTCGCGCGTTACCCTGTCGACCGACAGCCGCTATGTGATGGACGGCCTGACCAAATGGATCCGGGGATGGCAACGCAACGGCTGGCAGACAGCCGACCGCAAGCCGGTGAAAAATGCCGATCTGTGGCAGGCGCTGATCGATGCGGCGGCACCGCACCGCATCGAATGGGTCTGGGTCCGGGGGCACACCGGCCATCCCGACAATGAACGCGCCGACCGGTTGGCGAGCGATGCCGCGACCGATCGCCGCTCCGCTTAACCCTCGCGCACTTCGGCACCCGGTCCGTTTTTCAGGATCGAGTCGATCGCGTTTTGTGCCGACGCTTTCGACTTATAACCTTCGGTCCAGAAGATCGATTCGCTGTTGTATTTGAAATAGGCCACAAATTCGCCGGCCTTGTTCGTCTTGATCTCGAAATAATGTGCCATCGGGGCCTCCTGCCAAGCGTAACCGGCTCAGACTATCGTAGGCCCTCAGTTATGCAAATCGCGCGGGGCTGAACACCTGGGGATCGACCGCCGCCGGTGGCGCGACCACATCCCCCAGGATCAAATGCGCGCACATCCTGGCGGCGGCGGGTGCCGTCTGAATGCCGAAGCCGCCCTGCCCCGCACACCACAAAAAGCCCGCTGCCTCCGCCGCGAAACCATAGACCGGAAGGCGATCGGGCGCGAAGCTCCTCAGGCCCGCCCATTTGCGCTCGACCGCTACCACTTTCCAGTCGGTAACCGATTCGAAGCGGTCGATGGCGATGGCAACGTCGACCTCCTCGGGCGCTGCATCACCTGCCTCGACCGGCGTTTCGTCGTGCGGACAAAGCCACAGCCGGTTCGGGCCCTGCGGACGGAAATAATAGGTGCCCGCAATGTCCATCACCAGCGGCAGGTCGGCCGGCACGTCGTCGGTGGCGACCCGGACCTGAACGATCGTCCGGCGCTTGGGCTGAATGCCGAGCGGACTGGCGCCCGCGTTTGCGGCAAGGATGTCCGCCCACGCGCCGGCGGCATTGACGAGCACACGCGCCTCGATTGTTTCCCCGGCTGCATCCAGCCGCCAGCCATTTCCGGTTTTCTCGATGCGGGCGATGCGGGCGTCGGTCAGCACGACACCGCCTGCACGCCTGAAACCCGAAAGACAGGCAGCGTGAAGACCGGCGACATCGATATCGGCACCGTCCTGTTCGACCAGGCCAGCAACGAGGGTCGGCCCCGCGCGTGGTATCCACCGGCGGACCCCCGCCGCATCGACCCGCTCGAGCCGGATGTCGGTCCCGTCGAATTGCGCTGCCAGCGCGTCGAGCAGGGGTACTGTCGCAATCTCTGCCACTTCGAGCGACACGCGGGGATGCAGGAACCCGCCAGCGTCGAGGGCGGCATGCGAAGCGCGCGTCAGCGGGCGGACCAGCGGGCCCCCGAGCGTTTCATGCCAGAACGCCGCCGACCGCCCGGTGCTGTGATAGCCCGGCGCAGCTTCTGCCTCGATCAGGACGACGCGCGCATGGGGTGCCAGTTCTGCGGCAAGGCTCGCTCCGGCAATACCCGCCCCGACAATCGCCACGTCATAACGCGTCATCTCTGGGCATGCTTGTCGAAGAACGCATCGATGCGGTCGAGCGCAACGTCGCGAACCGAATCGATTTCGCGCAAAACCTCGTGTGCGACGCTCTTATCGAACATGAGCAGTTCACCGTGCGGCAGGCGAGCCGCCACCCGTCGCATCGCGACATGACTGACCAGCGCGTCGCCGTCGGTGCCGATGACCAGCGTGGGCGTGGCCACCTGTTCCACCGCACCGGCACGGTCGATCCGAGCAAACGAGCGATACGAGGCCGCGATCCATCCCCAACTCGCCGGACCCAGCGCGAGCGACCTATCCTGCGTTTTCCACCAGATTTCGTCGTCATAACGTTCAGTATCGTGAGTCAGCATCGACGCGCGTTGCGCGGGTTTCGCGCCGGGCTTCTCCCCGTCGCGCCACGCCCGCCGTTCGGGGACTATCCGCCCGAGCATCCCTGCAAGCCAGGGGGCGACGGCGGCGATGGGGCCGGCCGCGTCAAAGCCCAGCATCGGCGCAATGAGGACACTCGCCTCCGGCGCGATACGCCCTTCGATCAGCGCGCGCAGGACCAGATGGCCGCCCATCGAATGCCCCATCACGACATGGGGCGGCGGGGTCACCGCGACCCATTCGCGCCAAAAACCGGTGAGATCATAGAGCCATGTGTCGAATTCCGGGGCGTGGCCGACGCCCGAATCGGCGAGCAACCGTCCCGACCCGCCCTGCCCGCGCCAGTCGAAACTCGTTACATGCCAGCGCTCGTCATGCCATCTTTCAAAACATTCGAGGTATTTTTCGAAAATGTCGCCCCGCCCGCCGAGCCACAATATGCTTCCACGGGGTTCGCCCTCTGCTGCGCGGTCGAAGACGCGGATCGGCCAGCCGTCACGGGCGGGCCGCATCGTGATCGTCGCGTCGGCAGGGATGCTCCTGCGTATGGCCAGAGAAGAAGTCATGTGCAGCGGTTACGTTTTGGCAAGCGCCCTCGTCTAGGGGGTGGGCATGGTTAATCTCCCTTTCGCACTGGCCGGCGTCGTGGCGCTGCTTCTGATCGTTGCCGCCGTCATTGATGGCCGCACCCGGATCATTCCCGATTCGCTCAACGCAGCGATCGCGATTCTGGCCGTTCCCTATTGGTGGGCGTGCAGTCTGGCGCTCTGGCCCGACGTCGCCTTGCAGCTCGGCATCGCCGTTGCCGTATTCGTCGTTTTTCTGGGTGTCTTCGCGACGGGACAGATGGGCGGGGGCGATGTGAAGCTGATCACCGCTCTAGCGCTGTTCCTTCGACCGGGCGACTTTCTGCGCATGTTATTTGTCATGGCGATCTCTGGCGGCGTGCTCACGCTCGTCATGGTCATCCGTCACCGGATGAAGCGCGACGATAGCCCGTTCGAAAACCCCTATGGCATTGCAATCGCTTTCGGTGGTCTCGTTGCATTGTCCGAACGATATCTTAACCATTTGACGTGAAAGGTCCCGCCCTGTCGCGGTTCTCGCGAACGCAGGAGGCTTGGGGGCCATGGAGCCAAGAAAGATTGCTTTGCTCGTCGGTGCAGTTGTCGTTGCTTTGGTAACGGCACTTCTGGCCCGGTCGATGTTCGTCAAGTCAGCGACCCCGGTCGCCGTCGCTTCGCCGATACAGTTCAGCCAACCGACCGGACCCAAGGTTCTGGTCGCGATCAAGCCGCTGCCGGTCGGCACCATCCTTGATGATGCGAGCTTCAAATATCAGCCGTGGCCAAAGGATCTGGTCGGCGGCGCCTATTATGTCGAGGGCAAGTCGTCACCGAATAATCTGCGCGGCTCGGTCGTGCGGACCGCCATCTCGGCGGGCCAGCCACTGACGCTGGGTTCCGTCGTCCAGCCTGGTGACCGCGGGTTCCTCGCCGCCGCGCTGACGCCCGGCATGCGTGCCATGGCGGTCAACGTCTCGGCCAATACCAGCGTTGCCGGCTTTATCTTCCCGGGCGATCGCATCGATCTCATCCTGACGCAGACCGTCGAGGGCAACGGGGGTCCGTCGCTGAAGGCATCGGAAACTATCGTCCGTAACCTGCGCGTCCTTGCCACCGATCAGCGGACGTCGTCCGAGGACAAGGACGGCAAGAAGGAAGTTAAGCCCTACCAGAACGTGACGCTCGAGGTCACGCCGCGCATCGCCGAAAAGATTTCGGTGGCGCAGCAGATCGGCTCGCTGTCGCTCAGCCTGCGTCCGATCGCCGATGACGCCGCTCAGCTTGAGCGGGCAATCGCGGCCGGCGACGTCGCTGTGCCACAGGGCGACGATCCCAAGGCGGAGCAGAAGATGCTGGTCCAGGTTGCTTCGCGTCCTGCCGATACCCAGACAACTTTCGTTACCGGCGCAGATGTCTCGCGCTTTCAGCGCCGCAGCGTGCCGGTGACCAATGCAACCGTCCAGGGAGCGTCCGGCGCTCCCGGTGCTGGTGCCAGCCCGCCCAAGGGGCCGGTTGTCCATGTAGCACGCGGCAACACCGTCACCGACGTTACGATTGGGGGCAAGTAAAATGCGCACCACTGGTTTTCTGCATCGCTCACTCTCGGGCGTCCTGGCTGTCGTCCTGACCGCCGGCGTACCCGCCGCTGCGCTGGGCGCGGGCGCCAAGGGCAGGCCACATGCCGCCGACGCCGCACGGCACACCGCACGCGTCGGCGAACTGCCGGTCGGGACGCAGCGTCCGACGACAGAGATCCTGCTGTCGATCGGCGAGGGTCAGCTGATCACGCTGCCCACCAACGTCGTCGACGTGTGGACGTCCAACCCCGAAGTCGCCGACGTCTATGTCAGCAACCCGCGGCAGATCCATCTCTATGGTCACGGCTTTGGCGAGGCGACGGTATTCGCCACGACGGCTAGCGGACAGGTCGTCTATTCGACCAATCTGCGCGTCGCGCAAAACCTGACCTCGATCGACCGGATGCTGAAACTCGCCATGCCGGACGCCAGCGTCAAGGTGACGACCGCCGGCCAGCTGGCGGTTCTGACCGGGACGGTCGCGACACCCGATGACAGCGAACAGGCAGAACGCCTTGTGCTGGCGATGCTCAATCCGGGCATCGACGTGACGAGCACGGGCGCCCAGCTCAAGATTTCCGTCATCAACCGTCTGCGCACCGCGACGCCGCTGCAGGTCAATCTGCAGGTCAAGATCGCCGAAGTCAGTCGCTCGCTGGCGAAGTCGATCGGCGTCAACCTGCTGACCCGTGACACAACGGGTGGCTTTCAGTTCAACGTTGCGCAAGGCCGCAATTTTTCCAGCATCGCGACCCAGGACCTGACCCCGCTGCCCAAGCTCGACGCCTCGTCGATCTACGGCTTGCCCAAGGGGTCGATCACTCTGCCCTTCGACCCGAAAACGGGGCAGTTCATTACCCAGGGGGCAACGGTCGCCGACTTCAAAAACCTGGCGCTCGGCGCCGGCAAGACCAGCCTCGGCTTCCTCGGACATCTGTTCGGCATCGACGTGGCCTCGGCGCTCGACCTAGCGGAGAACAACGGCCTCGTCACGCTGCTGGCGGAGCCCAATCTGACCGCGATGTCGGGCGAGACCGCCAGCTTCCTTGCCGGCGGCGAGTTCCCGATCCCCGTGTCCCAGTCGCTGGGTCAGGTGTCGATCGAATATAAGCAGTTCGGGGTCAGCCTGGCGTTCACGCCGACGGTCCTTGCCGATGGCCGGATCTCGATGCGCGTCCGCCCCGAGGTGTCGCAGCTCTCGACCGAGGGCGCCGTCACCCTCAATGGCTTCACGGTTCCCGGACTGAACACCCGGCGGACCGAAACGACGATCGAACTCGGCTCCGGCCAGAGCTTCATGATCGGCGGCCTGATGCAGAACAACAACTCGAACTCGATCGACAAGGCTCCCGGTCTTGGCGACGTGCCCGTCCTCGGCGCGCTGTTCCGGTCGAACGGCTATCGTCGCAGCCAGACCGAGCTGATGATCATCGTCACGCCTTATCTGGTGAAGCCGGTATCGGCGGGCGACATTGCGCTGCCGACCGACGGCCTGAAGACGCCGACCGACCTCAAGAACTTCCTGCTCGGACAGGATTTCGCGGGCACCAACGGCGGCAAACGTCCGAAACCGACGATGGCACCCGCCGTTACCGTGCCACCCGGTGGCAACGCCGCGCCGGCGGCCAAGTCGAGCGCAAAGGGCGCACCGCCCTCTGCCGCCCCCGGCTTCAGCAATTGATCAGGAGGGATAATCCAATGAAGCGCACTCTTGTCATCATTGCCCTCTCCGCCTGCGTCACCCTTGGTGGCTGCGGAACCAAGAACCGCGGCATGGAATCGGTGCACCAGCCCGTCGTTGCCCGGACCGACTATGTCTATGACATGGCGGCGGACGGCGACCCGCACGGCCTGGCCGGGTGGTTCGACTCGCTCAACCTGCGCTACGGCGATCACGTCTCGGTCGATACCCAGGGCTATGGCGGCGGCACGGCACGCGACGTCGTCGCGAGTGTTGCCGCGCGCTACGGCCTGCTCATCGACGAGACCGCTCCCATCACCCAGGGCGAAATCCCGGCCGGGTCGGTCCGTGTCGTCGTCAGCCGCATGTCGGCAAGCGTCCCGAACTGTCCGGACTTCTCACGCCCGCCCTCACCCAACTTCAACGGCGACGGCTATTCAAATTATGGTTGCGCCAGCAATGCCAATCTTGCCGCGATGATTGCGGATCCCCGCGATCTGATTACCGGGCGCGCGGCCGAAGGAACTGTCGACGCATCACTGGGGTCCAAGGCCATCCGCACCTATCGCCGCGCGGCGAATACCGGAAGCCAGGGCCTCAAGAACGAAAACACGAAGGGGAACTGATATGAACGCACCCTGGTCTCCTTCCCGCACCGGCAGCGTCCGCGACCCGTTCACCGCTTTTGTCTGCGACGACATCACCGCCGATTCGCTTCGTCCGGTCGCGGTTGAGCTCGGCTGGTCGGTCGACAAGATCAACAAGGGCGGACTGCGAAACGCGGTTCAGACACTCTCCGTTGCCGCCAGCCCGCAGATCCTGTTCGTCGATCTTTCGGAAAGCGGCGATCCGCTGAACGACATCAACGCGCTGGCCGAAGTCTGCGAACCCGGCACGGTGGTGATCGCCGCCGGTCAGGTCAATGACGTCCGTCTTTACCGCGATCTCGTCGCGAGCGGCATTCAGGACTATCTGCTGAAACCGTTCAGCCCCGATCAGCTTCGCGATGCGTTCGCCAATGCCCAGGCCGTCTTCAACGCGCCGCGCAATGTCGATCCCAGTGCCGAGCGTCCGCATCTGATGGCAGCCGTCATTGGCGCGCGCGGCGGTGCCGGCGCGTCGACCATCGCGACATCGATCGCGTGGCTGATGGGTGACAAGGAAGGTCGCTCGACCGCACTGCTCGACCTCGACGTGCATTTCGGCACCGGCGCGCTGTCGCTCGATCTTGAGCCCGGCCGCGGCCTGACCGACGCTATCGAAAACCCCAGCCGCATCGACGGGCTGTTCATCGAACGCGCGATGGTCAAGGCCAACGACAAGCTCGCGATTCTGTCGGCGGAGGCACCGATCAACCAGCCGATGCTGACCGACGGTGCGGCATTCTACCAGCTTCAGGAAGAAATGCGCGCCGCCTTTGAGACGACCGTGATCGACCTGCCGCGCGGTATGCTGGTTCAGCATCCCCATCTGATGCAGGATGTTCAGGCAACGGTGGTGGTGACGGAGCTGACCCTGGCGTCGGCGCGCGACGTCATCCGCATCCTGTCCTGGCTCAAATCGAATGCGCCGCAAACCAACGTCCTCGTCGTGGCGAACCGCGTCGTGACCACGGGCCCGGCGGAAATCAGCCGCAAGGATTTCGAAAGCTCGATCGAGCGCAAAGTCGACTTCGTCATTGCGGCCGATGCCAAGGTCGTCACCCAGGCTGCCAAGCTTGGCAAAACCGTTGCCGAAGTCGGCAAGGGCACCAAACTTGGTGCCTCGCTTGGCGATGTCGTCAGCCGGCTGTGCGCGACCGCGGACGATGCCGAGAACAACAGCGGTACCGAAGGCAAGGCCGGCAAGTCATCGCTGATGGGTAAGCTGACCGGATTCAAATCGATGATGCCGAAGAAGGCCAAGGCGAAGGCTGCTTGAGATGAATCTCATCCCCATCCTCATCCTGGGGGCCGGGGCGCTCGCGTTTCTTGCCCTGGTGTTCGTCGCTTTTTCGGGCCCATCGGTCGAAAAGGCCAAGTCGCGGCGCCTGATTGCGCTGCGCGATCGCCATTCGAACTCGACGGGCGCCGTGGTCGAGGCGCAGCTGCGCCGGATTCAGGCCAACCGCGCGACCCGCATCGACGGCTTTGCATCGAAGCTGATCCCCAACCCCGCGCTGCTGCAAAAGCGGATCGCGATGACGGGCAAGTCATGGACGCCGGCCCAGTATCTGATCGGGTCGGTGGTCATTTTCGCCGTCATGTCGGTGCTCGTCTACATCAAGCTGCGGCAAATGCCGATCGCGCTGCTGGTCGGCGCGGCAATGGGCATCGGGATGCCCCACTTCGTCGTCGGCTATCTGATCAAGAAGCGAATCGCCCAGTTCAACAAGCGCTTTCCGGATGCGATCGAGCTGCTCGTGCGCGGTTTGCGTTCGGGTCTGCCGATCTCCGAAACCCTCCAGGTCGTCGGCAGCGAAGTGCCCGGGCCCGTCGGTGTCGAATTTCGCGGCATCAGCGACAAGATCAAGATCGGGCGGACGATGGATGCTGCGCTGCAGGAAACTGCCGACCGGCTCGGCACGTCTGAATTCCAGTTTTTCTGCATCACGATCACCATTCAGCGCGAGACCGGCGGCAATTTGGCGGAGACCCTGTCTAACCTGGCCAACGTCCTGCGCATGCGCGCGCAGATGCAGTTGAAGATCAAGGCCATGTCGTCGGAATCCAAGGCATCGGCGCTCATCATCGGTGCCCTGCCGTTCATCGTCTTCGGCCTGATCTACGTCGAGAACGACCATTATATGCAGCAGTTCTTCACCAATCCGACGCTGATTGCCGTCGGCCTGGGCGCGATGTGCTGGATGGGCCTCGGCGCATTCGTGATGTCGCGCATGATCTCGTTCGAAATCTAGGGAGGCCAGGACCGCCATGGAGCCAATCGCGCCTCATCCGACATTGCTCGGGGTCGACGTCATCTGGGTCGCGACATTGCTCGCGGCGGTTGCCGTGTTCGCCCTGATGATCGCCGTCTATGCGGCCACGACCGTCCGCGATCCGATGGCCAAGCGCGTCAAGGCGCTCAACGACCGACGCGAACAGCTCAAGGCGGGCATCGTCGCCTCCACGTCGAAGCGTCGCGCCAAGCTCCAGAACAAGAGCGAGACCGCCGACTGGATCCGGTCGCTCCTCGCATCGATGAAAGTGCTGCAGGACAGCCAGCTCAAGGATGCCCAGATCAAGCTGATGCAGGCAGGTATCCGGTCGAAGGATCTTGCCGTCGTCGTCATCTTCGCGCGTCTCGTTCTGCCGGTCGTCCTTGGCGGCGGCGTTGTCGCCTGGGTTTACGGTTTCGGCGGCCTTGCCGACTGGACGCCGTGGAAACGGACCGGCGTCGTCCTTGGCTCGCTGATTTTCAGCTACAAATTTGCCGACATCTGGCTGAACAACATGATCGGCAAGCGCTGCACGGCGATCCGCAAGGGCCTGCCCGATGCGCTCGACCTGCTCGTGATCTGCGCGGAGGCCGGCCTCACTGTCGACGCCGCCTTTGGTCGTGTCGCCCGCGAACTCGGGCGCGCCTACCCCGAACTCGGCGACGAATTCGCCCTGACGGCGATCGAACTGGGCTTTCTCACCGACCGCCGCTCAGCCTTTGAAAATCTCGCGATGCGCGTGAAGCTCGATTCGGTGAAAGGTGTCGTCACGACGATGATCCAGACCGAGAAATACGGCACCCCGCTGGCGTCGGCGCTGCGCGTGCTGTCGGCCGAATTCCGTCACGAGCGGATGATGAAGGCCGAGGAAAAGGCCGCGCGTCTGCCCGCGATCATGACCGTGCCGTTGATTCTGTTCATTCTGCCGGTGCTCTTCGTGGTCATTCTTGGTCCGGCGGCCTGCGCCATCTCGGCGGTGTTCAAGGGCTGACGGAACAACTCGCCTCCCGATTTCGTTTCGCTTGCGAGACTTGGTCGGGAGACGATGATGCCGGAATTCACCACCAATCAATGGGCGGTCGTCGCACTCGTATTCGTCGCCGGCTGGCTGCTCGGTCTGATGAACCGGTCGGGCAGCCGCTGGCGGCGCGAATATGACCGCGAACGCGAGGAGCATCGCGCTCTGAAGCGCGAACACGAGGCCCTGCTCTCGCGCGCGACGATCGTGCGGGAAGACCCGGTTATCGTCGACCGCGCGGTCTAGGCGCTGCCCAGTGCGGCCTGCGCGGCCGCCAGCCGGGCGATCGGGACCCGGTAGGGCGAAGCGCTGACGTAATCGAGGCCGACGCTCTCGCAAAACGCGATGCTCGCGGGATCACCGCCATGTTCGCCGCAGATGCCCAGCTTTATGTCCGGGCGCGTTGCCCTGCCCCGCTCCGCCGCCATTTTCACCAGCTCGCCGACCCCCTCAATGTCGAGGCTGACAAACGGGTCGCGCTCGTAGATGCCCTGATCGACATAGACGCCGAGGAACCGGGCCGCATCGTCACGGCTCACGCCGAGCGTCGTCTGGGTCAAATCGTTCGTGCCAAAGCTGAAAAAGGCACCGACTTCGGCAATCTCGCCCGCCTTTAGCGCGGCGCGGGGAAGCTCGATCATCGTCCCGACCAGATAGTCGATCCGCGCACCGGCTTCGGCAAAAACGGCCTCTGCGGTGCGGTCGATCAGCGTCTTCATCAGGTCCAGCTCGCGCCGGGTCGCCACCAGCGGCACCATGACCTCGGGAATCGGCGCATCGCCCGACTTGCTCGCGACCGCCAGCGCCGCCTCGAAAATGGCGCGGGCCTGCATTTCGTAGATCTCTGGGTAGGTCACCCCCAGCCGACAGCCGCGATGCCCCAGCATCGGATTGAATTCGTGCAGCTCGTTTGCGCGCCGCTTCAACTGGTCGATCGCGACGCCCGTTGCCGCCGCGACATCGGCAAAGTCGGCCTCCGCAGTCGGCATGAATTCGTGCAGCGGCGGATCGAGGAGGCGAATGGTAACGGGCAGGCCCGCCATCACCTCGAAAATACCTTCGAAATCCGAGCGCTGTTCGGGCAGCAGCTTGGCGAGTGCCGCGCGCCTGCCCCGCTCGTCGACGGCCAGGATCATCTCACGCACCGCCGTGATCCGCGCCGCTTCAAAGAACATGTGTTCGGTGCGACACAGCCCCACGCCTTCGGCACCGAAATCGCGGGCGACGCGGCAATCGGCGGGGGTTTCCGCGTTCGCCCGCACGCGCATCCGCCGCGCGGCATCGGCCCATTCCATCAACGTCGCAAAATCACCCGACAGCTCGGGCTGCACGGTCGCGACCGCCCCCGCCATCACTTCGCCCGTAGTGCCGTCGATCGTCAGCAGGTCCCCTTCGCGGATGTCGCGTCCCCCGACCCGCGCGATCTTTGCCACAGCGTCGATGGCGAGCGAGCCCGCGCCCGACACGCACGGCCGCCCCATGCCGCGCGCCACGACGGCGGCGTGGCTGGTCATCCCGCCACGTGCCGTCAATATGCCCTTGGCGGCGTGCATCCCGTGGATATCCTCGGGCGACGTCTCGGTGCGCACGAGGATGACGTTGTCGCCCCGCTCCGCGCGCTTTTCGGCGGTATCACTGTCGAATACGGCGATCCCCGACGCGGCGCCGGGCGATGCCGGCAGCCCCTTAACGATCACGTCGCGCCGCGCCTTGGGATCGAGCGTCGGATGAAGCAGCTGGTCGAGCGCCATCGGCTCGATCCGCAGGATCGCCTCGTTCCGGTCGATCAGTCCTTCGCCCGCCATGTCGACCGCGATCTTCAACGCCGCCTTTGCCGTGCGCTTGCCGCTGCGCGTCTGCAGCATCCACAATTTACCGCGCTCGACGGTAAATTCGATGTCCTGCATGTCGCGGTAATGCGCCTCGAGCAGGTCGAAGACCCTGGCCAGTTCGGCAAAGACCTCCGGCATCGATTCCTCCATCGACAACGGCTTGGCATTGGCGCGCTCACGCGCGGCACGCGTCAGATATTGCGGCGTGCGGATGCCCGCGACGACGTCCTCGCCCTGCGCGTTGATCAGATATTCGCCGTAATAGGCGTGCTCGCCCGTCGCAGGGTCGCGGGTAAAGGCAACGCCCGTTGCCGACGTGTCGCCCATGTTGCCGAACACCATCGCCTGGACGTTGACCGCCGTGCCCCAGTCGCCCGGAATATGGTTGATCCGGCGATAGACCTTGGCCCGTTCGGACTGCCACGAGCCGAACACCGCACCGACCGCGCCCCACAACTGGTCATGGACGTCCTGCGGGAAGGGCTTGCCCCACAGCTCCTCGACCAGCGTCAGATATTGCCGCACGAGCGCCTGCCAGTCCTCGGCCTCCATCTGCGTATCGAGGTGGTAGCCCTTGTCTTCCTTGGCGATTTCGAGCGCTTCCTCGAACGCGCCATGGTCGAGACCCAGGACGACATCGGCATACATCTGGATGAACCGGCGATAGCTGTCCCAGGCGAAGCGCGCATCGCCCGACGTCGCGGACAGGCCTTGGACCGTCGCATCGTTCAGTCCGAGATTGAGGACAGTATCCATCATCCCCGGCATCGAAACACGCGCGCCCGACCGGACCGAGACGAGCAGCGGGTCAGCCGCGTCACCGAATGTCTTGCCGGTGACGCTCTCGATATGCGCAATCCCCTGCGCGACTTCGGCATTGAGTTCGGGCGGGAATTTCTCGCCCTCGTCATAATAGCGCGTGCACATCGCGGTCGAGATCGTGAACCCGGGGGGCACCGGCAGCCCGATCGAGGCCATGCCGTCGAGGTTCGCACCCTTGCCGCCGAGCAGTTCCTTGCCGAGCCCGCGCCCTTCGGCATTCCCGCCACCGAAACGATAGACATATTGCGTCATCTCAACCCTCGATCTTGGAAAAATCAGCGACCTGGTGCGCTGTCGCGCGGAACTTGGTCAGCAACGACAAACGCTGACGGCGCAATTCCGTGTCGTCGACGTTCACCATCACCTTGTCGAAAAATGCGTCGATGGCAGGACGGAGCCTGGCGAGCGCACTCATGGCGTCCTCGAAGCGCTCTTCGCCTACCGCCTCAGCGGTTGCAAACTCCGCGTCCTTAAGTGCCAGCGCCAGCGTCCGTTCCTCGGGTTCACCCGCCACCCCGTCGCTCAAATGGTCGAACCGCTCGCCATCCTTTTCGGCGATCTTCAGAATATTCGACGCCCGCTTGTACCCCGCGAGCAGGTTGGTGCCGTCTGGGGTCGAGACGAATGCCTGCAACGCCTTCACCCGCGCAAGGAGGCGGACAAGATCGTCCTCGCCGCCGAGCGCGAACACTGCGTCGATCAGGTCGTGGCGGACACCAGCTTCGCGCTGCTGGACTTTGAGGCGGTCGATCAGGAATTCGAATGCCGCAAGAAGCCGGCTGTCACCTTCCTCATCACGGGCAAATGGACTCTTCCAGTCATCTGATCTCGGTATTCCTGCTTCCTCGTATGATTCCAGCAAAGCTATGTGCTGCTCGAGTAGGCTGATGGTCGCACGGTCGAAAGTTTCGTTGAGAGAAAAGCGCAATTGGTGAAGAATGACGATTGACAGCGCCCCTAATGCTGCGCGCCGAAGAGCGAACGGATCCTTTGAGCCGGTAGGCTTCTCATCGATGGCGAAAAACGCTGTGATCGTATCCAGCTTATCCGCCAGCGATACCGCAACGGTTACCGGATCGGTCGGCACCGCGTCGCCCTGCCCGACCGGCTTGTAGTGATCGCGGATCGCGTCGGCCACCTGCGCGTCCTCTCCCTGCGCCCGCGCCAGATGGCCGCCGATGATGCCCTGCAGCTCGGGAAATTCGCCGACCATGCCGGTGACGAGGTCGGCCTTGCACAGCCGCGCAGCGCGCTCGGCGAGGTCGGGGTCGCCCTTGACGATGCCCTCCTCGCACAGCCAGCGCGCGAGTTTCGCCACCCGCTCGACCTTGTCCGCTACCGTCCCCAGCTTTTCGTGGAAAACAATGTCTTTCAGCTTTTCGGCCTGCACCCCGAGCGGCACCTTGAGGTCGGTTTCCCAGAAGAACTTCGCATCGCTCAATCGCGCGGCGAGCACCTTGGCGTTGCCCGCCACGATGACGGCGGGATCGACCGCCTCGATGTTCGCGGTGCAGACGAACGCGTTCGCCAGTGCCCCCTCCCCATCGACGCACGCGAAATATTTCTGGTTGGTGCGCATCGTCAGCTGGATGACCTCGCGCGGCACATCGAGAAAGGCCGCGTCGAAACGCCCGAGCAGCGGCACCGGCCATTCGGTCAGCCCCGCATTTTCGACGACCAGGCCCTCGTCCTCGACCAGCGTCAGCCCCGGTGTCGCGGCGGCCGCGCGCGCGCCGTCGCGGATCAGGGCGCAGCGTTCGGAAAACCCGACGATGACATGCGCCGCGCGGAGCTGCTCGACATAGCGATCGGCGCCGGCGATCGTGACCGATCCCGCATGGTGGAAACGGTGACCCATCGTCGCCGCCCCGCCCCGGATACCGTCGATTTCCACATCGACGACGGCGTCACCGAACAGTGCCACGATACCCTGTAACGGGCGAACCCAGCGAAGACTTGTCGTCGTCCTCGATTGTTCGCCCCACCGCATCGACTTTGGCCACGGAAAACCGTGGACCACGGCCCGGATTGCCTCGGACAACAGGGCCTGCGTCGGTTGACCGGGCACGTCCTGGATCGCGAACAGGACGCCGTCACGTTCGACGAGCTGGTCGCGCGTCAGGCCGGTCGAGCGCAGGAACCCGGCCAGCGCCGCCTCGGGCGCATTGGCGCGCGGCCCCTTGCGCTCCTCCGCCGTCGCCTCCGTTGCGGCGGGCAGCCCCCGCGCGATGAGCGCCAGTCGGCGGGGGGTGGCAAAAGTCTCGATGTTGTCCGCGACCAGCCCCGCCTTCGCAATCTCCTCGGCGAACAGCCGGGCCAGGTCGTCCTTTGCCTTGACCTGCATCCGCGCCGGAATTTCCTCGGACCGAAGCTCGAGCAGAAAGTCGGTCATGCCGACCACCCGTGCTTGTCCATCCAGCCCTTGCACGCGCCCTTGGTCAGGTCGCGGACGCGGCCAATATAGGCCTGGCGTTCGGCAACCGAGATCACGCCGCGGGCCTGCAGCGTGTTGAAGATATGGCTCGCCTTGATCGCCTGTTCATAGGCGGGGATCGGCAAGCCCCGCTCCAGGCAGGCTTCGCATTCTGCCGCCGCCTTGCGGAACCCCTCGAACAACGCGTCGGTATTCGCGACTTCGAAATGATAGGTGCTCATCTCGCGCTCATTCTCGCGAAAGATGTCGCCATAGGTCACGCCCGCGTCGTTATACGCAAGGTCAAAGATCGAATCCTTGTTCTGTACATACATCGCCAGCCGTTCGAGGCCGTAGGTCAGCTCGCCCGCGACGGGCCTGCAGTCAAAGCCGCCCATCTGCTGGAAATAGGTGTACTGCGTGACTTCCATCCCGTCGCACCACACCTCCCAGCCCAGCCCCCAGGCACCGAGCGTCGGGCTTTCCCAGTCATCCTCGACGAACCGAATATCGTGGTGCAGCGGGTCGATGCCGATTGCCTCCAGACTGCCTAGGTAAAGCTCCTGCATGTCGGCCGGGCTCGGCTTCAGGATGACCTGATACTGGTAATAGGCGCCGAGGCGATTGGGGTTTTCACCGTAGCGACCATCGGTCGGGCGTCGGCACGGCTGTACGAACGCCGCATTCCACGGATCGGGCCCGAGTGCGCGCAGGGTCGTGGCAGGGTGGAACGTCCCCGCCCCCATTTCCATGTCATAGGGCTGCAGCACGACGCACCCCCGCGCACCCCAATAATCGTGGAGGGTAAGGATCAGGCGCTGAAAACTCATGGGAGAGGCCACGAGGCGAGGTTCTTTTCGCAGTGCAACAGGTGCGCTGCCCTTGGCGCAAAGCACGCCGCGCGGTCAACATGTAAGGGTCGCTTGACTCTACTGGCGACTCGCGGCATATGTAATGCGTACATGACATTGTGTCAGGTGGAGGTGTCATGAAGAACCGGCTAAAAGTTTTGCGTGCCGAGCGTGACTGGAGCCAGGCCGAGCTTGCCGGCCGGCTCGACGTGTCGCGCCAGGCGGTGAACGCGATCGAGACAGGGAAATATGATCCCTCGCTCCCCCTCGCCTTCCGGATCGCGCGGCTGTTCGACATGCGGATCGAGGAGATTTTCGATGATGGAGTTACGCATGGCTGATGAGGGCATATCGGGCGTCGAGCGTGAGCGGCGGCAACGGGTCCAGCGACTGATCCTGTTTGCGGCGCTGGGCCTTGCGGGCGGCATCATCGGCTTCACCTTCGCGATGTACGAGGACAAGCAGGCCGTCTGGGCAAGCGGGGCGATCCCCCCGGGAATTGCGATCGTCCTGGCGCTGGTCACCCTCATCGCGACCGTCGGCGGCAGCTGGCTTTATTGCCGCCGCATGGACGAGGTCGAATTGAAGGACAATCTCCACGGCGGCGCGTGGGCGGCACTGGTCGTGATGATCGGTTACCCCGTCTGGTACCTGCTGTGGAAGGGCGGTCTGGCCAGCGAGCCCTCGCACATCGTCATGTTCCTGACGCTCTACGGCGTGACGACCGCCGTCTATCTCTACCGCAAGCTGCGCTGATTTCGGCCCAAAAGGAGGTTCATCACATGAAAAAGACCCTTTGCGCCCTGCTGGGTGCCACGCTGCTCGCCGCCGCCGGTCAGGCGCAGACGACCGCCGCGCCAGCCGCCGCGCCCGCCCCCGCCATCCACGCCGATCCCGCGCTGTGGGTCGTGAAGGACGAGGATACGACCATCTACCTGTTCGGAACGGTCCATGTCCTGAAACCGGGGACGATCTGGCTCGATGGCGGCGTCAAAAAGGCCTATGATTCGGCGTCAGATGTGGTGCTGGAGATCATCCAGCCCAAGCCCGAGGAAATGCAGGCCAAACTCGGTACGCTGGGCATGGACCCGAACGGGCCGCCGCTCACGCAGAAACTGTCGCCCGAACTGCGCGCGTTGTACGAAAAAACGACTGCCGACCTCGGCGTGCCGGTGCCGGCCTTTGAAAAGTTCCAGCCGTGGTTCGCAAGTGTCGTGCTGTCGCTCGTCGCGGTTCAGAAGGCGGGCTATGACCCGCAAAGCGGCGTCGAGGTACAACTGGCCGAGGCGGTAAAGCGCGACGGCAAGACGCTCGGCGAGCTGGAGACGCCCGACGAACAGCTCGGCTTTTTCGCGTCCCTGCCACAGGCATCGCAGATCGCGCTGCTGAAGGGGACGCTCGAACAACTGCCCCAGGCGCGTGAGACATTCGGCGCAATGGTCGACGATTGGGCACGGGGCGATCCCGAAGCGCTCGCCGCGCTGCTCAATCAGGCGATGCTGTCCACGCCCGACGTGCAAAAGGCGCTGCTCCGTGATCGCAACGAACGCTGGGCGAACTGGATCGACGCACGAATGAAAAAGCCGGGGGTGGTCTTCATCGCGGTCGGTGCTGGTCACCTGGCGGGCAAGGACAGCGTCCAGGACTTCCTGAAAACGCACAAGCTGACGGCGACGCGCATACCCTCGTGAAAACGGCGCGCGCCGCACGGCTTGTATCGTGTTCGGGCAAGGGTAAGGCGGAGGGGATGACCCTCCGACTTATTCTTTTCGCGCTCACGCTGGTCACGATGGGGTGCTCGTCCCCCGACGCTGGCGCGACGACGCCTCCCCCCGCTGCGCATCCCGCGCTGTGGAAGGCCTATGATGGCGACACTGTCGTCTATCTGTTCGGGACCATCCATTTGCTGCCAAAGGGGATGACCTGGACGACGCCCGCGATGGCACGGGCGATGACCGCGTCGGAATCGCTGGTCCTCGAAGTCGTGCTGGACAAGGATCCGGCGAAACTGGGCGCGGTGATGCAGAGTCTCGCGCTCTCCCCCAATCTCCCGCCGATCCTCGACCGCGTGCCGCCCGACAAGCGCGCGGCGCTGAGTGTGGCGATCGGCAAGGCCGGGCTGACCACCGCCTATGCCGACAAGCTCGAGACCTGGGCGGTCGCGCTTGCGGTGTCGACATCGGGCCTCGCCAAACTCGGCGTCGAACATGATGAGGGCGTCGAACCCAAGCTGACACAGGTTTTCGCCGACGCGCACAAGCCAGTCACCGGCCTGGAGACGCCGGCGCAGCAGCTGGGCTATTTCGACCAGTTGCCAGAGGCCGCACAGCGCAAATTCCTGCTGGCGACGATCGGTGAGGACGATCGCAAGGCAAAGGTCGAATTCGCCGCGATGGTGTCGGCATGGAAAGCGGGCGACGTCCGGCGGATCGCCGTCACCTTCGACGACGAGATGAAACTGTCCCCCGAACTCAGCGACGCACTGCTGACCCGGCGCAACGCGCGCTGGGCCGACTGGATCGCGGCGCGGATGAAGGCGCCGGGCACCATCTTCATTGCGGTCGGCGCGGGGCATCTGGCGGGCAAGGGATCGGTCGAGGACCTGCTCGCGCACCGCGGCGTAAAGGTCGTGCGCGTGCAATAGTTGCTTTTTCGCCCGCCTTTCTCTACGCGCGCCGTTCCGCTCGCTTTGACATCCCTGGAGGCGCGGGCGGATCAACTGGAGAAGACATATGAGCGATCAGCTGACCCTGTCGGCCGAAACGCGCGAGACGGCGGGTAAGGGAGCCAGCCGTAGTCTGCGTCGTGAAGGCCGCATCCCCGCCGTTATCTACGGCAACAACGAAGCGCCGACCGGCATCCATGTCGAGGAAAAGGCGCTGTTGAAGGCGCTGCACACCGGCCATTTCATGAATTCGGTCGTGATGGTGACCGTCGACGGCAAGCAGGTTCGTACCCTGCCCAAGGACGTCGCTTTCCACCCCGTCACCGACCGCCCGCTCCATGCCGATTTTCTGCGCATTTCGGAACATGCCAAGGTCACGGTCAATGTGCCGGTGCATTTCATCAACGAGGACAAGTCGCCCGGCATCAAGCGCGGCGCGGTGCTCAACATCGTGCGCCATGAACTCGAGCTCAATTGCGACGCCGCGGAAATCCCTGACGAGATCACGATCGACCTGACCGGCACCGACGTCGGCGACTCGATCCACATCTCGGCGGTGACGCTGCCCAAGGGTGTGACCTCGTCGATCGAGGACCGCGACTTCACGATTGCCACGATCGTTGCCCCGTCGGCGCTCAAGTCGAGCGAAGGCGATAGCGACGACGCGCCGGCCGAGGATACGGCTGAGGCCTGAACCGAGACGGGGGACGCTCTGTCGGGCGTCCCCTGCCACGGTTACGTGCCGTCAAAAATGGGGCGCCTCTCAGGGTGTTCCGGCATTGCTCCTGCCAGGGGATCGTCATGCAACTCTGGGTCGGTCTCGGCAATCCGGGTGCGGACTACGCCCTGCACCGGCACAATGTCGGCTTCAAGGCGGTGGACGCGATCCACCGCGAACACCGCTTCGGCCCGTGGAAATCACGGTTCCAGGGATCGGTCGCCGACGGCGTCGTCGCGGGCGAAAAGGTCCTGCTGCTGAAACCCGCGACCTTCATGAACGACAGCGGGCGCAGTGTCGGCGAAGCATTGCGGTTCTACAAACTTGGCGTGGGCGACGTCACCGCGTTCTACGACGAACTCGACATTGCGCCGATGAAGGTCAAGGTGAAGACCGGCGGCGGGGCGGCCGGCCACAACGGCATCCGCTCGGTGATGGCACACGTCGGCGACGACTTCCGCCGCGTGCGCATCGGCATCGGCCATCCCGGACACAAGGACCGGGTGACGGGATATGTCCTCGGCAACTACGCGAAAGCCGAGCTGGACGACCTCGCGCACCTGCTGGGGGCTATTGCGACGGAAGCCGAATGGCTGGCAAAGGGCGACGACGTGCGGTTCATGAACGATGTCGCCATGCGGTTAAGCTGAATTATCTTACCTCTCAGAGGCAAGGCTTGGGAACGATAAATGGGTTTCAAATGCGGCATCGTGGGCTTGCCCAACGTCGGTAAGTCCACGCTTTTCAACGCGCTGACGCAGACGGCGGCGGCGCAGGCGGCGAATTATCCGTTCTGCACGATCGAGCCCAATGTGGGGAACGTGGCGGTGCCCGATCCGCGCCTCGACCGGCTGACCGAGATCGGCCACTCGGCCAGGAAAGTGGAGACGCAACTGGCGTTCGTCGACATCGCGGGGCTCGTCCGCGGGGCCTCGACTGGCGAAGGGCTGGGGAACCAGTTCCTTGGCAACATCCGTGAAGTCGACGCGATCGTACATGTCCTGCGCTGTTTCGAGGACGGCGACATCACCCATGTCGAGGGCAAGGTCGACCCGATCGCCGACGCGGAGACGGTCGAGACCGAGCTGATGCTCGCCGACCTCGAAAGCCTCGAGAAGCGCGTACCCAATCTCGTCAAAAAGGGTCAGCAAGGCGACAAGGAAGCCAAGGCCGCAGCGGGCGTGCTCGGCAAGTCACTGGCGCTGCTGCGCGAGGGCAAGCCCGCGCGGCTGACCATGATCGACGATATCGAGGAACGGCGGCATTTCGACCAGGCGCAACTGCTGACGTCGAAGCCGGTCCTTTACGTCTGCAACGTCGAGGAGAGCGCGGCGGCAGGCGGCAATGCCTTGTCGGCCCGCGTGTTCGAGATGGCGAAGGCACAGGGCGCGCAGGCGGTGGTCGTGTCCGCCGCGATCGAGGCCGAGATCGCGACAATGCCGCCCGAAGATCGCGCCGAATTCCTGTCCGACCTCGGGCTTACCGAAACCGGCCTGACCCGCGTCATCCGCGCGGGCTATGAATTGCTCGACCTGATTACCTTCTTCACCTGCGGACCCAAGGAAGCGCGCGCGTGGACGATCCACAAGGGCGCAACCGCCCCCAATGCCGCGGGCGCGATCCACAGCGATTTCGAGCGTGGATTCATCCGTGCCGAGACGATCGCCTATGACGATTATGTCGCGCTGGGCGGGGAAAGCGGCGCCCGCGATGCCGGCAAGCTCCGCGCCGAGGGCAAGGATTATGTAGTCGCCGACGGTGATGTCATGCTGTTTCGGTTCAACGTCTGACGGAGTTTGGCATGCTGTATTTCGAAGACATCGAACCCGGCAGGCGGGCATCGTTCGGACATTATTCCGTGACCCGCGACGAAGTCACCGAGTTCGCGGCGAAATATGATCCGCAACCCTTTCACCTGTCCGACGAAGCGGCGGCAGCGACCTATTTCGGCCGGCTGTCGGCGTCGGGCTGGCACACGGCGGCGATGATGATGCGGATGCTGGTCGACAATATGTCTGACATCCAGCAGGCCGGGCTCGGCTCCCCCGGCATCGACGAATTGCGTTGGCTGAAGCCGGTTTATCCCGGCGACGTGCTGCGCGTGGAGACGGAAGTGCTCGACAAGCGTGCGTCGCGCAGCCGTCCCGACATGGGATCGTTCCGGTCAAAGGCAACAGTGTTCAATCAGGACGATGTCGCGGTGATGACGGCGGTGTCGATCGGGCTGATCCGGCGGCGACCAGCCCCATAGCGGCCGCCCGAATGCGGGCCTAATGCCCGCCGAATTGCATCAGGCTGTGGACGGTAATCCCCTCGGCCCGCAGATGGTTCGCCCCGCCCAGGTCGGGCAGGTCGATCGCGAAGACGGCGCCGACCACTTCAGCCCCCGCTTCCCTCAGCAGCCTTGCGCAGGCGCGCGCGGTGCCGCCGGTCGCGATGAGGTCGTCGACGATCAGCGCGCGGTGACCGGGAAGTACCGCGCCGACGTGGAGCTCCAGCCGGTCGGTACCGTATTCGAGACTGTAATCGACGCCCAGCGTCGCCCCGGGGAGCTTCCCCTTCTTGCGCGCCGGGATGACGCCCGCACCGAGCGCAACTGCGACCGGGGCGCCGAACAGGAACCCGCGCGCGTCGATCGCGACGATCCGGTCCGGCGACAGCGGCCGCGCAATATCGGTCATGGCTGCGACGGCGGCGGCGAAACCTTCGCCATCGGCTAGCAACGTCGATATGTCCCGAAACTCGATCCCCGGCTTTGGAAAGTCGGGGATCGTGCGAACCAGCGCCTTTAGGTCGTTGTGCGTCAAGCTACGGCAGCGGGTGCGCGACTGGCCCTGCGGGCGAACCCGTGGTCTTCTTGCCCTTTTTGTCCGCCCAGATGCCGCGATAGGCGAAATAGGCAAGTGCCGTGAAGATCAGGAGATAGATCACCGACGCCCAGCCCACCGCGTGACGCGATTCGAGGTTCGGCTCGGCCGCCCACATCAGGAAGGCCACGACATCCTTGGCTTCCTGCTTCTTCGTCGCGGGCGTGCCGTCGGCGTATGTCACGGCATTGTCGACCAGCGGTGGTGCCATCGCCAGATTGAGGTTGGGGAAATACGGGTTGTAATGAAGCCCCGGCGGCGTCTTCACCTCGGGGAATTTCGCAACGAGTGCCGCCGGCTGTTCGCCGTCGTCGGGATAGCCGGTGATCAGCGAGTAGATGTAGTGCGGTCCCTCATGACGCGCCTTCGCCAGCAGCGACTGATCCGGCGGCAGCGCGTTGTTGTTGGCGGCACGCGCGGCGACCTCATTCGGATAGGGTCCGGGGAAGTGATCGGCCGGTGTCGCCTTGCGCGTCGTCGCCTCGCCCGTATCCGGGTTGATCGACGGCACTTCGGACACCCAGTTCTTGGCAATGGCCTTCACTTCGGGCTTGGAAAAACCGATCTGCTCGAGGTCGCGGAATGCGACTTGCTTCATCGAGTGGCAGGCCGAGCAGACTTCCTTATAGACCTGAAATCCGCGCTGGAGCTGACGGCGGTCGTATTTGCCCGTCGGCCCCTCGAACGACCAGGAGACGTTTTCCTTGGGCGCCAGCGGCAGGTTGAACTCGCTCTTGACGGTCGGCTTGCCGAAATCACCGACATAACCGATCGCGCCCCAGGCGAGCGACCACAGAAGAACGAGAACCATGCCGGCCCCGGCCAGCATTCCGATCGGACGAACCATCGATAACCCCTATTCGGCCGGCTGCAGCTGAGCGCCGCCCGGTCCCTTTTTCCGGCCAACTGCCTTGGCAGCACCATCGACCTTCTTCGTGTCCGGCGCGTTCCCGAACCCATCGGTCACGTCGTCGTGTCCCAGCACGCTGGCGGTGATCGACATCGGCAACGGCAGTGGCCGTTCGATCATCGAGACCAGCGGCAGGATGATCAGGAAGTGCGCGAAGTAATAGGCCGCAGCGACCTGTGAAATCATCACGAACGGCTCCGCCGCGGGCGAACCGCCGCAATAGCCGAGCACCAGCACCGCCGGCAGCAGACCGAAGATCGTGAAGCGCTTGAACAGCGGGCGATAATGTCCCGAACGCACCGGCGACGGATCGAGCCAGGGCAGGAAGAACAGCAGGATGATCGACCCGAACATCGCGATCACACCCCAGAGCTTTGCCGGCAGGATGAAATCGACGGTGAAGGCACGCAGGATCGCGTAGAACGGCCAGAAATACCATTCGGGCACGATGTGCGCGGGGGTCGAAAGCGGGTTGGCCGCGATGTAGTTATCCGGATGGCCCAGATAGTTCGGCGCAAAGAAGATCAGCGTCGTGAAGACCAGCAGAAAAATGCCAAGCCCGAAGCCATCCTTCGCCGTGTAATAGGGATGGAAGGGAACCGTGTCCTGCTGCCCCTTCACCTCGACGCCCGTCGGGTTGGACGACCCTGGGATATGCAGCGCCCAGATGTGGAGGATGATGACGCCTGCGATGACGAACGGCAGGAGATAATGCAGCGAGAAAAAGCGATTGAGCGCGGCATTGTCCGGCGCCGGACCGCCGAGCAGCCAGGTCTGGATCGTCGTCCCGACCAGCGGGATCGCCGAGAACAGGCCGGTGATGACCTTGGCACCCCAGAAACTCATCTGGCCCCATGGCAACACGTAACCCATGAAAGCGGTGGCCATCATCAGCAGGAAGATGACAAGGCCCAGCAGCCAGATCACCTCACGCGGGGGCTTGTACGAGCCGTAGAACAGTCCGCGCGCGATATGCAGATAAACGACGATGAAGAACATCGATGCGCCGTTTGCGTGGGCATAGCGGAAGAACCAGCCGCCGTTGACGTCGCGCATGATGTGTTCGACCGAGTCGAACGCGATGCCCGCATCCGCGCGGTAATGCATCGCGAGAATGATGCCGGTAACGATCTGAATCATCAGTGCCGCGCCCGCGAGCACGCCGAAGTTCCAGAAGTAATTCAGATTGCGCGGCACCGGATAGCCCGCGCCGACCGCGTTATAGACGAAGCGGGGCAGCGGCAGCCGCTCGTCGAGGTAGCGCATGAATGGATTTTTCGGCGCATAATGCGCAGCCCAGGGAAAGCTCATGCCTTTGCTCCGACTTCGACCATCGTATCCGACCGGAAGACATAGTCGGGCACGAGGAGGTTCTTGGGCGCCGGTCCCTTGCGGATCCGCGCCGCCGTATCGTAGTTCGACCCGTGGCAGGGACAGAAATAGCCGCCGAATTCACCTTTGATCTCGCCTTGCGCAGCACCCAGCGGGACGCAGCCGAGGTGCGTGCAGACCCCCAGCGTGATCAGCCATTCCTTTTTGCCGGGCTTGGTCCGCTGCTCGAGCGTCTGCGGGTCGCGCAGCGTCGACACCGGCACGGCATCGGCCTCGGCGATTTCGGCGGGCGTTAGGTGGCGGACGAACAACGGCTGCTTCTGGAAAATGGTCTTGATCGCCTGCCCTGCCGCGATCTTCGAAATGTCGATTTCGGTCGTCAGCTCGGCGAGCACGTCGCCCGACGGGTTCATCTGGTTCACCGCGACGCCCAGGATCGGGATGATGCCGACGCCCGCAAAGGCGACAGCGGCGATATTGATGACGTCACGACGTCGAAGCTCGGGTTCTGCCGCGATTGTCGCATCGGGTTCTACAACAGCCTGGTCGGCCATAATCGCTAGATCTCCAACGGTCTCTCGCCCGGCACCATAGCCCTGGGCTGCACTAAAACCGCGCTTGATCGCGCGCTATTAGCGCGTCGTTGCGTCCTTGCAAATGCGAAAATGCCAGACTTGTGACAGCGGGCTTGCGACCCTACGGAACGCGTCGTGAGGATTGCCTGCTACCAGCCCGAAATTGCCGGAAACATGGGGGCAATCCTGCGACTCGCGGCCTGTTTCGGCGTGGGCGTCGACATCGTCGAGCCGTGCGGCTTTGTCTTTTCCGATGCGAAGATGCGCCGCGCCGGAATGGATTATGCACAGCATGTCGCGTTGGTCCGCCATGCCGACTGGATGTCGTTTCGGGATACGGCGCCTGGACGGATCATCTTGTTGACAACCAAGGCGACGGTCCGCTTGCCCGATTTCGCCTTTTCACCCGACGATGTCCTGCTGATGGGCAGCGAGAGCGCCGGCGTGCCGGCCGAGGTCGCCCAGGGCTGCGATGCCGCCGTCCGCATTCCGATCGCCACCGCGGTTCGCTCGTTGAACATCGCCGTCGCCGCCGGTATCGCGCTTGCCGAGGCGCTGCGCCAGAATCAAATGTTCCCGGGGGACTTGCCAGAATGATCGACCTCGACGCTGAGCAGCAGGCCGCACGCACCTGGTTCGAAACCCTGCGCGACCGGATTTGCACGGCGTTCGAAGCGATCGAACGCGAAGCCGGCAGCGACTCCAGCTTTGTCTACACGCCGTGGAACCGCGACGACGACCTGCAAGCATCGGGCGGCGGCGGCGTGCGGGGCGTCATGAAGGGGCGCGTATTCGAAAAAGTCGGCGTCAACGTGTCGACCGTTGGCGGCGCGTTCAATCCCGAATTCGCCCAGTCGATCCACGGCGCCGGCGAAAATCCGGAATTCTTTGCAACCGGGATCAGCCTGGTCGCGCACATGACGAACCCGCACGTCCCCGCCGTCCACATGAACTGCCGCTTTCTCGTGACGACAAAACGCTGGTTCGGCGGCGGGGCGGACCTTAACCCCGCGCTTCCGAACGATCAGGATACCGCCGACTTCCACGCGGCGATGGCGCGCGCCTGTGCGGCCAGTCCTTCGGGCGACTATCCCCGGTTCAAGGCGTGGGCCGACGATTATTTCTACCTCCCGCACCGCCAGGTTCACCGCGGCGTCGGGGGCATTTTTTTCGATCATATGGAAAGCGATTTCGACGCCGATTTCGCGCTGACCCGCGCGCTGGGCGAGGCATTTCTCGAGATTTATCCGGCGATCGTCCGCCGGCGGATGGGTGAACCGTTCACCGCCGATGAGGAGCGGCAGCTGCTCGAATGGCGCGGGCGCTACGCCGAATTCAACCTGGTCTATGACCGGGGCACGTTGTTCGGGCTGAAGACCGGGGGCAATATCGACGCGATCCTGATGAGCCTGCCGCCGCGCGCTATCTGGAGCTGAGTCGTGGCGATGCAGACGGTGCCGCTCGGGCATCTAGCAGCCGTTGTCACCGACCTGGAGATGCGGACAAGACCCCTGCCCCGGCCTGTCACGCCAGGTCCGCTGCGTCTCGTCCGGTGGGAAGCGCCTGGCCTCGACCGATATCGGGCATTGTTCAGGCGCGTCGGTGAGCCCTGGCTCTGGTTCTCTCGGCTGATCTTGTCGGACGCCGATCTCCGCCGGATCGTCGAGGACGCGCGGGTCGAGGTTTATGCCGTGGTCGACCCGGCGGGTCTCGAGGTCGGCATTCTCGAGCTCGACTTCCGCAAGCCACCCGATTGCGAGATCGCTTATTTCGGCCTCATCCCCGAACTTGCCGGGCGCGGCCACGGACGCTGGCTGATGGCGCAGACGATGGGGCTGGCCTGGCGGCGTGGGGTGGCGCGCGTCTGGGTCCACACCTGCACGCTCGACCACCCGTCGGCGCTGAATTTCTACCGCGCGCAGGGATTCGGGGTCGTTGCGCGCGCCGTTGAGCTGTTTCCCGACCCGCGCATCACCGGTCATCTGCCCCGCGACGCCGCGCCTCAGATCGCCCTGCTCGGGGCCAGCTGACGATAGGCGGCCGCCGACAGCAGCAACATGATGAGCGACGTGGCCATGCCGAGCATCGAACCGATCAGCGCACGGATCAACGGTATCAGCTCGGGCGGGATCAGCAGCGCCAGCAGCAGCGTTACGGCCTCCGCCAGCGCCGACCCGGCAACCGTCGCAACGATGGCGACCAGCAGGATCAGTCCGGCAATCAGAAAGCCCCGCCCCCTGGTGAGCTGCCAGCTTCGCTCGACGGCGCGGACGGGATTGGTGATGTGCTCGGCCAGCATCGCCGGTGCCGCGAGGAAAAGGCGACCCATCACATAGATGCCGGGAACGATGAACAGGAAACCACCCGCGACCTCGGCTGCGCTGACCAGATAGGTAGCCACCAGATAGGTCAGCAGCAGGCTGCCCGCGCTAGTCAGCGATTGGCCGACCGTCGGCCGCGCACGGTCGAGCAACAGCAGCAGCACGACAGCCTCCCCGAAGCGCGAGGCGACGGTTGCCGCGAGGATCGCTGGCCAGCTCGTCTGGAAATAGCCGAACAGCACCCCGAGCGCCTGTTGATCGAAGACCTTGAACTCGGGCCAGGGCGCAAAAAGCGCCAAGGCGAATTGCGGCAGGAAGAGGAAGGTACCCGCCACCGTCAGCAGGATTGCCCGATTGGCGCGGGCCATCGCCATGGCGTCGGCCCACGTCCGGTCGTAGGAAAAGGTCATGGACGTGAACACTCCCAGGCTATCTGACTGGCGCGCTAGGGATTCGGGCGGCGCTCGACAAGCGATGATGGTGAACGGGGTCGAGTGGATCGTCGCCGACGCCCCCATCCCCTATCCTGAGGCGGTGGCATGGATGGAGGCGCGCGCGGCGGCGGTGGCAGCAGGCAGCGCGCCCGAGGCGGTCTGGATGCTCGAACATCCGCCGCTCTACACGGCGGGCACCAGCGCCGTTGCCACTGAGTTGCTCGACCCCCGCTTTCCGGTATTCCGCGCCGGACGTGGCGGTCGCTACACCTATCACGGCCCGGGACAGCGCATCGTCTATACCGTGCTCGACCTCAACCGGCGCGGTCGTGACGTGCGGTGCTTCGTCCATGCGATCGAAGGATGGATCATCGCCGCGCTCGCGCACCTCGGCATTGCCGCGCGGCGGGAGGCGGGTCGCATCGGCATATGGACGGATGATCATGGCAGCGAGGCGAAGATCGCGGCCATCGGTATCCGCGTCCGAAAATGGGTGTCGCTCCACGGATTCGCCGTGAACCTCGATCCCGATCTCGATCATTTTCAGGGAATCATTCCCTGCGGTCTGGCCGATTTTGCCGTAACCAGCATTCGCAGACTCGGCTCTGCGGCTGATATGACGATGCTCGACGCTTCAATAATGGCCGAATTCGGGCAATTTTTGGACGAACTTGTGACAACGCCATAATCCGCTTGAGCGCGGCGAGAAGAAAAGCTAAAGCCCACCACGATTTGGGTATTAGGGCAAAGGCCGTCCAAGTCCGCAATTCCTAGGGAGCCTATAAATGCGCAAAATTGCCACTGTTTCGATGATTGCCGCCGCTGCGTTCGCCGTTGCTGCGTGCAGCAAGACCGAGAGCACGAACACGACCGAAGTCAACGCGACCGACGTCAACATGACGAATGCCATGGAAGGCACGACGAACGACACGATGACGAACGTCGACAGCTCGATGGCGTCGAACAACATGGCCGACAACGCCATGGGCGCGACCAACGCGATGAACGCAACGGGCAACGCCACCAACGCGATGTAATTCGCGCGAAAGCGTTTTTTGTTTACGAGAAGGGCCGTCCGGGCGACCGGGCGGTCCTTTTTGATTCAACGCACCATCGCGCGACGTGCTTCAAGGAAGGGGCGAGGTCGTGCGCGCGCAAATGGTTGACCATGGAAGGCTGTCGCCTATTGGTTGCCGCAGGAACGATCAGCTGATCTGAAAAAGGTATGTGTTATGCGTAAATCGAGCCTTGCCGTCCTGACGGCCATCCTTTGCCTCGCCCTGATCCCGCGGCCGGCGAGCGCCCAGATCTTCTGGCAATCGCCCGACTTCTCGGGCGCGCCACTGACCCCCGGCGAGGTCGGCATCGGGGTCGCCCTGCCGGGTGCCACCATCGCAGAGGAACGCGCCAACTGGCTGTGGCAGCTGCGCTCGGCGCTCGACATCGCGCGCCTGCAGTGCAAGTTCGACCAGACCCTGTTGACCGATGACAGTTACACCGGCGTCCTGCGCAATCACGCGACCGAACTCGCCGGGGCCTATACGACGCTGCGCGGCTATTTTGCCCGGACGACGGCGACGGCAACCAAGAAAAAGGGCAAGGGCGCGCCCAACGTCAAAGCGGCGCAAAAGGCGCTCGATAGCTATGGTGACAAGACGTATAACGGCTATTCCACGGTTGGTAGCCAGTATGGCTTTTGCCAGACTGCATCGCGGATCGGCAAATCGGCAGAATTTGCCTCGCGCGGCAGCCTGACCCTGTTCGCGGTGGAACGGCTGCGTGAGCTGCGGAACAGTCTTCAGCCGGCGGGGGAGCAGTATTTCCGCCGCACTCACCCACCGATCAGCGCAATGATGCCGCGGCTCGACGCCAAGTGCTGGAACCGCCGCAACCAGTATAATGCCCGGTGCGGGATGGACTATCTCTAGCGCAGGCCAAGCTGCTTGTGCGTCTGGGTTGTCAGCCGCCAGCGTGGGCGCGACATGACGAAATCGATTGCCGCCTGCCGCGCCGCCGCGCCGTCGGCACAGTCCATCGGCTGCACCAGAAAATGGCTGAACGACCAGCGCTCGATCGCCTCGACATCGGTGCCGGGCTGGGGCCAGACGAGCTTGAGCTCATCGCCGGAGCGCTGCACCACCTCGCTCCCCTCCTTGGGACTTATGCACAGCCAGTCGATACCCGGATGGGCAGCGATCGTGCCATTACTCTCCACCCCGATCTCGAAACCGTGCGCATGCAATGCGTCGACCAGCGCGTCATCGATCTGAAGCATCGGTTCGCCGCCGGTCAGCACCATATAGCGCAGCGCGCCGCCGGTGCCCCACGCCTTTGCCACAGCCGCAGCGAGCGCGGTCGCATCGGCGAACCGCCCGCCACCGTCGCCGTCGACACCGACGAAATCGGTGTCGCAGAACGAGCAGATGGCGGTCGCGCGGTCCTCTTCACGTCCGCTCCACAGATTGCATCCCGCAAACCGGACGAACACCGCCCGGCGACCGGCATGAACGCCCTCCCCCTGCAATGTCAGGAACAATTCCTTGACGGCGTAACTCATGCCGCAGGATCGGTCAGGCCCGCCTCGGCGAACCCCTTGGCCCGCAGCCGGCAGCTGTCGCAGATGCCACAAGGAGAGCTGGCGGGCGTCGGATCGTAACATGACCAGGTTGCTCCCGCATCGAGGCCCAGATCGACCGCTGCCCGGGCGATGTCCGCCTTGCTCATCATGGCGAGCGGCGCGTGCACTTTTAGGCTGCCCCCTTCCATGCCAGCTTTGGTGGCAAGGCGCGCCATCGCTTCGAACGCCGCGATGAATTCGGGGCGACAATCGGGATAGCCGGAATAGTCGAGCGCGTTGATCCCGATGACCAGGTCACGCGCACCCACCGCCTCTGCCCAGCCGAGCGCCACCGAGAGGAAGATCGTGTTGCGCGCCGGGACATAAGTGACCGGAATGCCCGGTGCCACGCCCTCCCCCGGCACGTCGATCGTTGCATCTGTCAGCGCGGAGCCGCCGAACCGGGTCAGGTCGAGCGGCAGGACAACATGGCGTTCGGCACCGAGCATCGCGGCGACGCGTGCCGCTGCCTGCAGCTCGATCCGGTGGCGCTGGTTATAATCGATCGTCAGCGCATAGAGACGATAGCCCGCCGCACGAGCCATCCCGGCCGCAACCATCGAATCGAGTCCGCCCGAGACCAGCGCGACGGCAATCGCCTTGGCGGGAGCTTTTGAAAACGTCATGGTGCGTCGCAGCTAAGCCGCGGGCCGCCCGACCGCAAGCGGCCGGTAAAAGAAGGGCCGCCCCAAAGGGACGGCCCAGGATCTAGGGAGGAAAGCGGGCCAGAAAACTCGATCCGCTGAACATCTTCTAGTCCGGAGATGGTTAACGAGCCGTTAGCGCTGCGACAGCGCGGTGCATTCGCCCGTCCGGCGCGCCTCGATGCTCAGATCGAACGGGGCATTGCCGTCGACGCCCTGGGTTTCGATCTGCGCCAGGCGGGGTGTTTCTACGCGGACCGTGGTCTGGCCGTGCCCCGCGCCGGGGCAGGTATAATAAATGGTCGCACGCGCTGGATCGTTTGTGACGACGAATCGGCTGCACGTCGCTGTCGGATTGCGCAGCTGGATCAGGACACGCGGATCGCCGAGGCAAATTGTCCGTTGCACGAAATCGCCGTCGCGCGACGACAAATCCCACTTGCCTGGCTGCAGCGTCGACAGCGCCTTCACGGGCGGCGCATCGGCAGCGGCCGCCGCAAAGAGGGCGGTAAGGGGCAGCAAGGCATAGCGTATCAGCATCATGACCTTGCCAATATACGACGAAAATGTCGATTTTGTTAGGGGCCCGCAACGATCTCGCGCGCTGCGACGGGAAAGACCCGCGAGCAAAAGGCACAATCGACGCCGATCGTCCCGGTCGCATCCGCCATGCCGAGGCGCTCGTCCTCCGGAAACTGGGCCAGGACACCCCGGATATGCTCAAGATCGCAACGACATCCCCGACTGAGCGACGCCCCGCCGAGCAGCCGCACCTCATCCTCCTCGTTGAACAGCCGCCAGACGATCGTCTCGAGCGGCAGCGCGCGGTCGAGCAATTCGTCGGCCGCGATCGTCCCGCCCATGATCGCGACGTGCTCCCATTCGGGATGATCGAGGCGCGTGTGCAGCCGTTCGCGCCCGTCCTCTCCCTCGGGCAAATGCTGGAGCAGCAGCCCACCCGCGACGCACCCGTCATCGTCGCGGCCCACGGCGATGCGCACCATGCTGGGGATTTGTTCGGATTGCGCGAAATAGCTCTGGGCCGCGTCGGCGAGTGAGCCGCCCTCGAGCGGGACGATACCCTGATAGCGTTCGCCCGTCGCCGCCTGGTCGAAGGTGATCGCCAGATAGCCTTTGCCGAACAGTGCGAATAATGAGGGATCGGCGGGCCCTTCGGCCAGCCGTTCGCCATCGTGGCGAACATAGCCCCGCAATTCGCCGCCGCGGTAATCGCAGACGAGCAGGTCGACGATGCCATTCTCGGTCTGCGCCTGCAGCGTCATCTGTCCATCGCTGTCCTTGAGGAGGGCACCGAGAAGCGCCGTCAGCACGAGCGCCTCGACCAGCAGCCGCTCGATCGCCGGAGGATAGGCATGTGCGGCAAGGATCGTGTCAAGGACGGGGCCGAGCCGGGCCAGGCGGCCACGGGCGTGGCGCGAAGCGATCGTGAAGCCGAGCGTACGGTCGAGGTCCATCGTCATCATTCTCGCGAAGGCGGGACTAAGCTACCTTCGGTCCCGCAAGCATTAGGGAAGGAGCTGAACCCCTGCACAAGCCGGAGTCCTACGAAAATAGGAACGCAGTCGCATTTCTCAACCCAGCAACCCGAACACCCACAGCAGGATCGATTTTTGCGCATGCAGGCGGTTTTCCGCTTCGTCCCACACCGCCGATTGCGGACCGTCGATCACCGCATCGGTCACTTCCTCGCCGCGGTGGGCGGGCAGACAGTGGAGGAAGACCGCTCCCGGCTTTGCGGCCGCCATCACCTCGGCCGTGACCTGGAAGGGCATCATCGCCGCAAGTTTTTCCTCGACATGGTCCTGACCCATCGAAATCCAGCTGTCGGTGACAACCACATCGGCGCCCGCAACGGCACTCGCCGGGTCGCGCACGATATCGATCATCGACCCGGCGGCGGCGGCAACCGCGATGTAGGCGTCGTCCGGGTCATAGCCCTGCGGGCAACCGATGCGGACGTCGAACTTCATCAGCCCGGCCGCCTCGACAATCGAATGCAGCACATTGTTGCCATCGCCGAGCCATGCCCATTGCAAACCCGGCAGTGCCTTGCCCTTTTCGATCACGGTCAGCAGGTCGGCGACGATCTGACAGGGGTGCGATGCGTCGGTCAGGCCGTTGATCACCGGCACCTCGGCATGGTCGGCAAATTCCTGAAGCGTCATCGGGTCGCTGGTCCGAACGACGATTGCATCGACATAGCGCGACAGGACGCGTGCAGTATCCGGCACCGTCTCGCCGCGCCCGAGCTGCATGGTCCCCGCATCCATGACGATCGTCGTCCCGCCGAGCTGGCGCATCGCCATGTCGAACGACACGCGCGTCCGCGTCGACGATTTTTCGAACACCATCGCCAGCGTATAGCCCGCTAGCGGCATGTCCGGGTCGACCCGGCCTTTGGGCCAGCCACTCCGGGCGGCCTTCCGGTCGATCGCATCGACGATCATCGCGGCGACGCCATCCGCCCCCGCGTCTGCGAGGTCGCGGAAATGCCGCGTCATTCGGGCAGCGTGTAACTGGCCGCGGCCGCCGACAGCTTTTCGACGAACTCGGCGATGTGATGCTCTTCGATATTCAGGGGCGGCAGGACGCGCACGACATTGTCGCCGGCCGCGACCGTCAGCAGGCCGTGATTGTCGCGGGCATGCGCCACGAACGCGCGACTGTCGGACTTCAGCTTGATGCCGAGCATCAGGCCCAGCCCGCGAACGTGATCGAACAGGTCATCATGATTGGGCATCATCTGGCCCAGCGCGGCGCGCAGTCGTTCCGATGTCGCCGTCACCTGCGCCAGAAACGCCTCATTGGCGACCACGTCGAGCACCGCCTGACCCGCCGCCATCGCGAGCGGGTTGCCACCATAGGTCGAACCGTGCGTGCCAAAGACCATGCCCTTGGCCGCGCGCTCCGTCGCCAGACAGGCACCGAGCGGAAAGCCGCCGCCAATGCCCTTGGCGATCGCCATGATGTCGGGGGTGATGCCATAATGTTCGTGCGCGAACAGCTTGCCGGTGCGCGCCATGCCGCACTGGACCTCGTCGAGGACCAGCATCAGCGCGCGCTCGTCGCAGATCTCGCGCAGGCCCTGGAGGAAGGCCTGGCTGGCGGGACGGATGCCGCCCTCGCCCTGCACCGGCTCCACCAGAAAACCCGCGGTATTGTCGTCGACCAGCGCCCGCGCGGCCTCGAGGTCATCGAACGGCGCATAGCGAAAGCCGGGCAGCAGCGGCTCGAACCCGTCGCGCATCTTCGGCTGGTCGGTCGCACTGATCGTGCCCAGCGTCCGGCCGTGGAAGGCATTGCTGAACGTGATCAGCGTGTGCCGCTCCGGATGGCCGTCGGCGAAATGGAACCGGCGCGCGGTCTTGATCGCGCACTCGACCGCCTCGGCACCCGAATTGGTGAAGAACACCGTGTCGGCAAAGGTCAGCTCGACCAGCCGCTCGGCCAGCGCCTCGCCCTGCGGCGATCCGTAGAGATTGCTGACATGGATCAGCGTCGCTGCCTGATCCTGAATCGCGCGGGTCAGGTGCGGGTGGCCATGGCCGAGCAGGTTGACCGCGATGCCGCTGGCGAAGTCGAGATATTTCTCACCTTGCTCGCCATAAAGATACGCGCCCTCGCCGCGCACCGGCCGGACCCCCGAACGGGGATAGACGGGCATCAGGGCGGTGATCGACATGGCAATTGTCCTTCGCGCAAAAAGAAAAAGGCGACCCGACGGCCGCCTGCCCGGCGTTTTACGCGTTTCGTTCCACGGGCGTCAACACCGGCGCATCAGGCGCGCAGCTTCCATCCG
Organism: Sphingomonadales bacterium; assembly: GCA_038225385.1. GTDB lineage: Bacteria > Pseudomonadota > Alphaproteobacteria > Sphingomonadales > Sphingomonadaceae > Sphingomonas_O. The sequence continues at coordinate 6,483 of JBBRRC010000001.1, read as the reverse complement.
CTCTGCAGCACCATGTAACAGACGACCGCAAGCACGACGTCGATGACCGCGATCACGATCGCCCCCGTCACGACCGGGGAGTCCGCCGCCCCAATGAAGCCGTAGCGAAAGCCCGAAATAATGTAGTGGAACGGGTTGACGCGGCTGAACACGCGAAAAGCCGGAGCCAGCCGGTCGATCGCATAGAACGTCCCCGACAACAGCGACAGGGGCGCGACGACGAAATTGCCGATGGCGGCGGCGTGGTCGAACTTTTCCGCCCAGATCGAGGTCAGCACGCCAACCAGCGCCAGCATCGCTGAACCGAGCAGCCCGAACCACAGGATCGGCCAGATCATGACTGGCAAGACGTGAACGCCAGGCCAGAACAGCATGACGATCCAGATGGCGAGACCGACCAGGACCGAGCGCGTGACCGCACCACCGACCATCGCCGCCAGCAACTCGCCGGTCGACAGCGGCGGCATCAGATAATCGACGATCGTCCCCTGCATCTTGCCGACCAGCAGTGAAAAGCTCGAATTCTGGAACGCATTCTGGACCATTCCCATGACGATCAGGCCGGGTGCCAGGAAATCGGCAAAGGCGACGCTCTGGCCACCCACCTCGACCGCATGACGGCCACCCGTGGCGACCGTGAAGATCGCCAGAAACAAAAGTGTCGTGATGGCGGGTGCCCAGATCGTCTGGAGCTGCACCTTGAAAAAGCGTCGCACCTCCTTGATATACAGGGTCTTCAGTCCGATCCAGTTGACATTTCTGACCACCGGCACGCCGGGTTCGGTACGGATTTCACTGGCAGGTGCTGTCATCTGGGGCTGGTCGTTCATAAATGTTGCGACTAGTGGCTCCGCTTTCGCCCGGCAACGGGCAGGGATAAGGAATTTAAATGGCCTGGACCGACGAACGCATCGATCATCTGAAATCGATGTGGGAAAAGGGAATGACCGCGAGCCAGATTGCCGAGGAACTCGGCGGGGTCAGCCGCAATGCCGTGATCGGCAAGGCACATCGCCTTGGCTTGCAGGCCCGCCCGTCACCGGTAAAACCGAACGACACCGAGAATAGCGCCGAGCCGCGTTCGGCGGCCGCTTCCGTCACCCCGACGCCGCGCCCGGCACCGCGCACCGTCGCCGAGGTGCGCTCATCGCATTCGACGCCGCCGCCATCGCCCTTCCCCCCGGCCGTACCCACTGGCCCGACGGGGGCACAGCTGCGCTCGATCGGACCTGGCGGCTTCCTGCGTCAGGGTCCGGGCGATCAGGCCCCGCCTGCGACCCCTGCCCCGCCCCGCCGCCTCGTGCCGGCACGGCCGAGCCCGGAGATTGCGGGCAAGACATCGCTGCTCGAGCTGAGCGACAAGGTTTGCAAATGGCCGCTGGGCCATCCGGGTGAGCCCGACTTCCATTTCTGTGGCGACGTCGTGAACCCGGGCTTTCCTTATTGCGTCGCGCATTGCGGACAGGCGTATCAGGCACAGATGCCGCGCCGCGATCGTCGCGGCCCGCCGCCGCTGCCGTTCGGGGGGCCACGCGTCCGTTAGGACGTTTCCGCCAGATAGGCATGGATCTGGGCGACGACGGCCGCGCCCTCGCCCACGCCCGCTGCGACCCGTTTGACCGAACCCGCGCGGACGTCGCCGATCGCAAACACACCCGGGATGCTCGTCTCGAGCGGCGCGGGTTTGCGGTCGGCATGCCATCCGGCACCCTTCAGCGCATCGGCGTCGAGCGCATCGCCGGTCATCACGAATCCCTTGCGGTCGCGGATGGCATCGCATTCGCCGAGCCATGCCGAGTTGGGATCGGCGCCGATGAACAGGAACAGATGGCGTGTGTGGCATTCCTCGGTCGCGCCGGTCTCCCGATTGCGCCACGTAACGCCGGTCAGGCCCGTCCGGTCGCCGTGCAGCTCGCTGATCTCGCTGCCGACGTGGAGCTTGATATTGGGCTGCGCGGCAATCCGCTCGATCAGATAGTTCGACATCGTCTCGGCGAGCGGGCGTCGGACGACGAGGTTCACCTCGTTGCAATGCCCGGCAAGGAACACGACCGCCTGCCCCGCCGAATTGCCGCCGCCGACCAGCGCGACAGTCTCGCCCTTGACCAGCCGTGCCTCGATCGGGGACGCCCAATAGGAAATCCCCCGCCCCTCATAACGCTGCAGCCCCTGTACCGACGGGCGGCGATAGGCGGCACCGCTGGCGACGACGACGGCACGGCCCCGTACGCGCCGTCCGTCCCCCAGGATGACGCTCGGCGTCTTGCGTGAACAGTCGAGCCGCTCGACGGTCACCGGAATCGCGATCTGCGCCCCGAACTTCTGTGCCTGACCATAAGCACGGCCGGCGAGCGCCTGTCCCGAAATCCCGGTCGGAAAGCCAAGGTAATTCTCGATTCGGGCCGATGCCCCTGCCTGACCGCCATAGGCACGCGAATCGAGCACGACGACGCTCAGCCCCTCGGACGCGGCATAGACCGCGGCCGCCAGACCGGCAGGGCCCGCCCCGACGATCACGACATCGAAAATCCGGTCGGTGTCGATCGCGTCGAGCCCCAGGCAATGCGACAGCGCCCGCTCGGTCGGATTGCGCAGAACCTCGCCACCTGGACAGATTACCAGCGGCAGGTCGTCATCCGACACGTGGAAGCGGTCGACCAGCGCCTGTGCCTCCTGATCGGTTTCGGGATCGAGCACCGTCTTGGGAATACCGTTGCGGGTCAGGAACCCCTCGAGCCGGACCATATCGGGCAGCGACGCCGACCCGACCAGGACCGGTCCGCCGCTGCCCCCCTCGATCAGCGCGACCCGGCGCAGGATGAGCGCGCGCATGACCATCTCGCCGATCCCGGCATCGACGATCAGCAGCTGGCGCAACGCCTCGGGGGTCAGCAGCAATGTCTCGACCGCCCCCTTTGCGTGCCCGTCGACCAGTGCCGGACGGCCCGACAGCTGACCGACCTCCGCCAGGAATTGTCCGGCGCCCTGTTCGACGATCAGCCGGTCCTCGCCCGTCCCGTCCTTGGCCGTGATCCGGACCCAGCCGGACAGGATGACGTACATGCCGGCGCTGGGATGCCCGGCCGTAAACAGGGCGTCACCCGCGTTCCAGCTCTGCCTCGTGCCCAGCGATTCGATCCGCGCGATCTGCGCCTCGTTCAGCACCGGAAACATCTGCTCCGCCCGGTCGGCCTGCGGCGCGTCGTCGGGCAGGACGACGGTGTCGGTTTCGGTCAATGCTTCCATCTCATGGGCTCCCTGTCGTCCCAAGGGTGGGGCGGCGGCGTTACACTTGCAAGGCACGCGTTGCCGGCCGCGCCTCCTCTTGCGTGCCGGACTCGCCCGTCCCTATAGCTCGGACGATGACCGACCTGTTCGCTTCAGCACTCACGCCCGTCCCCGGCAATTACGATGCCTCCTCGATCGAGGTGCTCGAGGGGCTCGAACCGGTCCGTCGCCGCCCCGGCATGTACATCGGCGGCACCGATGAACGCGCGCTCCACCATCTGGCGGCGGAGGTGCTCGACAATGCGATGGACGAGGCGGTCGCCGGCCACGCCAGCCGGATCGAAATCACGCTGGAGCCCAGCAACAGGCTCATCATTACCGACAACGGCCGCGGCATCCCCGTCGACCCGCATCCCAAATTTCCTGACAAGTCGGCACTCGAAGTCATCATGTCGACGCTGCATTCGGGAGGAAAATTTGATGGCAAGGCCTATGCGACCAGCGGCGGCCTGCACGGCGTCGGGGTCAGCGTCGTCAACGCGCTGTCGAGCGACACGGTCGTCGAGGTCGCGCGCAACAAGGAACTCTATCGCCAGCGGTTCGCGCGCGGCCTGACGCTCGGCCCGCTCGAAAGCCTGGGGCTGGTGCAGAACCGGCGCGGGACCAGCGTGTCGTTCGTCCCCGACACCGAAATCTTCGGCAGCGAAATGCATTTCAAGCCGGCGCGGCTTTACAAGCTGGCGCGGTCGAAGGCTTATCTGTTTGCGGGCGTCGAAATCCGCTGGCGGTGCGCGCCCGGGCTGATCACCGACGGCGAGCGCGACGGCGGGGTCCCGGCCGAGGCCGTGTTCCAGTTTCCGGGCGGTCTTGCCGATCACCTGCGCGAACAAATTGGCGACCGCGAATGTGCGACAGCGACCTTTTTCAGCGGACAGCACGAGTTTCCCGACGGCCAGGGCCGTGTCGAATGGGCCATCGCCTGGCCGCTGTGGAGCGAGGGCAGCTTCAGCTGGTATTGCAACACCATCCCCACGCCCGACGGCGGCACCCACGAGGCCGGGCTGCGCGCCGCAATCGTCAAGGGCATCCGCGCCTTCGGTGCGCTCGTCGGGCAAAAGAAGGCGGCCGACATCCAGCCCGAGGATATCGTCGGCGTCAGCGAGACGATGCTGTCGGTGTTCATCCGCGACCCGCAGTTCCAGTCGCAGACCAAGGACCGGCTGACCTCGCCCGAGGCGGCGCGCCTCGTCGAAAACGCGGTGAAGGATCATTTCGACCATTTTCTGACCGACAATATGGACCGGGGCCGTGCGCTGCTGACCTTCGTCGTCGACCGGATGGACGAGCGCCTGGCAAGGCGTGCCGAACGCGAGATCAAGCGCAAGACGGCGACGTCGGCCCGCAAGCTGCGCCTGCCCGGCAAGCTGACCGACTGTTCGATCGACTCGAACGAAGGCACCGAACTCTATATCGTCGAGGGCGACAGCGCCGGAGGCAGTGCGAAACAGGCCCGCGACCGGAAGACGCAGGCGATCCTGCCGATCCGCGGCAAGATCCTGAACGTCGCCAGCGCCACGGCCGACAAGATCCGCGCCAACAGCGAGATCGCCGACCTGATCCTCGCACTCGGCTGCGGCGTGCGCGACAAATGCTCGGCGGACAATCTGCGGTACGAAAAAGTGGTCATCATGACCGATGCCGATGTCGACGGCGCGCATATCGCGACGCTGCTGATGACGTTGTTCTTCCAGGAAATGCCCGACATCGTGCGGAAAGGGCACATCTACCTTGCCCAGCCGCCGCTCTATCGCCTGACCGTCGGGGCGAAATCGGTCTACGCTCAGGACGAAGCCGACCGCGCCCGGATCGAGGCGACGATATTCGCCGGCAAAAAGGTCGATGTCGCGCGGTTCAAGGGATTGGGGGAGATGAACCCGTCGCAACTGCGCGAAACGACGATGGACCCGAAATCGCGGACGCTGCTGCGCGTGACGCTGCCCCAGGAATATGAAGGACGCGCGGGCGTTCGCGACCTGGTCGAGCGGCTGATGGGCAAGAACCCCGAGCACCGTTTCAACTTCATCCAGGAAAATGCCGCGCGAGTGGATGAAGAAGCGATCGATGCTTGATCGGGAATGAGGGCAGTCGGCCTATATTCCGCCGTCCAACAGGGCAGGGATGCTACCTGAAACTGGACCTTCCCGAATATCGTTGTCCTCCCGTCGCCCTCTTTCGGCAGATGGGGCAATTCCACCGCTCACGCGCGACGTGTGTACCCGCAGGTTCTTCGCCAAAACCCGACATCCAAAAGTCGTCCGACTGACCATACTCAGCGACTGCAACTATGCCGATAGCCGCCAGGCCGCCTTCAGAAGGTCGATCCATGAAAGTGGTCGTTGACGGGACAGCACCTCGAATGGCTCAGATTTGGCCGCTATTGAACGGTTAGCTTTTTGAGATCTGGTCAATGTATCCACCTGTTATTTTGGTCCTTCGAGCAGACGAAACCAGTCTTTGACAGTCAGCTTAAGGCGATCGACCTCATCTTCTGCGAGAATACCACAGTGCGCAATTGGGCCACGTAAATTATTGAGCGAGAACATTACTCTTCCCATTGCCTTTTGATTGCTGAGAATCCCGCCAAATAAGGCATAGTTTGCTCGTATAATATCACCCAACTGCCCGAACGTTAAATAGTCCAATGGATTATCAGATCGGGGCGTGAAACCGGCTTCTTGCTCTCTCTGCAGGTTGCTCTTGTATTCTGCTTTTGCACTGTCAGGAGCATAGGAATCCCACCAATCTGGGCCTTGGTTGTGCTCCGCCAGCGTATCGTCAATCAGGCGCCGAATGTCGTTCTCCAGCATGTAAAAAAGTTTGTAATGCTCCGCCATCATAAGCGCATTGTCGCGCACGTCCGCAGAGAATTGCGACACCGATGCCTTAACTGAAGCATCCTCATCAGCGATTGAACGGCTAACGTTGGGATTGGGGTTCGCTGCATCGACAGCCAGCTTTACTGAGGCACATTTCAGCAAGAAGAGTTCGACCGTATCCGTATCCTCGGTCATAGAAGGTTCTCTTTAACGCTTCGAAAGATCGCGTTGAGAACCTTTAGGCTCAGGACCTGTTAAATAGCTTGCAGGGATGCGGATTGGTTGATTCAATGGCGGCGCAAGGAGGCGCTGCCATGAGTGATCTGATCTGGTTGTCGGAGGCGCAGATGCGCCGGATTGAGCCGTATTTTCCTTTGTC